>JBIOZP010000053.1:0-42464 GCA_044871225.1 Solirubrobacterales bacterium
CGAGAAGCTCGTCGCCATGCTCAGCGAGCACAAGAAAATCCACGGCTGAGCGCGCTTACGAACCGCCCACCGACATCTCGGCGATGAGCAGCGCGGGTGTGCTGACGGAGCCTCCGAAGGGGACCCAGCGGGGCTCAGAGCCGGCGGCGGCGACCGCCTGGAGCATCGCCTTCAGGTCGGAGGCGATCGTGAACTCGTCGGCCGGGTCGGCAAGCTCGCCGCCTGAGACCAGCCGCCCGGTGGCCCCAACCGAGAAAGTGCCGGAGACTGGGTTGACCCCGGAGTGGAGTCCGGCGACGTCGGTGACGTAGATCCCGTCCTCGGCTCTTCGAAGCAGCTCCTCGAATGAGTCGGCCCCCGGAGCGACGAGGAGGTTTGACGTCGAGACGGCGGGCGGTGAGCGGTAGCCCGCGCGGGAGGCGTTGGCCGTCGTGCGCGTCCCGGTGCCCTCGCGGCGTGCCGTATAGGAGTCGTGCAGGTAGGCCGCCAGGTTCCCGGCCTCGATCAGCGCCGTACTCCCCCGCGGCGCGCCCTCGCCATCGAAGGGCGCCGAGTTGAGGCCCGCCGGGTCGGTGCCGTCGTCGGTCACCGTGAACGCCGCCGTGGCGACGCCCTCGCCCAGTCGGCCCGCGAACGGCGAGCGCCCGCGCTGGATCGCGTCGGCGCACAGCGTTCCGGCGATCAAGCCCACGAAGCTCGCGGCCACCGTCGGGTCCAGGACCACAGCGCAGGAGCGCGAGGCGGGCTTTGCCGCGCCCAACAGAGCCGCCGCTCGGGCTCCGCCCTCGCGCCCGATCTCCTCCGCGTCGAGAGCCGCGGGTGAGCGTCCCATGCCGAAGCCGAGGCCGGTCTGCTTGTCGCCCTCCCCCTCGGCGATCGCCTGCAGGTAGGCGTAAGCGGCGGTGGCCTCGTAGCTGCCCGCGAGGCCCGCAGAGGAGGCGATCGCGATTCGGCGCTCCTCGTCCGCGTAGACCACCGTCTCGACCCCGACGATGCGGCTGTCCGCCCGGCGGGCGGCATCCTCGATGCCCTTCGCCAGCTCGATCTTTCGCTCTGTGCTCCACTCGCCAAGCACCGGGTCGCGCAGGCCGGGAACCTCCGGCGTCGCCGAGCCGTTCGGCGCCGGCGCCGCCGCGAACGGGTCCGGATCGGCGACCCGCGCCGCCTCGACCGCGCCGGCGGCGACCGCTCGCAGCCCCGGTTCGCTGAGATCGGTGCCGTACGCGTAGCCGACGCTGTGATCGATCCAGCACCGGATGCCCAGGCCGCGCTCTCCCGCCTCGGTGAGGCTCTCGACCTCCCCCCCGAAGACCCGGATCTCGCGCCCCACGGAGTCCTCCACGAAGGCCTCCGCCTCGCCGGCGCCCGCCGCCAGCGCCGCCTCGACCGCGTGCTCGGTGATTCCGTCCAGGTCGCCGAAGGCCATCAGACCGCCGTCCCCCCCACGGTCAGCTCGCCGATCCTCACGTGGCCCTGGCCGGTCCCCACGGGTACCCGCTGACCGCCCTTGCCGCAGAACCCGGTCTTCATGTCGAAGTCACAGGCCACCGCCTCGATCCGTCCGAGGGCCTGCAGGCAGTTGCCGATCAGGGTCGCGCCCCGGCACGGCCTGGTGACCTTTCGTCCCTCGAACAAATAGCCCTCCGAGACGCCGAACACGAAGTCCCCCGTGGTGGGGTCCACCTGCCCGCCCGCGAACGAGACGGCGTAGAAGCCGCGCTGGACTTCGGCGATCAGCTCCTCGGGCTTCGCCTGACCGGGGGCGATGTAGGTGTTGGTCATCCGCGGGATGGGCAGGTGGCGAAAGCTTTCGCGCCGACCGTTGCCGGTGGATGCCACCCCTTCCTTGCGCGCCCGGATGAGGTCGTAGAGATAGGAGGCGATCCGGCCCGCCTGGATGACCGGGGTGCGCTGCGTCGGGGTTCCCTCGTCGTCGATCGCGTCCGTCCCCCACTCCCCGGGCAAGCGCCCGTCGTCGTAGGCCTCCAGATCGGACGCCGCCACCTGCTCGCCGACTTTACCCGCGTAAACCGAGGCGCCCTTTTGGATGTGGTCGGCCTCGAGCCCGTGGCCGGTCATCTCGTGGAACAGCACCCCGCCGAAGCCGCCGCCCACCACGACCGGCATCGCTCCCGCCGGCGCCGGGTCGGCGTCGAGCAGGGTCAAAGCGACTCGCGCGGCGCGCTCGGCAATTCTCTCCGCCGCACCGTCGCCGACCAGCTCGAAGCCGCGGTGCCCACCCAGGGTCTCGAACCCCGTCTCGACGGCGTCGCCTCGCCGGGCGACCACCTGGACTCCGAGCCGCACCCGGGTGCGATCGTCGGCTGCCAGCCGACCGTCGGAGTTCGCGACCGTGACCCTGCGGCGGCCCTCGGCGTAGCTGGCCTGGACCTGCTGCACCTCGTCCCCCGCGGCCCGCGCCATCTCGTCGCAGGCGCGAAGCAGCTCGGCCTTGCGGGCCGCCGGGACCTCGCCCGGGGGGACGGCGATCTCCTGCAGAGGGCGGGGCTCGGCTGTCTGAAGGGCCTGCACGCCGCGGCGCTCCCCGCGCGCCGCGGCCGCGACGGCGTCCGCGGCGCGCTCCAGGTCCGGCTCCTCCAAGCCGTCGACGTGGGCGAAATAGCTGGTCTCGCCGGACACCACTCGCATTCCGGCGCCCCGCTCGCTGCCGCGCTGGACGCGCTCGAGGCGCGACTCGTCGATCGCCATGCCCAGGCCGGAGCGCTCCTCGCAGAAGAGCTCGGCGAAGTCGCCGCCGTTTCGAAGCGCTCGGTCGAGCACCCGCCCTGCGAGCTCGGCCTCGATCAGCGGGACTGCGACCTCATCCGCCATCGGGTCGCCCCTCCTCACTCGGCGGCGTCGATCAACCGAGACGCGGCCAAGAACAGCGCGCGGCCGGCCTCGGTGTCGGGGGAAAACGCGGCGCTTCGTCCCCCGGGGAATTGCACCCGGGCGAATGGCTGACGGGTGGCGCGCCGGCGGCGCAAAAACGACGCCGCCTCGTCGGCGTACGCCGTGACCCGGCCCAACAGCGTGCGCTGGGGCTTCTGTGTCATCCCGCTCCCCGAGCCAGGTCGCGAAGCACCGCCCGCATGTCGAAGACCATCAGCGAGGCGAGCGCGAAGCGATCGGCAACCGCTACCATCGCCAGCCCTCCGTGGCGCACCCCGAACGCCTCTCCATCCTCTGTCCCGACATGGACGTGGCTTGCCGCTTGGCCCCCCGCGGCATCGGCCGCCGCGAGCAGCGCGCCGCCGGCGCTGGCCCAGGCCTTGGGGTTGCCGCTGGCGGCCAGGCAATGCCCGGCTCCATCGAGCACGGCGCACCCCCGCAGGTCGGCCGACATCTCGGTGAGGCGCTCGACCGCGGCGCGGGCCGCCTTCCTGCTGGGGGCCTGCTGGGCGCTGACGCCTGCCACTCGGCAAACATATAGACGTGTCGCTCGCCCGAGCCTCGTGGCTCACCGTCGTGGTCATCTGCGCGATCGCCGCGGTGATCCTGGTGCTGGAGGGCTACACCGGGTACTCCATCGTGCTCGCAGCGGTCGGCGTCTCGGCCGCCGCCAACCTCCTTTGAGCGCCAGCCGCGGACGGCCTCAGCCGGCCCGGCCAGCGCTCGCACGAGGGCGCATCGGCGGATCATGAGCGCTCCTCGAGCCAGCGGGCGAGCCGCCTGGCAGCGCGGCCGCGATGGGAGATCGCGTGCTTCTCGGCGGCGGGCAGCTCGGCCATCGTGCGGCGATCGCCGGGCCCGGTGTCGTGCGGGATGAACGCGGGGTCGTACCCGAATCCGCCGGTGCCGCGCGGCTTACGGGCCAGCTCCCCTTCGCAGCGGCCCTCGAACAGGTGCTCCGCGCCGCCCTCGTCCATGTACACCAGCACGCACTCGTAGGAGACCGACCGGTCCGCGGCCCGGTCGAGCCTGCTCAGCAGGAGCTCCAGGTTCTCCTCGTCGCTTGCCTGCGGGCCCGCGTAGCGGGCTGAGCGAACCCCCGGCTCGCCGTTCAGCGCCCTCGCCTCGATCCCCGAGTCGTCGGCGATCGTCGTCGAGCCCGTCGCGGCATGGACCCCACGAGCCTTCGCCAAGGCGTTGTCAGCGAAGGTTTCGCCGTCCTCCGGGGGAAACTCGACCTCTTCGGGAGCCGGCACCAGCTCGAGCGAGTCCAGGATCTCGGCCAGCTCGCGCATCTTGTGCCGGTTGCGCGTCGCGACCACCACCCGCCGCCGCGGCATCACCCGAAGGCGACGGCGATCGCCTCCCGCTGGGCCTCTCCAAGCAACGTGATCGCGGGCTCCGCGAGGCCGAGGAGCTCGTCAAGGGAGGCGCGCGAGACCGGCGTTCGCTCGGCCGTCGCCTGGACCTCCACCAGACCGCCGTCGCCGCTCATCACCACGTTCGCGTCCACCTCGGCCCGCGAGTCCTCGGAGTAGTCCAGGTCGAGGAGCACCCGCCCGTCCACCACGCCGCAGCTCACCGCCGCGATCGAGCCGTTCAGCGGGACCCGCTCCAGGGTGCCGGCCGCCACCAGACCCTCGAATGCCAGTCGCAGTGCCACGTAGCCCCCGGTGATCGCCGCGCACCGGGTTCCGCCGTCGGCCTGGAGAACGTCGCAGTCCACGTAGAGGCTGCGCTCCCCGAGCGCTTGGAAGTCCACCACGGCCCGCAGGGACCGTCCGATGAGGCGCTGGATCTCAACCGAGCGCCCGTCCGGGCGGCCCCGCTTGATGTCGCGCTCCTTGCGCTCGCCCGTGGACGCCGGGAGCATCGCGTACTCGGCCGTCACCCACCCCCGGCCGCTGCCTTCCAGCCAGCGCGGGACGGACGCGTTGATCGAGGCGGTGCAGATGACTCGCGTCTCGCCCTGCGAGTAGAGCGCCGAGCCGTCGGCCGTGCGGACGAACCCGGGCTGGATCTCGACCGGGCGCAGGTCGCCGGGGGAGCGGTCGTAGCTTCGGCTGGCCACGACCGCAGTCTGTCAATGCGAGCCGCCGCCCGTTCTCCTCGCCCACCAACGGTGGGCGACCGGGACGGGCGGCGGCGAGGGAGCTCGGCTCCCTATCTATCGGAACGTGATCGCGTTCACGGCTTGCTTGATCTTCCCCACGATCACGTCGGCGAGCTCGGTTCCCTGCTTGCCGTTGAACCCCTTCATGGCCGCCACCATCCCCACCATCAGCAGTGAGACCAGCAGGATCAGGCCGACGTACTCCACCGTCCCCTGCCCCCGCTGCCCCTCGAGAGCGGCGACGATTCGCCTCGCGCGGCGGGCTACCAGGACGTGAATGTACGCGGCCAGCTTGTAGAGCATCGACTCCTCCTTCGGTTGCCGGATTGGTGCGCCGATGCTCGCGACGACGGCGTCACCGATCCAGACGCGAGGGAGCCGAGTGAAATGCCCAACCGTGCCGGAACTCGATCGACGCCGGCCCCCGCGAATGGGAGCCCGTCGGCTAGTCCGAGCCCTGGTCGGATCCGCTGTCGCCGGATCCGTCGGCGGAGGACTCGATCAGGTTGAACCCGCGATCGAGGTGGACGTCCACCTGGCTGCCGTCTGTCCTCGTGACCTCTACCTCGTAGTAGCCCTCCTCGTCGCGCAGCTCCGTGCCGGAGACCCGCCCCCCGCCAACCTGCTGCAAGGCCACCGCCTTGGCCCTGTCCAGCGCGCTCCCGCTGATCGGGGTCCCCTCTCCGTCGTCTCCGCCGCCGGCGGCCCCGGCGATCGCGGCACCACCGGCGGCCAGGGCCGCGATCGCCGCAGCAGCCCCGAACCCCTTCTTCACCTTGCCGTTCATGGTCGTCCTCCTGTTTCGCTTGACAGTCAGGACGCAACCGTAGGAGCCGCCGATGAAATGAGGGTGAATGAACCGGGGGAGGGAACTTCCCGGTGCCGCGGCTATTCGGGGACGGTCTCGCCGGAGCCGCCCAGCTCCTCGGGGAAGTCCCTGAGCTTCGGGAGGCCGTCCTTCATAGGAAGAACTGTCGATTCGTAATTGACGTGCACCCCTGGTGAGAACGGAAAATCAGGGATCGTGGCCGCATAGACGTCAATCAGGTTCCACTGCGGGTGTCGCGTGAGAACGTGGCCACCGCAGGCCTTGCACCACTGCCGATAGCTCCGTTCGTTGTTGTGGTACTCGCCGAGCTGGTCTTCTCCTTGAGTGATCTCGACCGCATCAGGCTCCCACAAAGTGAACGCGTTGACCGGGCCCGCGGACCAGCTTCTGCACGACTTGCAATGGCAGTACCCGGCACCTGCCGGATCCCCGGTGACCGTGAGCTTCACCGCGCCGCAGAAGCACTGCCCTTCGAAGGTCTGTTCAGACTCGCCCATGCGTTCTCCGTTCTCGAATGTGAAGTGGCACCTCGAGTCAGAGGCTACATCGGTTACCTGAGTCCCGCCGCGCAAGCCACGGCGGGCCACGCTCCGCGCACAAGGTCAGCTCGCCAGGCTGACCGAACCGCCCTCGTCCAACGCCCAGCGGGGGTTGTGCGCGACCTCCCACGGGTGCCCGTCTGGGTCCACGAACACGCCGGAATAGCCGCCCCAGAACGTCTCGGCGCCGGGGCGGCCGATCCGCGCCCCCGCGGCACGGGCCTCTTCGAGGACCGCGTCCACCTCCTGAGGGGAGCGAACGTTGTGGGCGAGCGTGATCCCGCCCCACCCCCCGGAATCATCCACCGCGCTGTCATGGGCCAACCTGTCGCGGCTCCACAGGGCGATGATCATCCCGCGGGCCTGGAAGAAGACGACCTCGTCCTCGGGCTGGGCCCCCGTGACCCACCCGAGGGCCTCGTAGAAGGCGCGAGCGCGCCTCAGGTCCGCAACTCCCAAAGTGACCACGCTGAGCCGCTGCTCCACCGCTCCGATCATGCCACTCGGCGAGATGAAGCCGTGCGCACACGGACTTGCATTGTCCGAGCCCCGATTAGGCTGGCGGCCTGCGCGTCCTGGTGGTCACCAACATCACGCCCGACGCGGCGAATCCGTCGCGGGGCATCTTCGTGCGCGACCAGGTTGCCGCGCTCAGAAGGAGCGGTGTCGAGGCTGAGCTCCTGTCTTTTCCGCCCGGCCGATGGAACTACCCGCGCGCCGTCCCGCGCATCCGCCGGCTGCTGCGCTCGGAACCCTTCGACCTCGTCCACGCGCACTACGGGCTGGCCGGATGGTGCGCTTCCCTCGCCGGCGCCAGTCCGCTGATCGTCACCTTCCACGGCACCGACGTGCGACACCCGGTGGTCGGCCCCATGTCACGGCGTCTCACGCGGCGCATCGACCTGGTAGCTGGAGCTTCCAGGGCCCTGTTCGCGGCCGAGTCCGGACGGGCCGGCCTGCCGAAGCGCGCCGGCTCGGCTGCCGTGCTCCCGTGCGGCGCCGACCTGGAACGCTTCCGGCCCGCCTCGAAGGGCGAAGCGCGACACAGGCTGGGCCTCGACCCGGCCGGTCGCTACCTGCTGTTTCCGGCCGCGCCCGACCGGCCCGGCAAGCGCCACGACCTGGCCGCGGAGGTCGCGCGCCTGGCTGACGCGGAGCTGTTGACCGCCGGCACCATCGCTGCCGAGCGGATGCCCGACTGGGTCAACGCCGCCAATGCCGTGCTGGTCACCTCCGACAACGAGGGCTTCGGGCTGGCCGCCGTCGAGGCGCTTGCCTGCGACATCCCGGTCCTCTCGACCCCGGTCGGCATCTCGCCCGCTCTGGTTCGCGGCCTGGACGGCTGCCTGGCCGAGCCCTTCGACGCACGCCGGTGGACCGAGCTCGCCCGACGTCACCTGGACGTGGGCGATCCCCGGGTTCCCGGTCGTGAGCGCGCGCGATGGTTCTCCGCCGACCCCATGGCCGAGCGCGTCGTGGTGGCCTACCGCGAGGTGCTGGGCGCGGCGTCCGCAAGCTGACCACCGGGGCGTGCCCGCCCCACCCGGCGGACCTCGCCCGCGCACCCCTAGCCCACCGGCCAGCGCACGCGGTGTCGCTCAAAGTATGGGCGAGCGGACTCGGCGGAAGCGGCCCGGGGCTCGCGGCCGTCGGCGAGCGCCTCGATCGTCGCCAGCACCGACGTAGCCAGGGCCGAGGGGCTGTAGCCGCCCTCGAGGCAGACGAGCACCGGCGATCCGAGCTCCTCGCCCACCTTTCGCATCGTCGCCGCCATGTCTCCGAAGGCCGCGGTTTCGACGCTGCACTCGGCGAGGGGGTCGTCGCGGTGGGCGTCGAAGCCGGCGGAGATCACGATCAGATCGGGGGCGAACGAGCGGGCGATCGGCGCCACCAGGTGCTGGACCAGGGCCAGGAACTCGTCCGAACCGGATCCGGGCGGGACCGGCAGGTTCACCGTGAACCCCTGTCCCGGCCCCTCGCCGATGTAGTCGGCCGGCCCCGTTCCCGGGTACAGCGGGGACTGGTGGATGCTCGCGTAGAGCACGGTGTCGGAGCCGGCGAAGATCGCTTCGGTCCCGTTTCCGTGGTGGACGTCCCAGTCCAGGATCAACACCCGCCGAGCGCCGCAGGCCGCGAGCGCGTGGGCGGCCGCCACGGCCGCGTTGTTGAACAGGCAAAAGCCCATCGCCCGCGAGGCTTCGGCGTGGTGGCCAGGGGGCCGCAGGCCGCAGAAGGCGAAGCCATCCTCGCCCCCAAGCAACCGCTCGGCCCCCAGCGCCGCACCGCCCGCCGCATGCAGGGCCGCTTCGAAGGACCCGGGACTGGTGACCGTGTCGGCGTCGATCATGCCGCCGCCGCGCGAGCTGATCTCCTCGATGGAGGCGACGTGCTCGGGCGAGTGGACGCGGCAGAGTTGCTCGACGGTGGCCGCCGGCGCCTCGACGCGCTCCATTCCGAGCCAGCCCGCGCCCTCCAGCGCCGTCTCGATGGCACGAAGGCGCCCGGCGTTCTCGGGATGAGCCCCGGTGTCGTGCTCGAGCGAGGAAGGATGGAAGACATACAGGCCCATGGGCCGCGGGTACGGTAACCGGGCGGTGAGCGCCTCGCACGACATGCACCGAACTGCCGCGGGGCGAGCGCCGACCGCCTGAGTGAACCTCCTGGCTGAAACCGATGTCGCCGTGGTCGGTGGCGGTGCGGCTGGGTTGTACGCGGCGCTGCGGGCTGCCGAGGCCGGCGCCTCGGTGGTCCTGGTCTCCCGAAAGCCGCTCTCCGAGAGCGCCAGCTACTGGGCGCAAGGGGGGTTGGCCGCGGCGCTGGCGCCAGACGACTCCCCGGCGCGCCACGCGGACGACACCGTGAATGCGGGCCGCGGCCTGTGCCGCGTGGAAGCGGTGGAGACGCTGACCCGGGAGGCGCCGGCGGCGGTCGAAGAGCTTCGCCGGCGCGGGGTGCGGTTCGACACGGACCCCGGTGGGGGCCTGGCACTTGCCCTCGAGGGCGGCCACTCAGCCCGCCGGATCGTGCACGCCGGCGGCGCGCAAACCGGGCGGGCGATCACCGGCTGCCTGGCGCGGGAGGTGGCCACGGCGCGGCGGGTCAGGGTGCTGGAGGAGAGATCGGCAGTGGCCCTGTGGAGCGACGGGCGCCGCTGCGCCGGGGTCGTCACGGACGCCGGTCCCCTCGCCGCCCGGGCCACGGTCCTGGCCACCGGCGGCGGGGCCGCCCTGTGGCGCCGCACCACCAACCCCTGGGGCGCGATCGGCGCGGGCGCCGTGCTCGCCCACGCCGCCGGCGCCACGCTGGCCGACCTGGAGTTCTGCCAGTTCCATCCCACCGCCCTGGCCCTTCCAGGGTCCCCGTACGACGGCACCCTCTTGACCGAGGCGCTCCGCGGCGAGGGAGCGGAGCTGCTCGACGCGGCGGGCCGGCGGTTCACGGACGAGCTGGCCCCCCGCGACCAGGTCACCGCGGCGATCGGCGACCGGATCGAGGCCGACGGCACCGATCACGTGCACCTGGACCTGCGGTCGGTTTCCTCCGAGCGATTTCCGAGCGTGTTCGAGGCCTGCCGCGCAGCGGGGCTGAACCCCGGGCGCGAGCCGGTGCCGGTGGCACCCGCCGCCCACTACCTGATGGGCGGAATCGTGTGCGACCTCGACGGCCGCACGTCGCTACCCGGCTTGCTCGCGGTGGGCGAGTGCGCGTGCACCGGCGTCCACGGGGCCAACCGCCTGGCCTCCAACTCGCTCACCGAATGCTTCGTGTTCGGCGCCCGCGCCGCCGAGGCAGCCGCTGCCACGCCCGAGCCAGGCGCCGACGTCCCGCTGCCGGCGTATCGCTTTGAGCCGCCCACCGAGGCGACCCGCGACGCGGTCTGGCGCCACGCCGGGCCGATCCGGAGCGGGGCGGGCATCGAGCCGCTGCTCGACGACCCCTACCCGCTGGCGAGGTTGATCGCCGTCGCGGCGCTCGAGCGTCACGAGTCGCGGGGCCCGCACCGGCGCGCCGACTTCCCGCTTCGCGACTCGGGCCTCGACGGGGTTCATCTGGCCATCGGTCCGGACGAGGCGGCGCGGCCCCAGCGGTGGGCCTGACGCAGCCCCGCGCCGCTCCCGGGTCCGCTGGGAATCGGTGGGTCGAGAGCGCGGAATCGAGCCCTGGCCCCACTTAATCCGGGCTTAATTGTGCCCTCTTTGTGCTTAACCGCACCTCGGGATACTCGCCCTCGCCTCCAGCACCACTCGCAGTGCACGAGGCACTCCAGAGGCAAAGGGAACGGAAACCACAGGGGGTACGAAGGGACATGTACCACTTCAGTCGCTCCATCTACAGGGAGCTCGCGCCAAGGGTGGTGGAGGACGAGTTGGATCCCGCCGGCTGCGCCAACAAGCAGAAGGTGCTGGATGCCTGTGAGGCCGCGATTCGCCGCCTCACCTACGACCGCCGCTACTTCGCCAGGCCCGCGCGCTCGCTGTTCAACGAGGTCCGATCGCACTTCTCCATGCGCGACCAGCTCTTCGTGTGGAGGGTGATCGAGTGCAACATCAACCTGGCGTCCGCGTTTCTCGACCGGCTGCCCGAGGGGGCAGGACTCGACGGACGGCCGAGAGAGTGCAACGCACACACGCGCAAGGGCACCCCGTGCCAGCGCCAGCCGCTACCCGGCAGGGACTACTGCCCCTCACACAAGCATTTGGAAGAGACGTTCGAGAGCGTCGATCTCCCGCTCGAGACGCTCCAGAGCGAGTTCCAGACGCTGGCAGTCGCATAGCGGCAAAGAGCAGGGAGGCCCGCCCCGGCCCCGCGGCCGGGGCGTTCGCCTGCGCGCGTCGTCGGCGACCAAGCCGACTCTCCGGGGAAGGCGGCTCTCCCGGCCGCCCCTGGCGGGTTTGTCGCTCATAGCGAGACAAAGTCGCCAATCCGTTCGGGATCCCGGAGCTCGAGCCGGGCATGCCTGGCTCGGGCAGTAGCTTGCGGCCATGCTGCTGGGAGTCGACGTCGGTGGGACGTTCACCGACGCCGTGCTGTTCGACGGGCGCGTCCTGCACACGGCGAAGGCGCCCACCACACCAGATGATCAGTCCCGGGGCGTCCTCGCCGCGATCGAGAAGATCATGGAGACGGCCGGCGCCGGACCTGGGCAGATCAGAGCCTTCGCCCACGGCATGACCGTCGGCACCAACGCCCTGATCGAGGAACGAGGCGCCCGCACCGCGCTGGTGGCCACCGAGGGCTTCACCGACCTGCTCGACGTCGCCCGCCAGAACCGGCCGGACCTCTACCGGCTCTGCGCCCCCAAGCCGAGCGCGCTGGCGCCCGAGGAGCTGCGCTTCGCCGCCCGGGAGCGCACGGGCCCCCATGGGGTGGTCGAGCCCCTGCCCGACTCGGAGCTGCGCCGGGTGAAGGAGTTCATGCGCTCCACCGAAGCCGAGTCGGTCGCCGTGTGTCTGCTCTTCGCCTACCTCGACCCAGCTCACGAGCGTGCGATCGCCGAGCGCCTGCGGACCGAGCTCCCGGGCCTCCACGTCTCGGTTTCCCACGAGGTGCTGCCGCAGTTTCGCGAGTACGAGCGCTGCTCGACCACCGTGATCGACGCCTACCTGTCCCCGCTGCTCGGCCGCTACCTGGGGCGCCTTGCCGCGGCCGCGACGGAGCGAGGGCTCCCGAAGCCGATGGTGATGAGGTCCTCCGGCGGCGTCGCGCCCGCGGCCGAGGCCGCGAGCGCGGGTGCATGGAGCGTGCTGTCCGGCCCGGCCGGTGGCGCGGTCGCGGCCGGGCTCGTGGCCGCCGTATCGGCCGACGGCAACGCCGTCGGCCTGGACATGGGCGGCACCTCCTGTGACGTCTGCTTGGTCGAAGACGGCCGGGTGCGACGGACCGACTCGCGCCAGATCGCCGGACGGGTGATCCAGCTGCCGATGGTCGACGTGCACACGGTGGGCGCCGGAGGAGGGTCGATCGGGTGGGTCGACGCGGGAGGGGCGCTTCGCGTGGGCCCGCGATCGGCCGGGGCCGACCCCGGCCCGGCGAGCTACGGCCGCGGCGGGACCGAGGCAACGGTCACCGACGCCAACCTGCTGCTGGGCTACCTCGACGCCTCGTCCAGCCTCGCCGGCGGCGTGGAGCTCCAGCGCGATCGCGCCCGCCAAGCGGTTCGGCGGCTCGGGGACGCGCTCGGCCTCGACGAGCTCTCGACGGCAGAGGGGATGGTCCGGGTCGCCAACCAGGAGATGGTCCGGGCCCTGCGCGTGGTCACCGTCGAGCGGGGCGTCGATCCGCGTGGCTTCGCCCTGATGCCCTTCGGAGGGGCCGGCCCGATGCACGCGGCCGCGCTCGCCGAGGAGCTGGGGATGGAGCGGATCCTGTGCCCTCGCGCCGGTGGGGTGCTCTCGGCACTCGGGCTGATCGCGTCTGAGCGCCGCCGCGACACCGCGAGGACCGTGCTGCTGAGCGGGAGCCAGCTGACGACCGCGCGAATCGCGGCCCAGGTGGCGGAGCTTCGCGAGTCGGTCGGCGACGGGCTCCAGGAGGCCAATCCCGAGGTGACCTATGAGCTGCGCTATCGCGGCCAGGCATTCGAGCTGGACGTGCCCGGCCCGCTCGAGCCGGACCCGGCCGAGCTGAGCGAGCGATTCGCGGCCGAGCACGAGCGCCGCTACGGGTACCGCGAGCCCGATGCCGAGGTCGAGCTCGTGAACATTCGCCTGGCGCTCGTCGTCCCAGGGCCCGAGCCCAGGCCCGAGGCGGCGCCTGCCGGCCGCGTGGAGAGCTCGACCCGCGATGCCCGTTTTCGGGGGGAGTGGATGGAGACTCGGGTGCTTCGGGGCGAGCCGAGCGCCGGCACGGAGGCGGCCGGGCCCTGCGTGCTCGAGCTGCCGGAGGCGACCCTGGTCCTGCCTCCGGGCTGGAGCGCGTCGGTGGACGACCGGGGGACGATCGTGGCGGCGCGAGAGCCATGAGCCCGGCCCTCGACCCGGTGACCCTTCAGGTGCTGGTGGGCGCGATGCGGGCGGCCTGCGAGGAGATGGGCGCCGTGCTGGTCCGGGCCGCCTATTCGGCGAACATCAAGGAGCGGCGCGACTGCTCGACCGCCCTGTTCGACTCCGCGGGTGAGCTCGTGATGCAGGCCGAGCACATTCCGGTGCACCTCGGCTCGATGCCCGACGCCGTCGGCGCCGTGCTCGGGGAGGAGCAGAGGCCGGGGGACCTGTGGATCCTCAACGACCCCTACCGGGGCGGCACCCACCTGCCGGACATCACCCTGATCTCACCGATCTTCGCCGCCGACGGGCTGCTCGGGTTCGCGGCTAGCCGAGCGCACCACGCCGACGTCGGCGGCCCGACGCCGGCCGGAATGCCGGCAAGATCGACCCGCCTGGACGAGGAAGGGGTGGTGATCGCCCCCATGCGCGCCGACGACGACCGCCTGGCGGAGCTGGCGGGAGAGATGCGAAACCCCCGCCAGCGCCTGGCCGACTTGCGGGCGCAGCGAGCCGCCAACCTCACCGGCGAGCGCCGCCTGCTGGAGGTGGCCGAGCATCACGGCGTCCGTGGGCTGCGAGTCGGGATGGACGAGATCCTCGAGTACGCCGAGCGTCGCACCCGAGCCGCCCTCGCTCGACTGCCGGATGGCAGCTACCACGCCGAGGACGTGATGGAGGACGACGGAACGGGGGGCGAGCGCGACGTCCGGCTGCGGGTGGCCGCCCGGATCGACGGCGAGCGCCTGACGCTCGACTTCACCGGGACCGACCCGCAGGTAGCCGGAAACCTGAACTGCCCGCTTCCGGTGACCAAGTCCGCGGCGTACTTCGCCGTCCGCGTCCTCACCGACCCCGACGCGCCGCCGTCGGCGGGGGCCTTCCGCCCCGTGGAGGTCATCGCGCCGCCCGGCTGCCTGGTGAACGCGCGCCCCCCGGCCGCGGTGGCCGCCGGCAACGTCGAGACCTCGAGCCGGGTGGCCGACCTGGTGATGGAGGCCCTGGCCGCAGCGACTCCGGCGCCGGCTCTGGGGCAGGGGACGATGAACAACCTGACCCTCGCGGCCGAGCGCAAAGACGGCTTCACCTACTACGAGACGCTCGGGGGCGGGCAGGGGGCCTGCCCGGATGCCGATGGGCCAAGTGCGGTGCACGTGGCGATGTCCAACACGCTGAACACCCCGGGGGAAGCGCTGGAGACGGAGTTCCCGCTGCGCGTGCGCGAGCTGTCGGTGCGGCGCGGCAGCGGCGGCTCGGGTCGCCACCGTGGCGGCGACGGGATCGTGCGCGAGCTCGAGGCCTTGGAGCCGATGAGCTACACGCTGATCGCCGAGCGCCGCCGCCACGCCCCCCGGGGGCGCGCCGGCGGCGCCGACGGCGCTCCCGGCCGAGACCTCGTCAACGGAAAGCCGGTCCCGTCGAAGTCGGCGGGGGCGCTCCGGCCCGGCGACCGGCTGCGGATCGAGACTCCGGGCGGCGGCGGGTACGGGCGTCCGGAGTCGGGTCCGATCCCGAGGACGGGCCCCAATCCTGACGAAATCGCAACATAGCTCACAAAGTTGGCGTTTGCGCGTGCCTGGTCTAGAATGCCGTCGCTCTGGAGCCGGAAAAGGCGCGCTCGCACCCGTAACTCCGGTTTCGAAGCGCTTTTTCGCCATCGGACCACTTCACTAAATGCCTATTGCGTTCAAAGAATGGGCCGTCACGGTGCGCGCCCTAGCGGAGGGAGAGCAGCTCGTGACGCTGCGAAAGGGCGGCATCCGCGAGGAGAACAAGCACTTCGAGGTCGAGCACGACCGGTTCTTCCTCTATCCCACCTTCGACCACCAGCGCAACGATCTGGTCCGGGAGTCCCACCATCCGGAGCTGAGGCGGGCGCTGGAGGAGGGCGTGTGGCCGGACGAGGAGCCGCCGCCGCGAGCACTGCTTCAGGACGGGGGGATCCCGCAGCCCGACCGAGTTCGAATCCGCTCGTGGGCCGAGGTGGCGGACCGCTTCGAGACCGTCGACCCGCGCATCGTGGACAGCCTCTCCCCCTACCACGTCTGGTCCCACGACTACGCGCACAAGCGGCTCAGGTGGAAGCCACGCCATCCGCTTCACGTGCTCTTGCTGCGGGTCTATCGGATTCCGCGCCCCGTCACCGTTCGCGTTCGTGACGAGTACCACGGCTGCCGCTCGTGGGTCGAGATCGACCGGGAGCTGCCGTTCGAGGGGACGCCCGTGATGGCGGACGAGGAGTTCGAGCGGGCCGCGATCGAGATCCGCTCGGTCTGCAGCGAGGGCGAGCCCGTCCCCGCCTGATCCGGCGAATCGCAGCGGCCCAGCGCGCGCTCGTCCTCGGGATCGGGGGCGGTGGCGACGTGGTCGGCGCGCTCGCGGTCGCGCGGCTTTGCGAGGCGCTTGGCACTCCGTTCGCGCTCGGCGGGATCGCCTGGGAGCGGATCCCGATCGACCCCCACCCGGGCCCGCGCCCGATGGCGGACATCCGGGGCGGGCGCCGGCTCGGAAGCGCCGCCGTGCTCGCCGGGCCGGGAACCGCCACCCCGGAGGGGGTCGAGTTCTCCGAGACCCGAATGGCCGCGCACCTCGGGTTCGAAACGGTGCTGCTGGACGTCAGCGGCGGGGCGACGGGGGCCGCCGACGGAATCGCGGCGGCAGTCGAGGAGCTCGGATGCGACCTCCTGGTGTGCGTCGACGTCGGCGGCGACGTGCTGGCCCGCGGTGATGAGGAGGGCCTGGCCAGCCCGCTCTGCGACGCGGTCATGGTCGCCGCCGCCCTTCGCGCCGCTCCCCGGGTGAGCGCCTTGCTGGCCGTGATCGGGCCGGGCTGCGACGGTGAGCTGTCCCAGGCCGAGGTCGCGGGGCGGGTGGCCGACCTGGCCCGGGCTGGGGCCTGGCTCGGAGCCTGGGGCCTGACGCCGGAGATCGCCGGCGAGCTCGAGGCCGCGGCGCAGGTGGTGCCCACCGAGGCCAGCCTGCAGGTGGTCCGCTGCGCCCGGGGGGAGGTCGGGCATGCCCACATCCGGCGCGGGCGCAGGCGGGTGGAGCTGGGGCCGCTCGGAGCCATCACCTTCGTCTTCGACCTCGCGGCCGCCGCCCCGGAGCTGCCGCTGGCGGCAGCGGTCGCCGGCTCGGCGAGCATCGAGGAGGGCCGCTCGGCCCTGGCCGAGCTCGGGGTCCGCACCGAGCTCGACTACGAGCGAGCTCGGGCCGGAGAGGGCCCCGAGGGAACCGGCGCATGGGCGGCGCGGCCCCGCTAGATTCGCCGTCGTCAGGAGTCCGGAGGAGGCGCTCCTGACGACCGCCAAGCCGCCGTGCAGGCCACGGCGGCTTGGCTGTTCGATGGCCGGTTCAGCCGTCCACCGGCCCGCACAAGGCGCAATTTCCGAGACTTGGCCTGCCGGGGCCGCCCGCGGGTTCGACTAA
The DNA here is from genome assembly GCA_044871225.1 of Solirubrobacterales bacterium. GTDB lineage: Bacteria > Actinomycetota > Thermoleophilia > Solirubrobacterales > 70-9 > AC-56. The sequence continues at coordinate 16,786 of JBIOZP010000053.1, forward strand.
CCTCGATCGGGAATGGCCTGGATAGAGACGGAGTCGCTGAGCTTCCTCGCTCGGCACGAGGCCGAGGACAGCGATTGCGCCCAGCGCACCCTCGACGCCCTCGAGGACCTGCGGTTGAGGCTCGAGGAGCGCTTCGACGACGCACCGGCCGGGGTGACGGTGGTCGTGCACCCGACGCCGGGCTGGCTGGCCGCGGCGCACCCCTTCCTGCCCGCCGCCCGGCTGGCGGCCGCCCCGGCCGCCCGGCGCTACCTGGCGGGCTGGGCGATGGCGAACGAGCTGCACGTGCTGAACGATGCCTACCTCGACCGCCGGGCGGCCGGCGAGGACTCGCTCGCCGCCCTGCGCGGCACGGCCCAGCGCCTGTACGTGCAGATCGTGGTGGCCGCCAACAACGACCGCCTCCCTCCTCCCTGGGGGCCGCGCCGCTTCCTCCGCTACCTGCGCTGGACGTGGCTGATCGAGGGGGCCGCCCAGTACTACGCGGGCCAGGTTCCCCTGTTCCGCGCCGCCGTCAGCACCCGCCTGCGCGAGCGAAGGCCGCCGGCCTTCCCGCCGTCGGCTCGCGACGCGATCATCCTGGGCGGCACCGTCTTCGACCTGCTCGAGCGCGAGCGCGGCCCCGACGCCTGCGACGTGCTGGCCTCGCGCCTTCGCCGCGACGGGCCCCGCGGCAGCCTCGAGCTCGCCTTCGACGAGCGCTTTCGCCATATCGAGCGGACCTGGCGCGAGTACCTGCAGAGGCTCAGCGAGCGCCGCCTCGAGGCGCCCGAGTCCCTCGCCGAGCTGGAGCTCCCGGACGAGGTGCCGTCCGCCTAGCTCGCGGGATCGCTAGCCCGCGAGCTGGTAGAGCACCCAGATCAGCGCCGCCGCCGCCGCGAAGGCGACCAGAACCCCCACCGCCAGCCGCAGCGGGCGCGCGTCGGCGCTTGCGGCCGGCTCGGCCTCGCCGCCGCGCAGGTCGACCAGCAGCTCCTGAGCCGCCTCGGCTGCAGCCTCGGGGACCAGGATGTCCCGTGGCCCCGCGGCCAGGAAGTCCGGAACGTCGAAGCCGCGCATGCGACGCTGCACGCTGGGGATGCCCTCCTCCAGCAGGATGCCCTGGATCAGCTCGGCCTCGGCCTGGTTTCCGGCGCTGGCCACCCGGACCTGGCGACCGCCGGTGTACTGGGGCTTGATCTTGCGGGCGCGCTCGTGAGCCTCGGTGATGGGCTGCTCGTCCCCGCGTCCCACGTAGACGAGCGGCATGTCGCAGTCGGCGCAGAAGCGCTCGTCCAGCGGATACTTGCGCGCGCATCGAGGACAGGCCAGGGGCCGGACGTCGTCGGTGCTCATCCGTCGTCGACCTCGAGCTCCACCTCGTTCACTCGACGGTCCCGGATCTCGAACCCCCGGACGCTGGCGGCATCCGGATCCTCCAGCGAGCAGATCAGGTAGAGCGGATCGGGCCAGTTGTCGGCCAGGTTGATGTCGGTTTGCGACGGCTCGGCCGGGCTGGCGGTGTGGGAGTGGTAGATCGCGGCGATCTGCTCGCCGCGCTGCTCGATCTCGGTCATGATGCGGAACTGGTCCTGGGGGTGGATCGCGTAGCGAAGCGGGCTGGCCTCCGCGTTTCGGGCCCGAAACACGCGCGTCGCCCTCCCGTTCGCGCCCGCGACCATTCCGCAGCACTCGTTCGGGGCCTCCTCGCGGGCGTGGGCGACGATCTCGTCCACGAGCTGTCGAGCGATCCGCATCGGGCGGCTGAGGCTAGCAACGCCCTTCCGCCCCGCCCATCCCCCCGCCGCGGCCGAGCCACCCCGGCCGGGGCCGAGTTTTCCCATGGCGTCAAGACCTGGGCCACCCGGGGCCGCGGTTAGTACCAGGTCGAATCGGGATCGCGCGGCGGCTCCCTCAGGTCCCCGCCCTCGCTTCCCAGCAGGTCCGGAGAGTCGCGGCCGAGCTCCCACAGCAGGTCGTCGAGCACGGGAGGGCTGATGTCCGCCTGGCTCGCGACCGCCTTCCATGCGTGCCGGGTCGCCGCGCGCACTTCGTCGAGCGGGCCCAGGTGCACCATCCCGCTGCGCAGGGCCAGGCGCATCAGCACGTTGTCTGCGCAGACCTCCCAGAACTCGGGATCGCGAACGCGCAGCCAGCCGCGCCGCTCGCAGATCTTCGCGAACAGGAACGACTTCTTCTGCAACGGGTCGGCGTATGCCTGGTAGCGAGCCAGGAGGGCGAGCACTCCGCTCGAGCCGCCCAGGGCCCCGCCGGCCGCGCCCAGCAGGGCCTCGGCCTTGCCGCCGTGGTCGCGCTCGAGCCCTTCGGCGAATTCCCGCCACAGCTCCGCGCGGCGCTCGGCGCCGGCAACGGTCTCGCCGCCGATCCGAAACAGCTCGGCCACGCGCTCCGCGTCCACGTCGGCCAGGGTGGCGGATGTCAGCAGGCAGGAATGGCGGCGCGCCGCCTGCAGGCCGACCGCCCACAGCAGGGCGCTTCCCTCGAACGGCCCCCGGCCGTCGACCAGGTAGCGGCCGCGATACCCGGTGCGGTGGTCGATCGCGCACAGGAACACGGCGGCGTCGGGATCCGGTACGTGGGCGAAGCTCGGCGGCTCATAGGCGATGGCGAGCTCGCGCACTCGCTCGACCACACGCCCGAGTGCGTCGTGGTTCACGCCGGTCGTCGTGATGGGGACGTCCATCGCTGGCCCGTTTGCGGCGCGCGGCGGGGCGCCGCCGCCCGCGACTACCACCAAACGGTGGAGTCGATTCCCTCCAGCTCCTCGATCGGCTTCGTGTAGATCCCCGAGGAGAGGTACTTCCAGCCGTCGTCCGGAGCGATGAAGACGACGTTGCCGCCGTCGAGCTCATCGGCGATCCGAATCGCGATCGCGGCCACCGCCCCGGTGGACACCCCGGCGAACATGCCCTCGTCGTGGAGCAGGCGCTGCGTCCACACGATCGCGTCGCGGTTGGAGACCATGATCTTGCGGTTCAGGAGGGAGAGGTCGATGATCGGCGGGATGAAGCCGTCGTCCAGCGAGCGAAGACCCTGTACGAGCTCTCCCTGCATGGGTTCGGCGGCGACGACCTTGGTCTCGCGGTCGTGCTCCTTCAGCCGCCGGCCCACCCCCATCAACGTCCCCCCGGTGCCGAGCCCGGCGACAAAGGCCGCCACTTCGTCGAGCTCCTCGAGGATCTCCGGCGCGGTGCCGTCGTAGTGGGCGCGAGGGTTGGCCTCGTTCCCGTACTGATAGGGCATGAAGTAGGAGGCGTCGGCGCCGGCCATATCCAGCGCCAGCTCGACGGCGCCGTTTGAGCCCTTGGCGCCCTCCGAGTACACGATCTCGGCCCCGTACATGCGCAGGAGCTGGGTGCGCTCCTCGGTGACGTTGTCGGGCATCACCACCTTTAGCGGATAGCCCTTGCGCCGGCAGATCATCCCCAGCGAGATGCCCGTGTTGCCGGAGGTCGGCTCGAGGATGGTCTGGCCCGGCTCGATCGCGCCCTGCGCCTCGGCCGCCTCGATCATCGCCTTGGCGACGCGGTCCTTGACCGAGCCGGTGGGATTTCGCCCCTCGAGCTTGACGAAGATGCGCACCCCGGCCTTGGGCGACAGCCGCGGCAGCTCCACGAGCGGCGTGTTGCCGACGGCCTCGAGGACGCTTCCGTAGCGCCCGCCGCAGGGACGGTTGAGCGTCTCGTCGAGCATCGCCTTCGCCAGTGTAGTAATGAAGGGGATGCGTTCCGGCCCCTACCCCGGGTAAAGGAGGACCAAGATGATCACCGGCAAGTGGACGAGGATCGTGCTCGCGTTCGTGGCGGCGCTCGCCGTGGCGGGCATCGCCGCCGGCTGCGGCGACGACAACGGAGGCGGCAACGACCTCGGTCTGATCACCGACGGCCAGCTCAAGGTCGGGACCGACGCGCCGTATCCCCCGTTCGAGATCGGCCAGCCACCCGACATCAGTGGATACGACATCGAGGTCATGAACGAGGTCGCCAAGCGTCTCGACCTAAAGCCCACCTACCAGGACACCGCGTTCCCCACGATCTTCCGCGACCTGGCCCAGGGGAAGTTCGACATCGTGGCCGCGGCGTCGACGATTCTGCCCGAGCGGGAGCAAACCGTTGACTTCTCCGATCCCTACTACCTCACCCCGCAGTCGCTCCTGGTCACCCCCGGGTCAGACATCTCGACCGTCGACGACCTGGGCGGAAAGACGGTCGGCGCCCAGGACGGGACCACCGGCGAGTTCTACGCCCAGGACAACACCGACGCGAGCGAGGTGCGGGGCTATCCCGAGGGCCCGGACGCGATCAACGCCCTGAAGGCGGGCCAGGTGGACGCCGTGATCATCGACTTCGGGGTCGCGCAGGACGCGGTCAAGAAGGCATCGGACGTCGAGATCGCCCAGAAGATCGTCACCAACGAGCTCTACGGCTTCCCGGTGGCACAGGACAACGACGCGCTGCGCGAGAAGGTCAACGAGGCCCTCGCCGAGATCAAGGAGGACGGCACTCTCACCAGGCTGTACCAGAAGTACTTCAAGGAGGACCCGCCGCAGGCGGTGCTCCAGGGCAAGAACGACCTGCTCGAGTAGTCCACAACGGCAAGGTGATCGAGGTCGAAGGGGCGCCGCAGGGCGCCCCTTCTTCATCATCCGGCGTTGAGCGGTTCCAACCAGCCCAGGAGGAGATATGGACGTCTTTTTCCAGCAGTACTTCGACCTGGACATCATCAGCGAGAACTTCGACCCGGTGCTCAAGGGCTTCGTTCAGACCCTGGAGCTCTCGGCTGTCTCGGGAGTCCTGTCGCTGATCTGGGGCCTGGTCCTGTCACTCCTTCGTCAGCTACCGGGTCGAGCGGTGGCCCCCTTGCGATGGGTAACGATCGCCTACATCGACGCCTTCCGGGGCATCCCATTGCTCCTGATCCTGCTGCTGGTGTCCGGGAGCATGCCCTACGTGGCAGAGGGCCTTGGCCTTCCGCAGTCGATCGGCATTCCCCAGTGGTTCGGCAAGCCGGATCCATTCTGGTACGGGGTGATCGCAATCACGATCACCTACGGCGCCTACATGGCCGAGGTCTACCGCGCTGGGATCGAGGCGGTCCCGCACGCCCAGATGGAGGCGGCGCGCTCGCTGGGCATGAGCCACGGCCAGGCGATGCGACACGTGATCGTCCCGCAGGCGATCCGCAAGGTGATCCCGCCCCTCCTGAACGACTTCATCGCCTTGATGAAGGACACCTCGCTGGTGAGCTTTCTCGGCTTCATCGAGGTTGTGCAGGCCGGATTCGACGTCCAGACAGAGACGTTCAACTCCTCGGCCTTGACTCTCGGGGCTTTGATGTTCCTGGTTTTCACCATTCCGATGGCCCGGCTGGTCGATCACCTGATCGCCAAGCAGCAGGCTCGCACGGGACGGGGCGGCCCCGGCGGTGGAGAGGCAACGCAGCCCGCGCTTCAGCCGCTGCCGACCGCGGGCGCCTAGACCGCCGGTGATCGCTGGGCTGCCGAGGAGCTAGCTCGTAGCATGGCCGCGGTGGAGGAGACAGCGCCTGGCCAGAGCGAGATGGCACCGAGCGCCGGCGGCGGCGCGATGCTCGAGCTCGACAACGTCCACAAGCGGTTCGGGCCCCTGCACGTCCTCAGGGGGGTGAGCCTCGACGTGGACCGAGGGTCGGTGGTGTGCGTGATCGGGCCCAGCGGCTCCGGCAAGTCAACCCTGCTTCGCTGCATCAACCTGCTCGAGCCGCCCGACGAGGGGCGCATCCTGCTGGAGGGGCAGGAGATCTCACGGGGACGGGCCCATCGAGGTGACCTCGACTTCGTGCGGCGGCGGGTGGGCATCGTGTTCCAGCAGTTCAACCTGTTCCCACACATGAGCGCGCTCGAGAACGTCTCGATCGCCCAGGAGAAGGTGCTGGAGCGAAAGCCAGCCGAGGCCGAGGCGAAGGCGCAGGCGCTCCTGACCCGCGTCGGCCTGGCGGACAAGATGGACGAGTATCCAGAGCGGCTCTCAGGGGGCCAGCAGCAGCGCGTGGCCATCGCCCGCGCCCTGGCCATGGACCCGAAGGTGATGCTGTTCGACGAGGTCACGAGCGCCCTCGACCCTGAGCTCGTCAAGGAGGTGCTGGACGTGATGCGCGAGCTCGCCGAGGAAGGGATGACGATGATCGTGGTCACCCACGAGATCGGGTTCGCCCGCGAGGTCGGCGACCGCGTGGCGATGATCGACGGCGGCGTCATCGTCGAGCAGGGCAGGCCGGCAGAGGTCCTGGACCATCCGCGAGAGGAGCGCACGAAGCGCTTCCTCGGCCTCGTCCTGGAGCATTAGGGCTCGCGCGACGTTCAGGGCTCGCGTGACGTCCCCGCGGTCACGGAAGCCGGCTCGGAAGTGGGCGGCCCGCCACCCGCCGGCTTTTGGGCCGCCGCGTGCGTGTGGGCCTTGAGCCTCATCGCCGGCCGCTCGACCAAGCTCCAGGTGAGCCAGGACAGGACCCCGACGACCCCCGCCACGATCGCCAGGTCGAGGGCGAAGGCACCGAAGCCGCCGCCCACCGTCAGGTCGTGCTCGCGCAGCCACAGGATCACCGGGTAATGCCACAGGTAGACGCTGTAGGAGACGAGCCCGGCTCCGATCAGGGCGGGCGAGTCCAGGGAGCGCACCAGGTGCGACCGCGCGTCGGGCCTCGGCATCACCACCAGGGCCAGGAGCAATCCGCAGGCGATCGCGATCAGGGTCGGCTCCCATCGCTGCGGGATCACGTTGTCCACGGTGAGCTTGATCGTTCCCACCACGATCGCGATCGCCAGGACCGCCGCAGCCGGGCGCCACCAGTCGGGCAGGCGCAGCCTGCCGTCCTGGTACTCCACCCGCGCGACCGCGAGCGCGAGGCCGGGCGCGAACAGGTGGGCGTGGGTGAAGAACGAGGTTCGGTAGACGCCCGTCCAGGTGCGCGCGAACGGGAGGCCACCATGCGGTCCGAGGCCGAGGCCCACCAGTCCCAGAACGGCCAGGAAAGCGGCCGGGAACAGCATCGCCACCACCCGCTGATTGCGCGTGGTAGCCCGGCGGGACAGGCGAATCGCGGCGATCACCAAGAGCGGCAAGGCGATGTAGAAGACCACCTCGATCACCAACGACCAGGCCGGCCCGATCCCCGTCGACATCGTCGAAGCGCGGTAGTTCTGGAGCAACAGGAGGTTCTGCCCGAGGAGGGACGGGCTGTCCATCGCCCCCATCCCCAGGATGCCGCCCTCGTAGACCCTGGCCGTCTGCAAGAGCAGCGCGGTGCACAGGAGGATGAACCAGTACGCGGGCAGGATCCGGAGCGCGCGGTTGCGAAGGTAGGCGTCGAACGCCGGCCGTGGCTCGTTGCGGATCGCGGCGGCGGCGAAGGGAAGGAAGAGCAGGAAGCCCGACAGCACGAAGAACAGCGTCACGCCGTTCTTGAGCTGCGGGAACACGTACGTGTTCGGCCACCCGAGCTCGAAGAAGTGGCCGCTCGGCTGGCTCACGAGCCACACGTGCGCCGTCAGGACGCTGGCCGCGGCGATCCCTCGCAGTCCCTCGATGCCCACCAGCCGGCGAGCGAACGCGGGGCTGACTCCGTGCCTTAGATCGGCCCCCTGGTCGTGCCTGGTCTCATCCCCCTGGATGCGCGCGAGTCTACCTTTCCCCTGGTAGCGACGGTCGCGGCACCGGCGGCCGGACGGCGCCTGGCGGGTACGCTTTCGCCATGTCGCATCAGCCGCGGCTCCAGGTGGTGATCGTCTCCTATCGCAGCAGGGAGCTCCTGCAGGCGTGCCTCGGCTCGCTGCGGGACAACCCGGCCAGCGGGGGGATGATCGTGCGTGTGGTCGACAACGCTTCGGGCGACGGGACGGCCGAGATGGTCCGGCGCGAATTCCCCGAGGTGAGCTTGATCGTCGCCCCGCGCAACATCGGGTTCGCCGCCGCCAACAACGTGGGGATCCGAGCCGGCAACGCCCCGTACGTGCTGTGCCTGAACCCGGACACGAAGGTCACACCCGGCTCGCTGGATCGCCTGCTCGAGGTGATGGACGACCATCCCAGAGTTGGGATCTCGGGCTGCCGGCTCGAGCTGGAGGACGGCAGCTTCGACTGGGCCGCCAAGCGCTCGTTCCCGACCCCGCTGAGCGCGCTCGCGCACTTCACCGGGCTCGGCCCCAGGCGCGACTCGGGGATCCTGGCCGCTTACCGCGCCCCCCAGGTCGAGCGCGGCCCGGTCGACGCCGTCAACGGCGCGCTGATGCTGATGCGCCGCTCCGCCCTGGAGGAGGTGGGACTGTTCGACGAGGGCTACTGGATGTACATGGAGGACCTCGACCTGTGCTACCGCTTCGCCCAGGCGGGCTGGGTCACCTGGTACGAGCCGTCCGCCACCGTGATCCACGTGAAGGCGGGCTCGAGCGGGCCGGTCCGCTCGCCCAAGCTGAACTACGCCTTTCACTACGGCATGTTCCGCTTCTATCGAAAGCACTACGCGGCGACCCGCAACGCGCTGGTGAGCGGGGCGGTCTACGCTGGGATCGCGGTGAAGCTCGCCCTGAGCGTGTCGCGAGGGGCGGTTCGGGGGCGGACAGGCAGGCGCAGGATCGCCGACGGAGTGACCGCCGCTCGGCAGTCCGCCGTCGCCTAAAGTGCAGCCGTCGTCCCTGGAAACGAAGCGAAAATGACGCAGGTAGCCGCGAGTCCGCCAATCACCGACTCGATCGACGAGTCAGCAGACCACCGGCTCGCGGTGGGGCCTGTGGGGGCGTTCCCGCCCCGGCTCGCGGTGGGCCGGGGACAGGCGTTCTTCGTCGACGGGACCTGCAGCCACCCGACCCGCAGGATCCGCTCCCTGTCGCTGAGGTTCGGGGGCCGGACCCAGCGCGTGATCGGGTCGGGCATGCCGCGGCCGGACACGGTGATCGACAGCGACTACTGGTGGGCGATCGTCACCGTGCCGCCGATCGCCGAGCCGCGAACCGAGTGGATCGAGCTCATCGCCACCCTCGACGACGGCGACGAGGCTCGCGCCCGGCTGGGGTCGATCGACCTCGTCCCCGACCTCGAGCGCCCGGTGACCGCCTCGAGCAACGGCCGCACCGTGCCGATCGCCGAGCAGATCGGCGAGCGCGACCCCGACCAGCCGCTCGTGGCCATTTGCATGGCGACCTACAACCCGCCGATCGAGCTGTTTCGCCGACAGGTCGACTCGATTCGCGCCCAAACACACCGCAACTGGATCCTGCTGATCAGCGACGACCATTCGGACCCGGACAAGCTCGAGCAGATGCGCGAGGTCCTCGGTGACGACCGGCGCCTGCTCCTGTCGGTGGCCGACAGCCAGGCCGGCTTCTACCGGAACTTCGAGCGGGCGCTCACCATGGTGCCCCCGGGCGTGGACTACGTGGCGCTCAGCGACCAGGACGACTGGTGGCGGCCGGACAAGATCGCCTCCCAGCTCGCGGGGCTGCGGCCTCAGGACAAGCTCGTGTACAGCGACATGCGGATCGTGGGCGAGGACGGGTCGGTCATCTCCGACACCTACTGGAGCTTTCGGCGCAACAACCACACCGACTTCGCCGCCCTGGTGATGGCGAACACCGTGACCGGCGCCGCGCTCCTCTTCGACCGCGCCCTGCTCGACGACGTGCTGCCCTTTCCGTCGGAGTACGAGAGCTGCTACCACGACCACTGGATCGCCCAGGTGGCGATGGCCCTGGGCGACATCAGCTACATCGATCGCCCCCTCTACGACTACGTGCAACATGGCAACGCGACCCTGGGGCACTTCGCCGCCAACGCGTTCGGGCGCTTCGACCGCTCGCTCCTGGACCGGATGCGCACTCGGGCGGCGAAGCTCAAGCCGCACGGGCTGCACCCCGGATGGCGGTGGCCGTACTTCCGGCTCTACTGCCGTATCGCGGTCAACGTCGCGATCCTCCAGCTACGGTGCAGCGACCGCATGAGCGAATCCAAGCGGCGCGACCTCGACCGGATGTCCGACTCTCCCCGCGGGGTGGCCTGGCTCGCCGTGCGCGCCAGCCGGTCGCTGAACAGGCACAGCGCAACCCTGGGGCGCGAACGGGTGATGCTCGCCGGGCTGGCCTGGCGCCGCTACGCGGCGATGCGGCGCCGGGCCCGACAGCTTCGGGGACGCGCCGGGCTGCGGTTGAGCTCCGGCTCGCCCGGCAGCGGGCCCGCGGTGTGGACGGGGTCGGGCGGCGAAGCCGACTCCGACTCCAGCTCCGAGTGGCTGACCCCGATCCTGGTCGACTACTTCACCCGCGACGGCAGCACCTTGATGATGCGCCTGCTGGGTTGCTCGCCTCAGATCGCGGTCGAGTTGAGCTTTCCCTACGAGCGCAAGTACTTCGCATACCTGTGGCGCTGGTCCCAGCTCCTCGACCGCGAGGACTGGCCCAGCCAGCAGTGGGGCCCCCAAGGCCTCGGCTCGCTCACCCAGCTTCGCACCTCGGCCATGCTCGGCCCCCCGCCATGGCATCCGCGCCCGCTGATCCGCTCCGAGCCCGGAGAGCAGAGCATGGGCCAACGATGCTTCGAGCTCGCTTGGCGCGAGTTCTCGCGGCGCGCCGTTCGCGAGCATCGCAGCCAGCTCAACTCCGGCGCCTCCTCCGCTGTTCCGGTCCGCTACTACGCCGAGAAGCACTTGAACACCTGGAAGGTCCCGCTGGCCCAACTCCCGCCGGTGAAGGTCGTCGTGCTGCTGCGAGACCCCCGCGACAGCTGGGTCTCGATCAACGCCTTCAACGAGGCCCGCGGCAGCGGCGCGCTGGGGCGCGACCGGGCGGGGAGCCGCGAGGAGCACCTCGAGAACGTGATCAGGCGCCAGCGCGAGCGGCTGCGATGGATCGCGGGCCTCGAGGAGAGCGGTGACGTCCCCGTGGTCCGATACGAGGAGCTGGCGCTGGACCTGAGGGGAACCGCCAAGCGGCTCGGGGACTGGCTCGGCGTGGAGATCGACCCCGACGCCGGCGTCGGCGGCGAGTCCTTCCACATGGAGCACATGACCTCGGCCAACCCCGAGCAGTCGGTGGGGCGCTGGCGCACCGAGATGGAGCCGGAGGTGGTGGAGCGGTTCTCGCGCGAGCTCGGCCCGGAGCTTCGGGCCTTGGACTTCGAGGCGTAGCGCAGGGCGCTGGCGGGGACGGTCGTATCCTGTTGCCGATGTTGGCTCCGCTGAGCATCCAGGTGCAGCACGTCTACAAGTCGTTCGCGTCAAACAACGGCACCTGGTCGCCCTTCAAGCGGTTTCGCGACCCGGGCAAGCGGCTCTCGGTGCTCGAGGACATCACCTTCGACGTCCATCGAGGCGAGGTCTTCGGGGTCGTGGGAACCAACGGTGCCGGGAAGAGCACCCTGCTCAAGCTGATCGCCGGGATCTACCGCATCGACCGCGGCACGATCCGGGTCGGCGGACGCATCGCGCCCCTGATCGAGCTCGGCGTCGGCTTTCGCCCGGACCTTCCCGCCCGCCCGAACATCCTCCTCAATGGGGTGATGATGGGCCTCAGCCCCGACGAGGCCAAGCGTCGCACTGACGAGATAATCGACTTCGCCGAGCTCCGCGGCTTCGAGGACCTGCAGCTCAAGAACTACTCGTCGGGGATGCGGGGCAGGCTCGGCTTCTCGATCATGACCCACGTCGACTCAGACGTTCTCCTGGTCGACGAGATCATGGCGGTGGGCGACAAGGCGTTCCGCGACAAGTGCGGCGACGTGATCGCCGGCATGCGCTCGCGCGGCAGCACCGTCGTCCTGGTCAGCCACGAGATGGGCTCGATCATCAAGAACTGCGACCGCGCGATGCTCCTGCACGGGCATCACGTCGAGTGCGTCAGCCAGCCCGAGGAGGTCGCGGACCGCTACCTGGCGGTCAACTCGAGGAGGCGTTGGAAGGCGGCGGCGCAGGACGAAGCCGCCGCGAACGCCGCCGAGGTGATCGAGTTCGGATTCGCCGGCTCCGAGGGTGAGGACGAGCGCAAGGTGCCAACCCGAGTGCCGCTGGACGTCGAGGCCGTGGTCGAGCTGCGCCAGCCACTGCGCTCGCCGGTGGTCAAGTTCACGATCCTCGACTCCGGCGGAAAGGTCCTGTTCGTGGCGCCTCCGCGACCGATCGAGCCCGGGTTGGAACGGGTCAGCGGCAGGTTCCGAGTCTCGGCGACGATCGAGAACCGCCTCGCCTCCGGCCGCTTCGCGCTGATGTGCCGGGTGATGGAGCCGGGGGCTGAGGACGAGTCCAACGAGTCCAACGGTGGGGGCATTCGCTCGGCGGGCAAATGGCTCACGTTCACCGTCGAGAGCCCGGACGAACCCGGAAGCATCCTCTCGGCCGACACGGAGATCAGCGTGGCTCCGGACGAGGCCGGCGTGGACGCCCCCGAGGTGAGCGTCCAATGAGCACCGTCGGCGATCGCTCGCTCGAGCTGCGGGGGGGCCAGGGCTCCGTGGGCTTCGACCGTGACCCGGGCGCCGTCGACGCCCGCGACCGCAACGGGTCCGTGGAGCTCCGGGAGGTCAAGGGGCCGACGGCGTTCGGGGGCACGACGCGCAAGCGGTTCTGGGAGCTCCTGTGGCTGTCCGCCTCCACCGACTTCCGGATGCGCTACGTGGACACCGTGTTCGGCTACGTCTGGGCGCTGATGCGGCCGCTGTTCACCTTCGGGATCATCTTCGTGTTCATGCGGAACATCCTCAACTTCGGTGGCCGGATCGAGAACTTCGCCGCCCTGTTGATGATCAACATCATCCTGTTCCAGTTCTTCCAGGAGGCAACGACCCAGGGACTGCGGGCGCTGTCCTCCAAGGAGGGCCTGGTGCGAAAGACGCAGTTCCCGCGGATCATCATTCCGCTGGCGACCTCCATGACCGCGTCGATGCAGCTTGGCTTCAGCCTGCTCGTGGGGTACGTGCTGCTGATGGTGATGGGGCTCACCCCGGAGCCCGGATGGCTGCTCCTGCCCTTCCTGGCCATGTGGATGGTGGCGCTCGCGACGGCGACCTCGCTGATCCTGTCGGCGGCATACGTGCGGGTACGCGACGTCGCGCAGATTTGGGGGGTGATATCGCGGGCTCTCTTCTGGGGGTCCCCCATCCTGTTCCCCATCGAGCTCGTTCCCCAAGGAGTTCGCACGATCGTGGCGCTGAACCCGCTGACCCCGATCTTCGTGGAGACGCGGAAGGCGATCATCGATCCCGGGGCCCCGGGCATGGTCGAGGCGACGGGCAGCGTGGCGCTGGCGCTGGTGCCCGTGCTGCTGGGCATCTTCATCTGCGTGTTCTCGATGTGGTACTTCGTGCGCGAGGCTCCCTCGGTGGCCGAGGCCGTTTAGGTGGCCGACTCCGCGACATCATCGGGCACCCCCGAGGTGCCGGGGGCCGCAGCCGAGTCGGGGGTGGCGCCCCCCGCCGACCTGGACGCCGGCCAGGCGGCGCAGACCGTCCGGCGCTTCACTGAGCTCTACCACGACCTTCGCGACCAGACCCTGGGGCGGACCAGGTGGCTTGGTGTGACCGTGGTCAAGACCCCCGCGGACCTGGTGATCCTGCAGGAGATCATCGCCGAGACCAGGCCCAACCTGATCATCGAGACCGGGGTCCTGGCCGGCGGGAGCGCGTTCTTCTTCGCGACCATGTTCGACCTCGCCGGCATCGACGGCAAGGTGATCGGGGTCGACGTCGACCTCAGCGCCGTCAACCCGTACATCAGGGACAACCCGCGAATCGAGCTGATCGAGGGCAGCTCGACCGACCCCGAAGTGGTGGCCCAGTTGAGCGAGCGCGCCAAGGGCCATCGGGTGATGGTCGACCTCGACGCAGACCATCGCGCCGAGCACGTCGCCGCGGAGCTTCGCGCGCTCGCCCCCCTGGTCTCGCCCAACTGCTATCTGGTGGTCGAGGACACCTGGATCGGGCGGACGGTCCGCTTCGACCAGGGGCCCGGGCCGGCCGACGCGCTGGAGGAGTGGCTCGCCGAAGGCCAGCCGTTCGAGGTGGACCGCTGGCGCGAGCGGCTGCTGCTGACCGGCATGGCCGGTGGCTACCTGCGGCGCCTCAGCCCGCAGGGCACCCCGGGGGCTCCGGGGCCCCCGCGACTCGACCGGTTCTTCGTGCCTGACCTCGAGGCGGGCGCCGCCTCACCGCCCGGCGAGGGCGCTGGCAACGGGCTCACGCCCGAGCAGGTGGCCCGCAACCGCCACCAGGCCGAGTACGACGAGCTGCGCGCGTACGCGAGCCGCCTGGAATCCGAGCTCGAGCGGCTTCGAGCCGGCGACGACTCAGCGGAGGAATAGGGGCGACTCGAGACGCTCGGCGCGCCCCGGCGCCCCACGTCGGCACCTATGATCGTCCGTCGCAGATGAGGCTTCGACGACACCGGCAGGGACGAAGCGGGTACTCGCCTACGGGCGGTCTTCACTTCGACGACGAGGAGTTCGAGTCCCGGATCGTCTGGATCTGGACGACCGCGCGAAGCGGGAGCACCTGGCTCCTGCGGATGCTCGCCCACCCGCTGAAGCTGATCGACTCGAGCCAGGACTCGGAGGACCTGCTCGGGTTCGTGGCGCCGCGAACCTGGCAGGGCACAGTCGACGCGATCCCGGTGGACACCACTTTCGTCTCCAACCACCTGATGCCGCTTTCGGGTCAGGCGGACTACACGGACGACCTGGCGCCGATCACCTTCAGCTCCGCCCTGGGGCTGCGGAACCGGGGCAACTACTTCTTCTCGCCGAAGTACGAGGACGCGTGGCGCCCCGAGCTGCGCCGGATGATGCTGGTCCGCTTCCATCGGCTGGTGGAGCGCACGGCCGAGCGCTATCCCGTGGACTCCCCCTTGGTCCTCCTCAAGGAGGTCGCTGGTGCCCACGCGGCTCCCTTCGTCATGTCCATGTTCCCCCGGTCGAAGCTCGTCTTCCTGATTCGCGACGGCCGCGATGTGGTGGACTCGCAGACGGCCGCGAACCAGCCGGGAGGCTGGATGCCCGTCAAGGGCTGGACCACGGCCGAGGAGCGGCACGAGTTCATCCGGCGCCGGGGCCGGACGTGGGTCGGGGACGTCGCCTCGATCGAGAGGGCCTACGAGCGCCACCAGCCCGAGCTGCGCAGGATGGTGCGATACGAGGACCTCCTGGGGTCTCCCGCCGAGAGCCTGGAGGCTCTGGTCGCCTGGCTCGGCCTGAGGCGGAGCAGGCAATGGGTTGATCGATCGGTCGAGGCGAACGCGTTCGAGTCGGTCGCCAGCGAGCAGAAAGGCCCGAAGAAGTTCTTTCGCTCCGCCACCCCGGGGGCCTGGCGAGACAACATGAGCGACGAGGAGGCCGCGACCCTCGACGAGATCATGGGGGGAAAGCTTCGCAAGCTCGGCTATCCGACCGCCGGAGAGTCGGCGCTCGCGCCCCGATGATCGCCCGCCGCAGATGAAGCTTCGAAGACAGAAGACGGCCCGAGGCGGATATTCCCCCACGGCCGGACTGCACTTCGACGACGAGGAGTTCGAGTCCCGCCTGGTCTGGATCTGGTCTGCGCCCCGCAGCGGGAGCACCTGGCTCCTGCACATGCTGAGCCATCCGCTCAAGTCGTGGACCGAGGGCACCGGGAACATCCAGGGCTTCGTCACCCCCCCGGACTGGCAAGAGCCGGTCGAAGCGATCCCGATCGCGACGACGTACGTCGCCAACCACCTGCTGCCGTCGGCCGGCCGGGCGAACTATTCCGACGATTTGGTTCCTCTGACCTTCGCCTCGGCCCTGGGGATGTCCAACCGGGCCAACTACTTTTTCTCCGCCAAGTACGAGGACGCGTGGCGCCCGGAGCTACGGCGGATGCTGCTCGTCCGCTTTCACCGCTGGGTCGAGCGCGCCGCCGAACGCTACGACCTCGCGTCCCCCCTGGTTCTGCTCAAGGAGGCCGGCGGCGGCCATGCCGCTCCCCTGGTCATGTCGATGTTCCCGCGCTCGAAGCTGGTGTTCCTGGTCCGCGACGGCAGGGACGTGGTGGACTCGCAAGCAGCGGCGAACCAGCCCGGCGGTTGGCTGCCGATGGGCGGGTGGGCCACGCCGGAGGAGCGGCTGGAGTTCGTCCGCGAGCGGGCCCGCACGTGGGCGGGGGACATGGCCGCGATCGGACGGGCATTCGACGCCCATCCGGCCGGCCTCAAGCAGATGGTTCGCTACGAGGACCTGCTCGCCGACCCCGCCTCGAGCCTCGAGCGCCTGACGGAGTGGCTAGGGCTGCGAAGGACGGAGGAGTCGCTCGCGGAGGCTGTCGAGGCCAACGCGTTCAAGGCCATCGAATCCGACCAGAAGGGATCGACCATGTTCTTCCGCTCCGCCAAGCCGGGATCCTGGCGCGAGAACATGACCTCCGAGGAGGCGGCCGTGCTGGAGAGCGTCATGGGCGCCAAGCTCCGCCAGCTCGGGTATCCGGTCGCCGCCGGCGAATCAATCGCCGGCAAGAGCCCAGGCATCGACCTATGATCGTCCGTCGCAGATGAGGCATCGGCGACAGGAAGCGGGACGAGAGGGATACTCGCCAACTGCCGGCCTGCACTTCGACGACCAGGAGTTCGAGTCGCGGCTGGTGTGGATCTGGACCATGGCCCGCAGCGGGAGCACATGGTTCCTGCGGATGTTGACCCACCCCCTGAAGCTGGTCGACTCGAGCCAGGACCCCGAGGACATGCTCGGGTTCGTGGCGCCCCGAACCTGGCAGGGCACAATCGACGCGATCCCGGTGGACACCACATTCGTCTCCAACCACCTGATGCCGATCGTCGGAGCGGCGAACTACAACGAGAACCTGGACCCGGTCACGTTCAGCGCCGCGCTCGGATTGCGAAAGCGCGCCAACTACCTGTTCTCGACCAGGTACGAGGACGCCTGGGCCCCCGAGTTGCGTCGCATGATGCTGGTCCGGTTTCACCGCCTGGTCGAGCGAACGGCGGAGCGCTACGAGGTGAGCTCTCCCCTGGTCCTCCTGAAGGAGGTCGCGGGCGCCCACGCGGCTCCGCTCGTCATGTCGATGTTCCCGCGCTCCAAGGCGATCTTCCTGGTCCGCGACGGACGCGACGTGGTGGACTCGCAGACCGCCGCCAACCAACCCGGCACGTGGCTGCCCGTGAGCGGGTGGAAGACGTCGGAGGAGCGCCGGGACTTCGTCGCCCGCCGGGCTCACAACTGGATCGGTGACGTGGCCTCGATCCAGCAGGCGTTGGAGCCCCACCCAGCCGGGCTCCAGCGGACGGTCCGGTACGAGGACCTGCTGGCCGACCCCGCGTCGAACCTCGCCTCGCTGGTGGAATGGCTGGGCCTGCGCAGGAGCTCGCGCTGGCTCGAGCGCGCGGTGGAGTCCAACGCCTTCGAATCGATCGCTCCCGAGCGGAAGGGCCCGAAGAAGTTCTACCGCTCCGCGACCCCAGGGGCCTGGCGCGAGAACATGACCGAAGAGGAAGCGGCGACGCTGGAGAGCCTGATGGCCGAAAAGCTCCGGGAGCTCGGCTATCCCGTCGCCGAGGAGCCGGCGGCCGGGAACGAGGCACTGGGAGGCGACGACGCGGCAGACGACGCCGCAGACGCCGCGGAAGTCGAAGCGGACGGCATGGCGCCGGAGGGCGAGGACGGCAACCCGGCCCTGGCGCTGGAGGAGGGGTCTGGCGAGTTTCGGGGCGGCGTCGTGTCGTCGGCCATCCGCCGGCTCGGCGAAGGGCGCGACTACTCCGACCTCGGCCGCCTTGTCAACAAGCGCGGCAGCCCCGCCAGCCGGCGCGATCGCATGGTCGCCGTCACGTTCGACGACGGCCCGGTCCTCCAGACCCATCGGGTCCTGGACACGCTCCGCGGCTATGACGCCCGCGCCACCTTCTTCCTCGTCGGATACAAGATGGACGGGCACGCGGAGCTGATGAAGCGCATCCAGCGGGAGGGCCACGAGATCGGCAACCACTCCCACGGGCACTACGCGTATCCCGAGCGCGACGACGTCGCAGCTTGCAGCGCCCTGATCGACCACCTAAACGGCGCCCCGCCGAAGCTCTTTCGTCCCCCCTTCGGCGCCATCGACCGCCCCTGCGCCGAAGCCGCAATCGAGGACGGGATGCAGGTGATCCTCTGGAACGTCGACTCCGAGGACGGAATTCCGCCCTGGCAGGGGATCAGCGCCGAGGAGATCACCAGGAACGTCCTCGACAACATCGTGCCCGGCGCCATCGTTCTGCTGCACGACGGCCTGCCCTGGAGCCGAGCCGCGGAGGCCCTGCCGGCGCTGATCGAGGGCCTCACGGGTGAGGGCTACCGGCTGGTGACGGTCAGCGAGCTGCTGGCCGATCATGCCCTCCAGCGGCCGTCCCCGGCGCGCCGGGTCATGCGAAGGCTGGGACACCGTCTCGGCATCAACGCGGGCCCCGGGGAGGCGGTCGCGCCCCCCCGGGCCTCGGAGACGAACGGCGGCGCCCCCCGCGGAAGCGATGGCGCCCGCAACGGACATCTCACCGATTTGCTGGAGAAGGTGGGTGAAGGCCTCGAGGCCCCCGAGGACATGGACCCCCTAACTGCGAGGCTGATCCGAGGGGCATGCCGCGGCCTCGCGGAACCGCGAACGGCTTCCGACCTCCTCGCCCGCAACACCGCCGCGCTCGAGGTCAACAGCGTCCGCGTGATGGCGCTCGGGTTCTCCCTGAGGCGCTTCGAGAGCCTCCAGAAAGAGGCGGCGGCACTGCCGGATCAGTTCTCGGCCAGGCTGCGCGACGCTCCCGATCCGGGCGCGGAGGCGGGCGCGATCGCCCAGGAGCTGGCGGGGCGGATGAGGGTGAGGCGTCTCGTTGCGGCTCGATTGTCACGGCCGGCCGGGGAAGCGAATCCCAACGAGGACCCCGGCGCCGAGGCGGCGTCGCCGGAGTTCCTCTCAATCTTCGAGCCGGGAGCCGACACATGGGAGCGACTCGAGTCGTGGGCGCAGGACACGTGCCGGCGGGTGGCGCGGCAACGGATGCGGGCGCTCCTCGACGCGGCCGGCATCGACACCGGCTTCGACATCGAACGGCTGATCGAGCGCCTGGACGCCGAGTACTACTTTCGGTTCGGATATGCCCTCGGCGCGTGCGATGAGGAGCTTGCGCGAGCGGTCTCGTGAGCGAGAACGGCAACCCGCTGACCTTCGTGATCCTGTGCCTCGGCCGCACGGGGTCCACGCATCTGGTCTCGCTGCTCGACTCCCATCCGGAGATCCGCTGCTTCGGGGAGCTCTTTCCCCACGAGCGCGGCACCCTGGACGAGACCTACGCTCCCCACTGGAGCAGCGATCCCATCGAGTACGTCGCGAGCCTCTCCGCCGAGGTCACGGAGCCCGCCGTGGGGTTCAAGCTGCCGATGGGCTCCATCCAGGCGCATCCGGAGGCCCTGCGGCTGCTGGAGCCCGAAGGGATTCGCGTCGTGCGGCTGAGCAGGCGCAACCTGCTGTCCGTCTTCGTGTCGCGCCGGCTGCTCGCCAGCACGCGCGTCTCGCAGTCCACGAGCGGTGACTACGGGGACGCGACCGTGACCCTCGACCCCAAGCAGTGCATGTCCATGTTCCGAAAGACCGAGGAGCACGAGGGCTACCTGGACGAGATCGCGGACGGCAAGCCCACCTTCCGGATCACCTACGAGGAGTTCGTCGTCGGCCGCGGGCTGCCGGAGGTCCAGGGCTTCCTCGGCGTCGAGCCGGTTTCGCTCCAGTCCAACTTCGACCGGGTGCGAAAGCGCCCGCTGTCGCAGACGATCGAGAATTGGCCCGAGATCGAGGGCGCTTTGCGGGGCTCCCCGTACGAGAGGTTCCTCCAGGATGACCTCGACCTCAACTGAGGACACGGGAGCGCCGCGATCCGAGGCCGGCGCCGGGGCCGGCAAGCGGGTCACGATCGTGGTCCCGGTCTACAACCGCACCGGGCGACTCTTGGACGAGGCGCTCGGCAGTTTGCTGTTCCAGGACTACGCGGACCTCGAGGTCGTCGCGATCGACGACGGCTCGACCGACGAGACGCCCCAGGCGCTGGCCGCTTTCGCGGAGCGCCACCCGAAGCGCTTTCGGTGGGCGCGGCAGGAGAACCAGGGCCAGGCGTCGGCGCTCAACCACGGCTTCGGGCTCGCGGAGGGAACCTTGGTCGGCTACCTCAACTCCGACGACGTCCTGCTTCCCGGCGCCATCAGCCGGCTGGCCGCCGAGCTGAACGCGAAGCCCGACGCGGTTCTCGCCTACCCCTGCTACCAGGTGATCGACGAGTCGGGGCAGGTGTTCGCCGAGATGACGCCGCCTCAGTACTCGCGGGTGGAGTCCGTGCGGCTCCAGGACACGATCGTCGGTCCGGGGGCGCTGTTTCGCGCCGAGGCCCTGGAGCGGGCGGGGCCCCTGCGGACCGACCTGCGCTACCTGGCCGACGAGGAGCTGTGGCTGCGGCTGAGCCGCACCGGTGGCTTCGTCCGGGTGGACGAGACGCTCGCCTGCTGGCGGCGCCACAGCGGCGCGCTGACCATCGCCGAGCAGGGCCGCGAGATGGCCGAGGAGCGGCTGCGGATCCTCGACGCACTGTTCGCCGGCGAGGACGATCCCGAGCTCCTGGCGGTCCGCGACCAGGCCTACCGGAACGCGTTCGTGCTCGCGGCGACCGTGGTGGCCCCGGGGTTCAACGGCGCCGACGAGCGCTACTTCATCCTCGACCACCACGCCCGCCAGGTGTCTTCCAGGGCGGGAGACGAGAGCTCGGAGGCCAGGCTGGCCAGCGCCCAACAGCAGCTCCTGGTGCAGGAGCGCCGCATCGCCGAGCTGGAGCGCGAGGTGCAGGGGCTCCGCAAGGGCCTGTTGGAGGGCCGCCCGCTCTCGCGCCTCGCCTACGAGGGCGCAAGCCAGGTGCTGCGTCCCCTGGTCCGCCGCATCCGCCGATCCGAGGCGGGGGTCCGCTGAGATGCGGGTCCTGGTGCTGGGTGCGACCGGGACGCTCGGACACAGGCTCTGCCTGCAATGGGCCGAGCGGTTCGAGTGCTGGGGGACGGTTCGCGCGCCGGTGGACGAGCCGGTGGCGGAGCTGCTGACCTCCACCAACCTGATCACAGGCGTCGCCGCCGAGCAGCTGGGGACGGTGCGGGCGGCCATCGAGCAGGCGAAGCCCGATGTCGTCGTCAACTGCGTCGGGGCCGTGAAGCAGGCGGAGGCCGGACAGCGGGCGGTTCCCGCGATCCGGACCAATTCGCTGTTCCCGCACGAGGTGGCCGAGCTCTGCGAGGAGACCTCGACCCGGATGGTCCACGTGTCCACCGATTGCGTGTTCAGCGGGCGCCGCGGCAACTACTCCGAGGACGACATCCCGGACGCGACCGACGTCTACGGGCGCTCCAAGCTGCTGGGCGAGGTCTCGGGGCCGGGACTCCTGACCCTGCGCACCTCCCTGATTGGCCGCGAGCTGCAATCGTCGCTGGGCCTCTTGGAGTGGCTGATCTCCAACCGCGGCGGGACCGTCAAGGGGTTCTCGCGCGCGATCTTCAGCGGGCTGACGACGATCGCGCTGGCCGAGGAGATCGGCGCCGTGCTCGAGGAGCACGCCGGCCTCGACGGCGTTTGGCACCTGGCGGCCGAGCCGATCGACAAGTTCGAGCTGCTGACGCTGCTCGTCCGCGAGCTCGACCTCGGCATCGACGTCGCGCGTGATGACGCCGTGAAGGTCGATCGCTCTTTAGACTCGTCTCGACTGCGCCGGGAGACGGGGCGCGAGCCCCGCCGGTGGGAGGAAATGGTCGATCAATTGGCCGCCGACGCGACACCGTATGACGACATCAGGAGGAACCTTGCTCGCCGGTAAACGGGTCGTGGTGACCGGAGGCACCGGGTCGTTCGGGAAGGTGATCGTCCGAAGGCTCCTGGAGGGCGAGGTCGGCCTTCCGGACGAGGTCGTGGTCTTCTCGCGCAGCGAGGCAACCCAGCACCAGATGAGGCTGGACTTCCAGCATCGCCGGGTGGCAACGGACGAGATCGTGTACGAGGAGGAGCGCCACGCTCGGCTCAAGTTCCAGGTCGGCGACATCCGTGACCAGAGCTCGGTGGTCTCGCTGCTTCGCGGAACCGATGTCGTCTTCCACGCAGCGGCGATGAAGCAGGTCCCCGTGTGCGAGTACAACCCGTTCGAGGCGGTGAAGACGAACGTCGTCGGCGCCGAGAACGTGGTCCGGGCGATCCGCGACCACGAGCTGCCCGTCGAGACCGTGATCGGCGTCTCCACCGACAAGGCGGTCAAGCCGGTGAACGTGATGGGGATGACGAAGGCCGTGCAGGAGCGCATCCTGGCTCGCGGGAACCTCGAGTGCCCCGGCACCCGGTTCCTCGCCGCCCGCTACGGGAACGTGCTCGCCTCGCGGGGGTCGGTGATCCCGCTCTTCCACGATCAGATCCGCAACGGAGGGCCGATCACGATCACGACCCCCGACATGACGCGGTTCCTGCTCAGCCTCGACCGCGCCGTCAACACGGTCTTCGACGCGCTGCGCGAGGGCAGGCCCGGCGAGACCTACATCCCGGTTCTGCCGTCGGCGCTGGTCACCGACATCGCCGAGGCCCTGATCGGCGACCTGGAGATCGACATCGAGTGGCTGGGAATCCGGCCGGGCGAGAAGATCCACGAGATCCTCGTCTCCGAGGAGGAGGCGCCGCGCACCTTCCACCGCGACGACGCCAACCTGGTCATCCTTCCCCTGCTCCCCGAGCTGCGTTCCGAGCAGATCGAGGCCGAGCCGTTCGGAGAGCGGGAGTACAGCTCGTCCAGCAACCCGCTCGATCGCGAGGCCGTGGTCGAGCTCCTTCGCGAGAACCGCTTGATGCTGGACGACGCGCCCGTCTTCGCGGCGTGAAGGTCCTCACGGTCCTCGGGACCCGGCCGGAGATCATCCGTCTCGGCCCGCTGATCGAGCTGCTCGACGAGCTCTGCGATCACGTCCTGGTGCACACCGGCCAGAACTCCGACCCGGCGCTCAGCGACGTCTTCTTCGAGGAGCTCGGCGTGCGGGCCCCGGATCGCTACCTCGGGGTGGAGGGCCCCACCTTCGCCGCACGGGTCGCGGGTGTTATCTCGAGGATGGGGGACGTCCTGGGCGAGGAGCGGCCCGACCGCCTCCTGGTCCTGGGCGATACCGACAGCGGGCTGTCGGCGGTGGTCGCCAAGCGGCTCGGGATCCCGGTCTTCCACATGGAGGCCGGAAACAGGTGCTTCGACGACCGCGTTCCGGAGGAGGTCAACCGCCGCGTCATCGACCACTCCAGCGACGTTCTCATGCCCTACACGGAGCGAAGCCGCGCCAACCTGCTCGCCGAGGGCATCGACTCGGCGTCCATTTACGTCACCGGAAACCCGATCAAGGAGGTCATGGACCGCCACTCGGAGGCGATCGACCGCTCCGACGTCCTCGAGCGCCTGGGGCTGGACGCGCGCGGGTACATGGTGCTGACGGCGCACCGGCAGGAGACCGTCGACATCGCCGAGCGCCTCAGCTCTCTGGTCAAGGGCGTCACAGCGATCGCGCGCGAGCTCGAGATGCCGTTGGTGTGCAGCGTGCATCCGCGCACCAAAGCCAAGCTCGAGTCGTTCGGGGTCAGGCTCGACGGCCAGGGGATCATGGCAAGTCCCCCGCTGGGCTTCCTCGACTTCGTAAAGCTCGAGCGCCACGCGCACTGCATGCTCACCGACAGCGGGACGGTGCAGGAGGAGTGCTGCATCCTCGGCGTTCCCGCGGTGACGGTGCGAGACACGACCGAGCGCCCCGAGACGGTGGAATGCGGGAGCAACATGATCGGCGGCATCGAGCCGGACGGGATCCGGCGGTGCGTTCACGCGGCGCTGGCCCGCGAGCCGGCCTGGACCCCGCCGCCGGAGTACATGGTCGATTCGGTCAGCCCGATCGCGGCGCGGATCGTCCTGGGAACCGGAACGGGCCGCCGCTCGCAGCCGGCGGCAGTGTCGCCGTCGAATTGACACTCGCTAGCATTTCCCTCCTGTATGAGTGATTCGGGGGGTCACGGGGGAAGCCAGGCAGCGGAACCCAGGGAGCAGCCGCTGGTCACGATCATCGTCCCGGCGTACAACCGCGCCGGCGGCCTGCTGGAGGAGACGCTCGACAGCATCCTCGGGCAGGACTACCCGCACCTGGAGGTGCTCGCCCTCGACGACGGCTCCACCGACCACACGCCCCAGGTGCTCGAGCGCTTCGCGGCCGACCACCCCGAACGGCTGCGATGGGAGCGACACGAGAACATGGGCCAGGCGCGGACCCTGAACCGTGGGTTCGAGATGGCTCGCGGGGAGCTGATCGGCTACCTCAACTCCGACGACGTCTTCCTGCCGGGCGCGATCACGAAGCTCGCCGCCGCGCTCGTGGACGACCCCGAGGCGGCGCTCGTCTATCCCGGCTACCGCATCATCAAGGGAGACGAGGGCGAGGCCATGGCCGACATGGTCCCGCCGGAGTACACGGCGGCGGAGGCGGTCAGGCTGCACAACTGCATCGTCAACGTGGGTGCGATCTTCCGCCGCCGGGTGATCGAGCGGATCGGCGGCTGGGACCCGAGCTTCATCTACCTGGCGGACTTCGACTGGTGCGTGCGCGCCTACTCCGTCGGCCACTTCATCCTGCTTCCCGAGCCACTCGCCTGCTGGCGAAACCATCCCGGCTCGGCGAACTACGCGCCGGGCCTCGAAGCGGCGCAGGAGCAGACCAGGCTGCTCGACAAGATCTACGCGGCCGACGACGTCTCGGAGGAGCTGCGGGAAGTCCGCGACGAGGCCTACCGGAACGCGTTCGTAGTCGCGGCCTACACGATGGGTGGCATCAACCGGGCCGACGGGCGGTTCTTCATCCACGACACGC
Source organism: Solirubrobacterales bacterium (assembly GCA_044871225.1). Lineage (GTDB taxonomy): Bacteria > Actinomycetota > Thermoleophilia > Solirubrobacterales > 70-9 > AC-56. Next base: position 41,684 of record JBIOZP010000053.1, read on the forward strand.
TGGCTCGAGAGGTCTCGTCGAGGATGCCCGAGACGGATGCCGAGATGAACGCCCGGATGCGCCAGCGGCTGACGAACCTAGAGCAGCGCGAGAAGAAGCTCCTGGAGATCATGGCCCGGATGCAGGAGGGCGAGCGGCCGGGGGGCCCACGCTGGCGAAGCGCCCTGCGGGCGGTGACACCGACCGCCCTGCGGCCGGCGGGCAAGCGGGTCCTCGACAAGCTGAATCGCAACGGGCGCCCGCCGATCCCGCGCATCGAGCGCCACAGCGAGTGAGCTCCTCCGCCGGCCCTCCGCAGGGGTCGCCGGGGGCGGAGATGGAGGAGCTTCGGCGCACCGTGGCCAGGCTCGCCGAGCACGAGCGCCGGCTCCGGGGCGAGCTCCAGCGCGAGCGCGCCAGTCGCGAGGCCGACGCAAGCCGCCTGGAAGCGGAGCTCGACGCGCAGGGGGCCCGGCTGGCCGAAAGCCAGCAGCGAATTCGCGAGCTTCGCGAGCGGCTCGGAAAGCTGCAGGCGCGACGAGCCCGATCGCTGCGCCACCGGATCGCGGCCCTGCGGCATTGATCGCCTACGGTTGCGCGATCAGCGACCCGCGGCGATTCGAGCGCTGCGCCCTGGTCGGCATCCAACGCGCCCGGCAGCCATCGGCGCCCCTATACGAGGTGCGGGGAAGCGACTCCCTGTTCAGCGCCTACAACGAGATCCTCGATCGAGCGCGTGAGGATCCGCGGATCGAGGCGCTCGTCCTGGTGCACGAGGACACCACCATCCTGGATCCCCGCT
>JBIOZP010000054.1:0-5579 GCA_044871225.1 Solirubrobacterales bacterium
GGCGGGCGAAAACGGCTCGGCCTACGGCTCCAGAGGCGCGAACGCCGCCGCCCGCGCGTAGACCTTGTAGAGCTTGAACCCCTGGGCGAAGTCCTGGGAGCACCAGTGCTCGAACACTCGATAGGCCCGCTCGTCGGACAGCGAGGTACCCGACTCCTCCTGGCTCTGCGGTGTGAGCGAGCTCCGGATGTCGGCGATCGTCGCCTGCTTCTCCGCTTCGGTCCCGGCGTTCCAGTCTCGGCACTGGGCAAGTGCTGCCACCGAGCCGCCGACCTGCTCGCCCACGGGCTGCGCGTCTGAGCTCTCGCCGGCGGCATCGCCGCAACCGGCCACCGCGGCGGCCAGCACACCCAACGCGAGGAGGCTCGCCGGCGACCTACGGATGGCCGTCAACTGCGGCCAGGTCCTTCATCCGATCGAGCAGGGCGTGCGCCTCTTTGGTCCGCGTGAAGCGGCGGTATGCAGTCGCCTGCTCCGTCCCGGCTTGCACGGCGGCCGCCGTCTGTGGCTTCGGGGCGGGACGCCACCAGTCGCAATCGGTGGGCCCGGTGTCGTTGTCCGGGCCGTTCGAGCACTCGATCAGGTACTGAGTCTTCGCGGGATCGCCTCCGCCAACGCTCGTCGAACAGTTGGAGGGCAGGACGGAGGGCGGCGAGCCCTTCCCGGGCCCGGTGACGCTGCCCGCAGTCCCGTCGTAGCCGGTGTTGTTGAACCAGCAGTCCTTCGTGTTGCCCGAGAACTCGTCCCACCAGAAGTCGGTCCCGTTGGGCTTGGGGCCCGGGCCTGTGGAATGGTCGGCGCCGAACGCGTCGAGCGCCGCCGGGAACTTGAACCCGGCCGGCGGTCTGCCCATCGAGTTGGCGAAGAACTGATTTCCGCACGACGTCGAGATGCCGTTGGCAGGTGCCCCCGGACACGAGATCCCCGGGTTCACGTTGCCCTCGGCCCCGCCCGCCGACGTCAGCGCATCGGGAACCGCGAACAGCATCGTCCCGAACCGCCAGTTGTCGAAGATGTGGTTGTGATGGACACGGGCGTCGTTCATGCCCGGATAGATGATCCCGGTGCCGAGCGGCACGGGCACCAACGGCTCGACCGGCGGCCGATCCACGTACAGGTCGAGGTTGTTCGAGTAGATCAAGTTGTGGTCGATCAGCGAGGAGTCGGCCGGGAAGCCGGGATGACCGCCGGACGACAGCGTGTCGCTGGCGATCCCGGTCACGTTGCCGTAGATGTCGTTGTCGGTGATCCGCACGGCGTTCCCCATCGAGCCGGAGTAGCCGAGGGCGGAGCCGTGGAGGTCGCACTTCGTGACCGTGGTGTTGTACCTGGGGGCGTCGGGATAGAACGAGGTGTCCGCCTGCGACCCCGTCTCCGGGGCGGCGCCCGGATAGACGACAGAATCACCCGAGCCGAACCCCTCGCAATTCTGGATCACCCCGTGATCGGAGGTGAATGAAAGCTGGCCGTAGTCGGCGTTCCAGAAGAACTTGGTCCTGTCGAGCCGGTAGCCGTCGATCTCCTCGGTGTAGATGCCGAACTCGCGGCCGCCACGGGTGAGCAGGTTCTTGGCCACGAACCCGTCCGCGCGGTCGGCCCGCAGGACGACGTGCTTCGTGTAGCAGTTGTCCGGGTTGGTGCACCGCCCCTGGGCCGCGCCAGGCTTGGCGCCGGGATTGAGCGGATTGATGTAGTTCTTGCCCGCGTCGAGGATCACGTCCTCGGGCCGTGGCCCGGAGCCCTCGATCTGGAAGTTGCAGCGCAGGCACGGGCCCAGCTCCGAGGCCGGGATCCCCTGGCGGTTGTCCAGCGGCGGATCGGGTGGAGGCCCGGCGACCTCGCGCCCCTGGACGTAGATCAGGTTCTGGTCGTTGGGGCAGGTCGCCTGGTACTCGAAGCTCGGAGCCGACTGGCCGTTGGACTGCGTCTGGTACAGGCTCGGGGCGCAACGGGGGTCGTTGGTCGGAGCCGCCCGGGAGGCGGGCTCGGTATAGCGGCCGGGCATGATCACGACCCGGTCGTTGTTGCCGGACGCGTTGACCGCGGCCTGCACCGAGTGGTACCTGCACCTGTTGGCCAGGGCCTGGTTGGTGCTGAGCAGGTGGTTCGCCCGCTGGTTGTCGTAAACCGTCACGGGCTCGCTGGGACGAAGACGAAAGCCGCGCTTGGCCACCGCCAGCGCGTCGCGCAGCCTGTCCATCGAGATGCTCCCGTTGTTCCCCTGGCAAACGACTCTCACGTCGCCGGGGCCCTCGCCCGTCACCGCGGAATCGAGGGAGCGCGCGCTCGGCACCTTGCCTCCCGCCGCCGGAGTCACCGCCGTGTCGGGGTTCGGATCGGGCCAGTAAGAGGGGCGCTCGGGGTGCGCCAGCGCGCCGGAGGGCACGGCGAGCAGTCCCAGCGCAGCGATCAGCGCTGCCCTTCGGGCCGCTCCAGCCCATCCCCGCTTCACGCCGGCCGCACCCCTCTTCATCACTTCTTTCTCCTCCCGAACCCCAAGGCTCCGGCGAAAGCCTATCCGTTTCGGGCCGCAGGCGACGGCCGAATCGAGGGTTGGCGCGTCCGGATCGGGTAACAGACTTCCGAGGCCGTGGGCACCGATTCCCGACGATGGGCAGGGGAGCTTTGACGAGGGAAGGCCGCGCTTGGAGCCTCCGCGCCCTGGGGGCCCGACGGCGGTGGTCGGGCGCCGGCCGGACGGCTCCATTGGCGCTGCTCGCCCTCGTTGCGGTCGCGATTCCCTGCGGCGGGTGCGGAGGGGACATCAAGCCCGACGAGCTGAGCCGCAGCATCGACACCTTGATCTCGAGCGCCTCCGAGGGACGGCTCCTCGCCCAGGGGGTCGCCGAGGACAGGACCAAGGCGACCTTCGTGCGGGTGCGCGCCCGGGAGCTCACCGAGCTAACCGACCACGAGGGTGAGAAGCTGAACGACGCGAGCTCCACCGCGGCGCTCGCCGCGGACAAGCGGGCGGCGGTGGCGCTCTCGGGGCGGATCTCCAACGCGCTCGGCGACCTGCAGACTTCGCCGACCGAGCCGGCGATCGCGGAACGAGCCGAGCACGAGCTCGGCCGGCTCGCATCCCGCGGCGAGAGGCTTCAGGACTCCCTGTGAAAGTGGTGTTCAAGATCGCCCTCGGGGTGATCGCCGCGATCGGCGGGTTCGTCGACATCGGCGACATCGTCTTCAACGCCCAGGCCGGCGCCACGCTGGGCTACTCGGCCATGTGGGCGGTTCCGGTTGGTGTGCTGGGGATCATCGTCTTCGCCGAGATGAGCGGGCGGATCGCCGCCGTCGCCAAGAAGCCGAACTTCGAGCTGGTGCGAGAGCGATACGGGACCCGGCTCTCCACCTTCACCCTCGTGTGCTCGCTGGTCCTTACCGTTCTGACCCTGGGCGCCGAGCTCGGCGGCCTCGGGTTCGTGCTCAACTACCTGTTCGACGTCAGCGTGGGCTTCTTCGTCCTCGTCGGGCTGATCCTGATGGCGGCCGCCGCGGTCCTGCTCCCCTTCTCGGGCATCGAGCGGCTGTTCGGCTACTGCGGCCTGGCCCTGCTGGTCTTCGTGGCCGCCGCGATCAAGCTCGACCCGACCTGGGGGGACGTCGGTCGCGGGCTCGTTCCCGAGAGCCAGTCGTCGGCGGTCTACTGGTACTTCGTGGTCGGCCTCGCCGCGGCCGCCTTGATGCCCTACGAGATCTACTTCTATTCGAGCGGAGGGATAGAGGAGGGCTGGACGGAGAAGGACATGACTGTGAACCGCCTCAACGCGATCGTGGGCTTCGCGCTCGGGGGGATACTGGCGGTGGGCATCCTCGTCGCCTCGGCTCAGGTCCTGCTGCCGGCGGGGGTATCGGCCGGGAGCCTGGGAACGGTCGCGCTGGTGGCGCAGGTCCCCTACGGGGAGCTCGGCTTGGTGCTCGCGCTGCTCGGCATGTTCTTCGCGATCGGCGGGGCGACGATCGACACGGCGTTCTCGGCCGCCTACAACCTGGCGCAGCACCAGGGCTGGCGCTGGGGAAAGAAGACCGGACTGAGGCGCGAGCCGAGATTCGACCTCTCCCTGGCGGTGTTCGCGCTGATCGGGTTCGCCGTCGTCCAGACCGGCGTCGACCCGGTGGCGTTGACCGAGTACGCCGTCGTCTTCTCGGCTCCGGTGCTGCCGCTGACCTACCTCCCGGTGCTGCTGGTGGCCCGCGACCGCGAGGTCATGGGCAAGTACTCGAACGGCCGCCTCGCGGGGGGCCTCGGGTGGGCCTACTTCGCCTTGATCTGCGTCCTGGCCGTGGCGGCGCCGGTGCTGTTCGTCGCCACCAACGGCGGCGGCTGACCCGGCCTCGAGTCGCGGCGCTCGCGCGGGCCGTATCTTCGGGCCCCGACGTGTTAGGGTCCCCTAAGTGCCGGTGCCCGTGATCCATCCCCGCCCGCTTCCTCGCAGGAGAGCTCGAGTTGTCGTTCGCTGAGACCGTCCTCCTGGGGGCCCTGGCCGGGTTCACGATCTACCTGGGCCTTCCCTTCGGGCGACTCGAGATCATGGGCACCCGGATGCGCGTCGCCGTGGCGATGTTCGCCGTCGGCGTGCTCGCGTTCCTGTTCGTGGACGTCTTCGAGCACGCGCTGGAGATCGTGGAGGAGCCGGTCGAGGCCTTCAAGGAAGGCGAACAGGGCATCGGCGAGGGACTCGGGCTCCTGGCGCTCCTCGGGGCGGGGTTCGCGGCCGGCACTGCCGGATTGGCGACCCTCGAGCGCTGGATGCGCCCCAAGGGGCCCACCCACCCCCCGATCGCGGGCGGCGCGGTGGACGCGCTGACGGTCGAGGACGCCGAGCGCTTGGAGGCCGAGGCGGCCAGCAGCCGCCGCCGGGCTCTGCAGATGGGCATGACGATCGCGGCCGCGATCGGGCTGCACAACTTCGCCGAAGGTCTCGCGATCGGCGTCTCGGCCAGCACGGGCGAGATCGCGCTGGCGACCGTGCTCATCGTCGGCTTCGCGCTTCACAACGCGACCGAGGGGTTCGGGATCATCGGGCCCCTCGGCACCGTTCGCCCGTCCTGGACCTGGCTCGGGGTGGCGGGGCTGATCGGGGGTGGCCCCGTTTTCCTGGGCGCGATCGTGGGCTACAACGTCGCCTCGGAGCCCCTGGAGCTCAGCTTCTACGGCCTGGCCGGGGGCGCCATCCTGTACGTCATCGGCGAGGTGTGGAACGCGATGCGCCGCTACGGCCATCGCGAGCTCGGCCTGTGGTTCCTCTCGGCCGGCTTCATGGCCGGGGTCGCGACCGACCTGGTCGTCGTCTACGGCGGCGGCTAGCCGATAGCCGAAACGGCGCTCTCCGAACCGAAGACCCCGGCGATCCCGTCCCGCGGTCGAGTGCGTGATTGAGCACCTATGCGTGCTCAATCCCTCACTCGATTTGCCGCCGCTAGGCGGCGGTTCGGTCGAGGAGCTGGAGGAGCTCGTGGGCGGCGAGCTCGATCTCCTTGTGGCGCCATTCGGCGGCCCGGTACTGACAGGCGATCAGGCCGCTGCGGTGAAGGCGCCGGAAGTCTCCGTACACGAAGGCGTATCTCGCTTTGGTCTC
>JBIOZP010000055.1:0-19713 GCA_044871225.1 Solirubrobacterales bacterium
GCCGCCTGGCGCGGAGGTGTAACCGGGCAGGGTGAACCGGATCGTCGCTCCCTTGCCGGGCCGGGACTCGGCCCAGATTCGTCCACCGTGGGCCTCGATGATCGCCCGCGCGATCGCGAGACCGAGCCCGCTGCCGCCGGAGTCCCTGGCCCGGCCGGAGTCGGTTCGGTAGAAGCGGTCGAACAACCTCTCCAGCTGCTCCGGGGGGATGCCGGTCCCGGTATCCGCCACCGCGAACTCGATCCGGCCTTCGTCTGCATGAGTTGCGACGGTGATCGTCCCGTCCGGTCCGGTGTGTGCGACGGCGTTTCGGACCAGGTTGCGAAGCACCTGGGCGAGTCGGTCGGGGTCGGCCCGCAGCGTCCCGTCGGACGCCTCGACGCGATATTCGCGAGGACCCAGGAGCGGCAGATCGCGTCGCAGGTCCGCGAAGAACTCGTCGAGGTCGATGCTCCGGGGCCGAACCAGGGCGCCCGACTCGGCACCGGCCAGGGTGAGCATGTCGTCCACCAGGCGCTCCATGCGCCGGATCTCGCGCAGCAACTGATCGGATCGCTCCCTCAGGGCGTGATCCGGGCCGGAACCGCGCCCGAGCAGCTCGATCTCGCCCCGGAGCACCGTCAAGGGAGTACGGAGCTCGTGGGAGGCATCGGCGACGAACTCTCGTTGGCGGCTGAACGCATTCTCCAGGCGATCGAGCATGTGGTTGAACGAGTCAGCGACGAGCGTCACCTCACTGGACCCGTGCCCGTGCTCGATCCGTTGTCCGAGGTCGCCGGCGTCGATCGCCGAAGCGGTTCGCGCCATGCGCCGAAGCGGGCGGGTGACGAGGGTGGCCACCCAGGCCGCCGCGCCGACCGCGAGCAGCAGGGCAAGCCCGCCGACGAGCAGGAACGTGCTCCGCAGGCCGGAGCGCGCGCCCTCCACCGATGCGAGGGGTTCCGCCGCCCGAAACGTGCCCAGTCGCCGGCCCCCTCCCTCGATCCCATGGCTGTAGAGCCGCAGCCGGCCAGTCTCGTCGGTCGTCACCGTCACCAATCCCAGCGGCGCGTCCAGCAGCGTCGGCCGGCCCTCTGCGCCGTGGTCGTTCGGCTCGTCGCTGTCGCGCTCGACCTCGTGTCGCACCACATCTCCCTGATTGGTGACCTCGCGTTTGCCGGCCACCTCGATCACGAAGATCCTCGACGCTGGGTGGTAGCCCTGGCTGCGAATGAACCGCTTCGCCGCCCGCTCGAGCTGCGCCGGCGAGCTGACCTCTCCCGAGGTCGAGTTTTCGAACTCGGCATAGTCCTGCCGCAGGCTGTCGTCGATGCGGTGCTGCAGATCGGCTTCGGTTCCCCGGTCGAGGCCAAAGAAGGTCAGCCCCAGCAGAAGGGCCGTGATCAGCGTGATCGCGACGATCAGCCGGCCCCGCAGGCTCGCAGGGAACAGGTGTCGGAGCAGACGTCTCATGGCGCGCCGCTCGTCACGTTGCCGAGGTGACCAAGCGATAACCGACCGAGCGCACGGTCTCGATCGGGGCGGCGCCGTCCCCGGCGCTGAGCTTCTTTCGGAGGTAGCCGATGTAGACCTCGACCACGTTCGTGCCGGGATCGAAGTCGTAGCCCCAGACCGCGCTCAGGATCTGGGTGCGAGACACGACCTGGTTGGCGTGGCGGATCAGGTACGCGAGAAGCTCGAACTCCCTCGCCGTCAGCCTGACCTCGGCACCGTCACGCGTCACCCGGCGGGTTCGCAGGTCGAGCTCGATCCCGGCGGCGCTCAGGACGGTGGGATCGCGCTGCGCGGGCCGGCGCAACTGGGCGCGAATCCGCGCCACCAGCTCCTCGAAAGCGAACGGCTTCGCCAGGTAGTCATCGGCCCCGCGGTCCAGGCCCTCCACCTTGTCCTCGGTTTCGCCCAGGGCGGTGAGCATGACCACCGGAAGCTCAGGCTTGCGGGCTCGGATCGCGGACAGCACCTCGAAGCCGCTCTTTTTCGGCAGGCGCACGTCCAGGACCACCAGGTCGAAGTCGTTCGCCAGTGCCTGAAGCTCGCCCGCGTCCCCATCGTGCACGCAGGTCACCGCGTATCCCTCGGACTCGAGGCCATGGCGGACGAGGTCCGCGATCCCACGCTCGTCTTCCACCACCAGGATGCGCATCGGCCCATCCGATGCTAGGTGCACCCGGCCGTGAACCTGAAAAACCTAAGAGGACTCTCACGGATGCCTTAGCTGCGGCTGATCGCTCCCCCCGACCATTACGGCCATGAAGGACGCAACGCGGATCCGGATCGCGGCGGCGGTCACCACCGTCTTCATCGGCGGCCTGGCTGGAACCGGGGTCGCCATGCGGCACGGGCAAGGTGCCGTGCCTCCGCCCGGCGCCCAGTCGAGCGCGATCGCCTCTACGGCGCCCGCACCCGCCCCTGTGAGCACCGCGGCCCACGGGACCCTGTCCCCCCGCACCGCCACCAGCCGGGTTTCGCCTTCGATTGGCACCCCGCGTCCGGGCGCGAAGCCGGTGGGCCGGCGCGTTGAGCGCAGGCCGGAATCGGAGGCGTTCCTTGACTGAGCTCGATGGCGCCACCGTGCGCAACAGGCGAACGGTGAAGCGGCCGCCCTCGGTGCGCTCCATCACCGCGTGGATCACGGTCCTTTCGCTCGCAGCCGCGGTCGTGATCTGGGCCGCTCTGTCGATCCAGATGACCGCTGGCAACGACCCGGCCCTGGGCCCGAAGGCGGCAACCGTTACCACCGCGGCCCAGTCGCGGCCGCGGCGGATCATCAAGAGCACCGTGGTCGTGAAGCACGTCCCGGTGGCCCCGCCACCCGCGGCCGGGACCACCGCGGGGTCCGCTCCCGTCGCGCCGTCGGCGCCGAGCGCCCCGGCTCCCTCCGCGTCCGCTCCAGCCCCGGCTCCCGCCCCGGCGCCGGCTCCCGCCCCAGTGCAAACGACCACATCCTGACGGCTGTGAGCTACCAGGAACAGGAGCGACGGTTCGAGCTGTTCGGCTCGGAGGTTCGGCTGCTCGTCGGCCCGCCCGTGGACGAATCCCTCCCGCCGGCGCAGATTGCGGCGGTTGAGGTGGAAACCTTCCTGCGGGTCGTCCACCGCGAGCTGACGCGGTTCGCCGCGGAAAGCGAGCTCTGCGCCCTGAACGCCGATCCGAGTCCCCGGCGGCGGGTCTCCACCTTGCTCGCGATAGCGGTGCGGGCAGGCGTGTGGGCCGCCCGGCGGACCCGGGGACTCGTCGACCCGACGCTGGTAGGGGAGCTCGAGCGAGCGGGCTATGCCCGGTCGCGGGCCGGTCGGCGACCGGCGCCGATCGCCGAGGCCATCGCCGCGGCCCCTTCGCGCCGCCCGGCAGGCCCGAACCCTCGGTCACGGTGGCCGGAGATCAACGTGGACGTTGAGGCGCGAACCGTGAGTCGCCCCCCCGGAGTTCGCATCGACACGGGTGGGATCGGAAAGGGCTTGGCAGCAGACTTGGCATCCGCTCGGCTCGCCGGCCACGAGCTCCACGTCGTGGACGCCGGCGGGGACCTTCGAATCGGGGGGGAGCGGCCCGTGCCGCGCCTGGTCGAGATCGAGCATCCCCTGGGCGGCCCCCCGATCGGCTTTTCGCTTGCCGCCGGCGCGGTCGCGACCAGCGGGGTGGCTACGAGGCTGTGGCGCAGCGATCGCGGGTTCGCGCACCACCTCTTGGATCCCTCGAGCGGCGCACCGGCCTGGACGGGGGTCATCCAGGCGACCGCCGTTGCGCAGACGGCGCTGGGCGCCGAGACGCTGTCAAAGGCCGCCTTCCTTCGCGGTCCTGACGGTGGACGCGAGGTCCTCGCGGGCACCGGCGGCGCGCTGGTCCTCGACGACGGGACGGTCGAGGTAATCGGCCCTCTGCGCGAGCTCGTGGTCCCGCACCAAGCGCTGGAGACCGCAGCGTGAGCGCCGGCTCCTACACGGACCCGGCTCAGCACTTCTTCTGGCTCGCGAGCCGCGCGGCGGGCGTGGTGGCCCTGGTCCTGGTGGCCTTGTCGGTGATCCTGGGGCTGGCGATGGCGGGCCGCATCTCGAGACGGCCGGGCCTGCCCGCGCGCCTCAAGGTCTACCACGAGGCGCTGGCCCTATCGGGCTTGCTGGCGATCACGACGCACGGGCTTCTGCTGCTGGGCGACAGCTACCTTCGGCCCGGACTTGCGGGAATCGCGGTTCCGTTCGTGATCGCCGCCAAGCCGCTGTGGACGGGGCTTGGGATCATCGGCGGCTGGCTGGCGGCCATCCTCGGGCTCAGCTTCTACCTGCGGCGCTGGATCGGGACGCGCACCTGGCGCTGGATGCATCGATGGACGCTGCTCGTCTATGCGCTTGCGGTGGCCCACACGCTTGGCTCCGGAACCGATGCCCGATCGCCATGGCTACTGGCAATCGTCGGCGCCACGGCAGTACCGATCGTGTTCCTTGCCACCCATCGGTTCCTGCCCGCCACGCGGCGCCGAAACGCTCCGGGCCATTCTTCCCGGACGGCCGGAGACGGGCAACCACTCGCTAGTCGCGGCGCTCCCTCTGAGCCTTCGGTCGCCTCCCAGTCGCTGTAGCCATGCGCTGGCGTGGCGCGCGTCCTTACGCATAAGAGGGCTCTCACGCCTCTCTTAGCCCTGGCTCGGACTCCCGGTGGAACATGGGCCGCATGGAAAGCACCACACGAATAAAGGTCGCGGCCGCCACCACCGCAATCGCCATCGGTGGCCTCGCCGGGGCCGGGATCGCCCTCAGGAACGAGGGCGAGCCGGCCGTCGCCACAAACGCGGCGGCCGACAAGGCCCGACCGGTGGTCATACATCGGAAGCGAGTCAAGCGCGTGCCGGTGAAGCTGCCCCCGGCCTCAGGAGCGGGGTCGTCGCAGGCGACGCCGAGCGCGGGGTCCGCGGCCGCTCCCACCACGGTGGTGGCGGCACCGGCCCAACCGGCCGTCTCCGTTCCGGCCCCCGAGCCGGTCAGCTCGAGGACGTCGCCGGCAGGCGGCGGCGCCGGGGGAGACGACGGATCCGAGCACGACTCGGCGGACGGCGGCGAGCATGAGGGTGGCGACTGAGCGATCACATATGTTCACCACGGCGAGTCGAGGAGGTTTGCCGCGAAACGCAACCTCCTCGGCTGGCGTGGTGATCGCGGGCGGGGGTTTGGCGGCGCAGCGCTGCTGCGAGGCGCTTCGCTCCGGCGGGCACGAGGGTCCCATCCGGATGGTCTGCGAGGAGCCCCTGCGCCCCTACGACCGACCTCCGCTTTCGAAGGATTTCCTGCTCGGCAAGAGCCGCGAAGCCGCGCTGCCGTTTCGGTCCCCTGAGTGGTACCGCGACATGGAGGTGGATCTGCTCCTCGGCGAGCGAGCGAGCGGCCTCGAGCCGGCTCGTCGCGAGCTTCGGCTGGCCGGCGGCGGAGTGCTCACCTACGAGCGCCTCCTGATCGCCACCGGCAGCGCGCCGCGGCGGCTGTCCTCGGCCGAGGGATTCGAAAACGTCCACTACCTGAGGGATGTCGTCGACGCATCCGCGCTTCGCGAGCGGATTCGCGAGGGATGCGCCCTGGCTGTGATCGGTGCCGGGTTCATCGGCCAGGAGGTGGCTGCGAGCGCGCGGGAGGCGGGTGCGACCGTGACCATGATCGAGGCTTTGCCCGCTCCGCTGGCGCGGGTCCTGGGCAGCGGACTGGGACGCTGGTTCGCCGACCTCCACGCCTCTCAAGGCGTGGAGGTCGTCCTGGGAGCGACGGTGGAGCGGTTCCTGGGAAACGACTCCGTTGAGGAGATCGTCCTCAGCGGGGACAGGCGGATCTCCTGCGATGCGGTCGTGATCGGCATCGGGGTGTCCCCGGCCCTCGATTGGGCGCGAGGCAGCGGGCTTGCGGCTGAGGGTATTCCCGTCGACTCGGAGGGGCGCTCGAGCCTGGCCGGGGTGTACGCCGCCGGCGACGCCGCACGCCCATTCTGTCCGCAGCTCGGCGTTCACGTGCGCAGCGAGCATTGGGAGGCGGCTGCCCGCCAGGGTGCCGCTGCTGCCAGGGCGATGCTCGGCCTGCCACCCGCGGCCGCCGCTCCGACGGGCTTCTGGAGCGACCAGTACGGGGTCCGTATCCAATTCCTCGGCCATCCGGAGGCCGGCGATCGAGTGGAGATCGACGGCGACCTGGAAACCCGCGACTTCGCGGTGACCTGGTCGCGCGGTTCTGCTCCCGTCGCGGTCCTGCTGGTCGGCAGGCCGCGCGCCCTAGCCGGTGCCCGCCGACTGCTCATGGTGGGCGAACGTCCGCGTGCCGAACAAACCCCAGTTGAGCTCGAGGCCGCCTGAAAATCCAAGTCAAGGAGGAATCGAACGTGAAATGCATACCCGTGATCGACGAGTCGGCATGCCTGGCCCACGGTGACTGCGCCGAGCTGGCCCCGCACGTCTTCCGCGTCGACGATGTCGCGAAGGTGATCGGAGAGGGCGAGCCTGAGCTTCTGTTGGAGGTAGCGGAGGCGTGTCCCGCCGGCGCGATCTCGGTCGTAGATCGCGAGACGGGGGACCAGCTCTACCCCTAGAAGGCGTCGATCCGAGCTCCAGTCACTGCCTAAGCGGCTTCGACGCCCGGACGGACGTGGCTGGATTTCTCGCTGAAGGCGAACCCTGCCTGCAACGCGCGACGCAGTGGACAAGCCGCCGCTACGCGCTCGAGGCGACGCCGTCGGTCGGGCGACAGGCCGCTCGGAAGGTGAAGGTCGACTTCGAACGTGCGGGGGGTGCTTTCAGGATCGTAGGCAACCTCCACGGTGGGGCCGCCGATTTCCCAGCCGTGCTTTTCCGCATACAGCGCGACCGTTGTGGCGACGCACGAGGCGAGCGCCGCCGGTAGCAGCTCGTGCGGGGCGGGGCCCTGGTCGGTGCCGCCCAGCGAAAGAGGCTCGTCGGTGGCGATCGTGTGACGACGGTTGACGTCGACCTGAAAACGAAGCCCACTCGTCCTGATGGCCTTAGCGGTAAACAGCATACAACTACACTACAACACAATTTACTAGTTGTGCTATCTTCCTCGCTGTGCCCGTCACGACGAGTATCGATTCCATCCGCGCGACCCTCCCGCATCCACTCCCGGAGGCGCTCGTCGAGCGAATCGCCGAGCGGTTCCGGGTTCTCGGCGAACCGATGCGGATCCGGCTCCTCGAAGCACTGCGCGACGGCGAGGCCACGGTCAGCGAGCTGCAGGCGGCGACCGGCGCTTCCCAGCAGAACGTCTCCAAGCACCTCGGGGTCCTGCTTCGAGCTGGCATCGTCGGCCGGCGCAAGCGAGGCAACTTCTCCGTCTACTCGATCCTCGACCCCGTCGTCTTCTCGCTCTGCGAGGAGGTCTGCGGCGGGCTTCGCCGCGACGTGGACGAGCTCGACGGCCTCCTGCAAGGCGGGAGCTGAGATGGGTTCATCGCCCACCCGCGACCGGTGGCCGCTCGAGCGCGTTCTCTTTGCGCTCGCGGGCAGTGTGATCCTGGCGAGCGTCGCGCTGGTCGCGCTGGTGTCGCCGTGGTTCCTCCTGCTGACCGCATTCGTTGGCGTGAACCTGTGGCTCTACGTCCTCGTTGGCGCCTGCCCGGCATCGCTGGTCCTGAAGCGGGCATTGGGCCTTCGCTCGACGATGTATCCACACAGCCCTTCGTCGGTTCGGTGACACCGGTCGGCCCGATCGGCCGGCTTGGCCGCTACGCCGCGACCCATGTCGGGGGAGTCGTCGTCGCCTGGATAATCGTCGCTCTTGGTCTCGGCTTCCTCGCGCCTCGCGTCGAGACAGCTTTGTCGGGCGCCGGCTGGGAGGCGACTGGCTCGGACTCGGCGCAGGCTCGGGAGCTAATCGATGGCCAGTTTGCGGGCCTGTCCAGCTACGCGCCGACGGTCGTCCTCCATTCCTCCGCCCGTACGGCCGGCGACCCCGCCTTCCGATCGAGAATCGCCGCCGTGGAGCGGACGTTGCGCTCGGATCCCGCCGTCCGGAGTGTGGCGCCGCGGGCGCTCGGCGTGTCGATCTCCCGCGACCAGCACACGGCTGTGGTCCAGGGCGGCGCCGCTCGTGATCCGAACGCAATGGTCCGGGCGGCGGACCGACTCAAGGGGCCGCTCGGTGACCTGGCCGGCGGCGGCGTGCAAGTGCACCTCACGGGGGCTGCAGGCATGTGGTCCGACTTCAATCAGGCGAACAAGAGCGCGATGCTCCGTTCCGAGGTCATCTCGTGGCCGGTGACCATGGCGATCATGGTGGTCGCCTTCGGTTCGCTGGTCGCCGCCGGGCTCCCGTTGATGCTGACCCTGACCGGACTGGTCGCTGCGGCCGGCACGCTCTACATTGCGACTCAAGCCGTGCCGATCTCGATTTGGGCGATGAACTTCGCCCTGATGTTCGCCCTGGCGCTTGGGATCGACTATGCGCTCTTCGTCGTCTACCGCTTTCGTGGCGCTTTCTTCGGGTCCCGGCTCGACGCCGTCGAGGCGACCGCGACGACGATGGACACCGCCGGCAAGGCGGTCCTTTTCTCCGGCCTTACGGTGCTGGTTTCGCTGACCGCCGTGATGCTCGTCCCGAGCCCGGCATTTCGCTCCATGAGCCTTGGGATCATGCTCGCGGTCCTGTTCGTCCTCGCGGCGACCTTGACTCTCCTACCAGCGGTCCTGGCGAAGCTGGGGCCGCGGATCGACAGGCTCGCGCTGCCTTGGGTGCATTCGGGAGAGCATCGTTCGCCGCATTTCGCCGCTTGGGCGGGGCGCCTTTGGCGGCGCCCGCTCGTATACGGAATTCCATCCCTGGCGGCCCTGCTGGCGCTCGCGTTTCCGGTCACTCAGCTGCGGACCGCGATGCCGTCGATCACGGTCGTTTCATCCGGCGACGCATCGCGGGTCGGATACGGCCAGGTGCAGGACGCGTTTGGACCCGGGGCAACCGGGCCAATCCAGCTGGTGGTTCCGTCTGATGCGGCGCGGCGGGCAGCGGCATCGGTCGAGGCCGATCGCGGCGTGGCGCAGACCATGCGCTCGCAGCCGGGCTCCGGTCAGCTGACGCTCATCACCGCGATCCCAACACAGGATCCTTCCAGCGCCGCCGTCGGCTCGACGATCGATCGCCTGCGTTCAAAGCTGCCGCCGGGGACCCTCGTTGGTGGGGCAGTCGCCGAGAACCACGACCTCGAGCGGGCCCTGGCAGCGAAGACGCCGCTGGTGATCGGCGTCGTCCTCGGCCTCGGGTTCCTGCTGCTGCTGTTCGCCCTGCAAGCACCCGTGATCGCAATCGCTGGGGTGCTGACCAACCTGCTGGCAACCGGGGCCGCATTCGGGGTCGCCAAGTGGATCTTCCAGGACGGCGCGGGCGACTCCCTGCTCGGCTTTCAGTCGCAGGGCTTCCTTGATGCCTGGGGGCCCGTCTTCTTCTTCGCCATGATCTTCGCGATCTCAATGGACTACACGGTGTTCCTGCTCTCGTCGGCGAAGGAGCACTGGGATCGCACCCACGACCCCGAGACCGCGATGGTCGCGGGCCTTGCCCATTCGGGCAGGGTGATCTTCGCCGCCGCCGCGGTGATGGTCGCGATCTTCTTCACGTTTGCCCTTTCGGGGCCGCTGCCGCCGAAGGAGATGGGGGTGATCCTCGGGATCGCGGTCCTGCTCGACGCGACGCTGGTACGCCTGCTGCTGATGCCCGTGCTGCTCCGATTGCTCGGACGCTGGGCCTGGTACCTGCCGTCGTGGGCCCACCGCGTGCTGCCGGAGGTTCGCTTCGGCCACGCGTGACCTGGTTCCGCGGGCCGCCTGGGGAGGCCCTGGCGTCGGAAATTGATTCCGTCAGCCATCGGGATCGAGGGCGCCAGGCGCCTGCGGGAGCCGGCGTCCTGCCCGGCGCGTCCCGGTCCCCCGGAATCCGAACTGCGAGACTCTCGGCGTCAATGTCGGCTGAGCGCGCAGGTCGAGAGACGCCACGCAGGAGCGCACCGGAGCACCGGAACTCGGCGTGAGCGCCGACTATCCGACCAGTCGCGAAGCCGACGTGGTCCTGCGCGACGGCTCGACCGTTCACGTGCGACCCGTCCGCCGCGAAGACGACGCGGCGCTGACTGTCTTCTTCGAAGGGCTGACGCCGGAGTCGCGCGGCCTTCGGTTCTTCTCGGCCGCCGCAAACGTCGCCGGCGAAGCCGAGCGCGCGGTGGATGTCGACTACGCGGACCGCTACGGGCTCATCGCCACTCGCGGCGAGGACTTTTCGCTCGTGGGGCAGGCCGGCTACGCGCGGATCTCGCACGAGACCGCCGAGGTCGCGTTCGCGGTCGCCGACGTCATGCAGGGCCGCGGCCTCGCCACCATCCTGCTGGCGCACCTCGCCGAGGTCGCGCACGACCGGGGGATCACCGCCTTCGAGGCGGAGGTGCTGCCGGAGAACCACCGCATGATCGCCGTGTTCCGCGACAGCGGCTTTCCCGTCGAGGTGCGATCGGTCCCCGGCTCGATCCAGGTCAAGCTGCCGACGTCGCTGAGCTCGGAGGCCGTCGAGCGGTTCGCGGCCCGTGATCGCGCCGCCGCGGCCGCGGCCACCAAGCATTTCATCGAGCCTGGTTCCGTGGCCGTGATCGGGGCTTCTCGCGAACGCGACAGCGTCGGAGGGCAGACGTTCCACAACCTGCTCGATGCCGGGTTCCAGGGAACCGCCTACCCAGTGAACCATCAAGCCGACGTCGTGCAATCCGTTCGCGCCTACGGAAGCCTCCGCGAGCTTCCGGAACCGGTGGACCTCGCGGTGATCGCGGTCCCCGCAGGGGCGGTGATCGAGGTCGTCAAGGAGTGCGCTGCGGCGAGCATCCCGGCGGTGGTCGTGATGTCGGCCGGGTTCGCCGAGGTGGGGGCAGGGGGCGCCGAACGCCAGCGGAGGCTGCTCGCGGCCTGCCGTGAAGGCGGCGTTCGCCTGGTCGGGCCCAACTGCCTCGGAGTCATCAACACCGCCTCCGAGGTGCGGCTGAACGCGACCTTCGCTCCGCGGATGCCCGCGCCCGGAAACGTCGGCTTCGTCTCGCAGAGCGGCGCCCTCGGGCTGGCTTTCATCGAGCTGTCCGGCGACAGGAACCTCGGTCTGTCCTCGTTCGCGTCGGTGGGGAATCGAGCGGACATCACGGCGAACGACCTGCTCGAGTATTGGGAGTCGGACGCCCGCACCGACGTGGCGCTGCTCTACATCGAGTCGTTCAGCGATCCGCGCCGCTTCTCGCGGGTCGCGCCCCGGGTCGGCCGGACCAAGCCGGTGGTGGTGGTGAAGAGCGGGCGTTCACGGGCCGGGGCCCGGGCGACCAGCTCGCACACGGGGGCAATGCTCGCGGCGTCCGACCAGACCGTGGAGGCTCTCTTCCAGCAGGCCGGCGTGATTCGCACCGACAGCCTGGCGGAGATGCTCGACGTCGCGTCGCTGCTCGCGAGCCAGCCGCTTCCCCAGGGCCGCCGCGTCGCCGTGCTCACCAACGCCGGTGGCCCCGGGATCATGTGCGCCGACGCCTGCGAGGCCTCCGGCCTCGAGCTCCCGCCACTGCCGGACGCGGTCCAGGATCGGCTGCGCCGGCTGCTGGCGCCCGAGGCGTCGCTCGCCAATCCGGTGGACATGATCGCCACCGCGACCGCCGAGCAGTATCGCCAGTCCATCGCGGCGCTGGGGGCCTGGGACGGCATCGACACGCTGATCGTGATCTTCGTCAGGCCACTTCTGATCCGGGCCGAGGAGGTCGCCGACGCGGTCGCTCGCGCGATTGAGGATCTGCCGAGGCGGATCCCCGTGCTGGCGGTGTTCATGTCCGGCGAGGACCGCGCCGCGATGATCCGAGAGGGAAGGGTGCCCACCTACCTCTATCCCGAGGACTGCGCCAAGGCCCTGGGACGAGCGGTGCGTCACGCGGAGTGGAGGCGACGCCCTTCCCGCGCTCCGCCCAGCATGGACGACACGCGTCCCGACGTCGCGGCGGCGGTGATCGCCGAGGCCTTGGAGGACGGCCCTGGCTGGCTCGACTTCCAGCGGCTGAACCGGCTGCTCGAGGCCAACGGCATCTCGCTCGCCCCGTGGCGACTGGCCGGTGACTCGCAGGAGGCCGGGAATGCAGCGGTTGAGATCGGGGGGCGCGTGGCGCTGAAGGCGCTCGGACGCGAGATCATCCACAAGACCGAGCTGGGTGCGATCCGAGTCGGGCTCTCCGGTCGTCAGCAGGTGGCCGACGCGGCGGCCGGCATCGACGAGAGCCTGTGCCGGGCGGGGGTTCGGCGTGACCAGTTTCTGGTCCAGGCGATGGTGGAGGGGGGCGTCGAGATGCTCGTGGGAGTGGTCGGGGATGCCGTGTTTGGGCCGGTGATCGCCTGCGGCGCGGGCGGGGTGGAGGCCGAGCTCATCAACGACGTCTCCGTTCGGCTCAGCCCCCTGACCGAGCTGGACGCCCACGAGATGCTGCATTCGCTGGCGACCTTTCCCTTGCTGACGGGTTACCGAGGCGGCCCAAAGGCGGACCTCGACTCGCTCGTTGAGCTGCTACTCCGCACCAGCGCCATGGTCGACACGCACCAGGAGATCGCCGAGCTGGACCTGAACCCGGTAATCGTCTCGCCGGAGGGCGTGCGCGCAGTGGACGCGCGAGTGCGTGTCGAGGCGGTCGCCCCGCGCCGCTCATGGCCGCGTGCCTGGTCTCCGTGAATAGGATGCCCGCCCGACCATCTGGCGCGGGGCCCCGCGCCTCGCGGTAAGGAGGACTCGATGGAAGCAGGATCGCTGGCGGACGTTCCCGTCTCGCAGGCCATGCGGCACGGGGTGCTCACGTGTCAGGCGGAGACCAGCCTGCGGGTGATCGCCAGGATGATGGCCGAGAACCGGATCCACTCGGTCGTCGTCACCAACCTCGACGGGGTCAGCGAGACGGCTTGGGGCATAGTGAGCGACATCGACGTCCTGCGATCCGTCGGCGAGGACCCCGACGAGCGGACGGCGAGCGACATCGCCGGCACGGAGCTCCTGACCGTGGAGCCCGCGGAGAGCCTGCAGCGGGCCGCCCAGCTCATGGCCGAGCACGAGGTCACGCACGTGGTGGTCGTGGCCGGTCAGCGGCCCGTTGGAGTCCTCTCCTCACTGGACATCGCGGAGAGCCTCGCCGGCTAGTGAGCGCGGCACGGGCGCCCGTCGCGCTCAGATCTCCTCGGGCACCATCCTGATCGCGCCCGAGGGGCATTCGGCCACGCACATGCCGCACCCCTTGCAGTAGTCGTAGTCGATCTCGTAGAGCTCGCCCGGCTCGCCGCGCTTGATCACGGCGTTGTCGGGGCAGACGCCGTAGCAGTTGTCGCACGAGAAGCAGCCCCCGCATGAGAGGCAGCGGCGCGCCTCGAACAGGGCGTTGTCCTCCTCGAGCCCGCCGACGACCTCCTCGAACGTCTGACGTCGACGGGCGGCCTCGAGCTTCGGCTGGACGGTCCGGGGCGCGTCAGCGTAGTACCAGGTGTTGAGCTTGTCGAAGGTCGCGAGCTCGCGCTCTGGCGGTTGCACGAACGGCTGCCCGCGAAGCCAGCCGTCGATATTGCGGGCGGCCTCCTTGCCGTGCCCGATCGCCACCGTCACCGACCGCTCGGCGGGGACCATGTCGCCGCCCGCGAAGATGCCGGGATAGCCCGTCATCAGGTTCGGGCCCACGTTCACGACCCCGTCCTCGATCTCCAGGCCGGGCACGCCGTCGAGAAGGGACAGGTCGGTCTCTTGGCCCAGAGCCAGGATCAGCGAGTCGGCCTCGAGCTCCTCGAGCTCGCCCGTGGGCTGTGGAAAGCCGCTCTCGTCGAGCTCCATCCTCTCGATCACGAGCTT
This sequence comes from Solirubrobacterales bacterium, assembly GCA_044871225.1. GTDB lineage: Bacteria > Actinomycetota > Thermoleophilia > Solirubrobacterales > 70-9 > AC-56. Next base: position 13,857 of record JBIOZP010000055.1, read on the forward strand.
GCCCTCGCCGGCGTGCTTGACGGTGGACAGCCACTTCATCATCACGCCCTCCTCCTCGGCCTCCTCGACCTCGAAGTCGTGAGCCGGCATTCGCTCACGCGTTCGCCTGTAGACCACCACCGCCTCGGTCGCCCCGAGGCGCCTGGCGGTACGCGCTGCGTCCATGGCGGTGTTGCCGCCCCCGTAGACCACCACCCGGCGCCCGAGCAGCGGGCGCTCCTCGCCCTCCATGGTGCGCAGCAGCGAGACCGCGTCCAGGATGTGCGCGGCCTCGCCCGCGGGGACGTAGGCGCGCTTGCCCAGGTGGGCGCCGACGGCGAGAAAGGCGGCGTCGAAGCTGCCTTCCCGCATGGTCTCGAGGATGTCGGTGACCTTGCTGTCGAGGTGGAGCTCCACCCCCAGGTCGAGGATCCGCTGCGCCTCGGCCTCGAGGACGTCGCGCGGCAGCCGGTACTTGGGGATGCCGAAGCGCATCATCCCGCCGAGCATCGGCCCGGCGTCGTGGATCGCCACCTCGTGCCCGAGGCGGACCAAGTGGTAGGCGGCCGACATCCCCGATGGGCCCGCGCCGACGACCAGCACCCGCTTTCCCGAGCGCTCCGCCGCCACGTCCACCGCCCAGCCGCTCTTTATCGCCTCGTCGCCGAGGAACCGCTCGACCGAGTTGATCCCCACCGACTCGTCGAGGTCGCTGCGGTTGCACGCGGTCTCGCACGGGTGGTAGCAGACCCTTCCCATGATCGCCGGGAACGGGTTGTCCTCCATGATCGTGCGCCAGCCGCGCTCGTAGCCCTCCTCGCCCTCCTCGGCGTGGTAGAGCCACTCCCTGACCTGCTCGCCCGCCGGGCAGGCGTGGCTGCAGGGCGGCAGCCGGTCGACGTACTCGGCGCGCTCGGTGCGCCACGTCCCGGTCTTGTTCGCCAGGCTCGAGCCGACGTCCAGCGTGATCGCGAAGGGCTTATCGGTCATTGAGGCTGATGGGGAGTTGACGCCAGCAGTCGCATCAGGTTGCTCTCCTGCTCGGCCGTCCGCGCCGGGTCCTCGTCGGCCGGCGTGGAGCCTCCGGCGATGTCGGTCGCCTGGCCGGGGCGGCCGGCCGCCTCGTCGGCCTCGGGGAGCAAACCGAAGCGGCGGATGTTGCGATCGGCCACCGCCTGGATCTGCTCGATCACGTCGGTGCGCGGCGAGTCGCCGAACAGGTGCGCGTAGCGGCGCTGGAGCTTCAGGTACTCCTCCACGGGGACCGGACGGCGGATCTTCGAGACGCCCACCACGTCACCGTCCTCGGCCTCGAACACCGGGAACAGGCCGGTCTCCTTGACCAGGCGGGCGACCCTGATGGTGTCGCGAGAGGCGGAGCCCCAACCGAGGGGGCAGGGGACGAATACGTGCAGGTAGCGCGCCCCCCGGAACTCCATCGCGCGCTCGACCTTGTACTCGAGGTCCCTGAGCTCCGCGACCGTCGCGGTGGCGACGTAGGGGATCTCGTGGGCCATGGCGATCAGCGGTGCGTTCTTTCCCTTCCCGAACACGTTCCCGGCCTGGCCGCCGAGCGGCTTCGTGTTCGAGGTCCGAGCGGCCGGCGGCGTGGCGCTGGAGCGCTGCACGCCCGTGTTCATGTACGCCTCGTTGTCGTAGCAGATGAACAGCACGTCGTCGTTTCGCTCGAACATCCCCGACAGGCAGGCGAAGCCGATGTCCAGCGTCCCCCCGTCGCCGCCCTGGCCGATGACCCGGACGTCGGTCTCGCCCTTGGCCCGCAGCGCCGCGGCCATCCCGGTGGCGACGGCCGGCGCGTTGCCAAACAGCGAGTGGATCCATGGGAGTTGCCACGACGATTCGGGGAAGGGGGTCGAGAACACCTCCAGGCACCCGGTCGCGTTGGCCGCCATCAGGCGCCCGTCCGTGGCGCGCATCGCCGCATCCAGCGCGTAGCGCGCCCCGAGTGCCTCTCCGCATCCCTGACAGGCGCGGTGGCCGGAGGTAAGGGCGTTGGAGCGCTCCATTCGGGCCTGCACCGAGCGCTGCTCGGGATCCAGCAACCGGTTGCCGACCACGAAGGTCCCGGTCTGGTAGTGCTTGATCCGCTGCCTTCGCTCCGCCATCGGTCTCCTCAGTGTGAGCGGGCCGCCACCACTCCCAAGTCTCGCAGGATGTTCTCGGCGTGCGGCCCCGTGCGCCCGCCCTCGCGCATGCGCTCGAGCTCGCGCTCCACCCGTTCGTGGTCGAGGTCCAGGAAGGTCATCCGGCCCGGCTCGAGCCGGTCCTCGAGCGCGTCGGCGAACAGGCGGTGGAGGGACTGCTTGGTGATCGCGCGCCCTCCCAATCCGGCGATGACGTCGTGCACGGGAGCCGCCAGGCCCGAGAGCGCCAGGCGCACGTTCTGTCCCACGATGCCCCCGGCGCCAACGGCGAACGCCTTCTCCAGCACCACGATGCGGGCGGCATCTCGCAGCGCCTCGCGGACCTCCTCCAGCGGGTAGGGGCGAAAGCACTTGATCCCCACGACCCCGATCTTGACTCCCTGCTCGCGCAGCTCGTCGACGACCTCCTCGATCGTGCCGAGGACTGAGCCCAGCGCCACCACCAACGTCTCCGCATCCTCTGCCCGGTAGGTTCGGATCAAGCCGCCCGAGTCCCTGCCGAGCTCCCGCGCGAACTCGCTCGCGATCTCGGGAACTAGGTCGAGAGCCTGCATCTGCTTCGCGTGCATCAGGTACTTGACCTCGAAGAAGGCCTCCGGGCCGACCAGCGCGCCGATCGTCACCGGGGCCGCGGGGTCGAGCACCTGCCGGGGCTCATAGGGCGGCAGGAACGAATCGACCTGGTCGGGACTCGGCATGTCCACGCGCTCGTACGCGTGCGTGAGGATGAACCCGTCCATGCACACCATCACCGGCAGCGACAGCTCCTCGGCAATCCTGAAGGCCTGGACGTGGAGGTCCACCGCCTCCTGGTTCGACTCCGCGTAGAGCTGGATCCAGCCGGAGTCGCGCTGGGACATGCTGTCGCTGTGGTCGTTCCAGATGTTGATGGGGGCGCCGATCGCCCGGTTGGCGACCGTCATCACGATCGGCAGCCCGAGGCCGGACGCGTTGTAGAGCGCCTCCACCATGTACAGCAGGCCCTGGCTCGCGGTCGCGGTGTAGGCACGCGCGCCGGCGGCCGAGGCACCGATCGCCGCCGACATCGCCGCGAACTCGGACTCGACCATCAGGTACTCGCAGGGCCCGAGCTCCCCGGTGGTGACCATGTCGGAGAGCGCCTCGACGATGTGGGTCTGGGGCGAGATCGGATAGGCGGAGACCACCTGGGGACGGCAGAGGGCGACCGCCTTGGCCACCGCCTGGGATCCCTCGATCTGCTCAAGCACGGGCCAGCTCCTCGACCTCGCCCCGCACAAACTCGAACGCCGCCTCGGCGGCGGCCACGTTCTTGTCGGCCACCGGGCCCGAGAACTTCTCGTGCACGGCGGCGGCGATCGAGGGCATCGAGATCACGCGGGTCAAGGCGGCGAATCCGCCGAGGAGCGCCACATTCGGGATCGGCCGGCCGAGGTGCTCGCGGGCGAGCTCGGTCGCAGGGGCGGTGAGCAGGCGCTCGCCTCGAAAGCGGTCCACGAGCTCGGCCAGGCCCAGCTCGTCAAAGGTGCGCGAGGAGTTGATCAGGATGTACCCATCGGGACCGAGCCCGCTGAACACGTCCACCTGGTGAAGGAGGGTCGGGTCCTGGACGATCAGCGCGTCGGGGTGGGCGATGGGCTCGTGGGCGCGGATCTCGCGATCGGCGATGCGGCAGAAGGCCACGACCGGCGCACCGGAGCGCTCCGAGCCAAAGCTCGGGAACGCCTGCGCATGCCGGCCCTCGGCGAAGGCCGCGATCGAGAGCATCTCGGCGGCGGTGACGACGCCCTGTCCGCCGCGCCCGTGGATACGCACCTGGAAGATCTGGATCCCTCCGTGAGTCCGTTCGCCACAGACTTTACGACGCGGCCGGCCGGGGCGGATCAAGCCGTCTAGGCTGCACGCGCTGTGCTGCGCAGCGAGCATCCCGAGAAGGGCTTCTGGCACGCGACGTACGGCGCCTACGAGCCGTCGGCGCCGGCCGAGGGCAGGCTTGATGCCGACGTGGCGATCGTCGGCGGCGGGTTCACCGGGATGGCCAGCGCCCACTACCTGCTGGCCGCCGAGCCGGGACTGAGGGTGGCGGTTCTGGAGAGCGAGACGGTGGGGTTCGGGGCCAGCGGGCGAAACGGGTCCTTCGCGATGACGGTGGTCGGCCTCGGGCTCGACGTGCTGGTCAAGCTCAAGGGACGCGAGCGCGCTCGCGAGATGCATCGCTACATGGAGCGCGCCGTGGACACGGTGGGCGAGCTGGTGGACCAGCACGATCTGGACTGCGACTACACGCGGCCGGGCTTTTTGCGCATGGCGACCACCCCCGCGTACGTGGAGCGGATCCAGCGCGAGGTCGAGCTGGCGCGGTCGCTCGGGATCGAGGGCATCGAATGGCTCGATCGCGATCGGGCCCGCGAGCAGGTCGCCTCCGAGCTCTACCAAGGCGCCTGGTGGGAGCCGCGGATGGCGCTGATCAACCCGCTGAAGCTGGTCCGCGGGATGAAGCGAGTCAACGAGGGCCTCGGCGCCACGATCTGCGAGCACAGCCCGGTGCTCAGCATCCACCGCGGCCGGAAGGTCCGGCTGCGGACGCCGGAGGCGACAATCGAGGCCGACAAGGTCGTGCTGGCGACCAACGCGTACTCGCACCTTTTGGCGCCGCTTCGCCGCAAGCAGGTCCCCGCCTGGACCTACGTCGTGGTCACCGATCCCCTGGACGCCGACCAGCTCGAGGCCGTGAGCTGGAGGAATAGGCAGGGCGTGGAGGACGCGCGCAACCTCATCCACTACTACCGGTTGACGCCGGACGACCGCCTGCTGATGGGCGGCGGGCCCGTGGGCCTCGGCTTCGGCCGCGACATGAACCGCGACCGAAGCCCGGCTGCCTGGTCGCACCTCGAGCGGCACATCGGCGAGGCCTTCCCCGCGCTGAGTGGAATCCGCATCGCGCACCGGTGGGGCGGGCCGTTCTCGGTGACCACCGACCTGACGCCGGCGATCGGGTACCTGGGCGACGAGCGCTGCGTCTACTCGGTGGGCTGCATCGGGCACGGCGTCTCGGCCTCGCACCTCAACGGGCAGACGATTCGCGACCTCGTGCTGGGGCGAGACAGCGAGCTGACGCGAGCCCCGCTCGTTAACCGCCGCGTCGCGCCGTGGCCGCCGGAGCCGCTGCGGCTGGGGATCAGCGCCGCCCTTCGCGCCTACCTCGCGGCCGAGGACCGCTGGCACGAGCGCGGCGCCTGAGGCCGGGCGCTCGGGGCAGAGGGCTCGACTCAGCGCTCGATTCGGCCCGGCAGCAGGAACGGGTAGGGACGGTGGCGCACCCGGCGCCGCCAAGCGCGGTCGAGCTTTCGCACACGCAGGAGAACCGACCACAGGCGCGCGTCGGAGCGGTAGTAGGAGCGGACCTCGGCCTCGGTGAGGGGGCGCTCGACGAAGCGGTTCACGCGCTCCAGGAAGGCGGGGAGCCACCTGTCGAGGCGCTGTTTGATCAGGTTGCCGGTGAGGTCCAGGTAGACCTTGCGCAGGTCGCGGTAGGTGTTGAGGATCCCGGGCGCGACGAAGCGACGAAGCGGCCCCGGCTGGACATGGAGCTGCTGGCCGCAGCGTTCCCCGGCATCCTGCGACGGCCGCTTCGTCGCTTCGTCGCCCCCGGGATCCTCAACACCTACCGCGACCTGCGCAAGGTCTACCTGGACCTCACCGGCAACCTGATCAAACAGCGCCTCGACAGGTGG
>JBIOZP010000056.1:0-149300 GCA_044871225.1 Solirubrobacterales bacterium
TAACTCGCTGGCAACATAGGACAGGGGTTGCGCTCGTTGCGGGACTTAACCCAACACCTCACGGCACGAGCTGACGACAGCCATGCACCACCTGTGAAGGTGCCCCGAAGGGAGACCGTGTTTCCACGGCTGTCACCTACATGTCAAGCCCAGGTAAGGTTCTTCGCGTTGCGTCGAATTGAACCACATGCTCCGCTGCTTGTGCGGGTCCCCGTCAATTCCTTTGAGTTTTAGCCTTGCGGCCGTACTCCCCAGGCGGGGCACTTAATGCGTTAGCTTCGGCACAGGAGGAGTCGACACCTCCCACACCTAGTGCCCATCGTTTACGGCGTGGACTACCAGGGTATCTAATCCTGTTCGCTCCCCACGCTTTCGCGCCTCAGCGTCAGTACCGTTCCAGCGAGCTGCCTTCGCCATTGGTGTTCCTCCTGATATCTGCGCATTTCACCGCTACACCAGGAATTCCACTCGCCCCTTCCGGACTCTAGCCAGACAGTTTCCAGCGGCATTCACAGGTTGAGCCTGTGACTTTCACACCGGACTTATCTGGCCGCCTACGCGCGCTTTACGCCCAATGATTCCGGACAACGCTGGCCCCCTACGTATTACCGCGGCTGCTGGCACGTAGTTAGCCGGGGCTTCTTCGTGAGGTACCGTCACCCCGGAGAGCTGTTAACTCCCGAGGCTTCGTCCCTCCTGAAAGGGGTTTACGACCCGAAAGCCTTCTTCCCCCACGCGGCGTTGCTGCGTCACACTGTCGTGCATTGCGCAAGATTCCCCACTGCTGCCTCCCGTAGGAGTCTGGGCCGTGTCTCAGTCCCAGTGTGGCTGATCGTCCTCTCAGACCAGCTACCCATCGCAGCCTTGGTGAGCCGTTACCTCACCAACAAGCTAATGGGCCGCGGGCCCATCTCGATGCGGAGGCCGAAGCTTCCTTTACACAATCCACTGATGTGGACTGGGCACATTCGGTATTAGCTCGGGTTTCCCCGGGTTGTCCCGATCATCGAGGCAGGTTACCCACGTGTTACTCACCCGTTCGCGGCTTTGCCCCAGGGCAAGCCCTGGTTCGTCGCTCCACTTGCATGTATGAGGCGCGCCGCCAGCGTTCGTCCTGAGCCAGGATCAAACTCTCCATGAAAAGTGACTCGAGGGTTTCAATCCGGCACCCCGGTCAAGGGTGGACGCAAAAGCGCCCTCGGGGCAAAGCCCCTGCGCCGGCTCCTCTGTCTCAGAGAGTCGTCATGCCTGACTTGGCCACCGAGTACACGATCGGCAGCCGACATGACAGGGTTCATAGCCCGCCGCGCGTGGCCGAAGCCACCCACGACGGGTCGGACGTGGTCACGAGCCCTGGAGCTCTCGCCCCTCAGGCTCGCGCGCTGCTCAGTTTTCAAGGACCGCTGCACGCCCGTGCGGAGGGACTCTCCGGACAGGCGCGATCCGCCCACAGGGCGACCAAGCAGTATAACGCGCGGCCCCGCCTGGTGCCGTCCCCGGATGACGCTCGGAGGGGCCTAGCCCCCAGGGACCATGCGAAGCCGCCGGTGGCGCCGCTTTCCGACCTGCATCACCTGCCCGTCGAGCTCCGCTGCGGGCAGGTCCAGGCGCCCCGACTCCACCACCCGCCCGCCGATCCGCACCCCGCCCTGCTCGATCAGCCGGCGCGCCTCGCTGCGCGAGAGGTCGAACTGATCGGCGAGCAGCGCAGGCAGGTGGACCGAGCCGTTCGGCCCCGCCGCCTCGACCAGCGCCTCGGCGACGTCGTCCGGCACCTCTCCGCGCACGTGCAGCTGGTCGAAGCGCTCCTCCGCCGCGAGCGCGGCATCGCGGCCGTGGAACCGCTCCACCAGCCGTCGCGAAAGCTCGCGCTTGGCCTCGGCGGGGTGCCGCTCCGGATCGGCCTGCGAGTGCAGCAGCAGCCGGTAGTACTCGCCCATCACCGAGTCGGGGATGCTCATCAGCTTCCCGAACATCTCCTCCGGCGGATCGGTGACTCCCACGTAGTTCTGAAGCGACTTGCTCATCCGCCGCACCCCGTCAGTCCCTGGGAGGATCGGCATCGTCAAGATCGACTGCGCCCCCTGGCCGAACGCGTCCTGGACGTCGCGCCCGAACAGCAGGTTGAACTTCTGGTCGGTGCCCCCCACCTCCACGTCCGCCTCGACCGCCACCGAGTCGTAGCCCTGGAGCACGGGGTAGAGCAGCTCCAAGACCGAGATCGCCTCCCCCGCCCCCATCCGCCGGCTGAACTCCTCGCGCTCCAGAAGCCGCGCGACCGTGAACCGCCGCACCAACCGGAACAGCTCGTCGCTCGACATCGCCAGCCACTCGCTGTTTCGCCGCACCTCCGTGCGCTCGGCATCGAGCACCCTGAACGCCTGCTCCTGGAAGGTCCGGGCGTTCGCGTCGATCTGCTCCTCGCTCAGCATCGGGCGCTCCGCCGCGCGGCCGCTCGGATCGCCCACCCGGGCCGTGTAGTCGCCGATGATCAGCACGACCACGTGCCCCGCGTCCTGAAAGGCGCGCAGCTTGTCGAGCACCACTACATGCCCCAGGTGGATGTCCGGCGCCGTCGGGTCGATCCCGAGCTTCACCCGCAGCGGGCTCCCCGCCTCGAGCTGGGCTGCGAGCGCGCCCTCGGGCAGGGCCTCCACGGCGTCCTCCGTGAGGCGCCGGGCCTGCGCCTCGGCTGCGGAATCCGTCACTGGGCCAATGCTAGACTGACGCGCCGGCGTGGCGGCAGGAGCGCTCCGCCCGTCTCCTTGGGTGATCGTTTGACCAGGCGGGTTCTCCGCCGCGTTCGCTCGCCGCCGAGCGGCTTTCTCGAGATGGCCACCACCGGAGCGAGATCGCTACATGCCTCCCAGGCTTAGATGGCCCCGAAGCGCCTCCCCGAAGCGGGAGGCCGACCGCCTCCGCGCGCCCGACGGCGACGGCGCGGGCCCCTCCGCGACCACCAACGGCGGCGACCCGGAGGGCGAGGCAACCCCACCGGCGTCGGCGGCTTCGGCGACCGAGGCGCCCGAAGGCCGCCGGCGCCCGAAGCTCAAGAAGCTGCGCTTCGCGCTGGTCTTTCTGGGGCTGGGGATCCTGGCCTTCATCTCGTGGATCTTCGGGATCATGATGGCCGTCGCCGGCGATCTGCCGCAGCTCGAGAACCGCGCGCAGTTCGAGCGCTCCCAGAACTCGGTGGTCCTCGACATAAACGGCCAGAAGATCGGCACCCTGACCAACAACCAGGGCCGCATCCTGATCGACTCAGGAGACATCGCGCCGGTGATGAAGGAAGCGACGGTCGCGATCGAGGATCGGCGCTTCTACGAGCACCGCGGGATCGACTACGAGAGCATCGGGCGGGCCGTCCTGCAGGACATCGTCGATCGCGGCGCCACGCAGGGCGCCTCGACGATCACCCAGCAGTTCGTCAAGAACGCGCTCCGGGCCCAGGACTCACGAACCGTGTTCGAAAAGCTGCGCGAGGCGGCGCTCGCCTACCAGCTCGAGCGCCAGTGGGACAAGGACAAGATCCTCACCGAGTACCTGAACGAGATCTACTTCGGAGAGGGCGCCTACGGGATCGAGGAGGCCGCCCGCACGTACTTCGGCTGGAACCACCCCGGCTGCGCGGAGGCCGGGGGGCGGTGCGCGTCGGAGCTCCTTCCCTGGGAGGCCGCGATGCTCGCCGGCCTGATCTCGAACCCGACGGGGTATGACCCGAAGATCGCCCCCGAGGCCGCGCTGGCGCGCCGCAACGTCGTGCTCCAGAACATGGCCGAGCAGGGCTACATCACGCAGGAGGAGGAGGCGCAGTATTCACAGCAGCCGCTTCCGAAGCCCGCGGACGTGAAGACCCCCGAGGAGGACTCCCGAGCGCCTTACTTCACGTCTTGGCTGCGCCAGCAGCTCGTCGACAAGTACGGAGCCGGGGAAGCCTTCGGCGGAGGGCTCAAGGTCACCTCGACGCTCGACCTCACGCTCCAGGAGCAGGCTCAGCAGATCGCGTACGACCGCACCGCCGGCGTCGGCCTGAACTCGGCGGTCGTCGTCCTGGACAACGTCACCGGCGGCGTCAAGGCGATGGTCGGCGGCTACGACTACCGAACCCAGCCCTTCAACCTCGCCACCCAGGGCCAGCGCCAGCCGGGATCCGCGTTCAAGCCGTTCACCCTGGTCACGGCGCTCAAGCAGGGCCTCTCGCCCGATCAGGTCTTCACCTCCGCCGAGCAGCGGATCCCGTTCAAGGCGAAGGTTCCGAAGAAGGGCGGGGGCGAGAAGATCGTCGACGAGGTCTTCCCGGTCCACAACTACGAGGACTCCTACCTGGGGTCCGCCTCCATCGCGACCGCCACCACCTACTCGGACAACTCCGTGTACTCGCAGCTGGGCACGCAGGTGGGCCCGGCGAACGTCGCCCAGACCGCGTACGACATGGGGATCAAGACGGACCTTTCTACCCCGGATGCCCGCTATTCGGTCAACGGCGGCCCCTTCGAGCCCTACAACCCCGCCCTGATCCTCGGGGGCCTGCGGACCGGCGTCACGCCCCTGGAGATGGCACACGCCTACCTGACGCTCCAGCACGGCGGCCAGCTCGTCAGCGGCACGATGGCCACCTCCTCCGACGCCCCGATCGCGATTCAGAAGGTGGAGGACTCGAGCGGCGACCTGGTGGACACCAACGACGGCGACCCCGGACAGGACAAGGTGGAGACGAAGCAGATCGTCTCGCCCGAGGCGGCGGCCACGGCGAGGTCGATCCTCCACACCGTGGTGACCTCGGGAACCGGCGCCAACGCCTACACGGGCGACCCCAGCGAGTGGGGCAAGACGGGCACCACCGAGAACAACGGCGACGCCTGGTTCGTGGGCGCCACCCGGGACATCACGGTGGCAGTGTGGGTGGGCCACGCCGACTCCGTGAAGCCCATGGAAACCGAGTACGGCGGCGGCCCCGTGGACGGCGGCACGATCCCCGCCCTGATCTTCAACGAGATCGTCACCGCCTACGAGCGGCTGAACCCGGGCAAGCCGGACGACGACGGGACGTCCACCGACACCCCGACCGGCGACGTCCCCACGACCACCACACCGCCCGCTCCCCCGGCCCCCAGCGCTCCCGCGCCCAGCGAGCCTCCCCCTTCCGGCGGCGGGCCGGACGCCCCCGCCCAGCAGCAACAGCAGCAGCAAGCGCCGCCGAGCCCATCGCCCCCAGCCACCGGCGGCGGCGGCGGGGGCGGCACCGGAAGCGGCGGGATCTCCGGCTAGCGCCTGCGCTCAGCGCAGCGGGCGCGACAGGTACTCGCTGCCGGCGGCGCAAAAGCGCCAGGGAAGCTCCGCCGCGCGCGTGATCCCGATTCGCGGACCGGTCACCACCCTCACGTCCGACCATTCCGCCTCCCGCCCCCTGAGCTCGAAGGGCGGCCGGGTCAGGGAGGCCCGGTTCAGCTCCAAGCCGATGCCGAGCGCCTCGGTCAGCTTGCCCGGCCCCGAGCAGAGCTCTCGCGCCCCGTGGCGCCCGCGCCTGCGGGCCATCGCCTCCGTCCCCCACCGGGGCTCCAGCGCGCGAACCAGCACCGCCGCCGCCTCGCCCTCCGGCTCGCAGACGAAGTTGAGGCACGAGTGGATGCCGTAGGACAGGTAGACATAGGCCCGCCCGGGCGGGCCGAACAGCGGCGCGGTGCGATCAGTCAGGCCGACGTACGCATGGCACGCCGGATCGTCGCGGCTGTAGCTCTCGCACTCCACGATCACCCCGCCCACTCCGTCCACGAGCAACGCGCAGCCGATCAGGTCCGGCGCCACGTCGTGAACCGAGCGATCGAAGAACTCCTCGCCCACAAACCGCCCGGCCAGCGCCTCGGCGCTCACCGCGCCACCTCCTCGAGGGCGCGCCTGGCGGCTTGGAGCTGCTCGGCGACCCGCTCCGAGGCCGTGCCCCCGGCCGAAAGCTTGGACTCGATCCAGCTCTCGGCGCGAAGAAGCTCGTAGTAGGAGTCGTCGAGGAGCTCCGAGTGCCGGCGCAGGTCGTCCGGACTGAGCTCGGAGAGGGCCACGCCGCGTTCGAGGGCGTCCCTGACCAGCCCGCCCACGACCCCGTGGGCCTCGCGAAAGGGCATGCCCTTTCGCACCAGGAGGTCGGCGACGTCCGTCGCCCCCAGGGCCTCGTCCACCGCCGCGCTCGCCAGGCGCTCGCGATCGAAGCTCACCCCCGCCAGCATCCGCTCGGCCGCCCGCAGGCAGAGCTCCAGGGTGTCGACGGCGTCGAACAGCGCCTCCTTGTCCTCCTGGAGGTCCTTGGAGTACGCGAGGGGCAGGCCGTGCATCACCCCCGCGAGCGTCGCGAAGCTCGACGCCACGCGCGGCGCCTTGGCGCGCAGCAGCTCGGCCGCGTCGGGGTTCTTCTTCTGCGGCATGATGCTCGAGCCCGAGGAGAAGTCCTCGGCCACCTCGCAGAAGGCGAACTCCTGGCTCGCCCACAGGACGATCTCGCCGCCGAGCCGCGACAGGTGCGTGGCGCAGATCGAGGCCGCTGCCAGGTAGTCGAGGGCGAAGTCGCGGTTCGACACCGCGTCGATCGAGTTCGGCGAGGGGGAATCGAACCCGAGCTCGTTCGCGACGGCCTGGCGGTCGAGGTCCCAGCCAACCCCCGCCAGGGCCCCCGACCCCAGCGGCATCTCGCCCGCCGCCCGGTGCGCCTCTGCGAAGCGGCGAGCGTCGCGGTTCAGCATCCAGAAGTACGCCATGAGGTGATGCCCCAGGTACACCGGCTGGGCCCGCTGCAGGTGCGTGTAGCCTGGCATCGGCCAGTCGGCGTGGCGCTCGGCCAGCTCGAGCAGCCGCGCCATCAGCGCGCCGGCCAGCTCCCGCGCGACCGAGGCATGGTCCCGCACGTAGAGCGCCAGGTCCGTCGCCACCTGGTCGTTTCGCGAGCGCGCCGTGTGGAGCTTGCCGCCCAGCGGCCCGACGATCTCCGTCAGCCGGCGCTCGATCGCCATGTGCACGTCCTCGTCGCCGCCCTCCGCCGCCAGGCCGCCGTCCTCAAGCTCCGCAGCCACCCTTTCCAGGCCCTCCTCCATCCGCGCCAGCTCCTCGTCGTCCAGCACTCCGGCCACATGGAGCGCGCGGGCGTGGGCCTTCGACTGGGCGAGGTCGTAGGGAGCCAGCCGCAGGTCGAAGCCGATCGAAGCGTTGAGACGCTCGAAGAGAGGGTCGGGGGCATCGCGGAAGCGAGACATGCGGGCCAGTGTATGAAGCGGATAGGGTGCCGGGCGAATGCGGTTCCTGGTCACCGGGGCCACCGGCAAGATCGGCAACGCGGTCGCCCGGCGGCTTGCCGACCGCGGCGACCAGGTCGTGGCGCTGGTGCGCAACGTCGCCCAGGCGCGGGAGGCCCTGCCGCCCGGAGTGGAGCTCGCGGGCGGCGACGTGACCGACCCGGCGTCCATCCGCACCGCGGCCGAAGGAGTCGACGGCGTCTTCAACTGCATGGGCCTCTTCGAGCAGTGGTTCGCCGACCCGGGCGTGTTCGAGCGGGTCAACGCCGAGGGCGCGCGCAACGTGATCGCGGCGGCTCGCGACGCGGGAGCGAAGCGCGCCGTACACACCTCGACCTTCGACGTCTTCCACGCCGAGACCGGCGGCACGGTGAGCGAGACCTCGGTCGCCGACTATGCGAAGGGGACCGCATACGAGCGCTCCAAGCAGCGCGCCGAGGAGCTGGTGCTGGCCGAAGCCGCGCAGGGCCTGGAGCTCGTGATCGTGAACCCCTCCTCGGTCATCGGCCCCGGCCCCTGGCAGGCCACGGGGATCGACCGCGCGCTGCGTGACGCGATCAGGCGCCGGCTGCCGGCGGTCCCACCAGGCGGGATGACCGTCGTCTACGTCGACGACGTCGCCGCCGGCCACCTCGCCGCGTTCGACCGCGGGGCTCCGGGCGAGCGTTACATCCTCGCCGACGGCTACGCGACCATGAGCGAGATCCTGTCCGCCGCGACTCGCGAGGCGGGCCGAGGATGGGTGCCCCCCACAATGCCGGTGCCGGTGGCGAAGGGGCTCGCCTGGACGGGAGAGGCCGTGTCGCGCGCGATCCGCCGCCCGCCGCTGCTCGGCGGCGGCCAGCTCCATTTCCTGCTGTGGCAGGCGCGGGCCTCGAGCGCCAAGGCGAGGAACGACCTCGGCGTCGAGTTCACGGCGTGGGAGGAGGCGGTTCGGCGGACGGTGCGCTGGATGATCTCCGAGGGGCGCGTCTAGGCCGTCAGCCGGCGACCGTCTGGCGCAGCGCCACCGACAGCGCGTCCGCGACCCGCTCCACCTCGCCCTCGGTCATCGCCGGGAAGAAGGGAAGCGCGAGCAGCCGCAGGGAGGCCTGCTCGGCAACCGGAAACTGGCCCTCCGTGAACCCGAACCGCTCGCGGTAGTGGCGAAGCAGGTGGATGCAGGGCATGTAGGCCTTCGCCTGGATGCCTCGCCTGCCCAGCTCGCCGATCACCGCATCGCGATCGGCCCCAATCGGCAGCAGGACTGGGTACACGAACCAGCTTCGCCGCTCGGCGCCCTGATCCGGGCACGGAAGCACGAGCCCCTCCTGGTCGCCAAGCCCGGCCGGCGCCCCGTCCACCGCCCGCAGGTGCTCCTCGTAGCGGGCGGCTACGCGAGCCCGCTGGGCGAGTAGCCCGTCCAGACGCTCGAGCTGCGCCACCCCGAGCGCCGCCTGCAGGTCGGTCATCCGGTAGTTGAACCCCAGCCGCTCGTGCGCGAGCCAGCCCATGTCCGCCGTGCGCCCCTGGTTTCGCTCGCTTCGCAGGCTCTCCGCGACCTCGGGGCCGGAGGGCACCACGACTCCCCCCTCCCCCGTGGTCAGCTGCTTGTTCGCGTAGAAGGCGAACGTGGCCAGGTTCCCCCGCGCTCCGACCCGCACGCCTTCCGAGTCGATCGCGCCGAGCGCCTCGCAGGCGTCCTCGAGGATGCCGAGCCCCGACTCCGCGGCAAGCGCGGCCACCTGCGGCATCGCGGCCGGATAGCCCAGGATGTCCACGGGAAGCAGCCCCGCCGTGCGCTCCGTGATCGCGGCCCGGGCGGAGGAGGGGTCCAGGTTCAAGGTCAGCGGGTCGACGTCGCAGAAGACCGGCGTCGCCCCCTCGTAGCGAAGGCAGTTGGCCGAGGCGACGAAGCTGAACGGCGTCGTGATCACCTCGTCGCCGGGCCCCCATCCAAGGGCCCGGACGCCGAGGTGCAGCGCGGTGGTCCCGGAGGACACCGCCACGGCGTCGTCCGTGCCGAGCCAGGCGGCGAACTCGCGCTCGAATCGGTCCAGCATCCCGCCCAGCGACAGGCGCCCCGAACGCAGGACCTCGAGAACCAGCTCCTCCTCGCGGGCGCCCAGGTCCGGGCGACTCAGCGGAATCGGGGCTGGATCGCTCACGCCCGGGGGCGAGCCGGGGCGGCGCCCTGTGCCGCGGGCTTGGGTTCGGCTTGGTCCCGGGAAACCGAGCGACGCGGCTGAAACGCGTACTCGAGAGAGTCCACGAGCGCCTCCCACGACGCCTCGATGATGTTCTCCGAGACGCCGATTGACCCCCAGGAGCTCTGCCCGTCCGAGGAGTCCAGCAGCACGCGGGTCACGGCCCCGGTTCCGTGGTGGGCGTCGAGGATCCTGACCTTGTAGTTGACCAATTCGATGTCAGCCAGGTGGGGGTGGAGCTCCGTGATCGCATCACGCAGCGCCCGGTCGAGGGCGTTCACGGGCCCGTTTCCCTCCGCCGTGCGCACGTAGCGCTGCCCCTCGACCCAGATCTTGATCGTCGCCTCCGTCTCGACCTTGCCGTCGGCTCGCTTCTCAGTGATCACGCGAAACCCCTCGAGCCGGAACAGCGGCTGGTAGGAGCCCGTCTCGCGGCGCAGCATCAGCTCGAACGACGCGTCGGCCGCCTCGTACTGATACCCTCGATGCTCGCGCTCCTTCAGCCGCTCCACGGCGCGCTTGGCGGCGTCGGCGTCGAGGTCGATGCCGGCTCCCTCCGCCCGGCTCAACACGGAGCCCTTGCCGGAGAGCTCGGAGATCAGGACGTCGCGGCTGTTGCCCACCAGCTCGGGATCCGTGTGCTCGAAGGTCCGCGAGTCGGCCTTGACGCCCGCGACGTGCATGCCGCCCTTGTGGGCGAAGGCGTTTCGCCCAACGTAGGGGCGGTCGGGGTCGGGCACCAGGTTGCAGAGCTCGTCCACCAGGTGAGACGTCTCGGTCAGGTGGCGAAGCCGGTCCGCGGGCACGCACTCGTATCCCAGCTTGAGCTGCAGGGCGGGAAGGATGGAGACGAGGTTGGCGTTCCCGCATCGCTCCCCGTAGCCGTTCATGGTCCCTTGCACGAGGCGGGCGCCGGCCTCCACCGCGGCCAGCGAGTTGGCTACCGCGCACTCGGCGTCGTTGTGGGTGTGGATCCCGATCTCGGCGGCGTCGCCGATCGCGTCGACCACCGCCGCCGTCGCCTCGGCCACCTGCGCCGGCAGGGTCGAACCGTTGGTGTCGCAGAGGGTGACGTTGTCGGCGCCCGCGGCGACCGCGGCCCGCGCGCAGTCGAGGGCATACGCGGAATCGTCCCGCCAGGCGTCGAAGAAGTGCTCCGCGTCGTAGACGACGCGCTTCCCGCTGCCGGCCAAGAAGCAAACGGAATCGGTGATCATCCCCAGGTTCTCCTCCGGCGTCACCTTGGTGACCTTGTCCAGATGAAGGCGCCAGGTCTTGCCCACCACCGTGCACACGGGAGCGCCCGACGCCAGCAGCTCGCGCAGCCCCGGGTCGTCCTCGGCCGCCAGGCCCCGCCTGCGCGTCATGCCGAACGCGCAGACCTCGGCCGCCTGGAGCTCCACCCGCTCGAGCAGCCGGAAGAGCTCCGCTTCCTTGGGGTTCGAGCTGGGAAAGCCGGCCTCGATGAAGTGGATCCCGAGCCGGTCGAGGGCCTGGACCACGCGGACCTTCTCGGCGGCGGAAAGGGACATGCCCTGTCCCTGCATGCCGTCACGCAAGGTCGTGTCGTAGAGCTTCACCTGTTTCACGTCGATGCCTTTCTGCTGGGGGAGACGGAGGCGCTGGGGCGGATGCGCGCGGGCTTCCGCGCTGGCCGCGAGCCGCTAAGCGGCCGCGGCGGCGCTAATTCGTCCGCTTGGCCGGATCGCGCGGATCCAGTGGCTTCCGTCAGGCATCGGAGGTGACTCTACTTGGTTGCTCCACGATGTCCAGCCACTCCAGGTACTCCTGCGCGCGGCCGTGCAGCGCGTCGTCGAACTTCGCCTGCACCACTCGGGTGACCTCCCCCGGCTCCCCCAGGTCGTGGTCGTCGATCTCGCGCACCGGCACCAGCTCGGCGGCGGTCCCGGTCAGGAAGATCTCCTCCGCCAGGTAGAGCTCGGCCCGGGCGATGTCCCGCTCCACCACCGAGTACCCGAGGTCCTGGGCGATCTGGATCACAGACCTGCGGCTGACGCCATCCAGGATCGAGGCGCCGTGAGGCGGAGTCAGGATGCGCCCGTCCCGAACCACGAACACGTTCTCCCCCGACCCCTCGCAGACGAACCCTCGCTGGTCGAGCAGGATCGCCTCCTCGTATCCGGCCTTCGCCGACTCGGTCTTGGCGAGGATCGAGTTCAGGTACTGCCCGGACGCCTTGGCATGCGGGATCAAGCCGTCGGGAGAGATGCGCCGCCACGACGAGACCTTCGCGCGCACGCCCTTTCGCTTTCCGTCCTCGCCCAGGTAGGCGCCCCACGGCCAGACGGCGATGACCACGTCCACCGGGGCGCTCTGGGCGTATAGCCCCATCTCGCCATAGCCGCGGAAGGCGATCGGGCGGATGTAGCAGCTGGCGAGGCCGTTTCGCCGGATCAGCTCGTGGGTGGCCGCCCGCAGCTCCTCGGCGTCGTGGGGCAGCGGCAGGTAATAGAGCTCGGCCGACTTCTCGAGCCGCTCGAGGTGGTCGCCGTGGCGAAAGATCGCCGTCCCACGGTCGGTCTCGTAGGCCCGGATGCCCTCGAACACCCCGGTGCCGTAGTGGAGGCCGTGACTCAGTACGTGGACCTTGGCGCCGTCCCAGGAGACGAACTCGCCGTTCATCCAGATCCACTCCGACTTCTCCACGGTGCCCTCCGATGACGGGCAGCCCCCGAGCTCGAGCGAGCGGGCCGCCGATTTCTCGCAGCACCGAAGTATGCCCGACCAAGGTGTGCCCGACCGTCAGAGCGAGGGGAGCACGGCGGCGGTCATCTCGTCGATGCCCACCGCTTCCTCGCCGGGCGCCGCCAAGTCGGGCGTCCGCAACCCTCGAGCGAGCGCCGAGTCCACCGCCCGCTCGATTCTGGCCGCGTCGTCGGGCCGGTCGAGCCCGTGGCGAAGCATCATCGCGGCGGACAGGATCGTGGCCAGGGGGTTGGCGATGCCCTGGCCGGCGATGTCCGGGGCCGAGCCGTGGACCGGCTCGAACAGCCCGGGTCCCTCGGCGCCCAGGCTCGCGGAGGGCAGCATCCCGAGCGAGCCGGTCAGCATCGAGGCCTCGTCGCTGAGGATGTCGCCGAACATGTTCTCGGTCAGGATCACGTCGAAGCGCGCCGGGTTCGAGATCAGCTGCATGGCGGCGTTGTCGACCAATACGTGCTCGAGCTCGACGCCCTCGTATGACTCGGCGACGCGCTCGACCGTCTCGCGCCACAGGCGCGAGGTCTCGAGCACGTTCGCCTTGTCCACCGAGCTCACGCGCGCGGGGCCATCACCCGAGTCCGCTCGGCGCCGCGCGGCCTCGAAGGCGACGCCGGCGATGCGCTCGATCTCGGCCACGGAGTACTCGCAGGTGTCGTGAGCGAGGTCGCCGTCGCGTCCGCTGTCCCCGAAGTAGATGCCTCCGGTCAGCTCGCGGACGACCAGCAGGTCGGTGCCGGCGACCCGCTCGGGCCGCAGGGGGCTCGCGTGCTCCAGCGCGGCGCTCGGCCGCACGGGTCGCAGATTCGCGAACAGCCCCAGTTCCTTTCGCAGGCCGAGGAGCCCCTGCTCGGGACGGGGGGCATTCGGGTCGGTCGTCTCCCACCGGGGCCCGCCGACGGCGCCGAGCAGGACCGCATCCGAGCGGCGGCATTGATCGAGCACGTCGTCGGCGAGCGGCGTCCCGTGGGCGTCGATCGAGGCGCCCCCGACGAGCCCTTCGGCGAACTCGAAGTCCCCGATCGCCTCGAGGACCCGCCGCGCCGACGACATGACCTCGGGGCCGATCCCGTCGCCCGGGAGCAGCGCTACCCGCGGCCTCAGGTCGGCGGCCGTCATCCGCCGCGGCCTCCACCACTGCACCTCCACCGGATACGCATCCCCGTACTCCTCCCCGCTCACGGCCGCCTGGCGGAGATGTTCAAGCGAACGTAGTCGAGCGTCAGCGGCCGCGGGATGACCTCGAGCACCGCGTCGACGTATGGAGCCCGCAATTCCTCCGGCAGCCGGTCCAGGTGCGCACCGAGACACACGGTCTCGATGAACGCGCGCGGGTCCTGCGGCTGTACGGGCGCATCCTCGAGCCAGCATCTCGCCGAAGCGAAGCCGGCGTCCGTCAGGCGCATCTCTGTGTCACCGGGAGACGCGAAGTTCCAGGTGCTCGTGATCGCGCGTAGGTACGGCGCAAAGCGCTCGTCGCCGTTGACGTTCTCGACCGTGTTCAGGAACTCGTCCACGTTGCCGATCCCGCCGCACTGAGCCTCCAGGCGTCCACCGGGGGCGAGCGCGGCGTGAAGGCGGGCGAAGAGACGCCTGTGGTCGAGGATCCAGTGGAAGGTCGCGGTCGAGAAGATCACGTCGACCGGGGCGGCGAGCTCCAGCTCGAGCAGGTCGGCGACGACCAGCTCCACCCGATCGCCGAGGTTCTCGCGCGCCTTCTCGATCATCGAGGGCGACGCGTCGACCCCGATCACCCGGCCGCGTGGCAGCCGCTCCAGCAGCAGGCGCGTCACCCGGCCGGTTCCACAGCCGGCGTCCAGCAGCGTCTCGTCGCCCGCAAGCTCGAGCCGGTCGATGACTCCACGCGCCCACTCCTCCTGCGGCCCGGCCACCCTGTGATAGGTGGTCGCGTCCCAGTCGCGCGGCTGCGCGCTCACAGCGCCGTGGTCACGGGGCCCCGGTCCGCGGCGCCCGACGCCTCGTACGCGGCGATCGCGTCCTCACGCTGCAGGGTCAACGCGATGTCGTCGAGGCCGTTCAGCAAGCGGTGCTTGATGTCCGGGTCGATGGCGAACTCAGCCACTCCATCGGCGAAGGTCACGGTCTGGTCGTCCAGGTCGATCCTGGCCGCACCGGCCTCGGCGAGCGCTCGGCAGCGGTCCTCGTCCAGGATCACGGGCAGCAGGCCGTTCTTCGTGCAGTTGGCGTAGAAGATGTCGGCGAACGAGGGGGCGACCACGGCATCGAACCCGAAGTCCTGAAGTGCCCAGACGGCGTGCTCGCGCGAGGAGCCGGAGCCGAAGTTGCGCCCCGCGAGGAGGATGGGGCTCGGCTCCAGGCGGATCTCGCCCGAGCGGCGCCAGTCGTGGAACAGGAACTCGCCGAACCCGGTTCGCTCCACGCGCTTCAGGAACTGCTTCGGGATGATCTGGTCCGTGTCGACGTCCCCTCGGTCGAGCACCGACACCTTCCCCTCGATGACGTCGACCGGTCTCACGCCCACTCCCTGATGTCCACGAACCGCCCCTCGACCGCGGCGGCCGCCGCCATCCGCGGTGAGACCAGGTGGGTTCTGCCGCCCTTTCCCTGCCGCCCCTCGAAGTTCCTGTTGGACGTCGACGCGCAGCGCTCGCCCTCGGCCAGCGTGTCGGGGTTCATGCCCAGGCACATGGAGCACCCGGCGGTGCGCCATTCGAACCCGGCAGCCCGGAAGACCTCGTCCAGCCCCTCCTCCTCTGCCTGCGACTTCACCTGCTGAGAGCCGGGGACGACCATCGCCCGCAGCGACCGCGCGACTCGCCGGCCGTCCACCATCTCCGCTGCCTCACGCAGGTCCTGGATCCGCGAGTTGGTGCAGGAGCCGATGAACACCCGATCGAGTGAGATGTCCTCGATGGGGGTGCCCGGCTTGAGCCCCATGTAGGCGAGAGCACGCTCCGCGGCCTCGCGATCCGCCGGTCCCTCGCCCCAGCCCGCCGGGTCCGGCACCGCGTCGGTCACCTGGACGACCATGCCCGGCGTCGTGCCCCAGGTGACCATCGGGGAGATCTCCCCAGCGTCGATGTCCACCTCGACGTCGAAGCCGGCGCCGTCGTCCGTGGGCAAATCACGCCAGCGGGCCACGGCGGCCTCGAAGTCGGCCGGCGCGCCCGGGCGTCCCCGCACCCACTCGAAGGTGGTCACGTCGGGGGCGATCATGCCCGCGCGCCCGCCGCCCTCGATGGTCATGTTGCAGATCGTCATCCGGTTCTCCATCGAGAGGCCCCGGATGGTTTCGCCCGCGTACTCGACCGCGTGCCCGATCATGCCGCCCACGCCCAGGCGCCCGATCGTGGCCAGGATCAGGTCCTTCGCAGTGACGCCGTCCCTGAGCTCGCCCGAGTAGTTGATCCGCATCGTGCGCGGGCGCTTTTGCACCAGGCACTGGGTGGCCAGCACGTGCTCGACCTCCGAGGTGCCGATGCCGAATGCCAGCGCCCCGAAGGCGCCGTGGGTCGCCGTGTGGCTGTCCCCGCAGGTGATCACGAGCCCCGGCTGCGTCAGGCCGAGCTCGGGGCCGATCACGTGGACGATCCCTTGGCGGTCCGATCCCAGCGAGTACACCGGGATCCCGAACTCCTCGCAGTTCCGCTCCAGGGTCTCGACCTGGACCCGGGAGAGCCGATCGGCGATCAGGCGCGCCGCCGGGGTCCCGTCGGTGGGGACGTTGTGGTCGGCGGTGGCGACGGTCTTGTCGGGGCGACGCACGGCGCGCCCCTGCAGCCGCAACCCGTCGAACGCCTGCGGCGAGGTCACCTCGTGAACCAGGTGAAGGTCCACGTAGATCAGCCCTTCGGCGACCTCGTGGGCCTCCCAGATCTTGTCGAACATCGTCTTCGCCATCGTCGCCAGGCTAGCTTCGCCTCAAGCCCGCGGCGACCACCGCCAAGAGCTCGGCGGGCTCGCTCGCGTCGTTCTCGAAGCGATGCGCCAGGTCGGCGTCGAAGGTGACGCTGTCTCCGGCGTCCAGCTGGTGCCGCTGGCCGTCGATCACCAGGGTGACGGAGCCGTCGAGCACCACGGCAGTCTCCCGGCTACCGGGCTCGTGGAGCGGGGGGTCGCCTGACCCGCCCGTCGCGGCACCCGGCTCCAGCCGGTGAAGTGAGACGTCGGCCCGCTGGCCCGGCAGCGGCGGCGTCAGCTCCTCGACCTGATGGCCCCGCCGCCGGCGCTGCCTGCCGCGGCCGCGGCGCACGACGACCACGTGGCGGTCCTCGTCCAGCCGCAGGAGCTGCGACAGCGTCAGGTCCAGACCGCCCGCCACCCGGCGCGCGACCGCCAGCGTCGGGCTCGTCTCGCCCCGCTCCACCTGAGACAGCATCGGCGCGCTCACCCCGCTTCGCTCGGCCAGGTCACGCAGCGACAGGCCCATCGCCTCGCGGAGAGCCCGAATCCGCGGGCCGACCGCGTCGGAAGCGGTTCGCCCATCGGCCGGCAGGGTGGCGACTGAGCTCACGGGTGTACGTTATCACGTACGGTTGTTATGGCTGGGTGCGGCGAGGGATCGGGGTGGCCAGCGAAGAGGTTCCTGCTTAGCGTCGGTATCCGACGTCGATGCAGGAAGCCTCAGAAGAGACCTCGCTCGGGGTGCCTACGGCCCGGGCGTGGCCGGCGCCCGCGCGGCTCCAGCGGCGACCTCCTCGGCCTCGCGCACCGCGGCGCCCTCGAGCGCGTTGGAAAGCGCCCGGACGTAGGCCCGTGCCGAGGCCTCCAGGATGTCGGTCGCCACGCCCTGGCCGCTGGCCAGGCGGCCATGCGCCCGGAGCATCACGGTGACCTCGCCGAGCGCGTCCTCGCCCTCGGTGACCGCCGACACCGCGTAGGAGCGCAGCTCCGACTCCAGGCCGGTGGCCTCCCTGATGGCGACGAAGATCGCGTCCACCGGACCGTCTCCCGTGGCCTCGCCGAAGACCTCGTCGCCGGAGGGCATCTTGATCGCGACCCTCGCTTTGGGCGGACGGTGCGACCCGGCGGTCACCTCGAAAGACTCCAGGGTGTAGCGCTCCGCCGACTCGCGCATCTCCTCCGAGACGATGGCCTCGAGGTCCAGGGCGGTGACCTGCTTCTTCTTGTCCGCGATCTCCTTGAAGCGCGCGAACGCCTGGTTCAGGGCGCCGCCGTCCACCTGGAAGCCCAGCTCCGCCAGCGCGTCGCGAAGGGCATGGCGCCCCGAGTGCTTTCCGAGCACGATCGAGTTGGACTCCAGCCCGACCTCGCGCGCGTCCATGATCTCGTAGGTCGTGCGCTCCTTCAGGACGCCGTCCTGGTGGATGCCCGACTCGTGCGCGAAAGCGTTGCGGCCCACGACGGCCTTGTTCGGCTGCACCGAGTAGCCCGTGAACCGCGAGACCATGCGGCTGGTCCGAGCCAGCTCGCGTGAGTTGACTCCGGTGTCCAGCCCGTGGACGTCGCGACGGGTGCGAAGCAGCATCACGATCTCCTCCAGCGAGCAATTCCCGGCCCGCTCCCCGATCCCGTTCACCGCGCACTCGACCTGCCGGGCGCCGGCCAGGACCCCCGCGTAGGAATTGGCAACCGCCAATCCCAGGTCGTCGTGGCAGTGCACCGATACGCGCACTCCGCGCAGCTCCGGCACCAGCTCGTAGAGCCGCTCGAAGTAGAGCCGGTACTCCTCGGGGGTCGTGTATCCGACCGTGTCGGGGATGTTCACCACCGTGGCCCCCTCGGCAACCGCGATCGCGCAGACCTCGGCGGTGAACTCCAGCTCGGCGCGAGTCGCGTCCATGGGGGAGAACTCGACGTCGTCCGTGTACGACTTCGCCAAGCTCACCGCGGCTTTGGCCTGCCCTTTCACGTCGTCGCGGGTGGTTTGGAGCTGATGCTCGATGTGGATGTCCGAGGTGGAGATGAAGGTGTGGATTCGCGGGCGGGGCGAGTCCTTGACCGCGCTCCAGGCGGCGTCGATGTCGGCCTTGTGCGTGCGCGCCAGGCCGCAGATCACGGGGCCCTCTACCTCACGCGCGATCGCCTGCACCGCCTCGAAGTCGCCAGGGGAGGTGATCGGGAAGCCGGCCTCGATCACGTCCACCCCGAGCCGGGCGAGCTGATGCGCGATCTCGACCTTCTCCTGCGTGTTCAGCGAGATGCCGGGCGATTGCTCGCCGTCTCGAAGCGTGGTGTCGAAGATGTGTACGCGGTGAGTGTCCGCTGCTGCGTCGGGGCCGCTCATGGGCCTACCCCCTTCTCCGTGTGACTGTGATGACCTTGTGAACTCGCGGCCGCGCGCCGCCCAGCGTTACTCCCCCCGCAGGGGGAGGAGCAGGAGAAGCAGCCGCTGAGCCGCCCGGGGCGTCGTCGCCCGGGGAGCGTTCCGCTGGCGGCTGCGGATGTAGGTCACCGGGGTCATCGGGGTGCAGGGACTCTACCGAACGCGCGGAACCTTTCCCATTCAGGAGTTTGCCGTGGATGCCGCGCGAATCCAGGCCCGAGCAGTCGTCAAGGTGGTCGCGATCTCGCTGATCGTGATCGCCGTTGCCCTGCTGCTGACGATCGTGGTCCTTCACGCGCGCACCGAGATCCGGTGGGTGTTCACCGCCGTCTTCCTGGCGCTCGCGATGAACCCCGCTGTCGACCGGCTCGAGGCGGTGCGGGTCAGAGGGCGAAAGCTGATCCCTCGCTGGCTCGCGATCCTGGTCGTCTACGTGGCGCTGCTGGGGATCTTCGTCTTCCTGGTCCTGCAGGTCGTGCCCCCGATCATCCGCGAGTTCGAGAGCCTCGGCTCGAAGGTCCCCGGCTACGTGCAGGACTTCAGGGACTGGGCGAACCAAAACCAGGACTTCCAGGACCTGAACTCCAAGTACCACATCACCTCGACCCTCACCGACCAGGCGTCGAGCATCCCAGCGAAGCTGGGCGACGCCGCGGGGGAGCTCCAGACGGTCACGGTCAGCATCCTGAGCCACCTCCTGGCCGCGATTACGATCCTGGCCCTCGCCTTCTTCTTCCTGCTGGACGGCCGCCAGCAGGGCGAGCGCCTGCTGGACCGGATGTCACCCGACACGGCGGTTCGCATGCGCAGGATCGCGGTCCGCATCGCCGGAGTCGTCAAGTCCTATGTCTCCGTGAACCTGCTCCTCGCGATCACCGCCGGGGTGTTCACTTGGCTGTCGCTCGAGCTGCTCGGCGTCGAGCTGGCGGTCACGATGGGCGTGATCGTGGGGTTCTTCGACCTGGTCCCGCTGATCGGGTTCACCGTCGGCGGCCTTCTGGTGGCGCTCGTGGCGGCCTTCCACGGCTTCCCCGGGACGCTGATCGCCTGGCTGGCCCTGTTCGTGGTCTATCAGCAGCTACAGGACCGGGTGATCCAGCCGCTTCTGTACCGGAACGCCGTACGCGTCCACCCCGCCGTCGGGATCGTGGCGCTGCTGGTCGGGGCCGAGCTGGCGGGAATCCTCGGCGCGCTCCTGGCGATCCCCGTGGCCGCGTCCATCGGCGTGTTGATCGACGAGTGGCTCCTCTACAGGCGGGAGACCACGCCTTCGCCGCCTCAGGCCGAGCCGGCCGCGGACTGACCGGGGGCGGGCGCTCGCTCCGGAGGCTGGGGCGACTCGCCGAAGCGCTCCGTCGCTCGCTGCTTCTTTCGCTCCCCGTAGAGGCGGGCCCAAAGCGAGTGCGGCCGACCGAGCCGCAGCGCGCCGACCACTCCAACCGGCAAGAAGAAGAGGCCGACGACCGCGGTCACGAATTTCTCCTTCGCGAGGTTGACGAGCGCGAACAGGATCGCGAGCAGCCCGAAAGCCCCGACGAACGCGAACACCGCATCCTCGACCTCGGTCGCCACGTCCACCCAGGCGGCGAAGCCCACCAGAACCATCCCCGCAATCGTCGCCGCCACGATCACGGCGTCGATCGAGCGCCGTCCCTGCTCGGACCAGTAGACGTCCTTGAGGTTGAGCCACAAGGCGAACTCGTCGAGGGTGAGGCCGGTGCCGACGCCGAACAGCACCGTGACGATCTCGTGCCACGGCGACGGAGGGGCGATGGCGACGCCCACGTACCCCATGATCAACAGCAGCAGGATCCCCCAGACGAGGTGGTGGATGTGGGTGCCGCCCACGGTCACGTTCCCGGGCCACCAGCTCACCTGGGCGCGGATCATGTGGGCACTGGTGCGGATGAACGCGAAGGTCAGGAGGAAGGAGACGAAGTAGAGGAACTCGGCCTGCCGGCCGGTGTCGACGATCGCGCGGTCGTACAGGCTGCCGATGCTGGCCAGGACGAGCACGAGCGCAGCGTAGCGGCGCTCCCGGCCGCCGCTAGGGGACCAGAAGGACCTTTCCGACGTTGCGCCGCTCCTCCAGCATCCGGTGGGCGTCGGCCGCTCGGTCGAAGGGGAAGGCGGCCGCCACCACGGGCTTCAGGCGCCCGTTCTGTAGGTCCTCGAGCAGGGGCTCGGTGATCCGCCGCACGTCGCCCTCGCGATCCCACCAGGAGAGGAGGTTGAGCCCGAACACCCCCTTGTTCTCGTTCATCACCGCGAGGCTCTTCCACCATGGCATCGTCGCCAGGGGCATGCGCGCGAGGCTTCGTAGCGCGGCCGGGATGTCGCGCTTGCCGCTGCCGCCCTGCACCTCCGAGAGCCCGTACATGATCAGCCGCCCGCCGGGCCGCAGGAGCCGGTAGTCCTTGCGAAAGGAGGTCGGGCCGAGGGCGTCCATGATCACGTCCACGCCCTCGTCGCGGGTGATCCGGCGGACCTCCCGCTCGAAGTCGAGGGTCCGGTAGTCGATGGCGTGGTCCACCCCCTGCTCGCGGATGGCGTCGTGCTTGGAGGCCGACGCGGTGCCGAAGATCTCCGCGCCGATCCCCCGCGCGATCTGAGTGGCGGCGGTCCCCACGCCACCGGCCGCCGCGTGGATCAGCACCCGCTCGCCCTTCCTCAGGCCACCCATCACCACCAGCGCCGCATGAGCGGTCGCGTAGTTGACGGGAAACGCGGCGCCCTCCTCGTAGGAGACTTGGTCCGGAAGCGCCATTGCCTGGGCCTCCGGCACGCTGACCAGCTCGGCCTGGCCGTTGAAGCGCGTCGCGGCGAGGACCCGATCGCCGACCTGAAGCGTTTCCACTCCCTCCCCCACCGACTCGACCTCGCCCGCCACCTCGTATCCGACCACGCAGGGGAGCTTGGGCGCGTCGGGATAGAGGCCGATCCGCGCCAGCGTGTCGGCGAAGTTGATCCCGGCGGCCCTGACGGAGATCCTCACCTGGCCGGGGGCGACCGGCGGGTCCGGCAGCTCTCGAACCTCCAGCGTCTCGGGCGGCCCGTGCCGGGCGATCACGACCGCACGCATGACGCGACCCTACACGGGCCCGGGCCAGCGACGAAGTCGCGGTTGCTACGAGTTGCCCGGTCCACGACGCTTGCGCCCGAACCCCGCCGCCCCGGACGCGGCATCCGAGGAGGCGGCGGAGTTGCTCAGAAGTCGACGGCGCGCCCGGCGTGGAAGCCGTCGAGCTCCAGGATCTCGTCCATGAGCGCGTCGGGCACGGGGGCGTCGGTGGTCAGCGCCAGGACCGCCTGGTCTCCCGACTGCTCGGCCCCCACGGCCGCCGAGCCTATGTTGACCCCCCGCTCGCCGAAGATCGTTCCCACCCGCCCGATCATGCCGGGCTGGTCGACGTAGCGGAACACGACCAGATGCTCGGCCAGCGGCATGTAGAAGCTCTCGCCCCAGACGCTGACCAGGTGAGGCAGATTTCGCGGCCCGACGGCCGTACCGGCCACCTCGACGGCGTGCTCGTCGGACTCGATTCGCACGGTGACCAGCTCGGTGAACTCCTCCGAGACGGCATCCTTGTGCTCGACCAGCTCGATGCCCCGCTCCTCGGCCAGGGCGGGAGCGTTCACGAGGTTCACCGCCTCCTCGGTGTGGCCGGAGAGGATCCCCACCAGCACGGCGATGCCGAGCAAACGCGTGTCGTGCTCGGCGATCCGGCCCCTGAACTCGGCCACGATGCGGTCCACCGACCCGTTGCCAAGGCCCTGGGCAAGGCGCCCGAGCTTCTCGCACAGCGGCACGAAAGGCGCGAGCGCCTCCATCTCCTCGGGCCGGACGGCCGCGATGTTGACGGCGTTGGTGACCACTCCGGTGGAAAGGGCGCGGCGCACCTGGTCGGCGGTGATCGTGCCGGCCCTGTCCTGCGCCTCGGCGGTCGCGGCTCCCAGGTGGGGCGTCACGACGACGTTGTCGCGACCGAACAGTGGGTGATCGGTCACCGGCTCCTCGGGGAAGACGTCGAGCGCCGTCCCGGCCACCTTGCCCGAGTCCAGCGCGGCCTCGAGCGCCTCCAGGTCCACGAGCTCGCCGCGAGCGCAGTTCACGATTCGAACGCCGTCCTTCATCTTGGCGATCGCCTCGGCGTCGATCCAGTTGACGGTGTCGGGAGTCTTCGGCAGGTGGATGGTCACGATGTCGGCCCTGGCGTAGAGGTCGTCGCTGGTTTCGGCGCGGTGCGCCCCGAGATCGCGAAAGCGCTCCGCGGCCACGAACTTGTCGAACGCCACCACCTCCATCTCGAAGGCGCGGGCCCGGTGCGCGACGAGCTGGCCGATCCGGCCGAAGCCGATCACTCCGAGCGTCTTGCCGTAGAGCTCGTTGCCGGCGAACCGGGACCGGGCCCACTCTCCGCCGACGAGCGATGCCTGGGCCTGAGGAACGTTGCGGCACAGGGCCAGGATCAGCGCGAGCGTGTGCTCGGCCGCGGCGACCGAGTTGGACTCGGGCGCGTTGACGACCACGATCCCCCGCTTGGTCGCGGCCCCCACGTCCACGTTGTCCACGCCGGTGCCGGCGCGCCCGATCACCTTGAGGCGTGCCGCGCGGCCGATCAGGTCCGAGGTGAGCTTGGTGGCGGACCTGATCACGATCCCGTCGAACTCGCCGATTCGCTCCCCGAGCTCCCCGTCGGTGAGCCCGAGCCCGACCTCCACGTCGAAGTCCTCGCGCAGGAGCTCGACGCCGGAGTCCGCGATCTTCTCCGCGATCAGGACCTTCGGCTTGCCTTGGGCCACTAGCCGACCGGCGCCGGGGCGCTGCCGGCCGAGGCGAACACTCGCTGAGCGGCGCCGGCCCCAGCCCCGGGCTCGGCCTCGTACCCCAGGTCGCGCAGCGCCATCTCGAGCGCGGTCAGAGCGATCACGATGTCGAAGGCCCCGTAATAGCCGCAGTGTGCGATGCGCGCGATCCTGCCCTTCAGGTGCCCCTGCCCGCCGGCGATCGTCACCCCGTAGCGGTCGCGCATCAGCTTCGGCACCTTGGCGCCGTCGATGTCCCCCGGAAGGAGGGCGACGGTGACCACATTTGCGTTCTCGTCGTCCGGTCCGAAGCGCTCCAGCCCCAGGGCCTCGATGCCGGCCCGCGCCGCGCGAGCCAGCAGGGCATGGCGGGCAAGGGCGTCATGCAGCCCCTCTTCCAGGAGCAGCTCGAGCGCCACGTCGAGCGCCCGGAACAGGGTCACCGGCGGAGTGAAGGCGGAGTTCGGCGGGTCCTCGCGCTGGCCAGCCAGGGTGCGGCCCCAATCGAGGTAGTAGCGCCCGGGGGCACGATCACCGGTTTCGGCCGCCATCGCCAGCGCCCGCTCCGAGACTGAGGCGAAAGACAGGCCGGGCGGGCACATCAAGGACTTTTGAGAGCCCGAGACGACCACGTCCACGCCCCAGTCGTCCTGCGGCAGGTCGACCGCCCCCAGCCCCGAGACGGCGTCGACGCAGAGGACCGAGCCATGGCCAGTGGCGACCTCGTTCAGCGCCCTGACGTCGTTGACGACGCCCGTGGACGTCTCCGACTGGGTGGCGAAGACGGCTTTCGCCGGCCGATCGAGGCCGCCGAGCGCCTGGTCCAAGCGGGAGGCCTCCACCGCCTCGCCCCACTCGAACTCCAGATGAAGCGTCTCGGCGCCGTAGGCCTCGCAGAGCTCCGCCCACCGCTGGCCGAACTTCCCGCACGAGGCGACCACGGCCGGATCGCCCGGGCCGATGAGGTTCGCGACCGCCGACTCCATCGCGCCGGTGCCGGACG
Source organism: Solirubrobacterales bacterium (assembly GCA_044871225.1). Lineage (GTDB taxonomy): Bacteria > Actinomycetota > Thermoleophilia > Solirubrobacterales > 70-9 > AC-56. Next base: position 24,262 of record JBIOZP010000056.1, read on the forward strand.
CCGCGAAGCAGAGCACGTCGTTGCGAGTCTGGAAGACCAGCCGCAGCCGCTCGAGCACGCGAGCGTAGGTCTCAACGAAGGCCGGAGCCCGGTGATAGACGATCGGCTCCGCCATCACCTGCGACACGCGCGGCGGCAGGGGCGTGGGGCCCGCCGTGAGCATGTACTGCTTGCCGAAGATGTCCGGCGCCTCCGCCATCCCGGCCAGGATACGGAGAGGCGCGGAGGAACAGGGCGCCGCCGCGGTGCCGCCACCCGCGCGAGCCGCGTAGCATCGCGATATGAGCGAGGGCGTGACCCTGGGCGCCGGCTACTCGGTGGGCCACATCGACGCGATGGGCGAGCGCTATGGCTTTCGAAAGGTGCGGCGCGCGCTCGGGGTAGACGCCTTCGGGGTGAACGCCCTGGTCCTGCCACCCGGCTACGAGACGGGCCGCCACTACCACGAACGCCAGCAGGAGCTCTACTTCGTCCACCGGGGCACGGTCGAGATCGAGTTCGGGGACGGGACCACCCACGTTCTTCCTCCCGGGGCGGCGGCGCGGGTGGACGCCGCCACGGTGCGGAGGCTCCGGAACGTCGGCGACGAGGATGCCGTCTACCTGGTGGTCGGCGGCAAGGACGGCTACGTGGGACGCGACGGCCGCCTCCCGGAGGGCGAGACGTCGCGCTTCGGCACCGGCGGGTCGCCGGAGGACGCGGCGCCGGGAAACGGCGCGTGAAGGCGCACACCGCCTACAAGACCTTCGAAACGGACGAGCGGCGGGCCTTCGTGCGCATCACCGACGACGTGCAAGCGGCCGTGGACGAGGCCGGCATCGCCGAGGGCATGGCGCTGGTCTCGGCAATGCACATCACCGCCGGCGTCTGGGTCAACGACGACGAGCCCGGCCTGCACGCGGACACTCTCGAGTGGCTCGACAAGGTCGCGCCGCCGAGCTGGAAGAGGCCCGCCAACGAGGTCGCTCGCGAGCTATCGCCCGACCCCGGCGACTACCGGCATCACGCCGGCGGCGAGGACAACGGGGACGCCCACCTGAAGAATCTGCTCGTCCACCACCAGGTGATCGTCCCGGTCACCGATGGGCGCCTCGACCTCGGCCCCTGGCAGCAGGTCTTCTACGCCGAGTTCGACGGGCGCCGACCGAAGCGACTCATCATCAAGGTGCTCGGCGAGTAGGTCCGTCTGGGGCGGCGAGCGCCCCTTTTTAAAGGGCCAGCCTTCAGCGCTTGTTAGACGAGCGGCTACTTGGGCTACGGCGACGCTGCGCCGCGGACCTGCGGGCAGATGACTGTCGCGCAGCTGCGGAGGCCTGAAGCTTGTCCCCGGCGGCGCCGACTCGTCTCAGTTCAGCATCCGCCCGGGTACCCGCAGTCTTGACCGCCTTCTTCGCGGCGCCCCCGGCGGCCTTGGCGACTTTCTTCGGGGTGCCGCCCACCGCCTTGGCGGCGCCGGCCACCTGTCCCGCTGCTTCGCGGGCGAGGTGGGACTCTCCCCGCGCTGCGGCGTTGCGCTTGCGGGTTGCTGCCGCCTTCCTGGCGGACGCTTGTCGTTGGGCCTTGGTCTGTTTTGCCATGCGGTCTCCTTTCGTGCCGCGCCATTACGAGGCGAGCGAGGCTCGGTGCCTTGCTTGCACGACTCAGTTGCCCTCGCCCCTGGGCGTGTGAATCGCGGTCACCTGGTGTGCTTTCGTCAGCGCTACCCACGACTGGCAGAGACCAAACGTCAAGTGGTCAGGGCCGGTAGCGGGGAACGAGATTGCAGCGGCAGGTTTGCAGCCCGCGCGTGTCGCAAGGTGGGAGCGCCGCCGCTCGAATGGGCAGGAGAGCGACGCCCCCGGCGAGGGTCCGCGATGAGTGAGACCAGAACCCCGCACCGCTCCCGCCACCTTGGACCTGTCCTGGAACATCCCTGCCCAGACAGGTCAAGGGTCAGCTACCCGGTGGAATCGCCGTCGAATCCTGCGTCAGCGTCAGAGAAGCGGCCCCCTGCCGATTCCGACACCCCGGATGAGTGCAGCGTGCAGAGCTCCAAGCATCAGGCATCGACAGGCGAGCCGCTTCCACGCCACCCTATTCGTTCGCTACCCGTTTCGCTCCCGACCCCTTTTGCGGGCTTCCGACTCCAGGGCGAGGGCATGGGGAAGCGCCGCCGCCCAAGAAGGTGAAAGCGGCGACGCCTCCCCAGGGAGGGGCCGGTCCCGCCGCTGCGGCCCCTCGCCCGTGCCGTCACGGCTGACCTGCCCTGGGCGCATCCCCTGCCGGGGCAGGTCTACGGACTGGGTTACCCCCACGCTTCGTCGCGCAACCGCCCGCGGACGCTTGTCGGATGACAACCCCGACCTTGCCATCGGAGCGCCGCCCCCTGGGAGGGAATGCGCGGCGCTCCCCCCGAAAGGACGCAGGTCGCGTGCAGGGGTCCGTCGTGGTTGCGTTTTGGATGAGAGAAACCCACCTGGCTCGTCCACTTCGGGACCAACCCAGCCCATGGAAGCGCCGCCGATCAGCAGAGCGGCGGCACTCCCGGTGAAGCGCAGGGCGCGTGGAGGAGGCCAACGCGTCCTGCCCACATCTTCGTACCCGACTGGCCGGCCAGCCAAACGTGGCGTCCGAGGTCGAAATGCGCCGGCGATGAGTAGGGAAGGGGCCTCTCGGGGGCGTGACACGAGAGGCATGGGGCGCCCACCTGACGCAAGGGGGGCTAGCTTCGGCGCTCCGGCCGGGCTGATTCCTAACCTAGCGTCGCCGGGTCAAGCCCTGTAGAACGACCTCAATCGGTGAAGGATGCCTCTGGGTATCGCCGTCGGCTGCTGCCAAACCGTGCCTCACCCTTCGAACCTCTGCCGCGAGCGACCCCATTCCTTCGCCGAAGCTCTCAACGTTCTTGGCAGCGTTGGCAAGGTTCTTGCTCACCGCCTGGGCACCGCTCTTCGTCGGCATCGGCACGCCCAGAATCCGCTTTCGCGAGTTACGAGCCGTCAGTGCGACACCGCCCGCGAGCCCCACGAGCCCTGCGCTGATCGCAACGGCCGGCACCTTCGCCTTCTCAGCGATTCCGCCAAGGGTGCTCCCAGAGCGCTTCGTCGACTCGGCGACCGGATTCTTGGTGGAAGTGGCACGCGAGCTTGACTTCCTGGCCGAAGCACGGGTTGTGCTGGACCCACCGTTGCGAGATCGCGCGGAACTCGAGCGGGAGGCGGGGCTGGGGTTGGGCCGCTGCGGCATTTGGAGGGCTTCCTTTCCTTCGCTTGCTACGCGTCTTTGGCTCGACTACCCAACGTGGTTGCGGCGCAAACGAATGCCCGGTGGTGAGGGCCGCGCCGCTGCACGTCGAGCTGCCTATGGAGCCGTCCGCGAGCGCTTCGGAGTAAAACGCCTTGCTGCGCTTGCAGTCCGAGACTCCGAAGCCGACGTGATCCAGCATCAGGTCGCTCCGCTCGGTTTCGTCACGAGTCATCAGAAGGGCGACCGAGGCCTCCTAGGTACAGGAAGGAGGAGAACCAAACCGGTCGCCCTGAAGCTCCACCTACCCCGTGGGGACGGCCGAATCTGTGACGTGCGTCACAGGTTCACTCTCTCAGACCAACGGCTTCGAGCGCTTCCCAGTGGCTCATGTAGAGCTTCGAGTGAACCATCCTTCCGTCCTTGAATCTGCTCACCCACGCGTTCTTCCAGACCGGCAGCTCGTTGCCCGACGAACGCGCCCGCAGCCGCCATTCGACCAACATCACCACCCGCTCGCCGGAGTCCACCAGCTCGTAGTCGAATTGGAGCGTCTCCCACGAGCCGAACCATTCGCGCCACAGCTCGCGGATCGCATCCCTTCCGAGGTAGATCCCGCTGAGGCCCAGCCAGGGCGCCTCGGAGACGTCGAACTCGATCTGCGGGTGCCAGAGCTCGGCCATCCTGGCGAGCCATGCCTCTCGGTCGAGCTCATGAGTGCCTGTTCGCAGCTCCTCGATGGAGGCGCGCCACACCTCCAGGTTCTCCTGCGTCATGCGGCCAGTATCTCGCGAGAGAGCCCGCCATGGTGCAGCTCCCGCTCGCGGTTGAGGCGGGTTTCTCGGGGTAGTGGACTACGTGGAATGACAGCGCTCTACGTCATCGGCGGCGCGATCGGCCTGGTGATGTGGGTCGGCTTGATCCACGTGATGGTCGTGGAGCCGCTGCGCGGGCACATCTACCGGACGAGGGGCCGGTTCATCGCCCTTCCGCCCCGCCGGGTGATCCTCGACCGACGAGCCGCTCACAGGGCCTTCGGATATCCCTCGCGCCGCCTCGCCCGGGGACACTGACCGCCCACGGCTGAGCCGGCGGCCCTGCGCTACAGGGGCAGCTTGCCGCGGCCGCGGCGACCAGTGGCGGCGCTCTTGTTCGTCGCCTTGCGCGACGTCCCGAAGGCCTTGCCGAACAGGCGGCCCAGGGGGCCCGGGGCCTTCGAACCGGCCTGCTGGCCGGCGCTCAGCGTCTTGTCCACGCCCCGCTGGGGATATCGCGACAGGCGTGGCAGCAGGAATCCGAGGATCAGCAGAACGATGCAGATCCCGATGATCACCGCCAAGGTCATCTCGACCCTCCTTTGGTCGGTATCGCTGCCCTCTTGTCCGGCGCTTCGATGACGTCTTGCAGGGCCGCCAGCGACTGATCCAGCCATCGGCGGAAGTAGAGCTTGCCGAGCGTCGCGTCGAAGAGGCGATACCCGGGGCCGAGCGGGTCCATGCCGAACTCGACGTCGACGAAGGTGTTTCCCTGTGCCTCGGTCAGGAGCCAGCGAGAGTACGTCCCGGTCTTGGTGCACCGCATCTGGATCTCGCGAAGGTCCTCCAGTCGCTCGACCCTCATGAACGTCTCCGAGCGTCCAACCGGCTCCCTCGTCACCTGGGCGTAGTTGCTTCCCTCGTCGAAGCGCTCCCCGCGCACCTCGACCACCCGGGGCCACCACTCGGGGTGTCGTCGCGGGTCTCCGACCAACTCCCAGACCTTGCTGGGCGGGGCGCTGATCAGGGCTTGGCTGCGGCAGGTGGACATCCGCCAGAGTGTTGCATCCCCGGCAGCCGGCGTGAGATGGCGCGACGGGGAAGGCGAGCTCGAGTGCCGCAGCGCCCCCGACGCGGCAGTGCGGAGATCACCCGGGAGGGATCCCGCAGCTCGGGCCCGCACAGCTCTTCAGCTTCTGCAGCCTGGCCGCCAGGCGGGACCGGGCCCGTGCATAGGCCGCGGACCTGTCCAGGCTCCGGAGCTCGTAGGGGTCTCGCTTGAGGTCGTAGAGCTCTTTCTCGCCGGTCGAGTGCTCCGCGTACATGAAGCGCTCGGTGCGGATCGCCTTGAAGGTCGGCTCCTCGATCAGCACCCCGCGGCGTCTTCCAAGCTCCGGATTGCGAATCAGCGGGATCAGCGAGCGCCCATCCATCTGGAGCCCCGCGGTTGCGCTGGCGACGTGGGCGATCGTCGGCGCCAGGTCGGCGTTCACCGTCACGCGGATCACCTTCTCGCCCTGCGGGACCCCCGGGCCGCGGATCATCAGTGGCACGCGAATCGACTCCTCGTAGATGCGCTGCTTCTCGCGGGGGAGCCGGTGGGCTCCGTTGAAGAATCCGTTGTCGGAGGTGTAGACCACGAATGTGCGGGAGAGCTCACCGTTGGCCCTCAGCGCCGCGACCACCTTCTGCACGCCCTCGTCCACCGACAGCAGCGACTCGAGCTGGCAGCGGTACATGCGCTGGACGTCGGCGATCTGTCCCGGGCCCAGCAGGGGGTGCTTCCTCATCGCCGCCGGCTTGTCGGAGACGTCGGCCTCGTTGAAGTTCGGAGGCCGCGGCAGTGGCTCGGAGTCGAACGCGTGGGCGTGGCGGGGCGCCGGGGTGGCTGTCATCCGGCAGTCCTGCGGCGGATTGGGATCCGGCAAGCCGCCCCAGTGGGGAGCCGTGTAGGTGAGCCACAGGAAGAATGGTCGCGGCTGCGGCGCGCGACGATTGATCAGCGCCACGGCCTTCCTGGTCACCACGTCCTGCTTGAAGTCGGACGGGTCGCGGCCATAGAAGACCGACCTGCCGTTCTCGTTCATCGTGTAGTGGTAGACGTCCTGGTCGGCCCCGGTCGCCGCCTGCCACTCCGACCACCCCGGCGGGATCGTCAGGCGCTTGCCGTACCCGTTCAGGTACTTGCCGATCAGCGCCGTGTAGTAGCCGGCGTGTTGCAGCCACACGGCCAGGTTGTTGTTCCCGCGCATGGCCTGAAAGCGGTCATAGCCTCCGCTCGGCCATCCGTTGCCGAGAACGTGGTGGTTGTGCATGTACTGGCCGGTGAGGAACGTGGCTCGGGAGGGACAGCACAGCGAGTAGTTGACGAAGAACCGCTGGAAGGCGGCGCCCTTGGCTCCGATCAGCGACTTGACGTGCTTCATCACCTTCATGGACTCGCGGGCCTGGTCGTCGGTCATGATCACGACGACGTTGGGTCGCGCCTGGGCGGCGCTCGCCCGATCGAGACCGGGCGCAGGGGGCTTTCCAACCACCGCCACGGCGGCGGCGCTGACGGTTGCGGCGACCAGCGCCACCAGCAGTCGCTTCGAACGAGCGTTTTCCCCTACGCCGCGCAGCTCGTCGATCCGGCGGCCCGGGTCAGAGCGTCCTCTCGCCGGGCTCGTCCCACTCGAATGGCGGGTACTTCGTGACCATGAACATGGCGTAGGCGGTGGCGCGCAGCTGCCACCGGTACGGGATCAGGATCATCTTGAACATGCCCTCGGGCAACTCCTTGGTGAACAGGATCACGAAGGCGCCCACCAGGGCCACGATCCCGGCGAGCCAGGTCAATACGGAGGCGATCAGCGCGTACGGAATGATCAACAGCCAGTGAACCAGGGGCCGCCAGCGGTCGACGCCGTCGGCCGGGTAGGCGATGTCGAATCTCGCCGGGTACGAGGGGGCCTCGTCCAAGGCGAACGGCGGGTAGCGGTCGGTGAGCAGGTAGACGTACGCGCTGACGTTCCAGGACCATCGCAGGGCTCCCGTGACGAAGCTGAAGATCCCCTCCGGGTAGCGGCCGGTGATCAAGACGGCGAAGAAGGCGACGATCTTCGCGAAGAAGACGCCGACGAACAGGAAGAAGAGGACGAAGTAGTGAGGGATCGCGAGCAGCCACTTCACGAACGGCAGGAAGCGGTTGTACTCGTCCTGGCGCACGGCATCGACCTCGACCGGGTAGCCCGTGCCCGCCCCGAGCCGATCCGGCGTTGCGGGCGGGGGCGGCGGCGGGTCTCCCGCGCCCGGGCCGGTCGGGGTCTCGGGCATGCCGGGTGAATCGGTCATCTCTTCTCCCTTCGATTACGAGGCAGTCCGATGATCGCAGCCGCCCCGGCTAGGAATCGGGCTCCGACTCGATCCACGGCATCATCTTGCGAAGCTCGCCGCCGACCCGCTCGACTTGGTGACTCGCCGCCTCCTCGCGCAGGCGCTGGAAGTTCTCGGCCCCGGCGCGGTTCTCGGCGATCCACTCCTTGGCGAACTCGCCGGACTGGATGTCGCCCAGCAGGCGACGCATCGCCTCACGCGTCTCGGCGGTGATCACCTCCTTGCCGCGGGTCATGTCGCCGTACTCGGCGGTGTTCGAGATCGAGCTCCTCATCCCCTGGATCCCCTTCTCGTACATGAGGTCGACGATCAGCTTCAGCTCGTGCAGGCACTCGAAGTAGGCGAGGCGGGGGTCGTACCCGGCCTCGACCAGGGTCTCGAACCCGGCTCGCACCAGCTCGGTCGCGCCGCCGCAGAGCACCGCCTGCTCGCCGAACAGGTCGGTCTCGCACTCGTCCTTGAACGTGGTCTCGATCACCCCGGCTCGGCCTCCGCCGATGCCTCGCGCGTAAGCCAGCACCAGGTCCCGAGCCTCCCCCGTCGCGTCCTGGTGGACCGCCATCAGGCACGGCACGCCGCGGCCCTCGGTGAACTGCCGCCGCACCAGGTGGCCTGGACCCTTGGGGGCGACCATGCCCACGTCCACGCCGGCGGGCGCCTCGATCTGGCCGAAGTGGATCGAGAACCCGTGCGCGAACATCAGCAGGTTCCCGGGGGCGATCCCGTCGCGGATCTCGCCGTCCCAGGCCTCGGCCTGCTTCTCGTCCGGGAGCAGGACCATGACCACGTCCCCGCGGCTCGCCGCCTCGCCGACGTCCAGCACCGTGAGGCCCTCGCCCTCCGCCTCGGCACAGCTCGGCGACCCGGGCCGCAGGCCGACGACCACCTCGCATCCGGAGTCCCTGAGATTCAGCGCGTGCGCGTGGCCCTGGGATCCGTAGCCAAGGATCGCGATCGTCTTGCCGTCCAGGCGGCCGAGATCGGCGTCGGCGTCGTAGTAGATCCCCTCTTGGGCGCTCACGACCGGGACTCTACGCGCCGGGCCGCTTCATGAACCACTCGGTGAACTCACAGCACCGCCCGTCCGCGTCGAAGCGCATCACGAAGCAGTTGTCATAGATCTTGTCGACGGGACCACCGGGCCCTTTCGTGTAGGTGCTGCTGCCGGTCGCGACGGCCATCTCCCCGTCCACTGCCACGGGCTCGTAGTTGGCGTCGTAGGTGCCGGGCTCGTCCCGGTCGGAGGCTTGCTGCGCCTCCCCCACCCCCAGCCAGGAGGCGACCACGGCCTCCCGGCCCTCGATCGGCTGGTCGTAGGGGTGATAGCGGTAGCGGACGTCCTCGCTGAACAGCGCCGCGATCGCGTCGCGGTCATACGACCTCCAGGCCTCGACGTAATCCGAGAGCCACTTGGCGACGTCCGACCGTTCCATTCGCTCCTCCTCGGGGTGGAAAGGACGGAACCTATAGCTACAGCGGGGGCGGGCTCGACGCAGGTCAGCGAAGGGCGCGGCGCAGGAGCTTGCCGGAGGGCGTGCGCGGCAGCTCGGAGACGAACTCGAATCGCTTCGGCACCTTGTAGCGGGCCAGGGACTCGGCGCAATGGCGCCGCAGCTCCTCCGGGTTCGCCATCGCCCCGCGCCGCAGCACGACGATGGCCTCCACGGCCTCCTGCCACTCGGCGTCGGCGCGGCCCACGGCGGCGGCGTCGGCAACAGCCGGATGGCGCAGCAGGACCTCCTCGACCTCGGCCGGGAGCACGTTCTCGCCCCCGGTCACGATCATGTCGCCGAGCCGGTCCTCCACGTACAGGAAGCCCTCGTCGTCGATTCGGCCCATGTCGCCCGTGTGGAGCCAGCCGTCCTCGTCCAGGCAGCCCGGGGCCACGATCGGGCCCTGCACCAGGATCTCGCCGTCCTGGATCCGCAGATGCGTGGTCAGCAGCGGGCGTCCGGCGGAACCCAGCTTTCGCGGCGCCTCCTGCGGGGCGAGCGTGGTCACCTGGGAGGCCGCCTCCGTGAGGCCATACGTCTGGACCACCGCGGCGCCGCGGCCGATCGCCTCCTCGAGGACCTCGAGTGGCACCGGCCCGCCGCCGACCAGGATCGCCCTCGGCCCCGAGAGGTCGACGGCGGCATCGAGCAGCCTGGTGAGCTGCGTGGTGACCAGCGACATCAGGGTGATCTCGTCGCGCTCGAGTGCCTCGCCGACCCGCTCGACCTCGAACCCGTCGTGGACCACCACGCCGATGCCGTAGATCACCGAGCGCATGGCGATGGCCAAGCCGCTCACGTGGTGAAGCGGAAGGCAGCACAACCAGCGGTCGGTCGGGTCCACGCCGAGGTTGAACGCGGACCCGACGGCGCTCCACAGGTGGTTGCCGTATGTGAGCCCGATCGCACGCGGCTGTCCGGCGGTGCCGCTGGTCATGACGCAGCAATGGACAGCGTCCAGATCGTGCTCTCCCAGCAGGGGCAGGTCGGCCTGCGGGCCCCCGGCGTCCTGGGGCCGGGATACGGTGAGCACGGGGGTGGCGCGCTTGAGCTCGGCCCGGCGCTCGGGCGGGGCCAGGCGCGGGCTGAGCGGGTGGACGACGGCGCCCATCTTCATCAGGGCATGGAGCAGGACCACGTAGTCCACGCCCGCGGGAAGCTCGAGGACCACGGCGGCCCCGCGCCGCACGCCGTGGGAGGCCAGCCGCCTGGCGCTCGCGGTTGCCTCCGCCTCCAACTCCTCGTAGGTGAGGCGCCGGCCGTCGCCGATCAGGGCGGTGCGGTCGGGACAGGTCTGAGCCCGCTGGGCCAGCCAGTTGTCGAGGACCATGGGCAGGGATAATCCCCTACGTGCCGATCCCCCACAAGCAAGCCCCGTCGCGCGACGAGCTCTACGCGCCGGTCGACTGGCGGGACGAGGGCGACTTCCAGGACATCCGGTACGAGCGCGCCGAGGGCATCGCCAAGATCACGATCAACCGACCGGAGGTCAGAAACGCGTTTCGCCCGCAGACCCTGGCCGAGCTTCGCGAGGCGTTCGGGCTCGCCCGCGACGACCTCCAGGTCGGGGCGATCGTCTTTACGGGGGCCGGCGAGGAGGCCTTCTGCTCGGGCGGGGACCAGCGCATCCGGGGCGATGACGGCTACATAGGAGATGACGAGGTGGCGCAGCGCGGCGTCGGGCGCCTGGACGTCGGTGACCTGCACGTCCAGATCCGTCGCACCCCCAAGCCCGTGGTCGCGATGGTGGCCGGATACGCGGTCGGCGGCGGCCACATCCTGCACCTGGTGTGCGACCTGACGATCGCCGCCGACAACGCCCGCTTCGGCCAGACCGGGCCGCGAGTCGGCAGCTTCGACGGCGGCTTCGGCGCCGCCCTGCTCGCCCGCAACGTGGGCGTCAAGCGGGCCAAGGAGATCTGGTTCCTGTGCCGCCTGTACGACGCGGGCGAGGCACTCGATATGGGGCTCGTGAATGCCGTCGTCCCGCTGGGCGACCTGGAGCGGGAGACCGTCGCCTGGTGCCGCGAGATGCTGCGACTCTCTCCACTTGCCCTGCGGCTGTTGAAGGCGAGCTTCAACGCCGCCGAGGACGGGCTGACCGGGCTCCAGCAGCTTTCCCACGACGCGACCCTCCTCTTCTACATGACCGAGGAGGGACAGGAGGGCCGCAACGCCTACGTGGAGGGCCGGAGACCCGACTTCTCGAAGTTCCCGAGACGTCCTTGATCGTCCGGGCGAGCGACGAAGTCGCGGTGCAGGCGAGTTGCCCGGGTCCAGCCCGATCGCGTCGCCACCCGCTACCCCGGGACGAATCCGAGCAAGCTCGGATCACCGGTCGCCTGGCGGCTCCCTGAGAGGAGGCAGCGGCAAATGTTGTGGCTCATGGCCGCCAGGCCGCGGACGTTGCCGGCGGCGATCGCCCCGGTGCTGGTCGGGACCGCCGCCGCGGTGGAGGCCAGCGACGAGTTGCGCCTCGGAGCCCTTCTCGCCGCGCTGCTCGGGAGCGTCTTCATCCAGATCGGGACCAACCTGTCGAACGACTACTCGGACGCCGTGCGCGGCGCCGACACCGCGGACCGCCTGGGACCGGTGCGCGTCACCTCCTCGGGCCTGGTCGCCCCGCGGCGCGTACTCGTCGCGACCTGGATCGCGTTCGCGATCGCGGTGCTCGCCGGCATCTACCTGGCGGTGGTCGCGGGCCCGCTGATCCTCGCGGTCGGCGCCGCGTCCATCCTGGCGGGCGTCCTCTACACGGGCGGCCCGCGGCCGTACGGGTACGAGGGACTCGGCGAGCTGTTCGTGTTCCTGTTCTTCGGGCTGGTGGCGGTGAACGGCTCCTACTACGTCCAGCTCGAGCGGCTGGACTGGCTGCCCTTCGGCCTTTCGCTGGCGGTCGGCTTCCTCGCCACCGCGATCCTGGTGGTGAACAACGTCCGTGACATCGACACGGACCAGCGCGCCGGCAAGACCACGCTCGCAGTCCGCCTGGGACGCCAGCGAAGCCGCCGCCTGTACGCGCTGCTGCTGGCCGCGGCGTTCGTCGCCGTGCCGGTCACCCTGCTGGCGGCCGGCGGCCCCGCGTGGGGCCTCCTCGCGCTGCTCGCCGCGCCCCTCGCTCGCCGCCCGGTGCAGGCGGTCCTCACGCGCACCGACGGGCCCTCCCTGAATGCCGCCCTGGCCGCCACGGGCGCCCTCCTCGCCGCCTTCAGCATCCTCCTCGCCGCCGGACTCCTGATCGCCGCCTAGCCCGTGCGAGTCACCTCCGTCGACGTGATCCCGTATGCGCTCCCGTTCGCGGAGCCCTACGTGACCGCACGCGGCCACCTGGAGCGACGCGAGATGGTGCTGATGCGGATCCGCACGGACGAGGGCATCGAGGGCCTGGGCGAGGCGGTCCCGCTGTCGCTTCGCGGCGGCCCATCCCTGGAGCAGGTGGAGCGCGAGCTCCGCGAGCGCGTGGCGCCGAAGCTCGCCGGGATCGAGCTCGAAGAAAACCTCCCGACGGCCCCCGCCCCCATCGGTGGCGGGCTGTCGGCGCCGGCGGCGGCCGCGGTCGAGGTGGCGCGACTCGACTTGGCGGCGAAGCTCGCCGGGATGCCGCTCTGGCGCCTGCTCGGAGCCGAGGCGGCCGGGCCGGTGCCCTGCAACGCGACGCTGGCGGCGGGGCCGCCGGGTGTGGTGGCCTCGAGCGCGGAGCGCTGGGCCGAGCTCGGCTTCGAGAGCTTCAAGCTGAAGGTCGGGGTGCCCCAGGACGTCGCCCAAGTCCAGGCGGTGCGGGCCGCGCTCGGGCCACGGGCACGACTGCGGATCGACGCAAACGGCGCCTGGGCCCCGCAGCAGGCGCTGGAGCGGCTCGCCGCCATGGAGCCGTTCGGCCTGGAGCTGGCCGAGCAGCCGGCGGGGGACCTGGAGGAGCTGGCCGTCGTCCACGCGCAGACCGCGATCCCGATCGCGGCCGACGAGAGCGTGGCCTCGGTGGCCGAGGCCGAGCGCGCCGTCGAGCTGGGGGCGTGCCAGCTCACGACCGTGAAGCTCGCCAAGACCGGCGGGATCGGACCCGCTCGGTCGATCGCGCGCGTGTTGCCGGCGTACGCGTCGAGCGCCCTGGACGGCCCGGTGGGCATCGCCGCCGCGGCCCACCTGGTGCAGGCGTTGTGGGAGCGCGGCCCCGCCCCCGAGCTGGCGCATGGGCTCGCTACCCGGCTCTTGTTCCGCGACACGGTCGCCTCCGCCGAGTGCGAGCTTCGTGGCGGCCTCCTTCATTTGCCGGACGGCCCCGGGCTTGGGGTGGCGATCGACGAGCGGGCGCTGAATCGGCGCCGCCTTTAGCCCCTGGGTAGCGTTGGCGGTCGTGGACGCCACCAACCGCAACACGGCGCTCGCCTCGGCACTGGTCGAGGAGCTGGCGCGCTGCGGCGTCCGCGGGGCCGCATTGGCGCCGGGCTCGCGCTCCACACCGCTGGCCCTGGCGCTGTGGCGCCAGCCCGCGATCGAGGTGGCGGTGATCGTGGACGAGCGCTCGGCCGGCTACTTCGCGCTGGGTGCCGCCCAGGCCACGGGCCAGCCGGTCGCCGTCCTGTGCACGTCGGGCACGGCCGCCGCGAACCTGCATCCCGCGGTGTGCGAGGCCGACGAGGCCGGGGTCCCGCTGATCGTCCTCACGGCCGATCGCCCACCGGAGCTGCGAGGGATCGGGGCGGGCCAGACGATCGACCAGCTCAAGCTCTACGGCGACGCTGTGCGCTGGTTCTGCGAGGTGGGGACTCACGAGGCAGACGACGCCGGGCTGCTCCATTTCCGCTCGGTCGCCTGTCGTGCCTACGCCGCCGCGCGAGGCGCCCCGCGCCCGGGGCCGGTCCACCTGAACCTCGCCTGGCGCGATCCCCTGGGGCCCGACCCGCGGACCGAGGACGTGACCGCGACCTCGTCGCTGGCGCTCGACGGCAGGGGCGAGCGCCCCCTGACCGCCGTGGCCGCGGCGCCTCCATCCCCTGAGGAGGCGCTCCTCGACGAGCTTGCCGAGCGCTTGTCGGCGGTCCCCAGGGGACTGATCCTCGCCGGCCGCCAGCCGGACCCAGGGCTCGCCGAGTCGCTGGCCGCGCTGGCCCATCGCGCCGGCTACCCGATCCTCGCCGAGCCGACCTCCCAGCTTCGCCTCGGCCATCACGATCGCGACCTGGTCGTGTGGCCGTACGACTCGATCGCCCGGCTGGCCCCCGCGCCACTGCGGCCCGAGCTCGTGGTGCGCTTCGGGGACATGCCCACCAGCAAGGCGCTTCGCCAGTGGCTCGCCTCGCTCCCCGAGCTTCGCCAGGTGGTGGTCGATCCGCACTTCGGCTGGAACGAGCCGACCCTGCAGGCTGAGACGATCGTGCGAGCCGAGCCGCGCGCCCTGGTGGCGGGCCTGGCCGAGCGCCTGGCGGCTGGTGAGGACGAGTGGCGGCTCGCCTGGCTGCGGGCGGCGAAAGCCGCGGCCGGCGCGATCGAGGCCGCGCTTGGCGAGCTCGACGTGCCCACCGAGCCGGGCGTCCACGCCGCGCTGGCGGAGCTATACGGCGACGGAGAGCTCGTCTATACCGCCTCGTCGATGCCGATTCGCGACCAGGAGGCCTTCCTGCCAACCGCCGCCAGGGACGTGAGGTTTCTGTGCAACCGCGGCGCCAACGGGATCGACGGGCTGATCTCCTCGGGAATCGGGGCCGCCGCCGCGAGCGGGCGCCCGGCCTGGATCCTCACCGGCGACCTGGGGCTCCACCACGACATGAACGGCCTGGCGGCGCTGGGGGAAGCGAGCGCCCCGGTCCGGGTGGTGGTCCTGAACAACGGCGGCGGAGGCATCTTCGAGTTCCTCCCGCAAGCCGAGCAGCTCGGCGACGAGGAGTTCGAGACCCTGCTCGGCACGCCGCTGGGGCTCGACCCCGCTCGAGTCGCCGCCCTCCACGAGCTGCCTCACGTGCTGGTCGAGCGGCTCGACGAGCTCGGAGAGGTCGCCGCCCGCGGAACGGGATTGATCGAGATCCGCACGGACCGCCGCCAGAACGTGGAGCTTCACCGGCGAATCGCGGCGAGGGTCGGCGGGGCGCTCTCGGTTGGCCGCGGCCCCCAGGTGCGCTGACCCCCGAACGCGAGCCGGCCTAGCCGGCGAGCAGCGGCAGCAGGGCCTCGAGCTTCACCTCGGTCTCCGCCAGCTCGGCCCCAGGGTCGGAGTCGGCAACGATGCCATTGCCCGCGAACAGGTGGCCCCTGCGGTCTCGCAGGAGCGCGGAGCGAATCGCCACGCAGAACTCGCCGTCCTCGGTCGCGTCCATCCACCCCACCGGCCCGGCGTACCAGCCGCGGTCGAGGTCCTCCAGATCGCCGATCGCCTCCAGGGCTCGCTCCCGCGGCTCCCCGCCGACCGCGGGGGTCGGGTGGAGCAGGCCGGCGAGCTCCAGAGCCGAGCGTGGCTGCGAGAGCTGGGCGTGGATCGGGGTCCCCAGGTGCTGGATGTTCGCCATCTTGATCAGGTGCGGCTCGGGCGCAGCCTCGACCCAAACCGAGTGGCGGCGGAGGCCGCGCTCGATCCGGCGCACGACTATCGCGTGCTCGCTGCGGTCCTTGGGGGACCGAAGGAGCTGCTCGCCGAGATGGGCGTCCACCGCGGGGTCGGCGCTGCGGCGGGTCGAGCCCGCGAGGGCCACGGTCGCGGCGCCGGCGCCGCTGCGGCGAACCAGGAGCTCGGGGCTGGCGCCCACGAAGGCCGCCTCCGGCGAGCCGCAGCAAAAGCAAAAGCACGAGGGAAAGAGCTCGCGAAGCGCGCCGAAGATCTCGGCCGGATCGTGGGCCCGCGGTGCCTCTACGACCACCTCCCGAGCGAGCACCACCTTTTCCAGCTCCCCGGAGCGGATTCGCTCGACGGCCCTGGCGACCGAGCGCTCGAACCGCTCGGGAGGGAGAGCGCTGGCGATCTCGGCGGCGCCGGTCGGGTGGGGATCGGCGAGCGGCAGCGGGACCTCACGCAGGCCCGCCAGCCGGGCCCGCAGTCGCGCCGTGAGGCGGCCCGGATCGCCACCGGGCCCGCCGACCGCGCAGAGCGTCAGGTGGGTGCGGCCGGCGATTCGATGCAGCGCGAGCTCGGGCAGCACCACGAGCGCCGGGGGAAAAGAGGACCACTGCGCCGCGCCGCCGCCATCGGGCGCGAACGCGAGACCGCCCACCCAGACGGGGCCGGCCCCGGCCGGCAGGAAGTCGGGCTCATGGTGAAGCCGCTCGCGTCCGAGCGCCGCGCATTCGGCCACCAGGTCGGCGAAGCGAGAAGGTCCGCGCGAGACCACCTCGTGCGCGCTGCCGACCGCGGCCAGCGCGAACCCGTCGCGGTCGGGCTGCTCCCAGCAGAACCAGCGATCGCCCGCGAGCCGGGAGGCGAACACGACCGCGCTCGGGTCGTCGACGTCGACCGGGACCGTGACGCTGGCCAGCCGGCGACCCGGGGCCGAATCGGAAAGCAGCCCCTCCAGCGACTCGAGCGCCGCGGCGGCCTCGACCAAGGCGGTCCTAGGAGTCCGGGCGCGAGCGGCTGATCGCGACCTCGCCGGTCCGCGCCATCTCGATCAGCCCGTGGGGCCGGATCATGCGCTCGAAGGCGTCGATCTTCTCGTTCGACCCGGTGACCTCGATCGTCATGCTGCGACGCGAGGCGTCGACGATCTTCCCCCTGAAGATCTCGGCGAACTGGATGATCTCCGCGCGGCTCTCGACCGTCGCCTGGACCCGGAACACGGCCATCTCACGGGCGACCGTCTGGTCCGGCTCCATGTCGCGGATCTTGATCACGTTGACCAGCTTGTGGAGCTGCTTCGTGACCTGGTCGATCGGGTGCACGGCACCGTCGAGGGTGAGCGTGATCCGCGAGACCTCCGGGTCCTCGGTGGGGCCGACGGCGAGGGTGTCGATGTTGAACCCGCGTCGCGCGAACAGCCCGGCGATCCGGGCCAGGACCCCCGGCTTGTTCTCGACCAGGAGCGAGAGGATGTGCTTTCGCCCGGTGAGGCCGCTGCCGACCTCGAGGTCCTCGAGCTTGATCAGGTCCGGCGTCCCGGCTTCCATCACCAGCCCCGGCCCTAGCCGACCATGTCCCGGGCCGCGGCCCCGGCCGGGATCATGGGGAAGCAGTTCTCGGTCTTCGTCACCTGCACGTCGAGGAGCGCCGGGCCGTCGGCTTCGAGCGTGGCCTTCATCGCGTCGGCGAGCTCGTCCTTGGACGAGCAGCGCATGCCGGTCCACCCAAACGCCTCCGCCAGCTTCACCCAATCGGGGCTGTCGCCCATCTCCACCGACTTGTAGCGGCCGTCCCAGAACAGCTCCTGCCACTGTCGGACCATGCCCATGTAGCCGTTGTTCATCAGAAAGACCTTCACGGGGATGTCGTGGACGGCGGCGGTTGCGAACTCCTGGCAGACCATGATCAGGCTCCCGTCCCCGGCCAGGCAGACCACCGTCTCGTTGGGCTGCGCGACCTTGGCGCCGATGGCGGCGGGAAGGCCGAACCCCATCGTGCCGAGCCCGCCGGAGTTGATCCAGCGGCGCGGCTTCGCGAAGTCGTAGTACTGGGCGCACCACATCTGGTGCTGGCCGACGTCGGAGGTGATGATCGCGTCGCCTCCCGTGACCTCGTACATCGCCTCGACCATGCGCTGCGGCTTGATCTCGGCATCCTCGGAGTCCTCGTAGGAGAGCGGGTATTGCTCCTGCCAGGCGCGGATCTGCTTCCACCACTCGTCGAGACGCCCCGAGTCGGCGCTCAGGCGCTCGTATTCCGCCCGCAGCTTCGGCAGCACGTCGGCGGCATCGCCGACGATGGGGATGTGAGCGGGGACGTTCTTGGAGATCTCGGCAGGGTCGACGTCGATGTGGACGAACTTGGCACGAGGGGCGAACTCGGCGAGCTTGCCCGTGATCCGGTCGTCGAAGCGGGCCCCGACGGCCACGATCAGGTCGGCGCCGTCCATCGCGTAGTTGGCCGTGCGGGTTCCGTGCATCCCGAGCATCCCGAGCCACTGCGCGTGCGGGGCCGGGAATGCCCCAAGGCCCATCACCGTGAGCGTGACCGGGAACCGGTCCGCCGCGCAGAAGCCCCGGAACTCCTCCGATGCGTTCGCGTTGATGATCCCGCCGCCGCCGTAGATCACTGGGCGACGAGCGTTGGCGAGCGCCTTGGCCGCCAGGCGGATCTGCTTGATGTTGCCCTCGGTCGGAGGCCGATAGCCGGGAAGGCGCGGGGTGCCGGAGGCCGGCTCGTACTCGATGTCCGCGCGCGAGAGGTCCTGCGGCACGTCCACGAGCACCGGCCCCGGCCGGCCCGTCGAAGCGATGTGGAAGGCCTGGTGGATGTAGGCGGGGATCTGACGCGGGTCGGTGACCAGGAAGGAGTGCTTGACCACGGGCATCGTGATCCCGGTGACGTCGGCCTCCTGGAAGCCGTCGGTGCCGATCAGCTCCGTGCGCACCTGCCCGGTGATGAACACCGTGGGAACCGAGTCCATCATCGCGTCGGCGATCGGGGTCACGAGGTTGGTGGCGCCCGGCCCGCTGGTCGCGAACGTGACCCCTACCCGCCCCGAGGCCTTCGCGTAGCCCTCGGCAGCGTGCCCCGCCCCCTGCTCGTGGCGGGTTTGGACGTGGATCAGGTCGGCGTCGTACAGCGCGTCGTAGGTGGGCAGGTTGGCGCCGCCAGGGATTCCGAAGACGTGCTCCACGCCCTCGGCCTTGAGTGCCTCACACAATGCGTCCGCCGCCCTCATGGGCAGCCGAGTGTAGAACAAGGCGAAATCGCTCCACCCGCCTGACGCGGGTGAAGCAGGGGGCGGCAGGCCGGCCACCGCCTCAGTGGTCGTTCGTGTTGCCTATGGGCTACAAAATCGCCCACTCGCGTCAGGGCCGCAATCCCTTACCCAGCTCGAACGGCTTCGCGAAGCGCCAAGCCGCGGAGCGGAGACCCCGTCTAGACCACCAGGTGAGGGTAGTCGCGCTCGACCATCTCCCGGTACATGGCGAACACCGGCTTGGTGATCGGGATCAGCTTGAGCGCCGACTTGACGTCCCCGGAGCTCTTGATCCGTCGCCTGGCCAGAGCGAGCGGCACGTTCTCCCTGCCCTGGAAGTAGCGATTGGCCACCTCAGAGCTCATCGTCATCACGACCTTGGGCTCCCAGGGGACGTCGTCCGACCACTCCCAGCGCAGGTTCTGGTCGCCCCCCGAGTCGTCGTAGGTGACATTGATGACCGCGTCCTGGTCCGGGAACTCGAACCGCTGCGGGACGCGGGCGTCGCGGAGCTTCGGGCCCATCTCGGGATCGGTGCTCATGAGCTCGAAGGTGCGGTCCATGACCTCGTGGAACTCGGCCGCGGAGCTGAACTGCGTCATCGCCTCAGGAACGCCGCTCCGCGGCCTCCACCTGGCCCATCAGCTCCTCGGGCTTCCAGCGGGTGGTCGGGAGGATCGCCCGCTCGATCACCCGTCCCTTGTGCCGCTCGATGATCCGCAGCATCGAGCGGACCAGCTCCTCTCCCAGATGGTGCGGCCGAAGCCCCAGGTCGATCAGCTTCGTGTTGGTGGCGTTGTAGTAGTGCTGCTCGGCCTCGATCCGGGGATTCGGGAACCTGCGGACCTCGACCCGGTGCCCCAGCTCCTGGGCGCTTCGGCGCACGAGGTCCGCGAGCTCGGCCACCGAGAACTGCTCCGTGAACTGGTTGAACACCCGGAACTCGCCGAGCGCCGCCGGATTGCTGACCGCCAGCTCGACGCACTGAAGCGTGTCCCGAATGTTCAGGAACCCGCGCGTCTGCCCGCCCTCGCCGTAGACGGTCAGCGGATGCCCGATCACCGCCTGCACGCAGAACCGATTGAGCACGGTGCCGAAGTACTCGTCGTAGTCGAAGCGCGTGATCAGCCGCTCGTCCCGGGCCGATTCCTCGGTCTCGACGCCGTAGACCACCCCCTGGTTCAGGTCGGTCGCGCGCAGCCCCCAGATGCGGCAGGCGAAATGGATGTTGTGCGAGTCGTGGACCTTCGAGAGGTGGTAGAGCGAGCCGGGCATCTTCGGGAACGGCAGCGTGTCTCTGCGGCCCTTGTGCTCGATCTCGATGAACCCCTCCTCGATGTCGATGTTCGGCGTCCCGTACTCCCCCATCGTCCCCAGCTTCACGAGGTGACAGTCCGGCACCCGGTCGCGAATCGCGAACAGGAGGTTGAGAGTCCCGACCAGGTTCGTGCTCTGGGTCTCGACGGCGGCGTCGCGGGACTTCATCGAGTAGGGCGCCGACGGCTGCTCCGCGTAGTGGACGATCGCCTCCGGAGCCGTCTCCGCCACCACCCGGTCGACGAAGCCGCCATCCTCCATCGAACCCACGAAGCGGCGAATCTCGTTGCCGCTGACCTCCTCCCATGCCTCGATGCGGTCGGCCAGGGAGCGGATCGGCGTCAACGAGCCCGTGGAGTGCTGGACGTGCCACCGCCGTCGCGAGAAGTTGTCGACCAGGGAGACCTCGTGGCCCCGGGCCGAAAAGCGCATCGCGGTGGGCCATCCGAGGTATCCGTCACCGCCCAGGATCAGGATTCGCATGGTCGCGCGAGGGTAGCGGAACGATCAGCGCCAGATCGCGCCTTCGGGGGCCGTTCGCGCCCGCGGCGGTCGGCGGGTCCGGGGGACGCCGCATCTATGCTCACCGCGCCGTGGAATCGCTGCCATGCTCGCCAGCGAGCGTGTTCCCGCCCGAGCTGACGGCCCTGCGGGCCGCCGGCTTGGCGATCGCCGTCCTGGTCGCCGGATTCGCGATCTGGCGGCGCCGCACGCTTCGCAACGCCGACGTCCTGATCCTGCTCCTGGTCGCGCTCGGGCTGGCCGTCGTCTCCGGAACCGAGCTGCTCGACGCGCTCCTGAGCGCGTTCTCGTTCAAGCGCGAGAACGGCACCCGGATCGTCGGCGTGGCCGTGATCGCGATCCTGATCATGTTCCTCCTCGTGGTGCGCGCGCTCTCGCAGGGCTCGCGAATCACGCGCGAGCTCTCGGCGGTCTTGGAGGGGCTCGCGCTGGAGCAGTTCGTGGCGGCGGGGCATCCGGAGCGCTTCCGAGACCGGATCGGCATCCTCGTCCCGGCCTATAACGAGGTCGAGAGCATCGGGTACGTGCTCGACCGGATCCCCGAGCAGGTCTGCGGGATCGAGACCGCGGTGCTGGTGGTCGACGACGGCTCGCGCGACGGCACTGGCGAGGTCGCGGCCGAGCACGGCGCGGCGGTCGCCCGGCACGTGATCAACCGCGGCGGCGGGGCCGCCCTGCGCACCGGGTACCGGCTGCTCGCCGAGTCGGGGGCGGCAATCGTCGTCACGCTCGACGCCGACGGCCAGCACGTACCGTCGGAGATGCACCGGCTGGTCGAGCCGATCCTCTCCGGCGAGGTGGCGCTCGCCCACGGCTCGCGCGTGCTCGGAAACGCCGACCCGAACAGCCACGCGCGCGAGCTGGGCATCGTGTTCTTCAACCGTGTGGTCTCGCTGATCACGCGCACCAGGGTGAGCGATTGCTCCAACGGTTACCGAGCGGTGCGCTCGGACGTCCTGCCCCAGCTCGCGCTGCGCCAAGAGCAATTCCACACCTCGGAGTTCCTGATCGAGGCGATCAAGCGGGGCATCCCGGCGAAGGAGGTCCCGGTGACCGTGACTCGCCGCCTGCACGGCCACTCGAAAAAGCCCGCGGTCGTGCGCTACGGCCTTGGGTTCGCGAACGCGATCGTGCGGACCTGGCTGCGCTGAGGACCCCCGGTCACGAGCCGGGGTGCCTGACCTCCGCTGGGTCCGGCAAGTAGAGCTCGGCACCGCAGCGCGTGCACACCTGAACGTAAAGCTTCTGGACCTTGCCGCAGCTCGGGCACCGGCGCTCGGGCTCCTCGGTCTCGGGCCGGAAGAGGATGACCGCTATCAGGCCGATCAGGGGCACGACGGTGCCGACGATCAGCCAGATGAAGAACGAGCTTCCCTTCGCGCGCCCGAGGATGCCGGTGGCGATCCCGAAGGCAAGCGCGATGATCACGTACGGGCCGACCACGATCCGATTGTGGCGGGTTGGGTCAGCCGCGGCTAGGAGACCGGGCGATGGCTGCCGCCCCGGGCGTATTCCTCGGCACGCAGCGGGCGGGGGTGGCCGATCGACCCCACCTCGGCGACGTCGCGGCGAAACGGGAGCCCAACGGTCCAGTCCACGATCGCGCGGACCTTCCGCGCGGTGCCGGGGATCTGGCTCATGTGGTAGGTGCGGGTCATCCACCAGGCCGGGAACCCGGAGAAGGTGAGCCGCCCCACCCTCGCGACCGCCTTGTAGCGGCCCAGGTTCACGAACGCGCCGCGGTTGCGGTACGAGAACGGCTTTGGCTTGCCGACTCCCAGGGCCGCGGCCACGTTGCGGCCCACCGTGCGCCCCTGTCGGATGGCGTGCTGGGCGGTGGGCGGCGACGGCTTGGCAAGGGCAGCCGCGGGATCCGGGACCGCTGCGCAGTCGCCGATCGCCCACACGCCGTCCACCCCCTGAACCCGCATGTAGCGGTCGACGATGACCCTGCCCTTGTCGTCCAGGGGGACGCTGAGCTCCGCGAGACTCGGATGCGGGATCACGCCGGTCGTCCAGACCACCGTCCTGGTGGGGATCCGCTCGCCCGTCGTCAGGGTCACGGCGTCGGGCTCGACCGACTCCAGACGGGTGCCCAGCCGGATGTCGATGCCGCGGCCCCGCAGCTCGCGGGCCGCGTACTCCGCCAGCTTCAGGTCGATCTCGGGGAGGACCCGGTCGGCGGCCTCGACCAGGATCCAGCGCATCCCGCCGAGCCGGGCCCGAGGGTAGGAGTCCATCGCATCGGCGGCGAAGTCCTGGAGCTCCGCCATGGCCTCGAGCCCGGCGTAGCCGCCGCCCACGAAGACGAAGGTCAGGAGCTCCTCGCGCTCGGCCGGGTCCTCGGTGGCGTTGGCGGCCTCGAGCGTCTCGATGACGTGGTTTCGAAGCCAGATCGCGTCGGCGAGGCTCTTGAACCCGATCGCGTGCTCCAGGCCGGGGACCGGCAGCAGCCGCGACACCGACCCAAGCGCGAGGACGAGCTGGTCATAGCGCTGCACCTCCGTATCGCCCTCGTGGGTGCGGATCTCGACCGTTCGGGCGGCCGGATCGTGGGCCGTGACCGCTCCCAGGCGCAGGAAGGCGCGCTTCAGCATGTCGCGCAGCGGGGTGACCACGTGCCGGGGCTCGAGCGTGCCCGCCGCGGCCTCCGGCAGAAACGGCGTGTAGAGCAGGAAATTCACGTCGTTCACCAGAATCAGGCGGGCCGACTGCTTCGGCAGCAGGCGCTCCAACTGGTGCGCCGCATGCGCACCGCCGAACCCCCCGCCCGCGATCACGACGTTCCACGCCACCCGCCGAGCCTAGCACCTTGTAACAAGCTGTTACAAACCCACCCCGCCACCGTGGACGAGTGTTTCACTGCCATAGGGCCAGAACCTCCGCCACGCCCGGCGTTGACGGGGTTAGCTCGCGTTCAGCTTCTCCCGAATCAGGCGGGTGACCTCGCCGCCGTCGGCGCGGCCCTTCGTCTCCCGCATCACGGCCCCCACGATGGGGCCGATGGCCTTGGCGTTGCCGGATCTGACCTTATCCGCCGCCCCGGGCTCGGCTTCGATCGCCCGCGCGACGATGCTTCCGAGCTCGCCGCTGTCGGATAGCTGGCCGAGACCCTCGCGCTCGACGATCCGCGCCGGGTCGCCGCCCTCCGCCACCAGCGTCGCCAGGACCTGCCGCGCCGCCCCGCGCGTGACCTGCTTCGAGGAAACCATGGCCGCCAGCCCCGCAAGCGCCTCCGGTGAGACCTTCGAGCTCCCAGGGTCCACCTCGCCGTCGCCGGCCTCCCGCAGGCTGCCCACGAGCTCTCCTGTGACCCAGTTGGCGATCGTGGTCGCCTGCTCGGGCGTCGATGCTGCCTCATCCGCGCCCTGGCGCAGGAAGTCGAGCGCTCGTTCGAAGTAGTCGCCAAGGTCGGCGTCGAAGGCGAGCTGGCGCGCGGTCGCCTCCGTCAGGCCAAGCTCGGATTCGTAGCGCTCGCGCCGCTGGGCGGGAAGCTCCCCCAGGGCATCGCGTGCCTCGCGAAGCATCTCCTCGGTGGGAGCCAACGGGACCAGGTCGGGCTCCGGGAAGTACCGGTAGTCGTGCGCGTACTCCTTCGAGCGCAAAGGCGTGAGGGCCCCGGTCCGCGGGTCGAAATGGAAGGTCTCCTGCTCCACCTCGCCCCCATCCTCGACCACCTGGCCCTGACGCTCCAGCTCGGCCGCGATTCCGCGCTCCAGGAAGCGGAAGCTGTTCATGTTCTTGAGCTCGGTCTTGGTCCCGAGCTCCTGCGCCCCCTGGCGCCGCACCGACACGTTGGCGTCGCAGCGCAGGCTCCCCTCCTCCATGTTCGCGTCCGAAACCCCGAGCTGCTTGACCGTGGTTCGCAGGAGCTGCGCCCACTCCCTGGCCTCGGCGGGGCCGCGCAGATCGGGCTCGGTGACGATCTCGACCAGGGGCGTGCCGGCTCGGTTGAAGTCCACCAGGGAGCTCGCGGAGCCGTGGATGCGACCGGACTCGCCCACGTGGATCAGCTTTGCCGCGTCCTCCTCCAGGTGGACCCGGTGGACGCGAACGGTCCCGAGGCGCCCGCCGGTGGCCAGCGGGACGTCGTACTGGCTGATCTGGTAGCCCTTCGGGTTGTCCGGGTAGAAGTAGTTCTTGCGGTGGAAGATGGATCGCGGCGCGAGCTCGCACTCCAACGCCATGGCGATCTGCAGTGCGTAGCGAACGGCCTGCTCGTTGGCCACCGGCAGCACCCCCGGATGGGCCAGGCAGACCGGGCAGGTGTGGACGTTCGGCTGGTCGCCGAAGGAGAGCTCACAGCCGCAGAACATCTTCGTCCGCGTCGAGAGCTGAACGTGGATCTCCAAGCCGATTACCGCCTCGTAGCCACCCGGCAGGCTCATGCCGCCTCCATCGCGGCCGGCCTGGTGTCGAAGCCGATCGCGCGCTCCAGGGCGTAGGCGGCGTCCAGCATCTCGGACTCGCCGAAGGCGGGCGCGGCGATCTGGAACCCGACCGGCAGCCGCGGGCCGCCGCCATCCGGTTGGGCAAGCCCCGCCGGGATGGACACCGCGGGGATCCCGGCCAGCGACATCGGCACCGTGCAGAAGTCCGACATGTACATGGACAGGGGATCAGCCGTTCGCTCACCCAGCCGAAAGGCCACCGTCGGGGAGGTCGGCGTGACCAGATAGTCGAAGCGCTCGAACGCCGCTTCGAAGTCCTGAGCGATCCTGGTCCGCACCCGCTGCGCGCGCCCGTAGTAGGCTTCGTAGTAGCCGGATGACAGTGCGTAGGTGCCGAGCATGATCCGCCGCTTGACCTCCGGGCCGAACCCTTGGGCCCGGGTTCGCTCGTACATCGCAGTCAGCTCTCCGTCACCATCCGCGCGCATGCCGTAGCGCACTCCGTCGTAGCGGGCGAGGTTCGCCGACGCCTCGGCCGGGGCCAGGACGTAGTACGCGGAGAGGCCGTGGCGGGCATGCGGCAGCTCGCATTCGTCGACCTCTCCACCGAGCTCCTGGATCAGGTCGAGCGTGCGCCCGAAGACCTCCGAAACGCCCGCCTCGACCCCCTCGGCCTCCGTCGCCAGCTCGCGCGGCACGCCGAACCGCAACCCGGAGAGCTCCTCCCGGGACGGCAGCTCGACGCCGCTCTCGATTCCCAGCGAGGTCGAGTCGCACGGATCGCGGCCCTCGGTGGCGCGCAGCAGGAGCGCGGCGTCGGTGACGTCGCGGGTCAGCGGACCGCACTGGTCGAGCGAGGAGGCGAAGGCGATCATGCCGTAGCGCGAGACGGCGCCGTAGGTGGGCTTCAGCCCCACGATTCCGCACAGCGCGGCGGGCTGGCGAATCGAGCCTCCGGTGTCGGTGCCGATTGCCCAGGGCGCCAGCCTTCCGGCGACCGCCGCCGCAGAGCCGCCTGAGGATCCACCGGGCACGCGCTCGCGGTCCCAGGGGTTTCGCACCGGGCCGTATCCCGAGTTCTCGTTGGAGGAGCCCATCGCGAACTCGTCCATGTTGGTCTTGCCGAGCAGCCGGGCACCGCTGGAGGCGAGCTTGCGAACCGCGGTCGCCGTGTATGGAGGGCGGTATCCCTCCAGGATCCGCGATCCGGCGGTGGTCTCGATGCCCTCGGTGCAGAAGATGTCCTTGACGGCGATCGGGGCGCCAAGCAGCGGCCCGGCTGCCCGCGCGCCGTCAGGGCCGGGGTGCGCGCCGGGATCACAGCGCCACAGGTAGGCGTTCAGGTCGTCGCCGGCGGCGGCGTCGGCGTAGGCGCCGAAGTACTCGTCGGCGGACAACTCCCCCCCGTGGATCCGCCGCAGCGCCTCGGCCACGGTGAGCTCCGCGAGCTCTTGACTCACGCCTGCGGGGACGGGACGCGGAACGCTCCCTGGTCGGGATCGGGGGCAGGCGCCAGGACCTGCTCGAGGGGCCAGCTCGGCCGCGGCTCGTCGGCTCGCAGGACGTTCGTCAGCGGAACCACGTGCGAGGTGGGCTCCACCCCGTCGAGGTCGAGCTCGTTCATGCGCTCCACGTGATCGAGGATGCTGGACAGCTCCCCCGACATCCGCTCGAGCTCCTCGTCCGCGAGCTCGAGCCTCGCGAGGCGCGCCACGTGCAGGACCTGCTCCCGATCGATCACGGAGCTGATTCTAGGCCGGGTGGGATGGCCGCCAAGCGCTCGCGGAATGGCCTGCAAAGCCGCGTAGCCGCCGTCCGGTCCAGGCAAGCGCCGCGCAGGATGCGGGCGACCTGATTGCCAGGCGCCCATCCTGCGCGGAGGCCTTCCTTCTGTCTAGCGATCCGCGGCCACGCGATACTGCGCGGGCATGTCCCAGGAGAACGTGGAGTTGACCGCTTACCGCCAGCGTCTCAGGTGCCGCAAACGACCACGCCGCAGCCTCGATGAGCGGATCGCGACTCGCTTCCCGGCGATCGTTACCTCGCTGACCGCACGGGTATCCCGCCTTCCCCCGAGTTCGAAGCTTCGACAGCGGGTGTTGGCACGGGCGGTCTGTGGCGGGTTCGCGGCTCTGCAGCGGGGTGACTTCGAGGCGGCTTTGGGGAACTACGATCCCGATGTCGAGTGGCACGGAGCGGCCGGGGGACTCGACGAGGGACGCGTCGTCCGGGGCCACGCCGAGGTCATCGAGGCGTTTCGGGACTACTACGACACCTGGGAGCGACTCGAACTGCGGCCGGAGGAGATCATCGACACCGGTGATGAGCTGATCGTCTTCGTCCACGAAGTCGCCCGCGGACGCGAGAGCGGCATAGTCATGGAGACCGACACGGCGGCGATCAACACCCTTCGCGAGGGGCGGGTGGTCAAGGTCAGGAACTACCTCGATCGCGGCCAAGCCCTCGAAGCCGCCGGGCTGCAGGCGTAAGCGCTCGCGATCACCGAGACGCTCGGGATTGATTTCACTGGCGCCCGCTCGCGGGCCGGGTGCCACACCTGAACGGAGGATTGCGCAGGTAGGATGCCGCGCCACGATGACGGGAGAGCGGGCGGAGCGGTTCGTGGTCCTCAACCTCCGCCTGCTGGCGGCGAGCTTCGCGGTCGTCGGCATCCTGTTCATCACGACCCCCGACGGGGTCCTGGACGTGATCTCCGACCTCGGCGACTGGCTCCCGCTGGGGAAGTTCACCAGGGCCCCGGAGACGACGGAGCAGTTCTGGCTGGCGCTCGCCTTCGCCTACATGGTCGTGATCACGGGCATCTGCGTGGTGGTTCAGCTCGACGTGGTGCGCTACCGCCCGCTGCTCCTGGTGCTGGCCGGCGGCAAGACCGCGTCGTCGCTGGCGGCGCTGGGCTTCTACCTGTTCGACCAGGACGTATTCATCTACCTCCTCAACTTCGTGGTCGACGGGTTCCTGGCCGCGGTTGCACTGCTGCTCTGGTCGGTGGCCGGGCGGGTCGGGGCGCCGGCCGCTCCCTCCTGAAGGCGCCCTCCGGGGCTGGGGGCCGCCGAGCTCAGGATCCTGCGGGCCTTCGCCGAGGCGATGGCGCCCGGCTTCGGCTCGCTGCCGCCGGCGGCGAGCGCCGGGGGCCTTGCGCACGCGCGGCGCGAGGACGCGATTGAGGTCGCAGAGCCCCTCAACCGCTACCTGGCGAGCCTCTCGGAACGCAGCGTCCGCCAGGTCAAGGTCGCCCTGCGCGTCCTGGAGCTCCTGCCGTTCCCCTGGCGATTCAGCCGCGCCAGCCTCGAGGCGCGGCAGGACTTCCTGGCCCGGCTGGAGGGCTCGAGCATCCCGCGGGCGGGCGACCTGCTCTTGTTCCTCAAGGTGCTGGCGGGACTGGGCTACGGGAACGACGCCCGGGTGCGCGCGGCGGTGGGATACGAGATGCGCTGCGAAGTCTCCCCGGGCGAGGGGGCAACCGGCGGGGAGGCTCACGGCCTCGGTGATCTGAGCCCCCCGCGGGAAGCGGAGGAGTGCGACGTCGCGATCGTCGGGTCCGGCGCCGGCGGGGCGGTCACGGCGGCGATCCTGGCGGAGGCGGGACTCGAGGTGGTGGTCCTGGAGGCGGGACGCCACATGGACCGGAGGACCTATCCTGACGAGCCGCTGGCGGCGTTGACGGAGCTGTATCGCGACGGGGGTTTGACGATCGCTGAGGGCCGCCCGGCGATCCCCACTCCCGTCGGGCGCGCCGTCGGGGGGACGACGGTGATCAACTCCGGGACCTGCTTCCGGGCCCCCAAGCACGTCCTCTCCGGATGGCGAAGCGAGTGCGGGATCGAGTGGGCCGGGGACCTGGACGGCGAGTACGCCGCCGCCGAGGAGATGCTGCGCGTCCGTCCCGTGGACCCCGAGCGGATGGGAAAGAACGGACAGCTCCTGCGCGAGGGCGCCGAGACGCTCGGGGTGCGCCACCATCCCCTCAGCCGCAATGCCGGCAACTGCTTCCAGTGCAGCTCCTGCCCGTCGGGGTGCCGCCTCGACGCCAAGCAGGCCATGCACGTCTCGTACCTGCCCCGCGCGGTGGCGGCCGGCGGGCGGGTGCGAGCGCAGGTGGAGGCCCGACGGATCGTCTTCGAGTCAGGGCGGGCGAACGCAGTCGAGTGCCTGGCGCGCTCGAACGGCAGGGTAAGCCCGTTCACGTTGCGAGCTCGCCGAGGGGTGGTCCTCGCGGGAGGCGCATTCGGCACCCCCGAGCTCCTGCTGAGGTCGGGCTTTCGCTCCCCGAGCCGACAGCTCGGGCGAAACCTCCGGATTCACCCCGCCTGCTGGGTCGGGGCTCGATTCGCCGAGGAGGTGCGCGGCTGGGAGGGGGTGATGCAGAGCTACGCGGTAAACGAGTGGGAGGACCGGGGGATCCTGCTCGAGGCGACCTTCACGCCGCTCGCGTTCGGGGCCCAGTGGCTCCCGGGCACCGGAGTCGAGCACGCCGAGCGGGTGTCGGCCTACGACCGCATCGCCTCGACGGGGGTGCACCTGTCCGACCGCTCGGCCGGGCGGGTCGGGCTGGCGGGCGACGGCTCCCTGCGGGTCACCTACCGCCTGACCGCCGAGGACGCTGCCCGCCTGGTGTTCGGGATCGCCCGCGCCGCGGAGCTGCTGTACGCGGCCGGGGCCAGCGAGGTCTATCCGCAGATCGCCGGGATCCCCACAATCCCGAAGGCTCGGATCGCCGATCTCGAGGCCTCACCACCCGCCATCGGGGCCTTGCGGCTGGAGGCTTTCCACCCGATGGGAACAGCGCGGATCCACGCGGACCCAGCCGCCGGGGTCGTAAGTCCCGACGGCGCCGTGCACGGAGCCGACGGCCTTTACGTCACCGACGGGAGCCTGCTGCCGAGCTCGATCGGCGTCAACCCGATGATGACCATCATCGCGATGGCGTCCCACATCGCTCGCGGGCTCGCCGATCGTCTGGGCTGACCGGGCGGCGACGGCGTGAGGCCGCGCCAACGCGACGGCCGCCCGGAGGCGGCCGTCGCGGTCAACCTGTTGGAGGACGATCGTCCCGAGCCCGAGCTAAGGGGCTTGAGTGGGGGGCGCGGGCGGTGGAGGGGCCGAGGATGGCGGACCCGCGCCGGGACCTTCCGGTCCCGGTCCCGTTCCCGGCGCCGGCCGGTCGGTGGGCTGGCTTTGGAGGCGGTCGGCCTCGCCGCCGAACGAAGTGCCCTCCTCCTGCATCGCGCGCCAGCCGCCGTAGGCGACCCCGATCGCGGCGAGCAGGCCCAGCCAAACGCCGATCTTTCGGGTGACATCGGCTCCCGGCACATCGCCAATGTCAACGCCCGCCACGCTCCATTCAGGCGGGCTGATGATGCTGATGATGATCAGGACCACCGAGAGCACACCGAGGCCGGCGACGATCGCGCTCATCGCCACCGGCAGGCCGACCTCGCCCTCGGAGGCGCCGATCAGGGCCAAAGCCACAGCCGAGAGGGCAGTGACGAGCAGGACGACGTCGATGAAGCCATACGCACCAAAGGCATTGCGCGACTCGCCCTCGAACGTGAGGCCTCCGCCATTGACCTCCACACCGAACCACTTGAAGATGAACATGATCAGGATCAGTGCGATTCCCGAGGCCCCGGCGATCTTCTCGCCGAGCGTCAATCTGTCGAAGTCCATTGCGTCTCCTCTCGTCGGTTGACGCTGCCTCCTTCAACCCGAGGAAGGTCGATCCTTCCCGATCGAGTAGTCGGCCGCTGGCCCTGGGCTCGTGGCAGGCGGCACGTTCTCGCGTGACCTGCGGTCTGGACGGGTTCTTGCCGGATAGCGGCAATAACCCGTTCCAATAGCTGACTCAGGCCTCGGCCCAGGCCGCAGTCACGCCTTAGGCGCGGCGGGCGTTCGCGGCGGTGAGCGTGTTGCGCAGCAGCATCGCGATCGTCATCGGTCCGACCCCGCCCGGGACCGGGGTGATAGCGCCCGCCACCTCGCGGGCCCCCTCGAAGTCCACGTCGCCTACCAGTCCGTCGTCGGTGCGGTTGACGCCCACGTCGATCACCGCCGCCCCGGGCTTCACCCAGTCGCCCTTCACCAGGCGGGGCGAGCCGACCGCCGCGACCAGGATGTCGGCCCGGCGGCAGACGGCGGCGAGGTCGCGGGTTCGCGAGTGGCACACGGTGACCGTGGCGCTGTCGTTCAGGAGCAGGCTGGCCAGCGGCCTGCCGACCAGGATCGAGCGGCCCACGACGACGGCCTCCGCCCCCTCGGCCTCCACCGCGGCGCGGCGCAAGAGCTCCATCACCCCCTGGGCCGTGCAGGGGACGAGGCCGGGCCGGCCCTGGGCCAGCAGCCCGGCGCTGCCCGCGGTGAGCCCGTCGACGTCCTTGTTCGGGTCGATCGCCGCGATCACCGCGTCCTGGTCGATGTGCTGCGGCAGCGGAAGCTGCACCAGGATCCCGTCCACGTCGTCGTCGGCGTTCAGCTCGTGGACCAGTCCGAGCACCGCGTCCTGGGCGGTGGAGCCGTCGAGCTCGCGGTGAAGCGAGCGCATCCCCACCTCCTCCGCCTGCTTTCGCTTGTTCCCCACGTACACGTGGGAGGCGGGATCGTCGCCGACCAGGACGGTAGCCAGCCCGGGGGGCCGGCCGCCATTGGCGGCCGCGAAGCCGCTCACCCCCTTGGCGATCTCCGCCCGGATGTCGGCGGCCACCGCCTTTCCGTCGATCACCCGCGCGCTCAAGCCGGCTGGAACCTCAAAGCTTCTTGAGCGGCGCATAGTCGGCCATCAGCTTGCGCTCGGTTGCGTCGGCCGCGAAGCGGACCACGATCACGCCGCCCGGCTCAACCGCGGTGACGACGCCTTCGCCGAAAGTGGCGTGGACGACGTCGTCACCCGTGCGGAACTCGAGCGGCGAGGGGCGCGGCTGCGGTCGCTCACGCGGGCCGATTCCCAGCGCCGCGCCAAGCCCGCCGGCCCAACCGGTCGGCGGAGCCGTGCCCTCGCGCTCCACCAGCTCGTCCGGGATCTCGCGCAGGAACCGCGACGGGAGGTTGTGCCCCCGGCCGCCGTGCAGGCTGCGCCGGCGCGCGTAGGTCATGTACAGGCGCTGCTTCGCCCTGGTCACTCCGACGTAGCAGAGGCGGCGCTCCTCCTCCAGGTTTCCCTCCTCGATCGAGCGCATGTGCGGGAACACGCCCTCCTCGCAGCCGATCATGAACACCGCCTCGTACTCGAGGCCCTTGGCGTTGTGCAGGGTCATGAGCGTGCAGAGGCTCTCATCCGCTCGCATCGCGTCCTGGTCCGTGTACAGGGAGATCTGGGCGAGAAACTCCTCCAGCGGCTCCACGTCGCTGTCCCCCTCGACCTCCCGGTTGGCGTCGAACTCGGCGGCCACTCCGACCAGCTCCTGGAGGTTCTCCACCCTGCCCTCCGCCTCGATCGTGCGCTCGGCCTGGAGCGCCTCCAGGTAGCCGGTCTCGTTCAGCACCGCCTCCAGCAGCTCCGCCACCGACCCGCGGCCACCAGCGGGGGCGGCGGCAAGCGGCGTCACACCGTCCGTCGCGCGCTCCCGCAGGCCGCGCATCGTGTCGGCGAAGCGCCGCACGGACTTGACGGCCGCCGCGGTCAACCCCGGTACCCGCTCGGGCGCCGAGAACACCTCCCAGATGCCCTCCCCGGTGGTGTTGGCGTGCGAGAGCAGGCGCCCCTGCGTCGTCTGGCCGATCCCGCGGCGCGGGGAGTTGACGATGCGTGCAAACGACACCGGGTCGGCCGGGTTGGCGATCAGGCTCAGGTAGGCGATCGCGTCCTTGATCTCTGCGCGCTCGTAGAACTTCGTCCCCCCGATCACCTGGTAGGGGATCTCGAACCGCACCAGGGTGTCCTCCAGCACCCGGCTTTGGGCGTTCACCCGGTAGAAGACCGCGATCTCGTCGCGTGGGATCCCCTCTTCCGTCGCCAGCCGCTCGACCTCCGAGGCAACGTAGCGTGCCTCGGCGTGCTCGTCGTCGAGCTCGACGATCGTCACCGGCTCCCCCCGCCCGGCGTCGGTCCACAGGTGCTTGGGCTTTTGCCCCTGGTTGTTCGCGATCACCCCGTTGGCGGCGTCGAGGATCGTCTGCGTGGAGCGGTAGTTCTGCTCCAGCTTGACCACCGTGGTGTCCGGGAAGTCGCGCTCGAACTCGAGGATGTTGCGGATATCGGCGTGCCGGAAGCCGTAGATGGACTGGAAGTCGTCGCCGACCACGAACAGGTTGCGATGCTGCCCGCTGAGGAGCTGCAGCAGGCGGTACTGCACCCGGTTGGTGTCCTGGTACTCGTCCACCAGGACCCAGCGGAAGGCCCGGCTGTAGCGGGCGCGGACGTCCTCGAACAGCTCCAGCAGGTTCACGGTTCGAACCAGCAGGTCGTCGAAGTCCATCGCGTTGGCCTCGAGCATCCGCCGCTCGTACAGCTTGTACACGTCCGCCGCCGTGCGTTCGAAGTAGGAGCCCTGCGCACTCGCGTACTCCTCCGCGTCGATGAGCTGGCTCTTGGCCGCCGAGATCTGCGAGCGGACCGCTCGCGGCGGAAAGCGCTTCGGGTCGACGTCGAGCTCCTCCTCGCAGCGCTTGACCATCCGCAGCGAATCGGCCTCGTCGTAGATCGTGAACGCGCGCTTGTAGCCCAGCCGCTGCGCGTCCGCGCGCAGGATCCGGGCGCAGGCGGAGTGAAAGGTCATCACCCACATCAGCCGCGAGACCCCGCCGACGAGTCCCTCGACGCGCTCGCGCATCTCCCCTGCGGCCTTGTTGGTGAAGGTGATCGCGAGGATCTCCCCCGGTTGGGCCTGCCCCGTGGCCAGCAGATGGGCGATCCGGTAGGTGAGCACGCGTGTCTTTCCGGATCCCGCGCCGGCCAGCACGAGCAGCGGCCCCTCGCCGTGCGTGACCGCCTGGCGCTGGGGCGGATTCAGCTCCGCTAGCAGGCGCTCGACCTGGCTCGCGCCCGGCTCCAGCGGCCTGAGCTCGGTTTCGATGGCCACCGAGCGAGAATAGCTGCGGCCGCGGCGATCGCCGCCGCGCTCAGCCGCCGGCCGTCGAGGGCCCTCGCTTGGGGTTCAGGCGATGAACCTCCCCTTGGGCCGGCTGGCCGTCGAGCTCCCCGATCCGCCGCTCCAGCTCGCCGATTCGCTCGGCAAGCGCCTTGATCGCGTCGGCGACCGGGTCGGGGAGATGAATCCAATCGGCGTCGGGCCCCTCGACCTTGCGGCCCTCCACGCGGACAGTGTGGCCGGGGTTTCCGACCACCGTGGAGTCGGGCGGGACGTCCTGGATCACCACCGTGTTGGCGCCGATCTTGGCGTGGCGGCCCACCGTCACCGGCCCCAGGAGCTTCGCCCCGGAGCCGATTGTGACGTCGTCCCCCACCGTGGGGTGGCGCTTGCCGCGCGCGAACCCGGTTCCGCCCAGGGTGGCGCCCTGGTAGAGGGTCACCCGATCGCCGATCTCCGCCGTCTCCCCGATCACGACGCCGGACCCGTGGTCGATGAACAGGTCGGCGCCGATCCGGGCGGCGGGATGGATCTCGACGCCGGTTACCGCCCGGCTGGCATAGGAGAGCGCCATCGGCACCACGGGGACGCCCAAGTCGTGCAGGGCGTGGGCCACGCGATAGGCCAGGATCGCCTG
Source organism: Solirubrobacterales bacterium (assembly GCA_044871225.1). GTDB lineage: Bacteria > Actinomycetota > Thermoleophilia > Solirubrobacterales > 70-9 > AC-56. Next base: position 58,818 of record JBIOZP010000056.1, read on the forward strand.
AACGCCCGCCCAGTTCATCAGGATCTCGCCGGTGCCGACGCCCCGGGCCGCCGGATCGCGGTCGCGAGCCGAGGCCACGTCTGCCCGGATCTCCTTGACCACTCGCTGCAGGGTGCCGAGGCCGAACATGCTCAAAGCGTAGGGCTACTCCGGGGCGAAGAACGGCAGGGACATGTAGCGCTCCCCGCCGTCGGGAACGATGACCACGATCCGCTTGCCCGAGAGCTCCGACCGCTCGGCGAGCTCGCGCGCCGCCTCGATCGCCGCCCCGGCCGAGACACCCACCAGGAGGCCCTCCCCTCTTGCGGTCTCGCGCGCCCGCCGGATCGCGGCTTCGTCGTCCACCACAATCACCTCGTCGATCACGGAGGGATCGAGGACGTCGGGCACGAAGCCCGCCCCGATCCCCTGAATCTTGTGCGGGCCGGGGAGCCCGCCCGACAGCACCGGCGAAGCGGCGGGCTCGACCGCCACCACCTTCACGGACGGGCGACGCTCCTTCAGCACCTGCCCGACGCCGGTGATCGTGCCCCCGGTCCCGACCCCGCACACCAGGGCGTCCACCCCACCGTCCAGCTCTCGCCAGATCTCCTCGGCTGTGGTTCGGCGATGGACCTCGGGGTTGGCCGGGTTCTTGAACTGCTGCGGCATGAACGCATTCCGCTCGGCGGCGATTCGCTCCGCCAGCTCCACCGCCTCGTTCATGCCGCCGAGCGAGGGTGTCTCGTGGACCTCGGCCCCGTAGGTGCGAAGCATGGCGGTCCGCTCGCGCGACATCCCCTCCGGCAGGGTCAGCACGAGCTCGTATCCCCGCGCCGCGCACACCATCGCCAGCGCGATCCCCGTGTTCCCACTGGTCGGTTCCACGATCACCGACTCCCCCGGCTCGATCAGGCCATCGCGCTCGGCCGCGTCGATCATCGCGACCCCGATCCTGTCCTTGACCGACCCGCCCGGGTTCAGGTACTCGAGCTTTCCGACCACCTCGGCGCCCAGTCCCGAGGTGAGGCGCTCCAGCGCCACGAGAGGAGTGTTGCCGACCAGGTTCGAGACCTCCCGCGCCACCGTGCCTGCCTTCCCGCCGCGCGCCGCTGCGGCGACCGGCGCTCGGTTCCCCGAGCCTGTGCGCGCCTCTCCGCCCACGATGAGAGCCAAAGTACCTGGTACGCAGGCGGGCCGTGGAAGCCGGAGCGCCTGCGGCGCCGGGCGCGGCTCGGATCGACGCGGCCTAGCGCAGGCTGCGGGCCAGGTTCATGTACGTGCTGCCCGCCGGCTTCGCGGTGCCGTCGCGGCGAAACAGGCCCGAGCCATAGCAGAAGTTGCACGTGGCCCGGCTCGGCTCGGGGTCTCGCCAGGAGTACCAGGCGACGCGGCGCAGGTTCAGCTCCGCCGCGTGCCCCAGGAGCAGGCGATAGAGGCCGGAGAGGAAGCGCCGCTGCCCCGCCTCGTCCTTGGCCAGGGGGTTGTTGCGGCATCTGGAGGGATAGGTGGAACCCGGCTGGCGGCAGCTCGACCAGGCGACCTCGCTCACCCAGATCCGCTTGCCGCCGGCCCCGTGGGCCCTCAGCGTGCTGCGGAGCGACCGCAGGAGATCGAGGGAGCTCTGCGGGGTCATCGCGTAGGCGTGCTGATCGAAGATGTCCACGTGGCGGTTGAGGCGGGGCACCGCGTTGTAGAGCGCCCTCAAGAAGTCGCTGGACTGGCTTCCGGTGAGCCCGCCCAGGACCGTGTTCGCGTCGGGGTTCTTGGAGGTGTTGATGGCGCTGTCAGCCGCCACCAGGAGCCTGCCGTAGCCCCGCGCGGTCGCCGCTTGATCGCCCCACCAGGTCATGATGTTCGGCTCGTTCCAGACCTGCCAGCTTCCCGCGGGCCACTTTGGGACGCGACCCTTGCCGCCGGGGCACTGATGCGGCGCCTTCCAGTAGGAGCCACCCGCCCCGTACCGGGCCACGACCCTGCGGATCATCGCCTTGAACTCCGGGTAGTGCACGGGCCGCGGGGGCGCGGTGAAGCTCGAGCTGCCCGAGGCCCACGAGGGGGACCCGAGGAACATGGGCAGGGGGACGAGGTGGTTGCAGGCGGCGGCCGCGAAGAAGCGGTCGGTGCTGTACCAGGTGAAGTTGCCCTTGGTCCTCTCGATGAACCACCAGTAGACGCCGAACCGCACCCAGCGGGCCCCGGCCCGCCTGATGCGCCTGTAGTTGGCGTTCAGGGTGGCGTCGTCCACGCCCCCGAAGTCCGGGGTGAAGCCGAAGAAGTAAGGCGGAACGGAGGCCTCGGCGCTCGCCGGCGAAGCCGTCGGCGCGCCTGCGGGCAGCCCCGAGCACCCAACCGCCAGCGCCAGCGCCAGCGCCAGCAGGAAAGCTCGCCGCCGAGACAGGGGCACGAGACCACGTCGGGGCCGATCCTGAGCCACTGGTTCCGTTCTCACACGCCTTGCTCTTTCGATCGCTTACGGGGTTAGCTGACGGGCTCGCGCCGAAAGAGATGGCGCTACGCGGCCACTGTCCGCGATTCGCCCCAAACCATTTGGGTCCCCCGATCCCAGCCGATATGTCGGCCGGGATTCAGCCGGAAGCCTCGGCATCGTAACAGAGGATGAGGCGGAAATTGGCGTTTGGTGAGCGTCCGCTAACGGCGTTGCAGCAGGTCGCCTACCCCCGCAGCCCTGCAGCGTCGAGAGCCTCTCGCCGGTCCAGGTACGCGTCGACCCTGACCGCCATCCCGTTTGAGAGCGTGAACAGCCAGCCGCCGCGGGTGTCGAACTTCGCGCCGCTGCCCCTGCCGCGACCGCGCACGCGGACGAGCAGCAGCACCCGGTCGCCGTCAACCTCGATCACGTCCTCGGCCTCCCACCAGAAGGGCTGGAACTCGCTGCTGAAGCGCTTGAAGTAGGTCCGCACGGCATCACGACCGTGATACACCCGCCCCTCCGGAAACTTCGGGTCCTCGCGAAACTCCACCTCGGGGTGAAGGATCTCGACGACGCGATCGACGGCCTCGTCGTCCAGCCCGTCCAGTCTCATTCCCTCGACCGCCGCCGCCTCGAGACCGTCCCTCAAGATCCCCACGTTCTCTTGCGACATGCCCTTGAAGTATCTCGCGCGGCTAAGGGCTAGGGGGTCATGCAGGCCACCGCCCCCGGTGACTGCGACTCTCCCCTATCCGAGAGATACTGCACGGGCGATTCGGGTGCGAAAGCTTGAGCGATGGTCGTGAAGCCAAAGCCCTCCTGCCAGCATTGCGGCGCCATCCTGACACGCTCCTGGACGCGCTGTCCGCGTTGCGGCAGGCGCTCGTGGACCTGGCTCCTGACTGGCTGGGTTCGCCGCCACTGATTCGCGCCCTAGGGGCATCGCGCCGGCCGATGGAAGCCGCGGGGCTGCGGAAGAGGCGCTCACGCGCCTCGGTGACCCTCAACCGGTGGCGCTGGTTGTCCTGAGGCTGCTCCGGAAGCGGACTGCTGAGGCAGAGAACTCCGCCCTTTCCGGTACCCTCTCCCGCCGAGCGATGGGGCTCGCTCCATAACCGCGCTTCGGCGCTGATGGCCTCTACCCCCGTCATCCGACGAAGGAGAGCCATCCGTGGAGCCAGTCCAACTCGCCGCCATCCTCGCCGCCGTAGTCGTCCTCGCCAGCATGCTCTCGGTCGAGCTGGGCATCGCGGTCGCGTTGTTCGAGCTCGGCTTGGGGGTCGTGGTCGGAAACCTCTTCGACCTCCAGTCGCAGGAGTGGCTCGACTTCATCGCCTCGTTCGCCTCCATCGTCCTCACCTTCCTGGCCGGCCTCGAGGTCGATCCCGACTACTTCCGCGAGCGGTTCACGGCGTCAGTGAGCCTCGGCATCGCCTCCTTCATCGGCCCCTTTATCGTCGCCGCCTTGGTCGCCTATGGCCTGCTCGACTGGACCGTGAAGGCCTCGCTCATCGCGGGCACCGCGCTCTCGACTACGTCGCTGGCCGTGATCTACGCGGTGCTGGTCGAGGACGGCTTGAACCAGACCGAACTCGGGAAGCTTCTGATGAGCGCCACCTTCGTCACCGACATGGCAACCGCGGTCGCCCTGTCGGCGATCTTCATCAAGCCGAACGTCTGGTTTCCCGCGTTCCTCGTCGTCTCGGTGGCGATGATGATCGCCCTGCCGAAGCTCGCCAGGCCTTTCTTCGCCCGCTATGGCAACCGGGTGATCGAGCCGGAGATCAAGCTCGTCTTCGTCTGCCTGCTGGTCCTGATGGTGTTGGCCGACGCCTCCAACGGCCACGCCGTCCTTCCCGCCTTCATCCTCGGCCTGGTGATGAGCCACCACTTCGCGGGGCACCGGAGCGAGCAGGAGCGGCTCCGAGTGGTGGCCTTCGCCTTCCTGACCCCGTTCTTCTTCATCAAGGGGGGCCTGAACGTTTCCCTCGGGGCGGTGTTCGCCAACCTCGGCATCCTCGCGCTCCTGTTCGCCGCCAAGCTGGTCCCGAAGCTCGGATTCGTGTTCCCACTCGCGCGACGGCACATGCCGCGCCATGCCACCTTCATCACTCTGTTGATGAGCACGGGTCTGACATTCGGCACCATCTCCTCGCTGTATGGGCTGAATGCCGGGATCATCGATGGGACGCAGTTCTCGCTCCTGATCACCGTCGTCGTCGGCTCGGCCCTGATCCCGACCGCGATCGCCCAGACCTTCTTTCACCCGATTGGCGACCTCGAACGCCGCGAGCAAGCCATTCCGGCCGAGGAATACGTCTAGCCCCTTGATCACGTCGGCGGCTCACGCCCTTCGCCGTGCCCGGCTTGTCCGAGTGCTTACTCCAACCTCCCCAGGCGGCTTCCGCCTCGTTCCGCTAGATGTGGTACATCCGGACCATCCGCTCTACAAGCCGGATTCCACCGCCCGCTGCACGGCGATCCGGACGTTGCTAGAGATCAAGCCGCCGCCGTTCACCAGCGAGGCATGGGCCGAGTTAGAGGAGCTGGCGCCCCGACGCGACGGCCGGAACGCTTAAGCCGCGCGAACCGTTTGCTCTCGCGCAACCCGCTGCATCGCGCCCAATGACTCCTCAAGCCAGCGCCGGAAGTATCGCTTGCCCGCAACGATGTCGAAGATCCGCAGCTTTGCGTTTTGAGGTTCCATCCCAAAACACGCGTCGACGAACGTCCCGCCCCTTGCACGCGTTAGCGCAAGGTCTACAAAAGTGCCGGTATTGACGCAGCGGATTCTCATCTCTCGCAACTCGTCAAGACGGTCGACGACGACGGCGAGTTCTTGGGCTCCGAACGGAGTTTGGGTGAGCTGCCGGTAGTTGCACCCCTCCTCTAACCCTTCGCACTTGACCTCGATGACCTTGGGCCACCATTCTGGATGACGATTAACGTCGCGAATGAGGTCCCAGACGACCTCTATCGGGGCATCGATCCAGGCTTGCTGGCGACAGTCGGACACTCGGGTTCCAATTGTGCCAGGAAGCGCCGATGGGCCGGTCCGTAAATCCGGCGCACGATTTCGATCCTCTCCTGCGACATCACCCGCGCAGTATCCGCGGCAGGACCATGATGGAGCCCGGGGCGCCGCCGTGCGCGACGCCCCTGGCGAGATCATCGGGGACCGCTAAGGCGGCCTAGTGGCGCTTCGCGTACTCCCCGAACTCGCCGAAGTCGAGCGACACGCAAGCCTCGTCACCGACCACCTCGGCATCGTGTCCTGGCGGGATCGCCATCACGTCACCTGGACCTACTTCGGACTCGGAGCCATCGTCCATGTAGACCTTCATTCGTCCGGAGATGACATAGCCGAGATGCGAAACCTGGCACGAGTCGGTGCCGGCGATGGGCTTGACGTTCTCCGACCACTTCCACCCGGGCTCGAAGACCGCCTTGCCGACCACCTGGCCTCCAATGTTGAGGACATCTGCCTTTCCCTTGCCCTCGAAGGGCCGGGTCTCGTCCGGAGTGTCGAAGTTCTTGACCTCCATCTGAGCCATCTGGGCCTCCTTCCATCAGGTCGCTGTCGCCCCGAACCTATCGCGTCGGTTAAAGACAGTCATAAGACCGAAGGAACCGTTGGCCGTCTCCTGCGACTCGTCTATTCCGAAAGCCCCGCGGCCCGTCGTGCATCGGCTTCCTGATGCTCGAAGAACCCCTCGCCACGGGCGACCAGCCCTTCCTCATTCAGCGTCCAGACCATCCAGCTGCCGGTCTCCAACTCGATGCCGCTTCCGGCGCCGCGAGCCTTTGTGTGTTGGCGCACCAGAATCTTGTTCCCGTTGACCTCGAAGTTCAGGGGATCGACCCGCAGCTCCTCGAACGCATCGGGCTGCATCCAGGCCCGAACCTCGTCCACGCCTCGGATCGGTGCCAAGCCGGGTCGGGCTACTTCGATGTCCGGGCTGGCGAGCGCGACCAGGGCGTCGGCATCACCCCGGTTCGCTGCCTCATAGCCACGCCGAAGAGCGGCGATGATGTCCGCGTCGCGGTCCTGCATCCTGCGACGCAGTATCCGCCAGGGACGCACCGCTTGCTCCTAAGCTGGGACACGATCAGTACGACGGACGCACAAGCGCATTGGGAGTCGGTCTACGCCGAGCGCCAGCCGGCTGAAACCAGCTGGTTCGAAGCGGTGCCTGACACTTCCCTCCGACTGATCATGTCGGCGGGTCTTCCCTCCGAAGCGCCCCTGCTTGACGTTGGTGGCGGCGTTTCCATGCTCGCCGCAGAGTTGAGGGCTGCGGGCTATACCGATGTCACGGTCGCAGATATCTCTAGCGACGCCCTGAAGCAGGCGCAGCTTCTACCGGGCACCGATGGGATCAGATATCGACAGGCGGACGTCCGCAAGCACGATTTCGGTCGCAGCTATGACCTCTGGCACGACCGCGCCGTATTTCACTTCATGGTTGGCGGCGAGGACCAGGACGGATATCTGGAAACCCTTAACCGGACGCTGAATCCTGGCGGCCATCTGGTCATCGCCACGTTCGGTCCCGAAGGCCCGACCAAGTGCAGCGGCCTACCCGTGGTGCGCTACGGACCCGAGGAGCTATCCGCCGAACTCGGCGATCAGTTCTCGCTCCTGTCAGCGGAGACCCGAATCCACGTCACCCCATCCGGCAAGGAGCAGCAATTCGTCTATGCGCACTTCCAGCGAGCTGAGTGAAGCCGACGCGGATCGCGCCCTTTAGCTGGCCGCAGGAGTAACGGGCAGTCCCGCCTCCCGCCAGGCTTGGAAACCTCCGATCACGTCTGTTGCCTTCAGTCCAAAGCGGCTTAACGTCGCCGCTGCGAGGCTGGACTGGTAGCCCTCATCGCAGATCAGGATCACCTGCCGATCCCGTTGCGCCAGAGACCGGTCGCGGTACTGGCTTGTGGGGTCAAGCCGCCATTCGAGGACGTTGCGCGGGACGCGGCAAGCCCCGGGGAGGTCGCCGTCGCGAACCTGCTGGGAGTCCGACCGGATATCGACCAGGATGGAGCCACCGGCAAGAGCGTCACTTGCCTGCTTCGGGTCGAGCCGGGTCAAACCCGCGCGAGCTTCCCGGAGAAGGAGGTCGGCGGTGATTGGCTCGCTTGCCTCAGGTTCGGTCAAGGATGGTCCGCCAGTTCTTGATAACGACCCCTAGGGTCCTCCACAAACCGAGCTGTCTGGCCAGTTCGGTGGTATCGGAGAACGCCCAGTCCTCCACGATCCTGCCATCCTCGAAGCTGCTGATGACGACCCCACGAAGGGTGACCCTTCGCCCGCGATGGGTTCCGTGAAGGGTCCAGCGAGAGACAACGCGCTTCCCCTCGCTGATCTGTTCATCGACGACGAAGCGGAGATCGGGGAAAAGCTCGAGGTAGAGGGCGACTGACTTGCGGGCGCCCTCGTGTCCCCGGTACTCGCGGGCATTCACGTGGTCGAGGAAGTCCGGGTGGTAGACCTCCGGGATTCCGGCAAGGTCTTGGCCGGAGCAGACGTCCTCAAGTGCTCTCCGTGCCGTCTCCGCGAGTTCCACGTTCTCCTGCGGCACCGTTCGCATTCGGCTTGGTCGGATCGCCTTTAGCTCTTGATGGCCAAGAGCGAGACGCTCTTTACGCCGTACTTCGCGCTCGCGTCACGGGCGCGATCGGAGATGAACTCGTAAGGGTTATCCCGGATTTCCTCGATCCGCAGGCCCGCGTTTTCGATCGCGCCACGATAGGCATCTTGCTGGGCGGCACCACCGATACAGGATGCCCAGAGGTCGGCGTCGCAGACGATGCTCTCCTTCATCTGCTGCTCGCTGACAATGTCGGCGATCGCCATGCGGCCGCCCGGTTTCAGTACCCGAGCTGCCTCGGCAAATACTGCCTCCTTCTCCGGGGCCAGGTTGATCACCCCGTTTGAGATCACGCAGTCGCAGCTGGCTCCTTCCACCGGGAGCTTCTCGATCCGCCCTTCTCGCAGCTCGACTTGAACGAAACCGTTCTCCTCTGCGATTCGCTGGGCCTTTTCGAGTTGCTCAATGGTGAAGTCAATCCCGACCACGCTTCCCGACTGCCCCACACGATCGGCCGCGAAGAAGACGTCCATACCCGAACCGCTGCCGAGATCGACGACGCTCTCACCTTCGCTCAGATCGGCAAGGTCGAAGAAGTAGCCCACTCCTGCGAACGACTCGCTAGCGCCCGGGGGAATGCAGTCGAGAACGTCGGTCGGATAACCGAGGTGCTCTGCTAGTGGACGCCCCAGCTCGAAGTGATACCTGCCGTGTGGTTCTTCGGCCACATGCCGGTACATGTCCTTGACCTTGGCCTCAAGTTCATCAACGTCGACCGTTCCACTCACCGATCTGTTCATCGCCAATTGTCTCCTCCTAGATGCAGTCCTGGCTTCAGACTGCTGCTTGCTCGCCGAGCGGATGCGGGAGCGCCGAAACCGCCGTAAAGGTCAGCCTCTCATCAGAGGGCCAGAGAGTCAACGTCGCCTGCGCCGTCAGTGAGCGCAGCACTCGTCGCCCCGCCAGGCTTCGCGGCCTTCACTGACGGCGACACAAGCGATGAACAGGGCGGTGACAGGATCGGCCCACCACCACCCAAGCACCGCGTTCGCGCCCAAGCCGACCAGCAGCGCCGCAGACAGATAAGCGCAGAGTTGCGTCTGCCGTCCCTCACTCTGCACCGCCGACGAGTGAAGCTGCCTTCCGACCCGAGCCTTAGCGGCAGCGAGAGGAGGCATGGTCACGAGCGTGAAGGCAGCGAGGGCGATCCCGACCCAGCTTGCCTCGGGGTGGTCAGCGCCTGCCAATGCCCTTACGGCCTCGAAGCCGACGTAGGCAGCAATGAGCCAGAAGGTCACGGCGATCAGCCGATGCGCCGGATGCTCTGCACTCTCGGTATCGGCCCGCGAGCCAGCGAAGCGCCAGATGAGAATGAAACCAGCCAGCATCTCGATCAGCGAATCGGCCCCGAAGCCGATCAGGGCGATGGACCCGGCGACGATCCCAGCGCTAATGGCGATGGCCGCTTCGATTCCGTGCCACCCAAGCCCGAGCCAAGCGAGGAATCTGGCCCTTCGCACGAGAGATTCGCGTTGTTTAGCGCCGTGAAGGTGAAGCGGGACGGATGCGGTCTCCATCGCAGAGCAACCTTAGAGGTCGTGCTGCGACATCGCCCGCGCCGTATCTCGCGCCAGAGCGAAAGCATGAACGTCATGCAGGCGAGGCTCTGTATCACCGGGAAGGCTGCGCGGGCATGTGCGCGTCGCGAGGGTTTGCCGCAACTAGTCGGACGGCGCAGGCTTGGGCCGTAGGACTCCGCGACCACCACAATGAGGACAGGGCTGAGGTCGGCCTTTGGTCTCGCGGATTGGCCTCTTGCCGCTCCCGTGGCAGCGACGGCAGGCAGGGCCGGGTGGCAACGAGCGCCGCTGGTTCCCACGAGGCATCACGAACATATGTTCGCCCGGCTTTCGGACGGAGGATCCGTGCCAGCTAGCCGAAGGACTCGTCGGCCGCCCCAATCATCCGGACGCCTTTTCTCGTCGCAGTCCCTGCGGTGCAGTTGCGGTGCAGTCGGGTACCGATCCGAGCGGTTCTTAGCGGTGCCCCAGCGGTGAGCCAGGCACGAATAGGGGAAATCCGGCTCTGCGCAGGGACCCCTTTTAGATGTGGTACATGCCGGTGTCGGCCTCCTCGGCCTCGCGGCGGGCGATGTCGGCAACCGTCGTGGTCCGAAAGACGCTTCGAAGGGCCTCCACCCCCTCCTCCCAGATCCCGCCGGCCTCCTTGGCCTCCTCCCCCACCCGGCCGTCGAGTGACTGCACCACCTCGAGCACCGTGATCTCCTGCGGCGGCCGAGCGAGCGTGTAGCCGCCCTTGACGCCGCGGTGGCTCTGCAGGAGCCCGTCGCGTCGAAGGGTCGTGAAGAGCTGCTCCAGGAACTGGACGGGCATCGCCCTGCGCTCGGCGATCTGCGCGATCGGGACGGGTCGCTCCCCGGAGCGGGCAAGCTCGGCCATGGCGACCACCGCGTAGCGGGACTTCGAGGTGACCGAGATCATCGCCGGGACTTGTATCGGAAGTGACGGCGTGCAAATAAACCGCGCTGTTTCCGACCATCTCCGACGGCGTCCCCCTGTCCGACGCTAGGATGGCCGCGACGGCACGGGACCGCCGGTAGGTCCACTCGGGGAACCGCGACCCGCCGCTCATCGGCGTGATGGCCGGAGTGAGAGACTTGAGCGAGGATCGACGCTGCATGGTCATAGACGCCCTGCCCACGGTTCGCCTGGGCGTGCGCGAGGTGCTGGGCGGCCGCTATCAGGTCGACGAGGCCGAGGACGGGGCCGCCGCGCTCGAGCTCTTGACCTCGATCGGCAGCTTCGACGTCGCGATCGTCGACCTGTGTCGCGCGACGAATGGCGACGGCGAGGAGCATCTGTTCGGAACCGCGGCTATCCGCGCACTGCGAAAGGCACAGCCGGACCTGGGGATCGTCGCTCACGGGCCCCAGGCGCAGCATCACGCCGCCACCGAGGCGATCAGGTCCGGGGCCACGGGCTACGTCGTCAAGAGCTCGCCCGTCGAGGCCCTGCACGAGGCCGTGGAAGCCGCCGCGGAGTCGGAGCGCTTCGTCGATCCCGCCGCCGGTCGCTCGCGCAGGCCCGCCCTGACCCGCCGCCAGCGGCAGATCCTCCAGCTCTACGCCGACGGGCGGTCCACCGCCCAGGTCGCGAAGCGGCTCGGGCTCAGCGCCGAGACCATCCGCACCCACACGAAGGCGATCCTGTCGCGCCTGGGTGCCCGTGACCGCACGCACGCGGTCGCCATCGCGCTGCGCGGCTGCCTGATCGAGTAGTCGCCTAGAGCCAGCCGCGGTCGCGGGCGATCAGCACCGCCTGCGCGCGATCGACCGCGCCGATCTTCCGGTACACGTTGTGGAGGTGGGTGCGGATCGTGCTCACCGACAGGGACAGCTCGTGGGCGATCTGCTTGTAGACCTTCCCATCGGCCAGTCCCCTCAGGGCGTCAACCTCGCGCACGGACAGCGGGCAGGGCTCGGTGGCCCGCCTTCTTCCCTCCCCGGAGTGCGGAAACTCGTACAGGAGCGCGCTTAGCCGGGCCTGGTCGATCCCGAGCCGAGAGCCGCCGTCCAGGATCGCCTGTGCCGGCGCCGCGTCGCCGCGGGCGTAGTGGGCGATCAGATCGGCGAGCCGAATCGCCGCGGCGTGCCCGCTCGCATTCGGGGAGTGATGGCGCTCGATCGCGCCGGCGATGCCCGGCGGAAGGCCCCAACGGCGAACCAGCACAGCGCCCACCAGGGCGTGATCGATCCCCAGCTCCCGGCGCTCCAGGCGAACTCGCTCCTCGGGGCCCAAGCGCTCCGCGTTGGGCCCCTCGAACTGGCCGTACATCTGGACGAGGACGAGGTGGCCCAGGTCGTGTAGCAGAGCCGCCACCGCCAGCTCGTCGCGATCGGAGAGCCGGACCAGCTCGGCGATGCGGTCCGCCGCGTGGCGGGTGGCGATCGCATGGCGTCGGAACACCTCATGGCGCGTCGCAGGTGCGCCGGGCGATCCGAGTGGGTCGTAGACGTCGAGAGAGGCGGCGATCCTGCGCACCGCAGGTTCCCCCAGCGCCTCGACCGCCTGCCTAACGCCCCCCGCGGCGACTTCTCGGCCGTCGCCGGCCGCGCGCATGACGGCAATCGTCAGCGCCACGTCGGACTCGATCACCTCGGCGAGCTCCGCAGAGGGGAGCCCGGGCCGGTCGCTGAGCGCCAGCAGACGCTCGCGCGACTCCGACAGCGCGGGAAGGCGTGAGGCCTCGTCGAAGGCGGAGGCCAGGCGACGACCTCCCTGGCCGCGGCGGTCGACCGAGTCCTTCGCTTGCCCGGGGCTCGGAGCGCCATTCGCGGGGGCGCCGTTTCGCTTTGCGGACGCCGCCCGCGAGGCCGTGGGCGCCGCCTTCGCCCGCCCCGCGGCGCCGCTGCCCTGCGCGGGACGGCCGCGAGGCCGCGGTGCCCTTCCCTGCCGATGCTTGGTGGTTCCCTGAGTCGCGGGCATGGTCACCCACTTGGATGATCGGCAGCGAGGCGGCGCACGTTTAGCCGCGCACCCAATCCGGTGGCCAAGGGGGCCTGCCTCAGCCGACCGGCTCGCGCTCGTCGAGCCGCTTCAACGCCGCCTCGATCCTGCGAAGCGACTGCTCGCGCCCCAGCGCTGCGAGCGAATCGAAGATCCCCGGCGAGACCGCCGTGCCGGTGATCGCCACCCGAAGCGGCTGGTACACGGCCTTGGGCCTTCGACCCGAGCGCTCCACCACGCCGCTCAAAGCCTCCTCGATTGTGCTGGCGTCGAAGCCGTCGGCGGCGGTCAGGGCGTCCCGGGCATCCGCCAGGGCGGGGCGAGCGTCGGCGCTCATCACCTTCCGCCAGGCGTCGTCGTCGTCGACGGGCTCGGTGAACAGGAACCGGATCAGCGGCCACGCCTCGTCGAGGGTCTGGGCCTTGTCGCGGACGATCTCGCACGCGACTCGTCGCCGCTCGGGCGAGGCCGACAGGAACGTCTGAGCCTCCGCCCCCACCTGCAGCGGCAGGTGGTCGGCCAGGCGCCGCTCGTACTCGTCCAGTGGGAGCTCGCGCATGTAGCGACCGTTCAGCCACCGCAGCTTTCGCTCGTCGAAGATCGCCGCCGATCGGCCCACGCGCTCGATCGAGAACCGCTCGACCAGCTCCTTCGTGCTCAGGATCGTGCTGTCGTCCTCGGTCCCCCAGCCGAGCAGCGCGAGGTAGTTGCGGACGGCCTCCGGAAGGTAGCCGAGGTCTCGCAACTCCTGAACGGAGGCGGCTCGATCTCGCTTCGAGAGCTTTCGCCCGTCCGGGCCGTGCAGGAGCGGCAGGTGTGCGTACCGCGGCGGGGCGGCGCCGAGGGCCTCCAGCACGAGCAGCTGCTTCGGCGTGTTCGAGAGGTGGTCGTCCCCGCGAACCACGTCGGTGATCGCCATGTCGGCGTCGTCGACCGCAACCGCCAGGTTGTAGAGCGGAGTGCCGTCTCCCCGGGCGACCACGAAGTCGTCCTGGGTGCGGTTCTCGAACCGCACGGGGCCCCGGATCAGGTCCTCGACCACCGTGGCTCCCTCGTCGGGCACGCGCAGGCGGATCGCTGCCCCGGAGCCTTCTCGCGGCTCCCCGCGATATCCCGCCCCGCCGTGCGCCTCCTTCCAGGCTCGCACGTCCGCGGCACTGGCGTCATCCGGATAGGCGTGACCGGATGCGAGCAGCTCGCCGATGCGCTCCCGATGGCGCTCGCGGCGTTCGTACTGGCTCAGGGGCCCCTCGTCCCAGTCCAGCTCGAGCCAGCGCAGCGCGTCGAGGATCTGATCGACGTTCTCCGGCACCGACCGCTCCCTGTCGGTGTCCTCGATCCGCAACACCAGAGCGCCTCTCCATCGCCGGGCCAGGAGCCAGTTGTAGAGTGCGGTCCGTGCGCCGCCGACGTGCAGCGCGCCGGTCGGGGAGGGCGCGAAGCGGAGGCGAGGCGGCGAAGGGTTACCCACGATGCTGATCGGCGCGCATGTTTCCACAGCCGGTGGGCTCGCCACGGCCGTCGAGCGCGGAGTCGCGCGCGGCTGCCAGGCCATCCAGATCTTCCACCAGAGCCCGCGGATGTGGCGGCCGACCCGCTACGGGGCGCGCGACTTCGAGGCGTTTCGCGAGGCGATTGACGGCTCCCCCCTCCAGGCGGTCGTGATCCACGCGGTGTACCTGATCAACTGCGCCAGCAAGGAGAGGGAGATCCACGACAAGTCGCTGACCTCGCTGGAGCACGCCCTCCGGGTGGGGGACGGCATCGGGGCCGCCGGCGTCGTGCTTCACGCCGGGGCGCGCAAGGGCGAGCCCCGCGGGCCGTCGGTACGGCGCGCCGGCAAGACGATCCGCGAGGCCCTGGAGCGGTCGGATCGCTGCCCGATCCTGCTCGAGAACACGGCCGGCACCCAGGGGCCGCTGGGGCGCGACTTCGACGAGCTGGCAGAGCTGGTCGCGGCGGCCGGGGGCGGGGCCCGGATGGGGACGTGCCTGGACTGCTGTCACCTGCTGGCCTCGGGATTCGAGATCCGCTCGGATGAGGCCCTCGCCGCGGTCCTGGACGACTTCGAGGCCAAGGTCGGGCTGGAGCGCCTCGGCTGCGTCCACGTCAACGACTCCGGCGTCCCGCTGGGCGCCAACCGCGACCGCCACGCCAACCTCGGGGCCGGGGAGCTCGGCGCCCGGGGGCTTCGCCCCTTCCTGTCGGAGCCGCGGTTCGAACGGCTGCCGGCGCTGATCGAGACCCCGGGCCCGGACGGCCACGGGCCCGACCGCAAGGAGGTGCGGACGGCGAAGCGCTACCGGCGCGAAGGCCTGCGGCAGCGAAAGTAGGCCGGCCCGGCTCAGGCGCCCGCTCAGGCGAGGGCGTCTCTGAGGTCGAACTCGTTGGGGGCCCCGGCCCCGGCGTCGCCGCAGTCGAAGAAGGCGGGGTTGACGCATTCGTGGGCGGGGCCGACCTGCTCGTAGGCGGGCTCGACTCGGAACTGGCACTGCGGCAGGGGGTCGCCGGTCATTTTGATCCCGCCGTAGCCTCCGCTGCGCTCGGCGGCCTCGAACATCGCCATGTCGATCTCGGCGCGAAACACCTTGCGCATGCAGCCCATGAAGTGCTCGCCGTCCAGCGGATCGACGTAGCTGTAGAGGTAACGGCAGCGAAGCTCGAGGCAGCCACGGGGGTCCACCAGGCGGTCGCAAAACGTCCGGCACTGACGGCACTCGCCGGCCGGGGCGGCCTCCTGCTCTCGGTTCGCCAACGGCATGGGAAGAGTCTAGACGGGCCAGCGCGCCCCGAACACGGCGCGCATCAGGCGGCCAGCGCCCGCGGTCCAAGGAGCTGGTCGAGCTCAGCCCGAAGCGCCTGGGAGGGGGTGACGCAGTACTCCGGGCCGAAGCGAAGCCGGCGCGTGCCCTCGCGAGTCTCCATCTCGAGCACCACCTCGCACTCCCCCGGAAAGCCCTGGAACACGGTCTTCAGCTCCTCCACGAGCTGGGCTCCGAACTCGGCGGCATTGACCCGCAGCAGGATCCGCTCGGGGTTCAGGGCGGCCGCCTTCGCCCGGGCCGCCGCGACCTCGTCCTCCCCCGGCTCGAAGGGATCGGCTTCGGCCACCACCAGGCTGGTCTCGCCGCGGCCCTTGTGGTCCACTCGACCGCGAACCAGGATCACCCGGTCGGGCTCGATGTGCTGGGCGGCCTCCCCCGCGGCATCGCGGACGAACAGCTCCACCCGGCCCTCGAGGTCGTCGAGGGTGGCGAACATCACGTACGCGCCGCTGCGGGTGCGCACCCGCTTGCGCTCGCTGACGATCCCGCCGACGGTCAGCCAGGCGCCGTCCTCTTTGCCCGCCACCTGGTCGAGCGAGCAGTCCACCCGTTGGCGAAGCGCATCGCGGACCTCAGCCAGCGGATGCGACGAGAGGAAGGTGCCCAGGGTGTCCTTCTCGAGCCGCAGCAACTCGCGCTGGTCGAACTCGTCGACGGGGATCGGCGGGCGCTGGCTGCCGTCGCTGGCCGCGCTCGCCGGCTGCGGAGCGCCGCCGGCCTCCCCGCCGAGGTCGAAGATCGAGCCCTGGCCGCGGCGGGCGTCCTCCTGCGACTTCGAGGCGCTCGCCTGCGCGGTCGCCAGCACCTCCAGCATTCCCTTGCGGGTGGCACCCGTCGAGTCCAGCGCGCCGCACTTGACCAGGCACTCGACCGCCCGCTTGTTGACGGCGCGCGCGTCGACCCGGTCGCAGAAGTCCCAAATGGAGGAGAACGGGCCGCCCCGCTCGCGCGCCTCGATCACCGCCTCCACCGCCTGGTGACCCACGTTCTTCACCGCATCGAGCCCGAAGCGGATGGACTTGCCACTGACCACGAACCCGTGGTCCGAGGAGTTGACGTCGGGCGGGAGCACCTCGATCCCCATCTCCTCGCAGCGGTTGACGAAGAAGGGCACCTTGTCCTTGGTCGCCATCACGGAGGAGATCAACGCGGCCATGTACTCGGCGGGGTAATTGGCGCGCAGGTAGGCCGTCCGGTAGGCGATCAGCGCGTAGCAGGCGGCGTGGCTGCGGTTGAAGCTGTAGTCGGCCGCCGCCGTCATCAGCGACCAGAGGTCCTGCGCCACCCGACGGTCGGTTCCCGACTCCGTCAACCCCGCCAGGAACTTGTCCCGCATCTGCGCCATCAGGTCGCGCTTCTTCTTTCCCACCGCCTTGCGCAGGTCGTCGGCCTCCGCGGGGCTGAAGCCGGCCATCTGCTTGGCGATCTCCATGAGCTGCTCCTGGTAGATGCAGCAGCCATAGGTGGACTCCGTGATCGGACGCAGCCGCGGGTCGGGGTAGCGAACCGAGGCGGGGTCCCGCTTGCCGCTGGCGTAGTCCTCGATGAACCGCATCGCGCCAGGCCGGTAGAGCGAGACCAGGGCGACGATGTCGTTGAACTCGGTCGGGCGCACCCTGCGCAGGGCGTCGCGCATGCCGTCCGACTCGAGCTGGAAGACGCCGATGGACTCGCCGCGGGACAGCATCTCGAAGGTCTTGCCGTCGTCCAGCGGGATCGCCTCGATGTCGATCTCCGACCCGCGCGAGCGCTTGATGATCTCCACGGCGTCCTCGATCACGTCCAGGTTCCGCAGGCCGAGGAAGTCCATCTTCAGCAGGCCGATCTCCTCGATCGGGTGCATCGAGTACTGGGTCACGATCTTGTACGCGCGCTCGGCCTTGCGCGGGGCCTGTCCCTCCTCGCCCCCCTGCGAGCCGTTCGCCGCGGCGCGCTCCGCCGGGGCTGCACGGTCCTCGGCAAGCTGCAGGGGCACGATCTCGGCCAGGGGGCGGTCGGCGATCACCACCGCGGCGGCGTGGATGGAGTTGTTGCGGACGATCCCCTCCAGCCCGCGCGCGACGTCCAGGATCCGGCGCGCGTCGGGGTCCGCGTCGTACGTCCGCTTCAGCTCCTCGCCGTCCGCGAGGCAGTCCTTGAAGCTGGGGTTGCGGCCCAGGACCGGCTCGGGGATCTGCTTCGCGATCCGGTCCCCGGTCCCATAGTCGAAGCCCAGGACCCGGGCGGCGTCGCGCGTTGCCGCCCGGGGCGCCATCTTGCCGAAGGTGATGATCTGCGCCACCGACTCCCGCCCGTACTTGTCGGCCACGTAGCGGATCACCTGCTCGCGGCCCCGGACCGAGAAGTCGATGTCGATGTCGGGCATGGACTTACGGGCCGGATTCAGGAAGCGCTCGAACAGCAGGCCGTTGGCAAGCGGGTCGAGGTCGGTGATGTTGAGGGCGTAGGCGACGATCGAGCCGGCGGCCGAGCCGCGGCCCGGCCCCACGGCGATGCCGCTCTCCTTCGCGTAGCGGACGAAGTCCCAGACGATCAGGAAGTAGGACTCGAAGCCCATCTCGGCGATCACGGAGAGCTCGAACTCGAGCCGCTCCACGGCCTCCGCGGGGGCGGGATCCCCGTAGCGGCGCCGCAGGCCCTCGGTGGCCAGGCGTCGCAGCATCGCGGCGGGCTCCTCGCCGTCGGGGGTGCGAAAGCGCGGCAGCAGGAGCTGGCCGAGCTCGATCTCCACCTGGCAGCGCTCGGCGACCTCGAGCGTGGTCGGCACCGCTTCCGGCCAGCGCGAGAACGAGTCGTTCATCTCGGCCGGGCTCTTGAGGAAGAACTCGTTGGTCTCGAAGCGCAGCTTGGGCTGCTCGATCGTCGACTTCGTCTGGACGCAGAGCAGGGCGGCGTGGTTCGAGTAGTCCTCGCGGCGGAGGTAGTGGACGTCGGCGGTGGCGACCAGCGGCCGGCCAACCTCCCTGGCCGTCCTCACGATCCCCTCGTTGGCCTTTTCCTGCTCGGCGAGCCCGTTGGCCTGGATCTCCAGGTAGACGTTCTCGTTCCCGAAGATCCCCAGCAGGTCGTCCACGTGGGCCCGGGCGTCCGCCGGGCGCTCCTCCACCAAGCGACGGCAGAAGCGCGACTGCAGGCACCCGCTCAGGGCGATGACGCCGTCGGAGTGGCGGTCGAGGAGCTCGGGGTCGACGGCGGGCTTGCCGCGGGCGAACCCCTCCAGGAAGCCGGCCGAGGTCAGCTTGACCAGGTTGCGGAACCCGGCCTCGGTCGAGGCGAGCAAGGTGAGGTGGTTTCGCTCGCCTCGCTGGTCCACCCGACGGCGGTCGTCAACCAGGTACGCCTCGAGCCCGATGATGGGCTTGATCCCGTGCGCGCGGCAGGCCTTGTAGTGCTCGACCGCGCCGTTCATGACCCCGTGATCGGTCAGACCCAGGGCCGGCATTCCGAGCTCCGCCGCCCGGGCCGCCATCCCCTCGATCTTGCAGGCACCGTCGAGCAGCGAGTACTCGCTGTGGACATGGAGGTGAACCGCGCTCACGCGCCGATGATTTCAGCCGGCTCAGATGCCACCGGCATCGAAACGCGCAACCTCGGTTACATTCAGCGCGTGATCTGGTTCCTGCGTCACGGGGAAGCGGAGGAGGCCGCGGCCGACGACGCCTCCAGGCGGCTCACCGAGAATGGAAAGGCGCAGGCGGCGGCGGCGGGCGGGGCGATCGCGGCCCTGGGCATCCGCCTGGACGCCTGTCTTTCGAGCCCCAAGGTGCGGGCCCGCGACACCGCCTCGATCGCCTGCGGCGAGCTGTCCGTCGAGGTCACCGAAAGCGAGGCGCTGCGGGACGGCGACTTCGACCCGGCGACCCTGGCCGGGGGACGGGACGAGGCCCTCCTCGTGGGGCACGAGCCCGCCCTCTCCCGCGCGATCCGGGAGGTCACCGGCGCGCGGGTGAAGCTCAAGAAGGGCGGCCTGGCGGGGGTCCGCGACGGGGAGCTGCGAATCCTGCTCGGCCCCCGCGAGCTGGACGCGATCGCGGCGGGCCGCTAGCCGGCCCCCGGATAAGCTGCCCCGCTCATGAAGGCCCTAGTCACTGGCGGCGCCGGCTTCATCGGCTCCCACGTAGTGGACGCGCTGCTCGATCGCGGTGACCGGGTCGTCGTCCTCGACGACCTCTCGACCGGTCGGCGGGAGAACCTCGACGACGCGCTCTCGCGCGGGGCGGAGCTGGTCGAGGGTGGGATCACGGAGGTGACCGCGGTCGCGCAGGTGTTCGAGGACTGGCGGCCCGAGGCGGTCTTCCACCTGGCGGCGCAGATTGACGTGCGACGCTCGGTCACCGACCCTGTATTCGACGTCGGCGTGAACGTAGGCGGCACCGTCAACCTGCTGGAGGCCGCGCGCGCCGCCGGGGCCAGGCGCTTTCTCCTGGCCTCCACCGGCGGGGCGGTGTACGGCGAGGGGGCCGGGCGCGAGCTCCCCCTCGACGAGGGGGCAGAGTGCCGCCCGGATGCCCCGTACGGGCAGAGCAAGCACGCGGCCGAGGGCTACCTCTCCCTGTACGGGCGGCTGTATGGCCTGTCGGCCGCCTCGCTGCGGCTCGGCAACGTCTATGGCGCCCGGCAGGACCCCCTCGGCGAGGCCGGGGTGGTCGCGATCTTCTGCGGCGCGCTGCTCGGGGACGGGACGCCGAGGGTCTTCGGCGACGGCCACCAGACCCGCGACTACGTCTACGTGGGCGACATCGTCGAGGCGTTCCTGGCCGCCGCCGCCTCCGACGCCCGCGGCACCTACAACATCGGCACCGGGGTGGAGACCAGCGTGCTCGAGCTGGGCCGTCAGCTGGCGACGGTCTGTGAGCGGGACTTCGATCCGGAGATGGCCCCCGCGCGGCCCGGCGAGGTCCAACGGATCGCCATCGACAGCGCGCTGGCCGAGCGGGACTTCGGCTGGCGGGCCCGGACTACCCTCGCCGACGGGCTGCGCGCGACCGCGGCCGCGCTGGCCTGAGCGCCGGCGCCTGGCCGACCAGTAGCTTCCGCATCATGCTGGGCGGCCGCGAAGCCACCGTCGCCCCCGCCGGCAGCGAGGAGGAGGCTCCGGTCGCCCGCCGATCGGTCGAGCCCGCGGGAATCTTCCTGCTGGCCGTGCTGGCGATCGTCTGGTCCTGGTGGGCGGTCAAGTACGGCGCCTTCTTCGGGACCGTGCTGCTCCCCGGCACGATCGTCCTCTGCGCGGCCACCGTAGTGCTCGTCTGGTCGGCGCCGTGGCGGGCCAGCCTTCGTCCCTCCCGCGCGGCGACGATCGCCCTGATCTCGCTGGCGGCGCTGGGCGCCTGGGCCACCCTGTCGGCCGTCTGGAGCCCGGCGCCCGACGTCGCGATCGCCACCGGACAGCGAATCATCACCTACGCGCTCGCCTTCGCGCTGGGGATCTGGCTCTGCACCTTGCTTGGCGGGCGCCTTCATCTCGCCCTGGTGCCGCTCGCCCTCGCGGGGGCGTTCGCCGGCGTGTTCACGGTCGTGGGGATGCTCCACACCGACGACGTCAGGCGCTACCTCGAGCCCGACGCCACGCTCCAGTTCCCGCTGGGCTATCGCAACGCGAACGCCGCCTTCTTCGCGATCGCGGTGTGGCCCGCGCTCGGCCTGGCCTCGCGCCGGGCCACGGTCTGGCCCCTGCGAGCGGCCGGGCTGGCGACCGCGACCCTGTGCATCGAGCTCGCGCTGCTGAGCCAGAGCCGCGCCTCGCTGCTGGGCGGCGCGGCGGCGCTCGCCGCCTATCTGCTGTTCGGCCACGAGCGCGCCCGAAGGCTCGGCTGGCTCGCGCTCGCGATCCTGCCCGCCCTTCCGATCATCCCCCCGCTGGTCGATCTGTTCCACGCCGGGACCCGCGACGCGCCGCTGCGAACCGCGCTCGACGAGCTGCATGCCGCCGGCCGTGTCGCTGGGCTGACCACCTTGCTGTCGCTGGCGGTCGGGACGGTGGCGGCGCTCGCTGGAACGCGGGTCCGAAGCTCCCCGCGGCGGGTCGAGGTCGCCAATCGAGCGGCCCTGGTGGGGCTGATCGTGGTCGCGATCGGGGGCTCGATCACGTTCGCGGCCAAGGTCGGGAGCCCGGTCGATTGGATCGACAAGCGCGTCTCGCAGCTCGGCAGCGGGCACGACATCGACTACGCCGGCAAATCCAGCCGCTTCTCCTCGCTCAGCGCCAGCACCCGGCGTCCGGCGATCTGGCGCGTGGCCCTGCTGGACGCACGGGACCATCCGCTGCTGGGCGACGGCGGCGGCGGCTTTCGCTACACCTACCTGCGAAAGCGCGAGGCGAACAGCCCCGGAGCGGTCCAGGACGCGCACAGCGTCGAGCTCGAGAACCTGGCGCAGTTCGGCTTCCCCGGCCTGATCCTGTTCGCCGCCGCCGTGATCGCCGCCACCGTGGGGGCGGTGCGGGCACGTCGCCTGGGGCCCGACCCGGCCCTGTTGTCGGTCGTCGCGCTGACCGCGGCGACCTACTGGCTCGTCCACTCCTCGGTTGATTGGTTCTGGCCCTATCCCGCGCTGGTGGCGCCGGTCTTCGCCCTGCTCGGCGCGGCCTGCGCTCCGGCGCTGTCGGCCGGCGGCGGCGCCGCTCGGGCCCGCTGGAGGCTCGCGGCGACCGTCGCGGTGGTCGCGCTGGCGGTCTCGGCCGTGCCGCCCTTCTTGAGCGAGCGCTACGTCAACAACGCCTACGCCGAGTGGCGATCGGACCCCTCGCGCGCCTACGACGACCTCGATCGGGCGCGATCGCTGAACCCTCTCAGCGCCGATCCGCTGCTGGCGGAGGGCGCCATCGCGCAGGCCGACGGGAACCGGCGGCGAGCGATTCATGCCTTCCGCGAGGCGACCGAGGTCCGCCCGGAGGAGTGGGCCTCCTACTACAACCTCGCCCGTCTCTACGCCCGGAAGTCTCCCCGGCTCGCCCGCGAGCAGCTCGCGATCGCGAAGCAGAAGAACCCGCACGGCGAAGAGATACCCGCCCTGCGGCGGAAGCTCGACTCGTCGGGGTAGCGCGCAGCGCGGCGTCCCGCGATGCCTCCGGCCGACAGCCGAGAGGCCTCAAGTGGGGCTGATCATCCCGTGCTGCAGCGCCATCGCCACGGCCTGGGCACGGGTTCGCGCGCCGAGCTTGGCCTTGGCGTTGCGCACGTGCGTCTGCACGGTGGCGGGCGAGAGCTCGAGCATCTCGGCGATCTGCTCGTCGGTCGCGCCGGCGGCAAGCAGAGCGAGCACCTCCCGCTCGCGCGCGGTCGGCCCACCGCGGCCGAACCGCGGGCCCGAGCTGTTGACGACCCCGGAGGCCGGGCTTGGGGCCGGCGCCCGCGCGGCGGCGTCCTCGGCCTCAGCGGGTCCCGACCGCGTGGCCGAGAGGATCAGCAGGTGCCGCCCCGGCAGGACGTTGGCCACCACGCTGATGTTCACCTCCGGCGACTCCGCGGCCTGCGAGCTGAGCTCGAATGGCCCGGCGTGGCCTCCCCCCTCCCGGAACGCCCGCCAGACGTGATCGAGACGCTTGCGCATCCCCGTCACCAGGAAGTCGTCCACGGTGCGGCCGAGCGCGGCGCGACGCGGCAGGCCCAGGAGCCGGCAGGCCGCCAGGTTGGCCTCGAGGCAGCGACGCTGGTCGTCGACAACCAGGATCGCCAGCTGGGCTGGAACGCTCGACAGCCCGGTGCCCGCCGCGACTTCGGCGCTGGAGCTATTCACTGAGCTCACCCACCAGGAAGCGCTGGCGCGGGGCCCGGAGCGCCCGATGGGCGTCCCGTCCCGCCTGGAACGCCGTCTCGACGATGATCAGCCAGTCCGCCAGGATCGAGCGGCGCTTGATGTAGAAGAGGTCGTGACAGAGCTTCCATGCCGTTCCCAGGTCCGACCCGGCGTAGCCGCAGCGAAGCTGGGCCCAGCCGGTGATCCCCGGCTTCACCAGGTGGCGGCGAGTGTAATGCGGGAACCTGTGCTCGAGCTCGGAGCAGATCTCCGGACGCTCGGGCCGGGGCCCGACCAGCGTCATGTCGCCGCGGATCACGTTCCAGATCTGCGGCAGCTCGTCGATGTGGGCACGGCGCAGGAACCTCCCGAGCGGCGTCACGCGGTCGTCGCCGCGCTCGGACCATTGCGGGCCGCTCGCCTCGGCGTCCTCCACCATCGTCCGCAGCTTGACGATCTCGAACTCCTTGCCGCGCTCGCCGACCCGCCGCTGGCGGTAGAAGACCGAGCCGCCGTCCATGAGCTTGATCCCGACGGCCGCGGCGGCGACCATGGGGAGCGCGAACAGCGCCATCCAGCCCGCGTTGACGAGGTCGAAGCACCGCTTCCAAAGCGGCGACGTCGGCCGGAAGCGCGGGTGCATGATGTACCTGAACCAGGCCGAGTCCGTGGTCCCGAGCGGCACGTGACCCAGCAGCTCCTCGTAGAGCTGGTTCGCCTCGATCATCCGGACCGGAAGGTCGAGGCAGGCATCCGCGATCAGCGCGTAGAGGTCGGTCTCCTCGTCGGCGCCGTGCTCGTCCTCGAGCGGCTCCATCCGGGCGCAGACGAGCAGCTCGATCCTGCGCTCGAGAACCGTGGACCGCACCGCGTTGAGGCCGCCGAGGTAGTCCAGGCGGCTGGCCGGCGCCTCGGGGCTGTGCGGCGGGGCTCCCTCGCGCCCGAACCAGCCGATCACCTCGTAAGCGCGGATCCCGGCCGCCTCGAGCTCGTCGGCCAGGTCGGACGCGAAGCCGGGCGACCCGATCACCGCGACCCGCGCTCGCAGGTCGTCCTCGAACCGGCCCCGCATCCACGCCCCCAGAGCGAGCACCAGCCAGGCTCCGGCCACCGGCGCCTGGAGCTCGGAGATCGCCATCTCGTGACCGGCGGCCAGCGCCAACCCCGCCGCCAGCGCGGCGCCGAGCACCGGCGCCAGCAGGCTGAGCCCGAAGCGGGCCGCGGGCATCAGCTCCAGCGGCAGGGTGGAACGCTGCACGAACTGGAGCGCCGCGAAGATCGACGCCGCCACCAGGGCCGCGGATCCCACCTGGCCGAGGTGGACGTAGGCGATCAGGCCGGCCACCAGGGCCGGGCTGATCTTGAACGCGATCACGTAGACCAGCCGTTGCGCCTCCAGGGCCCTCAGGGCCACCGGCACGATCGCCTTGTCGTTCGATTTCAACATCTACTCATCCTCCGCTTGGTTCCGCGGCACTCGTCTGGGTCGGCTGTCCTACCTCCGCTTAGGAGGAGGCTCGCCTGGACGGGTCCGACAGCCTGCGCAGCGTGAAGCCGGTGCCCAGCAGGGCGACCGCCGCAAGCGCGAGGACTCCCACGTCGAAGCCGGTGAACGGAAGCCCGCCAACGATCTCGTTCGAGTTGCTGGAGGGGCTGCCGGGCGAGGTCGGACCGCCGCCGCCCTGGGGACCGCCGCCGCCGCCACCCGCCGCGATCTGCTGCGGAGTGCTGCCGTACTGCTTGTCCGTGGGCGTGGCGCCAATCGCCGCGGACGGAACCGCGAACGCGCCGATTACGAGCGCGAAGACCAGCCACTTCCCCCACCTAGGCCCGCCATGCCGGCCTGCAAATCGATTCAACATTCTTACTCTCCTGCCGTCCACGACGGCTCTGTCGCCCCCCGTCCCGTAATCAGATCTGCGCTGCAGCTATGACACGAGGCCCGGAGGACCGAGGGCGACCCCTGCCATGGGATCCGCCCCTTCTGGGTTTTCGGGACACGACAAGGATGCCCCGAATCCCTTTAGATAGTCAACGGATCCGGCGCCGAATACCTAGAATTGGCTCCTGCATTACCGCAATACGGTTAGTGGTAGCCACGTGACTAGCTAAGCTCTTCCGTCGTGACGGGGGGGCCGCGCGAGACGGAGGGCAGTTGACGGAAGAGGGGAATCGAGCCGCGCGCGGGGAGGCGGGCGACCGCGGGTCCGAGCCTCCCGAGACGCCGGACGTCGGGGGCGGGGCGCCCGCCGAGACGAGCCCGGGCGCCCGGCGGGGCCAGGGCGCGCCCCTCTCGGGCCGCGAGCGGGAGATCTTGAGCTTGCTGGCCGCCGGGGAGAGCGGGGCGCAGATCGCCGAAGCCCTCGTGCTCTCGCCCGAGACGGTCCGCACCCACATCCGCAACGCGATGTCGAAGCTGGGCGCCTCGAGCCGCGCGCAGGCGGTCGCCCTCGCCTTCCAGCGCAACGAGATCGGGGACGGCGGCTCCGGCGAGGCGGCGGGCGCCTCGCCTGGGCCATCCACGACGCCCGCCGGCGGCTGGGCGAACACCCGCTCGGCCCTGGCGGCGGGCCAGGCCGACGCGACGCTGAGCGCTCTGCTGGCCGGCCTGGTGTCGCTGTACGACGTCGACGGGGGAACCGTGTTCCTGGCCGACGAGGACGGGCTTTCCCTTCGCCGGGCGGCGATCCTCGGTGAGCCGGACGAGAGCGGCAACCATCATCACCCCGAGCGCGTGTCCCTTGGGGAGGGGCCCCTCGGCCGGGCGGCGCTGGAACGCCGGGCCCAGGTGATCCAGGGCTCGGGATCGCGGGGCGACTTCCGCGGTCGCTCGACGATCTGCGCGCCCATGATCTCCGCCGGCAGGCTGGTCGGGGTCATCTGCCTGACGACCCGGCCCAGCAGGCTTACCGGGCGCGGCGAGCTGCTGCTGCTGCAGGCGTTCGCGAACCGGGTGGGCGAGATCCTGGTCTCGCCCGGCGCCGATCAGCCGCGGCGGCTGAAGGAGACGCTGGGGCGCTTTCGCGCCTCGTGGTCCACCGCCGACGGCGGGTAGCTACTGATTGACCATCCCCTCGAGCGCCGCCTCCACGGTGGCGTCGATGGGGGCTGCGCGCTGGATGTCGCACAGCTCGAGCACCCGCCGCATCGGAGCCTCGGTGGGCACCACCAGGCGCAGCCGCTGGCGATGGGTGCGAAGCCGGCGGGCCAGGTCGAATAGGAGCTCGATCCCGGCGCTGTCGAGGTAGC
The DNA here is from genome assembly GCA_044871225.1 of Solirubrobacterales bacterium. Lineage (GTDB taxonomy): Bacteria > Actinomycetota > Thermoleophilia > Solirubrobacterales > 70-9 > AC-56. Next base: position 85,156 of record JBIOZP010000056.1, read on the forward strand.
TGACGCCGGAGAGGTCGATCACCAGCCCCATCTTGTCGCTGCTGAGCTGGCCGGCCAGCGCGGCGCTCATCTCGTCCGCGTTGACGCTCTCGATCTCGCCCTGCACGTGCCCCACGACGATTTCGTCCACCGTCTCGAAGGTCAGCTCCGCCAGCCGGTCCCTCATGCCGCCTCCTTTTCCAGCGCCCGGCGCAGCTTCACCGTCGTGCCGGTCTCCGAGGCGTCGATCTGGACGTCGTCCATCAGCTCCCGCATCACCGCCAGGCCCCGTCCGCGGCTGTCCTCGCCCGGCGGCCGCCAGTGCCCGGTGTCGCGAACGGTGATCTCGATCTCGGGCCCCTCCCTTCTTGCCCGAACCTCGAACGAGGAGTCGGACAGCGCCGGATGCGCGTGCGCCACCGCGTTGGCGCACGCCTCGCCGCAGGCCACGAGCACCTCGTAGACCTCGTCCTCCCCCGCTCCGGACAGGCGGAGCCACTGCGCCACCGCCCGGCGCATCGCCGCCAGCGCCGAGGGCCGGCCAGGCAGCGCGAGGGCGAGGGTCTTGCCCGGCGGCGTCAGCTGGACCGCCAGCAGCGCGAGGTCGTCCCGGGAGCCCGCCCGGAGATCGATCGAGTCGAGCACGCTCTCGCACAGCGCCTCCGGCTCGCGCGGCCCGTCCTTGGCCGAGTCCTGCAAGCCGTCCAGCCCCTGGCCCAGAGGCAGCTCCGGGCCCTCCACCAGCCCGTCCGTATAGAGGAGCACCGTGGACCACGGGTCCAAGGTCGTGACGCTCTCCTCGTAAGAGGGATAGCGGGTGACCCCGATCGGGCTTCCCGCAGGGGCCTCCGCGAACGTAGTCCCGCCGTCGGGATTGAGCACGAGGGGCGGTGGGTGCCCCGCGCTCGCCACCTGGACGGTGTGGCCGTCCGGGTCGACGATCGCGTAGAGCAGCGTGACCATGCCGCCCTGCTCTCCCTCGAGGACGAAGCTGTTCATGCGCTCCAGCACCACGGCGGGGCGCAGCGCCTCCAGCGCATAGGCCCGCAAGGCGCTCTGCAGGTGCGCCATCCGGGCGGCGGCCTTGACCCCCCTCCCGACCACGTCCCCGATCACGATCCCGACCTTTCCCCCACGCAGCTCGATCGCGTCGTACCAATCCCCACCGATCCTCGTCTCAGCGGCCCCCGGCCGGTAGCGGGCCGCGAGCCGAAGCCCGGGCACGACCGGCAGCTTCGGGAGCAGGCTTCGCTGCAGGGTCTCGGCCACCCTGCGCTCGATCTCCACCCCCTCCGCGGCGCGCTTGAGCGCGTGGAGGGTGGCGCCCAGGATGGGATCACCCTCGCGCGGTCCCTCATCTGGCGGCGCCGCGGCCTCGCCGGCGGCGGCCTCCGGATGGCCCCGAGCCTCCGTCGCGGCGTCGTCTTGCTCCGGTTCGGCCATCGCGGGCGAGTGTATCCCCGCCACCCGGCGCCCCGGAAGGCCCCGACGGGGGGCGCTTCCCGCCGCGGCCCAGGCCTTGAGGCAACCGTCGTCGAGTGCGGCTTTGGGTACCCATACGGGACCCAATCCCACACTCGGCGCCATGAGGCCGGTGGCCGCCCCTCCACCCAGCCACCTCGCCCGCCGGTCGCGGCCGCCGCACCGCCACGAAAACCACCCGCCGACGGACCCACTCGCCCCCCGCGCCGGCCCACGAATCCGCCGCAAACACCGCCCGCGGGCACGGCAGGCATGCGCATGGTGGGATAGAAGTTGCAAAAGGCTAGGAAAAGTGCAAAAAAGTTGTTCCTGCTCCGCACCTATGCGCCTTTTACCGTTTTAGGGGAAGCAAGTAATCGATCCAGTTACCGAAGGGAGGGACGAATGCGATTGCTGAACGTTGGCCAAGCGGCCGCCTACCTGGGCGTCAGCGCGGCCTCGCTGCGCAGCTGGGCGAACCAGGGCCTCGTACCGGTCTACCGTACCCCGGGGGGGCAGCGGCGCTTTTCCACCACCGACCTGGACCGCTTCATGCGCTCGATGCGTGAGCCGTCCTCGGAGACCACCAAGCAGGTCGCCGCCACCCGCGGCTAGAACTTATTCAGGCGAATGCCCCCGGGCCGCCCCACGAAACGGGTAATCACCCTCGAGCTCGCCGCCCTGGCGGCGGCGGTCGTCGTCGCCGTCCTCAGCAACGGCGGCTCGAACTGGGACCTGGCGCTCTTCGGCATCCTGCTGGCCACCTCGGTGATCGGCGACTTGACGGCGGTGGACACTCCGACCACCAGCCGGATGGCGATCTCCTCCAGCTTCCTGACGATCATCACGGCGACGGTTTTCCTGGGCGAGACCCCGGCGGCGCTGATCGGAGTGGCGACGATCGTCGCCGGTTGGCTGCGATTTCGCTACGCCCCGAACACGTTGCTCATCAACGTCGTCACCTACGCCTGGTTCCCGCTGCTCTCCGGAATCGCCTTCGACGCCGCGCTCGAGGCGACCGGGGTCGGGCAGGCGGACCCCCTCTTCTACCTGTTCGTCTTCGGGCTGTTCGCGTTCGCGCTGGTCATCGACTTCATCCTGATCGCGGGCTACTTCAGCTACGTCGACCGAACCTCGCTGTGGGGCAAGGCGCGCCGAGCGCTCTCGCCGCTGCTCCCATCCGAGCTCGCGTCCGCCCTGCTGGCGGTCGGGGTCGCCTACCTGTACGTCCAGCTCGGCCTGGGGACGGTCGCCCTGTTCGCCGTCGTCGTGCTCGTATTCCAGAACCTGATCGGCGCCCTGCTGCTCTCCCAGCAGCGCGCCGACGAGCTCGAGCTCCGCGCCAAGCAGCTCGCCGGCTTCCAGGTCGCCTTGCTGAGCGCGCTGCTTCGCACCCTGGACCTTCGCGACCGGATGACGGCGCGGCACAGCGCGGCGGTGGCCCGATACTCGCGCGAGATCGCGGCCGCTGCGGGGCTCCCCGAGGAGGACCAGGAGCTCGTCCACACGGCCGGCCTCCTCCACGACATAGGCAAGTTCATCCTCCCCGACAGCATCCTGAAGGGCGACGTCGAGCTGACCGAGGCGGACTGGATCGAGATCCGCAAGCACCCCTACGAGGGAGCGCGGATCGTGTCCCAGATCGATGGCTACCAGCCCGTGGGCGACATCATCCTCGCCCACCACGAGCGCCTGGACGGGCTCGGGTACCCGCGCGGCCTGCACGACGGGGAGATCCCGGAGCTCTCGAAGGTGATCGCGGTCGCGGACACCTACGACGTCCTCACCGCCCGCGACTCCTACCGGCGCCCGGTCAGCGCCTTCGAGGCGATCGCCGAGCTGCGCCGCTCGGCCGGAACGCAGCTCGACCCCAAATACGTCGAGATCCTCGCCGACCTGCTCGTCGACAAGGATCTCCCTTACCGCCACGGCGAGGACGCGGACTTCGAGACCGAGCTGGCGCTCGACCGCCGGATCCACGAATACGCCACGGCTGGAACCACCCAGGGCCCGCGGCTACCGATATGAGCCGCCCGGCCCGAGATGGCTGACGCGTTACGAATTCCGACTAGTGACTAACGACCGCGATAACCCATGACACCATCCCTTCTTCCGTGAAGGCCCATCCGTAAGGAGCCTGCGCCTACCTGGAAAACGCTATAGAAAGCGCTAGAAACTTATCACTCCCTTGCGCGTCTTGCAGGAAGGCGCCCAACCCGCGGGCGGGCGGCGAGCGGGCCCGGGTCCCGCTGGAAGAAAGCTGATCGGGTCCCGGTCCGCGGAGGAGGTCCGCACGGTCGCCGGCCGGGCGTCCGCGCACCTCGGAGCGGCCGCAGGATCAGCTTATATGTGGCGCGGTGCCAGCGGCCCTACGCCCTCTTCGCCTATCGGCTTTCCGCCGGCTGGCCGTAGCGCGGTTCGTGGACGAGCTCGGCGACTGGCTGGGAGAGATCGCCCTGGCCGTGCTGGTCTTCGACCGCACCGGCAGCCCGATGGCGACCGCCGCGCTCTTCGTCGCCTTTCAGTTCGCGCCCGCGCTGGCGACGCCGCCCCTGGTCGCCCGCCTCGAGGCGCTCAACACTCGGGTCAGCCTGACGGCGCTGAGCGTCGTCCAAGCGGTCTCCTTCGCGGCGCTGGCGCTCGTCTCCACCGACTTCTCGCTCGTCCTCGTGATCGCGCTGGCCGGGCTCGCCGGTGCCCTCGCGTCCTCCAGCCGAGCCCTGACGCGGGCGGCGGCGGCGAGCATGCTGGCCCCCCGCGGGCTGCTGCGGGAGGGAAACGCCCTGCTCAACCTCGGCTTCACGACCGGCGCCGCCGCCGGGCCGGCGCTCGCCGGGGTGGTGGTCGCAGCCGCCGGGCCGCGCACCGCCCTGTTCGCGGACGCCGCCTCCTTCGCGGCGGTCGCCCTGCTGCTCGCCACGGCCTCCGGCCTGCCGCGGGCCCGGGCCCAGGCCGCTAGCTGGATCGCTCGCATGCGGGCGGGGCTCGGCTACGTCAGCTCGCACCGGCAACTGCGGCTGCTGCTCACCGCCCAGGCGATCGCGTTCGTCTTCTTCGCCATCGTGATCCCGATCGAGGTCGTGTTCGCGAAAGAGACGCTGGGAGCCGGCGACGCGGGCTACGGGGCGCTGCTGGCTAGCTGGGGCTCCGGCATGGTGGTCGGCGGGCTGGCGTTCGCGGTCATGCGCCGCGCCCCGCTTCCACTGCTGCTCGCCGGCAGCACGCTGGCGGTCGGGGCCGCCTACCTGGCGACCGCCGTTGCCCCCACCCTGCTGTTCGCCTGCGCGGCGTCGGCCGTCGGCGGCACCGGAAACGGGATCCAGTGGGTGGCGCTGATGACCGCGGTGCAGCAGCTCACCCGCGGCGACCTGCAGGCCCGGGTGATCTCACTGCTCGAGTCGCTGGCCACCGCGATGCCCGGGGTGGGGTTCCTGATCGGCGGCGCGGTGACGGCGCTCTTCACCCCCCGCACGAGCTACGCAGTCGCCGGCGCCGGCGTGCTGGTCGTCCTGGGCCTCGCGGCCATCGCCCTGTCGCGGGCGAGCTGGCGCGGGGAGCCGGCCGACGACCTGGCCGCGACCGATTCCGCGCGCCCGGACCCCTCAACCCGCCTCTCCGGGACAGGCGGCATCGAGACCCCGGAGGGGGCCTCTCGGTAGACCTCGCCCGCGGCGGGCACATGTCCGCGAAGCCCGCACTCGCCCAGCTCGCCCAGTCGAGTGTGGCTTTGGGGACATACGGTGCCGAATCGCTCACTCGTCGCTGGAGTGGGACCGGATGCTTTGGACGGCCGGTCCTGTCGGCTACTGGGCGCAGGCCCAGGCGGTCGGCCCGGAATCGGCCCAGATCTGCGAGGCGATCTCGCTCTGGCGCTGGGGCGAGGCCTCCTGCGGCGCGCCGCGGCCGCCGTAGAGGCTCCAGGTCGACGGCAGGATCTGGTAGGCGCCGCCGGCGCCCGAGGACGGGTTGACCGCCCCGAAGTTGCCGCCCGACTCGCACATCACGATCGCCTGGGGTATCGCCCAGTCGCCAAACCAGCTCGAGACGGTCTCCTGCGCCTGCGCGGCCGACACCTGCTGAGCCTCCTGGACCTGCTGCTCCCAGCTCGACACCTGAGAGCGCAGGCTGGACAGAGCGGCGGCCTGGGCGGCGCGCGCCTGCTCGAGCTGCGCGGCCTGTGCCTCGGCGGTGGCGCGAACGGCGGCGATCTGGTCCCGCGCGGCGGCCACCCGCTGGTTGAAGGCGATTGCCTGGGCCCGAGCGTCCTTGACCTGGACCAGTTGCGCGGCGACCTGGTCGCGCAGCCACCGGACCCGGGCGGCGAGAGTCGCGTCGGCCTCCTCGATGTGGCTCAGGAGCTCGGCCCGGTTCGCGAGGTCGTCGAAGCCGTCCGAGCTCAGCAGGACCTGGGTCGCGTCGGGCGCGTCCCCCTTGTAGATCGCCACGAGCCGCGCCGCCAGCCGGCCGACCGCTTGGCGCAGACGGGCCCGGGTCTGGCGCAGGTGCGACTGGGTCTGCGCGACCTGCGCCTCGAGCTCGGCCTCGCGCCGCTGCCCCTCAGCCAGGACACCCGAGAGCTCCTGCTCGCGAGCTGCGGCGGCCGCGGCCTGGGACTGCGCAGCGGCGAGCTGCGCGGTCTTGGCGTCGATCTCGGCGCCCAGGCTGTCGGCCTGGGACTGCGCCGAGGCGATCTTGGCGTTCAGCTCGTCGACCCCCTGCGCCTGCGAGCGGGCTGCGAAGACCAGGAGGACGGCACACAGCGCCAGCAGCGCGGCCGCGGCCAGGCGGAGCGGCCTCCGCGCGCCAGCGGCAGGGATACGCAGGGGTGTGGCTCTGCTGGGGTCCATCCTTCACTGCCTACGGGGTTAGCTGACGGGCTCGCGCCGAAGGACTGGCGCTACGCGGCTGGCCGCGATTCGCCCCACGAGGCGGCACCGGCATTCCGGGCCGTCCCCAGTGGTTCCCCCGCCCCTCCGATCACCGGAGGGCTCGGCGGTTTTGCGGGCGGCATCCTAGCGAATGATTAGGAAGCCATGAAGCCACGCTCGTGAGCCGCCCGGACGGGCGACCGCCGGGAGCGAGCCCCGGGCGGGCGTTGGTGCGCGGCCGCTACCCCTCAGGGGGACGGCGGGTCGCCGCCACGTAGGCGCCCGCGGCCAGGACCGCGACGCCCACGCCCGCCGCCACCCGCAGCTCGCGGCGGTACCGAGTCCGGACGAACCACACCACCAGGCGGCCGATCAACTCGTAGACCGAAGACTTCATCCGGCCCCATCCTCTCGCTTTTCTCCCCGGCGTGCGCGGAGGCGGTGGGCCATCCGGCTCTGCAGGGTGAACAGCTCGATGAAACCCGGACTCGCGGCCTGGCTGAACTCGCCGCCAGACTCACCGAAGGAGGCCAGCGAGCGGTCGTACAGCGCGTATGGCGAGCTTCGCGCCACGGGGCTGGCGAGGCCCTTGAAGAGCCTCATCGTCACCTCGCCGCTCACCAGCTCGTTGGCGGACTCCATATAGGCATCGAGGTCGCCCCGCAGCGGCTCGTGCCACAGGCCCGCGTAGCAGAGGTACGCCCACCGGTCCTCGAGCCCGCGCTTGAAGCCGTTCTGGTGGATGGTCGAGACGAGCTTCTCGAGCTCGCGGTGCGCGGGAAGGACGATCGCGGCGGCCGGGACCTCGTAGACGTCCCTGACCTTGAGCCCCACCACCCGGTCCTCGATCTGATCGACGATCCCCACCCCGTGGCGGCGTCCCAGCTCACCGGCTCGCTCCAGGAGCTCGACCAACCCGAGCCGCTCGCCATCCAGCGATACCGGGCAGCCGCTCTCGAAGCCCACCCGGACGAGCTGCGGCTCGTCGGGAGCCTCCTCCGGGCGGGTGACCAGGCGGAACACGTCGTCTGCCGCCGGCGAACCCAGGTCTTCGATCCCCCCACCCTCAGAGGATCGGCCCCAGAGGTTGTCGTCGATCGAGTACGGCGGGGTCTCGGTGCCCCCCTTGACGGGGATCCGGTGCTCGCGCGCGTAGGCGATCTCCTCCTCGCGGCCCATCCGCCATTCCCTGACCGGCGCGATCATCCTCAAGTCGGGATCGAGGGTGGCGACGGTCGCCTCGAGCCGCACCTGGTCGTTGCCCTTGCCGGTGCAGCCGTGAGCGATCGTGTCGCAGCCGGTGCGCCGCGCGTGCTCGACCGCGAGCTGCGCGATCAACGGGCGCCCCAGCGCGGTGAACAAGGGGTAGCCCCCTCCGTAGAGCGCGTTGGCCTTGATCGCCGGCAGCACGTACTCGGTGGCGAACTCCTCGCGGGCGTCGACGACGATCGCGTCCAGGGCCCCGAGGTCGCGCGCCTTCGCCACCACGACGTCCCAGTCCTCTCCCGGCTGGCCGAGGTCCACGGTCAAGGTGACGATCTCGGCCCCGTAGCGCTCCTGGATCCAGTGGAGCATCACCGACGTGTCGAGGCCGCCCGAGTACAGCAGGAGGACCCGCCCGACCTGGTCGGGGTCGGCCTGGTAGGACGCGATCCGCTGCGCTGGGGCCTCGCTCACGGCGCGCCGAAGTCTCGCACGGGTTCGCCGGCGAGCGCGCCCGTGGCTTCAGGCGGGTCCGCAATCATTGGCGGCGTGGCCTCCGCGCTTCGCATCGTCTCGGTGACGCTGATCACCGCCGGGCTGGTCGTCCTGGCGGACGTCGCGACGACCCTGGCCTGGAAGGAGCCGGTGTCCACGATCTACGGCTCGATCCAGCAGGGCAACGCCGAGGACCAGCTCGCCGACCTGGAGAGCGAGTTCCCGTCGCGCGCCGACCTGGACCGGGTGTCGCGCGTCCACGGGGTCAGCCGCAAGGTGGAGGTGCTGGCGGACCTGTTCGCAAAGCGCGTCCACGCTGGCGAGGCGGTCGGGCGCATCCAGATCGACGCCATCGACGTGGACGTGGTCGCGGTCGAGGGGACCGACACCGCCAGCCTCCAGAAGGGCCCGGGGCACTACCCCGAGACCGCGTTTCCGGGGCAGCCGGGGACGACCGCGTTCGCGGGCCACCGCACCACCTACCTGGCGCCCTTCCGCCACCTGGACGGCCTCGATCCGGGCGACGAGGTCCGGATCAGCATGCCGTACGCGAACTTCGCCTACCGCGTCCAGAGGACGAAGGTGGTGGACGACTCGGCGGTGGACATCATCCGCGACCGGGGCTACGACCGGCTGGTGCTGACGGCCTGCCATCCGCTGTACAGCGCCGCGCAGCGGATCGCCGCCTTCGCCAAGCTCCGGGAGGTCAGCTTCTTCTCGCTGCGGAACCGGAGCCGGATCCACCCCTGAGCCCGGCCCTGGGCGCCGAGCTCACGAACCAGGCCACCCGCCTGACCTCGGCGCTGGCGGTGCGCTCGGCCGCGTAAGCGTGGCCGGCGCGGATCAGCGTCTCGCGCAGCGGTCCGTCCCCGGCGACCCTCCTGAGCTCGTCCGCAGCGGCGACTGCGTCGCCTGGCGGGATCAGTCGGACCGCTCCCCCGACAGCGGCGGCGACGCCGCCCACGTCGGTGGCCACCACGGGCAGCCCGGCGGCGAACGCCTCGACCAGAATCTGCGGCAGCCCCTCCGTCCACGACACGTGCAGCAGCGCGTGGCTTTGGCGGTAGAGGTCCAGCAGCCGGGGGCCGAACGGAACGTACCCCAGCACCTCGGCGCGATCGGCGACGCCCAGCTCTCGGAGCCGGCTTTCGAGCGCCGGCTGCATCGATCCTTCCCCGCACAGGGCCAAGCGCCAGCGATCCCCGTCGGCTCGCAGCTCGGCCAGCACGTCGGCCAAGAGCAGCGGGTTCTTCTCCTCCTCCAGCCGCCCGACGCTGATCACGCGGAGCTCCGCGTCGTATGAGCGCCGTAACGCCTCCTTCACCGGGACCAGGTCGCGGTCGTCGACCAGCGATACGTTGATCTCGAGCAGGGACCGGGCGCTCGCGTACTGAGCCGCGATCTGCGGGCCCACCACCACGACCGGGAACCGTCTGGACAGCGCCCTCCACGCGGCGTCGAGGGCGGCGGCCACCAGCCCCAGGAGCCGCCGGCCGGGATGGCGGGAGCCGACGTAGGCTCTGGTGTCCTGGCGGACCCCGAGCGTGATCCGCTTGCGCCGCGCAGCCGCCAGGGCGGCGAAGGCGATCGCGAGGGGATGCGGGCCCAGGAGCCAAACCCCATCGACCTGCGGCAGCGCCTCCCAGAAGCGCCGCAGCGACTGGATCGAGGCGCGCAGCACCGCCCACGGTTCGGACAGCCTGGGGTAATACGGAAGGGAGACCAGCTCGACGCCCGGGCCGACGGCGTAGCGGGCCCGGGTCGCCTCCGGAGCCTCGCGACCCACCAGCACCAGGCGATCGAGCTCGCCCGCCAGACGGCCGAGGAACAGGGCGAAGGCGCGCTCCGCGAACACCTCGCCCGCGACCCGGTGGTAGGCGTAGTCCGTATATACGGCCAGCCGCACCGGGCGAGGGTAGAGATCGGCCCCCGACCCGCGCGTGGCGCCCGGCGCCGGTGCAACAATGCCGTGCTCATGGACGGGCCCAGCCCCCAGCAGCGCCGCGCGCCCGCTGCCGACTGGATCCAGCCTCCGCAGGAGGAGGGTGGTCTCAGGCGCTACCTCGAGACGCTGCGCGAGCGGGCCTGGATCGTGGTCGCCGCGGTCGCGATCACCACGGCGGTCGCGATTCTCTACGTCCTCACCGCCAGCAAGGTCTACGAGGCCGAGGCCAGCCTGCTCGTCACCCCGATCTCCAGCGAGGACCCCGCTCTGGTCGGCCTGCCCGGCCTGATTCCGCCGTCCAACGACCCGACTCGCGACGTGACCACCGCCTCGCAGCTGATCACGAACATCGACGTGGCGGACCGCGTGAAGAAGGCGCTCGACTCCTCCCTGAGTGCCCGGGCGTTGCTGCGCAAGGTCAGCGCGGAGCCCGTCGCCTCCAGCAACATCGTCGCGGTGACCGCCGAGGCCGGCTCGCCGAGCGAGGCGACCGAGATCGCCAATGCCTTCGCCGCCCAGGCCGTCGCCAAGCAGACCCAGCAGCTCCACGACTCCATCGACGAGCGGCTCCCCAGCCTCGAGACTCGCCTCCGGCAGGGGGCCGGCGACCCGACCGCGCTGCGCGCCTCGATCACGCAGCTCGAGACGTTGCGATCGGGGAGCAGTCCCAGCATGAGCCTCGAGACCAAGGCCGATCCGCCGTCGAGCCCGACCTCGCCCCGCCCGGCGCTGACCATCGCGGGGGGGCTCCTGGCAGGCCTCGTCCTGGGGATCGGCGCCGCCTTCGGCTCCCAGGCCCTGGACCCGCGCCTGCGCCGCGAAGAGCAGCTGAGGCGCCTCTACCGCCTGCCTATCCTGGCCAGGATCCCGCGGCAGTCCCGGTCTCGCGGAGACAGCCCGCTTGGCCCCCTGCAGCTCTCCCCCGCCACATCCGAGGCCTACCGGACGCTGCGCGGGACGCTGTCCGTCTCACGCCGGGTGTCCGGCGCGGGCTCCCACGCGATCCTCGTCACCGGGTCGTCCCCCTCCGAGGGGAAGACCACGACCGCCGTCAACCTGGCGGCGTCGCTGGCGACCGCGGGGCACAACGTGATCCTGATCGAAGCCGACCTGCGCCGCCCCGGTATCGGGGCGGCGCTGGACCTGCAGTCACGGTACGGCGTCGCCAGCGTCCTGGTGGAGAGCATCGCCCTCCAGGACGCGCTGGTGACGACCCCCACCTTCGGCTCGAACCTGGGCATCCTGCTGGCCGACTACGAGGGTGGCTGGATCAGCGACCTGTTCGCGCTCCCGGCGGCGCGAGAGCTGATCGCCGAGGCCCGCCGCATGGCCGACTTCGTGATCATCGACTCGCCCCCGCTGACCGACGTGATCGACGCCCTGCCGCTGGTCGACTACGTGGACGACGTGGTGCTCGTAGCCGGCGTGGGCAAGACCCACCTCAAGAACCTCGCCCAGCTCGGCGAGCTGCTCGCCGAGCACGGCATCAAGCCGACCGGATTCGCGGTCGTGGGGACGCCGCGCCCCCGGCGCTCGGAGTACCACTACTACGCCGGTCGCCAGCCGCGGGCCACCCCTCCCCCCTCCTCCGAGCGCCCCCCCACGCGGGAAGGCGCGCCGCCGGAGCGGCAGCCCGCCGAGCGCTAAGCCTCGGCGCCGCGCCTCATCGTCAGGCAGAAGGCGCTGTTCGAGCAGTAGGCCGCGACGCGGTTTCCGAGCAGGAGCCTGCCCGGGCGGCGCAGGGAGTTGAACGACTTCCAGCGGACGTGCGGGTCGCGGAAGCCCACGCGCTCCAGCAGCTCGACCCACAGCTCGGGGGGTTGGTGCTTGTGCCACTCGATCGCCGGGGCGACCGGGTTCGTGATCCCGAGCTTGGCGAAGAGGTTGTGCCGCGACACGTCGGAGACCATCAGGTCCCCGCCCGGAGCGGTCAGCGCCGCGAGCTTCGAGAGGAGCTCGAGGTACCGCTCGCGCGCCTCGGCATCGTGCCCCAGGCGGCTGCAGGCGTCCTCGTCGACGTGGTTGATGGAGGCCATCGAGACCAGCACGTCGAACCGCTCGTCGCCCGGGTCGAAGTCGCGAAGCGACTCCGCGCGAAGCTCCACGCGCCGGCTCGACGGGAGCTCGCGAAGAGGCCTGAACCGATCCTCGAGGGCGGAGTGCGACCCCCCCTCGGGCTCCACGACGACCACCCGGCCCGCCCCCGCCGCCGCGGCGTAGAACCCGGCGGTGCCCTTCCCGGCCCGGATGTCCAGGACCGACCGGCCCGTGAGGTCTATCCGCTCGAACGTCGTCTCGAGCAGGTAGCGGAGATTCCCGGGGTTGTCCCCGAACTCCTGCGCCATGACCCTGAAATAGGCGTCGAGTGCCTGCGCGTTGGGCTCCGGGGCGGAGGGGCCGTTCACGGGCGAGGAGCCTAGAGGTCCGCCTCGCCGGGCCCCTTCGGGCCTCTCGCGAGCCCCAGGAATCCCGCCACGAGGCCGGCACCCCAGGAGGCGTGGATGGTCGTCAGGGCAACGAACGTGCGCCAGCCGCCACCGGTTCGCGCGGAGGCGACCACGAGCGCGCCGCCGTATGCGGCCAGGGAGGCGCGGGCCAAGCGCGCCAGGCGCGTCGGCGTCGCCGCCGTCGCGGCGGCGGCGAGCAGGCCGACCGGCCCGAGCTGGCGGGGCGCCAGCGATCGGGGATAGGTGGCGATCATCACGGCCTTGAAGCGCCCGAAGTCCCAGTACTGGCGGGCGATCGCGCCGACGGACTCACGCGGGTGGTAGATGGACCAGATCGCGGGGTCGAAGACGATCCGCCCGCCCTTTCGCCGCAGCCGGTAGTTGAGCTCGAAGTCCTGGTTGCGCACGAACCGCTCGCTCCAGCCTCCGAGGGCGCGCAGGTCACCGGCGCGCCAGCAGCCGAGGTTGAACGTGTCGACCTCCACCCGTCCCTCGCCGGATGGGGGCTGTCGCCACAGGCGAGGGTTCCCGATCCCGAGCCGCGACGACAGCGCCGCGGCCACGGCTCGGCCCCAGGGGCCGTTCGCCTCGACCCGCCGCCAGCCTCCGGCGCCGGCCGCGCCCGGCTCCTCGTCTAGGGCCCGAACCGAGGCCTCGACGTAGCCGGGCGGCATCACGGCGTGGGCGTCGAAGCGCACGATCACCTCGCCCCGCGCCGCGGCGAGCGCCGCGTTCAGGCCTGCCGGCGTGATTCCCCGGGGGTTGTCCACCACGATCGCTCCGGCCTCGCGGGCGATGCGGGCCGTGTCGTCGGACGAGCGCCCGTCGGCCACGATCACCTCGAGTCCTCCGGAGGCCTCCTGCGCCACGATCGACCGCACGCAGGCGTCGATGTAAGCCGCCTCGTTTCGGGCCGGCACGATCACCGAGACTCGCGGCCGCGACCTCGCTTCGCTCACGATGCCCGCGCGGCCGCCGGGCGCGCCTCGAGCAGGTCGGACACCGCCGACCAGCGAAAGTCGCCCAGCAGGGACTCGAGGCGGCGCTCGCAGCGGCCCAAGCCGACGTAGTGGCGAAACCGGTAGGCGGCGGGGATGCCGCTCACACGGGGCTGACCCGCGTCGATCTCCCATGGGTGGATGTAGAACACGTAGGGCCTTCCAGTCCGGAGGATCCGGCTGACCCCGCGGCGGAAGAGCCCGTAGGGCATGAGGCGGAAGTAGCCGCCTCCGCCCCACGGCAGCCCGCGCTTGGCGACCATGAGGCAGGAGACCGACACCTCGTGAAAGCCGGGGGCGAGCTCGACGACCGGGTCGTCCGGCCGCAACCCCGGAATCCGCCCGTACCGATCGTGCGCGACGGCGGCGAACACGGACGAGTCGTAGCGGAGCCCCGCCTCCCGCAGCACCGGGATCGCCCACTCGGTGATCGAGAAACTCGGCGCCCGGTATCCGACCACCTCCGCCCCCACCAGGTCCTCCAGCGCCTCCTTGGAGCGAACCACGTCCGCCCGAAACCGCTCCGGTGAGAGCGATCCGACCAGCTCGTGCCCGTGGCCGTGCGAGGCGATCTCGTGGCCGGCGGCGGCGATGCGGCGAACCAGCGCCGGGCACCTTTCGGCCACCCAGCCGAGGACGAAGCAGGTGGCCCGGATCGGTCCCCCCGGCGCCTGTGCGAGCAGCTCGAGCATCCGGTCCATGTTGCGCTCGACCCGGAGCTGCTGGCTGCCCCACGTCCCTCGTGGGACGGCGCGGCTCAGGTTCTCGACGTGGAACCAGTCCTCCACGTCGATGGACATCACGGCGGGGGGTTGTTCGTGACCCGATCCGTTCACCTCGTCCTCGGGAAGTTCGCGCGAAGCGGCTCGGTCCCTCTCGGCTTCGCTCACAGGAGCCGGTGGCCTCGCCGCAGCAGGTTCTTGGCGTCCTCGCGAGTCGGGAACGAGTAGTAGGAGGCCTCGGACATGTCCAGCGGCCGCGGCACCGCGGAGTCGCTCGCCAGCTCCCGCAGGACCCGGATCATGAGCCGCGCGCCCACCACCTTCGCCTCGCCCATGACGCGGTCGACGCTGTCGCGCTCGTGGATGGGACAGTCATCGGTTCCGAGGATCCGACCGGCATCGACCTCGGGGGCCATCTCGTGGACGGTGACGGTCGCCTTCGGCTCGCCATCCAGCATCTGCCAGAAGGTGGGCATCATGCCGCGGAACTTCGGCAGCGCGCCCGAGTGGATGTTGATGCACCCGAGCCGCGGCGCCGAGAGGATGTCCTCCCGAAAGATCTCGGGGGCCGCCACTGAGACGACCACGTCCGGGCCCAGCTCGCGGACCCGGGCGACGTACTCCGGGTCGTTGACGGAGGCGGCCGGCACCAGCGGGATGCCGGCGCGCCTCGCGAGCGCGGCGATCGATCTTCGCCTGAGCTTCGCCGCGGCGAACTTCACCCCCAGCCGAGCCGACGCCGCCGCCCCGTAGACCCGCAGCACGCGTTTCCCCGTGGCGGCGAGCGACTCGCGAAACGGGGCGACGATCGTCACCCCCAGGACCTCGAACTCCTCTCGCGGGTACTCCGCCAGGAAGGTGTCGAAGAATCGAATCACGTAGATCGGGTCGTCCTCGGTCACGAACAGCACCCGAAGGCGGCCGCGGCCCGCGGCGCCGTCGCCCGAGCCCGAGCCCGAGCGAGCGGCCTGGGCGACCGCGCCGTCCCCCTGCGATGTGACCCGGTCTCCCGTCAACTCCACGGCCTCCAAGGATGCTGAACCTCGATCGGCGAGTCAACTCCACGCCCCCACCAGCATGCGTACCGGCCTTGGGGACGGACGCGGCTGCCAGAATTCCCGCATGCCGACGACCGCGCAACTGGGCAGGTTCGGGCTCGCCGGGGCGATGGCGGCGACCGCCGCCGCCTTCGGCGTCATCGCCGGCATCGACCCGCGATTCGCGATCGTGGGCGCCCTCAGCCTCGGGTTCCTGCTACTGGTCCTGGCCGACCTCTACGTCGGGCTGGTCCTGTTCACCCTGCTCAACTTCGCCGCGCAGGTTCCCACCGTGGCGGGCCCCGGGCTCAGCTTCGCGAAGCTCGCTGGGCTGCTGCTGACGATCTCGTGGGTCGCGGTCCTGGCGACCAGAAGCGACACCAAGTCGGACTTCATGTCCGCCCATCCCGGCCTCACCTACCTGCTGGTGCTCTTCTTGAGCTGGACCGCCGTCAGCCAGCTCTGGGCGGAGGACTCGGCAGAGGCCCTGACGACCTTCACCCGGCTGACGCTGAACGCGGTGCTGTTCCTGATCATCTTCACCGCGGTCCGGACGCCCAAGCAGGCGATCGGGTTCGTCGGCGCGTTCGTGGCCGGGGCCACCATCGACGCCCTTTACGGGATCCTGTTCGCGCCCTCCGACCCCTCCGAGGCCTCGCGCCTGGCGAGCTCGATCACCAACCCGAACGAGCTGGCCACGATCCTGGTCGCCGCGCTGGTGCTCAGCTTCGGGCTGGTGGCGGCGCTGCGGGACCAGCCGATCGCGCGGTTGGCGGCCCTGGCGGCCGGCACCCTGTGCGCCGCTGGCATCTTCCTAACGGGGTCGCGCGGAGGGCTGGTCTCCCTCTCGGTGGCCCTGGCCGCGTTCCTGATCATCGGGGCTCGCTGGCGCGGCCGCCTGCTCGTCGTGATCGTGGCCGTGTTCCTGGCCGGGTTCGGGTACTTCACCTATCTCGCCTCGCCCGAGACCCGGTCGCATATCTCGACCGTCGGCAGCGGCACCGGCCGCCTGGACCTGTGGACGGTGGGCTGGCGGATGGTGGAGCAGCACCCGCTGGAGGGAGTGGGCGCCGGGAACTTCCCCATCTCCTCCGTCCATTACCTCCTGCAGCCGGGGGCGCTCGCGCGAAGCGACTACATCGTGGGCACCCCGAAGGTGGTCCACAACACCTACCTCCAGCTTTGGACAGAGCTCGGCCTTGTCGGGCTGATCCTCTTCCTCTCCATCGTGGCTTTCTGCCTGTATGCGGCGCTCAAGGCAGCTGGTGCGTTCGCCCGGCAGGGCGACGTGCGCATGGAGGTGATCGCCAGAGCCACCTTCGTGGGCTTGGCCGCGCTCTTGGCGGCGGACTTCTTCGGCTCGCGGCTGACCAACAAAGAGGTGTGGCTGCTGCTGGGGCTGGCGCCCGCCCTGCTGGCCATCGCGCGATCGCGCGACGCCCAGGCCGGCAGTTGACGGACTTACTCGTCCCCTGCTACCACGCGGTCAGCGAACGCTGGCCGGCGTCCCTGTCGATCGCCCCCGACCACTTCAAGGCGCATGTCGCGATGCTGGCCGAGCGGGGGTTTCGATCGGCGACCTTCCACGAGGCCGTGTTGCGTCCGCCGGCTCCGCGGACCGTGGCGATCACCTTCGACGACGCCTACCGCTCCGTGATCGAGCTCGCCTTCCCGATCCTGTCGCGCGCCGGGTTCACGGCCACGGTGTTCGCGCCCACCTCGTTCGTCGGGACCGAAGAGCCCATGGCCTGGCCGGGGATCGAGCATTGGCGCCGCACCGAGCACGCCGCCGAGCTGACCCCCATGTCGTGGGAGGAGCTGCGGCGCCTCGCCGACGCGGGCTGGGAGGTCGGGTCGCACACCCGTTCCCACCCGCGGCTGACGGAGATCGACGACGGCGCGCTCGAGGAGGAGCTGCGGAGCTCTCGCGGCGAGATCGCCCGCCACCTCGGGCGCTGCGTCTCCGTGGCCTACCCGTATGGGGACCACGACGCGCGGGTGGTCGAGGCGGCGGGGCGAGCGGGCTACGAGACGGCCGGGACGCTGCCCGCGAGGCTGAAGCCGGCGGGCCCCCTCGACTGGCCGCGGATCGTCATCACCCACGACGACGACCCGCGCCGCTTCGGCTGGAAGGTCTCGCCGGCCGTCCGCAGGCTCAGGGCGACGGCGGCCTGGAGCCTGCTGCACGCCGCGCGGTCGAAGCGGCGTCCCTGACCCGGACGACGCTCACCTCTTGACCCGGACGCGGACCGTCCGCGAGTGGCCGGCGGGTCCCACGCTTGCGCGCAGTCTCAGCACGCGCCCGTGGGTCTTGGCCCTCATCCGCACGGCGAACCGCCCGTCGCGAATCCGCGGGGCCCTGACCCGCCGCCAGCGGTCGCCTTGCCGCTGGACGATCACGGCGCGCTCGGCATGGGCCCCGAGCACCGTCCCTCGCAGCCGCAGGCGGGCGCCGCGCCGGACGGAGTGGTCGTTCGCGCGCAGGTTCACCGATGCGGGCTGCGAGCTGCCGCCGGGCGGCTCCTGCGAAGAGCCGGGGGCCAGCTCGGCGCCGGCGTAGCTCGCTGCGCAGCGCCCGCCCCCCTCCAGGCGGAAGTCGCCGGCGGCGGGGTTGGCGAACTGCGGCTCGGCGACCACGTTGCCGGTAGCGGTGTAGTTGCGCGCGGGAAGCATCACCCCGCCGTTGTCGTCGAAGGGGGACCTCGCTGCGCCGGCCCAGACGCAGTTGCCACGCAGCACGTTGCCGTGGCCGACCGGCCCGGAATGGCCCGAGTAGACGTTGTAGCCGCGATAGGAGCCGGCGATCACGTTGCCCTCGATGAGGTTGTCCTCCGACACCGAGGAGCCCTCACCGTTGACCACGATGCCGTCGCCGTTCCCCTCGATCACGTTCCCGGTGATCCTGGATCCGTCGGCGTCGTGGTAGAGCTGGATCCCCCGGTCGGCGTTGTCGTAGATCCAGTTGCCGCGAACGATCGTGTCCCGGGCCTCGGACAGGTAGATGCCGTGGTCCTTGTTGGTCGACGGCAGCTCGCCGCAGTCGTGGATCCGGTTGCGCTCGATCACCACCCCGCGCGGCGCCGGGTCCGAGTAGTAGCGGGCCACCTGGACGCAGATCGAGGTGTGCCCGTTGGTGATCTCGTTGTCGCGCAAGGTGAAGCCGTCGGCGTAGATCTTGGGGCCGATCGGGGTCTCGCCGCCGCGCCCGTCGAGCCTCATGCCCTCGATCGTCGAGTCGTGCCCGTCCGGTCGCACCTTGATCGACCCTCGCAGGGTCACCGCCTCCGATCCGTAGGGGGCGAGGGTGACGCGCGGGCTCGAGACGCCGAGCTCGGAGAAGGCGTAGGTGCCGGCGCGAAGGCAGCCGGTCTCGCCCGGCGCCAGCGAGTCGACCAGCTCCTGCGGCGTGCGAAACGGGCTCGCGACGGTGCCGGGATCGCGGTCGGAGCCGTTGGGAGCGGCGACCCGATCGCAGCCGGTGTCGGCCGCGGCCGGTCCCGCGGCGGCGAGCGCCAGCGAGGCGACGGCCAGGCACACGGCGATGCAGGGCTTCGCGAGCTTCATCACCTTCGCCCTCGGCGCGTGCGACCCCGCCCCGCAGGCGGGCGCCCTCCACTGGACGGATGATCGAGGCCGCCGGTGCCCGGGCCTCCCATGGGCAGGTCGAGCCATGCTCACACCGCGGGGCGGTCATGGGCCGGCCGGTCTAGTCGAGCGCCTCGCGGAGCGCCGCGGTCCAGCGCTCTCCGACCACCTCGGGAGAGTGCTCCCTGGCCGCGTAGCGGCGGGCGCGCTCGCCGATCTGGCGGCGAAGCTCCGGGTCGCTCCACAGCCTGCGGACGGCGGCCACGAAGGCCTCCCAGGAGCCGTCGGCGAACAGTCCCAGGCCCTCGCCCGCGATCCGCCCGTCGGGGTCGAAGTACAGGGAGACCACGGGTATCCCCCTGGCCCACGCCTCGAGGAAGACGTTCGGCATCCCCTCGGAACGCGACGTGACCACGACCGCCGTCGAGCGGTCGATCAGCTTCAGCACCTCCTGGCGCCACTGGTGAGGCATGAACTCGAGGTTCGGAGTCTCGGCGGCCGCCTCCTGGACCTGCTCCAAGAGCTCCCTGGGCGTGTCCGAGGTCCACGGCGCGACCATCCGGAACCGGGCCTCGGGAACAGCGCGCGCGAGCTCCACGTAGCAAAGCGGCAGCTTGTACGCGACCACTCGAGCCGCCCACAGGAAGGCATCCGGCTCGGCACGCGGCCCAGAGCCCTCGGGCTGCTCGGCGAAGCTCGAGATCACCCTGACGTCGGTCCGCGCCCGCAGGCTCTCGCGGGCGAGCTCGGCCTGCTGCGCCGTCTGCACGATCACCGATCGCGAGCGCCGCAAAGCAGCTCGGTACAGCGCCTGGCCCCAGCGGCTGCGGTCCGGCCGGTCGAAGACGAAGTCCAGGTCGTTGGAAGTGGACAGCACCAACAGGCGCCGGTGGAGGACGCAGAAAACCGCCCCGGCGATCAGGTGGGCGCCGCCGCCGCGAAACACGTACAGGCGGGCGTCCGCTTCCCGCAGCGCCCGCCACACGCGCATGGCCTCGGCGACCTTGCCGCGAAGGCCGCGCCGCCCGGCCCAGGGCTCGCGCTCGACCAGCTCCAGGCCCGGCTGTGACACCTCGGCCGGGTACTCGCGACGGTAGATGACATGGGCTACGCGCAGGCCATGCCGGGCGAGTGCACGCGCCAGCATCGTGGTCTGAAGCTCAGCCCCCCCGCCGCCATGCGGCACCCGGTCCGCGTGAGTCGCCCGGTCCTCGTAGTAGATGAACGCGAACGGCGAGTAGATCGCGATGTCGTTGCGGGGGGTCAACCGGGGGGCGCCGTCACAGCCACATGGCCTCGGGGAGCAGGTCGAGCTGGAACAGCACCAGGCTGCGGTCCTCGGCGACCAGGAAGCTGTCGACCACCTCGCCCCTCTGGACGTCGTAGCTGACGATCCGGCTCGGCAGCTTGCGATGGCCGTGCCTGACCCGAAAGCCGTACTCGCGCCATCGGGAGAAGCGAAGGATCGAGAAGGCCACGAAGAACCGGTTCGGGTCGCGCGGGTCCTCGCACAGCCCGCGGCACCACCCGAGAGTCTTGACCCCCGGCGTCATCGCTCCGAGGTCGTGCGTGGCTGCCACCTCCACCGTCTCCGGGTCCACTAGGACCACGAACCCCCGCACGGTCGTGAACGCGAGCCTGCCACGGATGTAGCGCCCGTCGTGGGGCCCGTCGTGGGGCGCCCCGGTGTCGAACGTGAGGCGGCGGTCTCCCGCCACCTGCACCGCCCCCGGGACCTTCAGGCCCGTCGCCCACAGCTCGCCGTCCCGCGACCACAGGTGGTTGGGGTGCAGCACGTGCGGCTTGGTGTCGGGGATCAGCCGGTAGTCGAGCTCGGGATCGATGCGCCGCGCCCCGGGATGCCCCTCCAGCAGGTCCCAGCGGTGAAGTAGCTCGCCGTCGAGCGACACATGATCGACGGTCTCGAGACCCGTGTTCGCGACAACTAGCCCCCCTTCCCATGGGATGCAGTGATGGAGGTCGTTGAACCCGGGGATGCTGATCCTGGCAGCGGGGCGCGAGGGCGGCCAGTCGTCGAACCTGACGATCTCGTTGTGCGTGCAGGCATGGATCCGGCCGTCGTCCATGCAGAAGCCCGTGAACTGCATCTTCTGCGCGGGCGCCCGCAGCTCGGCTGGTGTCCCGTACTCGCACAGGTGGAGGATCTCGCCGGTCTCGGCGTCGACGACCCCGAGGACCGCGGTGACCCCGCGGACTTCATTCGGGCCCGGGATGGCGCCCGAGAAGAGGATCTGCATCAGCTCGAGGAAGCCCGGCTCGGGGCTTCCGTCATCGCGCCATCACGCCGAGCGCGCCGCCGCAGCCAGCAGGGGGGCATCGACGGCGATCAGCCCCTCCAGCTCCGGCAGGCGAGCCGGCGCGGTCGTCCGGACGTGGTCGAGCAGCGCCTCCTCGCTCGAGAGCTCGCGGTCCGCATAGGAGAGCGAGACGAACGCGAAGTACTCGTCCCGGCTGATTGGCATCGCCGCGAGGACCCTCGCCGTCTCGTCCTTCGGGGTGTGGACCTGGGCGAGGTGCACCCGGTACATCCCGGGCTCGAGCGCCTTGAGGCCGGTCAGCCGCAGCCAAGCGAGCCGATGGCAGCCATCCCCGGCGAACAGCCGCCGAGCCAGGCGCTTGCCGGTGGACGTCGGCGTGATCTCGGTGCCCGATCGCAGGATGATCGGCCGGCGCTTGTCGTAGCCCCCCGACGTGAAGGAGTCGTGGAGCGCCAGGGATCGCCGCACGCGGCGCTCGAAGGTCGCCTCCAGGCGCTTCTCGTCGTGGACGATCTCGGGGTGGTTGCCGTGCGGGACCACGACCCGGGTGAACCACGCGTAGTACGGCTGACGCCGGGAGAGGTTCATGAAGGCCGCGAAGTCCTCGTCCGCCAGCGCCCTGTGCTCCCGCACCATCTCGAGATAGCGCTGGCGCACGAGGATGTCGTACCTCAGGGGGCTGACCAGATCGTCGATCGGGACCGGCTCCGTGCCCGCCCTGTAGGCGAGCCGCACGAGCCCCGGGATCCGGCGCCGGAAGCCGTGCGAGCTGCGTTCCATGTACGCCGTGATCGCCCGTCTCATCTCATCGAGCCTTCCCGCCCGCCCGAGGCCGTGGATGGATGCCGTCCCCTGTCGCCAACACCGGCACTCGTCCGCGGTCAGGATATCGCCGCCCATTCGGCCGCGAGCCCCAGCTCGCCGGCCTGGGTGGTCCCTTGCCGCTCAACCGCTTCGAAGCGCCCGCAAAGGGCGCATGGAGAGCGACCGGAACTCGCCGGGGAGAACCTCGCGGCTGAGCAGCAGGACGCCGACGTAGGCAGCGCCGCCTCCCACCAAGCCCACGAACCACTCGACCGGCGAGAGGTCTCCCGTTCCCATCAGGAGCAGGATCGCCGCCAGCGCCGCGGCGGCGAGCAGGGAGCGAAGCAGCGTCACGGCGACGGGCCTCAGCGGCAGGCCGAGCACTCGGTGGGACAGCCACAGGTTCGAGCCGGCGTAGACGCAGTAGGCGACGTCGGAGCCCACGGCGGCGCCGATGATCCCGATCGTCGGGATCAGGATCACGTCCAGGATCGCGTTCACCGCCAGCGCGGCGAGCGTGACCGGGATCCGGCGCCTCCCCTCCCCCGCGTAGTTCAGGGGCGAGACGAGCAGCGGGTTGATGCCCGAGAGGAAGACCAGTGGCGTCAGTGCCCTGAGGACCTCAGCGGACTGGGAGAACTTCGAGCCGAGGGCGAGCTCGACGATGGGATCCGCCCAGACGAGGAGCAGCACCACAACCCCCGTCTGGAAGATCACGAGATACCGCAGCCCCAGCTGCAGCGCGCCGAGCTGCGGAGAGTCGTGCCGATGTCGCGCGAGCCGCGGGGCAACCCCCTGCGACAGGGCCATGGCCGGGTACGCCAGGAACCCGATCAGCCGCAGCGGCGCGCTGAAGAACCCGACTGCGGTGGTGGTCAGGAACGCCCCGAGGAGCAGCACGTCGATCTGGGCGAACGCGGCGCCCGCGCCCTGGACGATCAACATCGCTCCCGCGTAGCGCATGAACTCCGACCGCTTGACGGGGCTCGGCCCCGCGCCCGACAGCGGCGAGCGCCCCAGGAGCCTCGCCAGCAGGACGATCCCCAGGAGGGCGCCGAACACGTACCCGATCGCCCGCCCGAAGGCCGCGCCCGTGACGCCGCCCCCCAGCGCGACCAGGGCGATCGTGGCCGTGAACTCCATCGCCGATTCCGAGAACACCACCGTGAAGCTGCTCGAGGTCCTGCGCAGCGCCACGAACACGGACTGGGTGAAGCGCATCACGGCCTGTCCGAAGAGCGCGATCGCCGCCCCGCGCAGCGGCCAGGCGAGCTCCGGCGCGTTGTAGAGGCTCGAGATCGGCCCCGCGAGCGCAAACAGGGCGGCCGCGATGCCGGTGGCGGTGAGCAGCTTCATGGGCAGCGCCATGCCGAGCACCCCCCTGACCCCGGCGTCGTCGCCGTGCCGCTCGGCGACGTAGCGCGCCGTGGCCTGCGTGGTGCCGATGTCGGAGGGCTTCAACAGGAGCCCGGTCACCCCGATCGCCAGCGCGAGCGTCCCGTACTCGGCGGGGCTCAGGGCACGGACGAGGTAGAGGGTGAGCACGGCCGTGAACACGGACGTGCTCATCTGGGTCGCGAACCCGAAGAGGGCGTTCCTCGAGATCGTGTCGCCCTGCCGGGCGGGCGGCTCGCCGCTGGAGGCGTCGCTGTTCATGAGGTGGCGGCCACCGATTCGACCACAGTCGTCGGATACATGGTCGCTCCCGCGGTGGCTGAGCGCTAGGCGGAGGCCGCGTCCGCCGCCGCCGTCGGCGCCGGAGCGCCCTCCGACGGGCGGGCCGAGGGCCAGAGGCCTAGGTCGAGCTCGGGAACCAGGTCGCTGACCCTGGCCGCGTCACGCGCGATCATGGCGCGGGCCGCCTTGCTGACGTCCGCGTTCAGCTCCATCCGCGGGTGAGCTCCTCCCACCCGCTCCCGCAGAGTCTCGGGCACGTGGTCGGGGGGGTCCGCCCCCACGAACTCGTACGTGCGCCGCAGCTCCGCCGCCGGGTCCTGGACGCAGCGCTCGAACTGGAGCACGAGCACCCGACGGCGATCGAACTCCTCGAACAACCGCTCGAGCTGCGGGGCGTACAGGCTGCGGGCCAGCGACTCGTTGGCGTCCATGGCCCCGAAGTAGCCCCGGCGTCCCCGCCGCACCGCCCGACCGACGATGGCGAGCTCGTGCCTGAGGCCGGATTGCAAGCGCTGCAGGGGGTCCCTGAGCAGGACCAGGATCTTCGCCTCGGGAGCCGCCCTGCGCAAGAGCGACGGGATCCAGAACCCGTGCATGTACTCGGGCGACCATTCGCCGGTCAACGATCCGTCTGGCCGTGGAAACAGGCGGTGGTAGGCGTGGACGTCCGCGTCGCCGAACTCGGCCTCGAAGTACTCGTCGAAGAAATGCGTCTCCTTGCCGGCGGCCCGCTCGATGCGAGGGTGCTCGCACAGCATCCGGTACCACCAGGTCGTCCCGGCGCGCTGAGCCCCCACGCCGACGAAGTCGGGGGGGCCGATCGACCAGCGGGGGGGGCACGGCGGCGGTTGCCGGTCAGCGGGGATCCAGCCTCCGGAGCGCAGGCGGCGGAGGGCCGGCCGGCCAACCGGCGCCAGGGCGCGCTTGAGGGCCTCGTGCATCGCCGGCTAGTCGCGTTCCCGCCCGCGACCGGCGCCGAGCCGAGCGACGACCTGATTCCCGCCGACCATCGCGCGATCATAATCCTCGCACCGGATCGCCAAGCCAGGGGATTGCGGTTCGATGATGTCGGAGGGATCGAAACACGCTCGCATGGTGCTCGCCGGGCAGTCGGTCGACGACTACCGGCACCGTAGGTCCCGCAACGCGGGGCTGTTCGCCGTCCTCGACCACCGCTACGAGATCACCGGGACCGTCGAGCCTCACCTGTCCCGGCTCGAGGACCTCGCCGTCAAGCTGCGCTACGTGCACCGAAAGCGCGACGCCTGGCGCGCGCGGGCCGGCCTCAGCCCGTGGACCTTCAAGCGCCTGTCGCAGGTCACCGAGGGGAAGCTGCGGCCCCTGGACGGCACGTACGACCTGATCCTGCTCGTGCAGACCCTGTTCTCGCCCGGCAGCCTGTCGCGCGATCGCCGCTACGTGGTCTACACCGACAACATCCACACGCTGACGGCGCGCTACTTCCCCGCCTGGTCGCCTCTCAGCGACCGTGACCGCGCGAAGCGGATCGAGCTGGAGGCGCAGACCTGCCGGGCGGCTCGGTACGTGTTCGCCAAGACGGACTTCCTTCGCGACGCCTTGATCGAGGACTACGGCTGCGAGCCGGACCGCGTGGTCCGGGTCGGCAGCGGCTCCAACATCATGGTCCACTCGCTCGACGGCAAGCGCTACGACGAGCAGGCGGCGCTGTTCGTGGGCATCGACTTCGAGCGCAAGGGCGGCCCCGTCCTCCTGCAGGCATGGAAGGCCGTCCGGGAGCGCCTTCCCGACGCGGAGCTCTGGGTGGTGGGGCCAAAGCGGCGCCCCGCGGCCGCCGAGCAGCCCGGCGTGCGGTGGCACGGCTTCATGTCCGATCGCGACGCGCTGGCCGACCTCTACGCGCGGGCGACCCTGTTCGTCCTCCCGTCCCTGTTCGAGCCGTGGGGCGGGGTTCTGATGGAGGCGCGCGGCCACGGGCTTCCGTGCATCGGCACCGACCGCGGAGGCTTCCGGGAGAGCATCGAGGACGGGGTGAACGGGTTGCTGGTGCCCGCCGGGGAGCCCGAGCCCCTGGCCGACGCCCTGGTGTCGCTGCTGGGCGACCCCGAGCGCGCGGCCAGCATGGGCCGAAACGGGCACGCCGACGTGCTCGCCGAGCACACCTGGGAGCGGGTGGCCGACCGCATGGCCCCGGGAATCGAGCGCGCGGCCTCCGAGCCCACGGCCTGAGACCGCCGCGGGCGCCGACCCTGACGGCGCCCCTAGCCCTCGCCGTTTCCGGGCTGGGCCCCGCCCTGGGTCACCGTGGCCGTCGTCGTCTCGGTCTCGGTGACCGTCTTGTTGGTCTGCGTGGTGGTGGTCGTGACCGGGGGCGGTACCGTCGTCACCACCGTGGTCGTCGGCTGCACGCGCTTGACGCTGGTGGTGGTCGCCGTTCGCGTCTTGGTGACCTCGCGCGGCCCCTCGGCGACGATCACCGCAACGGCCACCCCCAGGCCGAGAGCGAGGGCGGCCAGCAGCGCGGCCACGATCCTGAGCCGCCTGGCCGAGTGCTCGTCCTCACCCGGGGGTGGGCCCGCCGCGGCCGCAGGGACCGCCGAGCGCTCCGACAGCACCCGGCGCGGGTCGGGCGGCGGCGGGGGTCCCTCGGCCGAGGGCATCGTACGCCTACGGGGCTTCCGTTCCGCCCCCGCCGTCGTTGCCCGACTGCGTGGTGGGCGTGGTGGCGGTGGTGGCGGTGGTCGTGGTCGGCCCGGTGGTGGTGGTCGAGGTCGGCTGGGTGGTCGTCGTCGACGAGGTGGTGGGGGTCGTGGGGCCTGTCGTCACCGTCGTCGTGTCGTCCCCGCCGCCGTCGGAGGCGATCACCGCCAGGGCGACGACCAGGCCGATCACCGCCGCCGCCAGCAGGGCGATCGCCCACTTGGCGGCGCGCCCGGCGCCTCCGCCCGGAGGCGAAGCGCCGGGCTCGGGACCCGGCTCGGGCCGGCCCATGTGGCGGGTGGGATCCTCGTGCATGGGCGGCCGAGTGTAGTCCTCGGCGCGGCGCCGCTAAGCGACTCAGGCGACGGTGGTGCGGCGCGGAACCGGGCCGCGGCCGGCCCACAGACGCGACCACTGGAGACTGTCCGCGGCGGCGGGCCGCTGGCGCGGGAGCTGCCTGTAGCCCTCCTTCAGCATCGGCCGGGCCCAGCGGCGGTAAGCGAACTTGGCCACCGACGCCGGGCGGCGCGCGTAGGCCCGGAAGCGGCGGTGCTGGCGCTCGCTGGTGGCGAAGCCCAGCTTGTACTCCTCGGCGTCGCCCAGCAGCTCGACGGCCTGCAGCCCCATCTCGAACGAGCGCTCGATCTCCCACAGCAGGAGCACGTTTCCGGGCGACAGGCGGCTGTGGCTCTCGTCGTAGGAGCCCTTCAGCGTCCACAGGCGCCCCGAGTTGAGCAGGCAGATGTCGAAGGCGGCCAGCCGGCCGTCCAGGGTGATCGTCGACAGGCGCAGCTCACCGGTGCGCTGGTAGGTCCTCGCCACCGAGCGGTAGAAACGGGCCGTGTTCTCGGCCGAGGCCATCGCGGTGCCCGCCGTGCCCTTCCAGCCGGCGGCCTCGAGGTCGAAGGCGCGGTCGAGCTCGGCATCGAGGTCGTGGGGGGTCACGACCAGGGCGACCTCGGCGTCGTAATCGCGCAGCATCTTGCGACCCAGCTTGGCGAGCTTGCGGCAGCGGCTCGGATGGAGGTCCCGGTAGGCGGCGAAGTCGCCCCGGAGGTCGATGATCGGGGAGGTGTGCACCGGCTCGACCAGCGCCAGGAGCCCGGCGCCCCGGGAGTCCCGGGCGAGGGCCTGCAGCGCCGAATCGTCGGCTGCCAGCGCCTCGATCTCGAGGGCTCCCGGAGCGGCCTCGAGGGCGGCTGCGAGCGCGGCGCGGCGCGCCCAATGGTCGCAGGCGGGGACCTGGAATACGGGGGTGTGGACGTTCGCCATCGCGCGCAGCGCCCCGCCCTGCCGCCAAAGGGGGAGCACCGCCACCAGCCGTCGGCCGCGCCACACCGCGCAGATGCTGAGCTCGCCGTCGGCCCCGAAGGCGTCCCACCAGGCCGAAAACCAGGCGTGGCGGGCGAATGGCGCGCGCTCCCTCGTGGCCAGCCAGTCCCACTGCTCCTCGAGCTCGGCGAAGCGCCGCGGTTCGCTCACCCACTCGACCCGATGGACGGGGGCGGGAAGCTGCTCGCCACGCCGAAACGAAGGCCATGGGAGCGCGGGCGAGCGGCGAGACGCCGGCTCCGCGAGCTCCGTGCCACCCGATATCAAGGAGGGATTCATGCTTGGGCGTGCCTGGTAGTGATTACCGTTACCGACTACCAGGTAAACAACCCGTCCAGGCGGAAGTTGCGGCGCTGCGAGTCGCGGTGGCGGGGCTCTCAGGCGAGGCTGCGGGCGACGATCCCCGTCGCCTGCCCGATCTGGCCCTCGTCCACGATCAGCGGCGGCAGGAAACGCAGCATCCCGGGCCCCGGGACGTTGATGAGGAGCCCGGCGGCGAGCGCCCGCGCGGCGACCGCCTCCGCCTCGCCGCCCTGGGCGAGGGTCACCCCGACCATCAGGCCCCGCCCGCGGACCTCGGCGATCCCGTCGATCCCCGCCAGCCCGTCCGCCAGCCTGGCCCCGAGCTCGCGCACGCGGCGCAGCAGGGCGGGCTCGTCGATGACCTCCAGGGCGGCGAGCGCCGCCGCGGCTGCGATCGGCCCACCCGCGAAAGTCGAGCCGTGATCGCCTCGGGCGAGCACGTCGCCGACCTCCGCGGCGGTAACGCAGGCCCCCACCGGCAGGCCGCCGCCGAGCGCCTTGGCGGCCGTGATCACGTCGGGGCGCACGGGCAGCTGCTCGTAGGCCCATAGCGAGCCGGTCCTTCCCATCCCCGCCTGCACCTCGTCGAACACGAGCAGGGCACCGTGCGCGTCGCAGGCCTGTCGGGCCGCCAGCAGCACCTCGTCGGAGATCGGGAAGATTCCCGCCTCTCCCTGGATCGGCTCCAGCATGACCGCGGCGGTGCGCTCGCCGACGGCGTCGCCGACGGCGTCGGGATCGTCCCGGGGCGCGGCGACGAAGCCCCGGGGCAGGGGGCCGAACAGATCATCGCGGGCGAGCTTCGGCGTTGCCGCCAGCGCCCCGAGCGTCCGCCCGTGGAAGGCGCCCTCGAGCACCACGATCTCGGGCGCGTCGACCCCGCGCCGATGCGCGTGCTTCCTGACCAGCTTGATCGCGCATTCGCTCGCCTCGGTCCCCGAGTTGCACAGGAACGCCTTGCCCCCGAGGCTCGACTCGACGAGCCGCTCGCAGAGCCGCATCGCGGGCTCCGTGTAGTAGAGGTTGGAGACGCCCGCCAGGGCTCCCGCCTGCTCACGGATCGCCGCCACGATCCGCGGGTGGCAGTGGCCGGCGTTGTGGACCGACAGCCCGGCGAAGAAGTCGAGGTACTCGTTGCCCTCCGCGTCCCACAGCCGGGCGCCCTCGCCGCGCACGAACTCGACCGGCGCCCGCGCGTAGGTGGGCATCGCATAGCGCTCCTCCAGGGATTCGAGCTCACTCAGCATGGTCACCGCGACCCGGCGACACCGGACGAATCCGAGCAGCTCGGATCATCGGTCGCCTTCGGCTCCCTGCGAGGATGTCGCCGGAGTGATGCTCACGCGGTGACCATGGTGCCGATGCCCGCGTCGGTGAACAGCTCGAGCAGCAGCGAGTGGGGCCGCGAGCCGTCGATGATGTGCGCGGACTCGACCCCGCCGCCGATCGCCTCCACGCACGCCTCGAGCTTGGGCCGCATCCCGCCCGCGACGCCCTCGATGGCCGCCCCCACCTCGCGGACGGTGGACCGGGAGACCAGCGAGCCGGGGTCGCCGGGGTCCGCGAGCCAGCCGGGGACGTCCGTGAGGAAGACCGCCTTGTAGGCCCGCAGGGCGGCGGCCACCTTGCCCGCGGCGGTGTCCGCGTTGACGTTGTAGGAGTTCCCGGCCCGATCCGTCCCCGCGGAGGCGACCACCGGGATGTAGTCCTCGGCGATGTGGTTGAGCACGTCCACCTCGACGCGCTCGACCTCGCCCACGAACCCCACCTCCTCCGCGTTGGGGTGGGGCCTGACCTCGAACAGCGTCCCGTCCTCTCCCGACAGCCCCACCGCCGGCTGCCCGTGGCGATTCAAGCGGCTGACGATGTCGGAGTTGACCTTGCCGAGGAGGACCATCTTCGCCACCTCGACCGTCTCCGGGTCGGAGACCCGGACCCCCTCGACGAACCGCACCTCCATCCCGAGGCGCTCCATGTAGCTCGTGATCTCAGGCCCCCCTCCGTGCACGATCACGGGGTTGAGCCCGACGTACTTCAAGAGGACCACGTCGGTGGCGAAGGCCTCGCGAAGCCCCTCCTCGCGCATCGCCGCCCCGCCGTACTTGATCACCACGGTGCGACCATGGAACTCGCGGATATAGGGCAGCGCCTCCAGCAGGGTGTCGACGCTGACGCTCATGTCGCGTACTCCGAGTTCAGCCGCACGTAGTCCGGCGTCAGGTCGGAGAAGTACACGTGCGCGGCGCCCTCGCCGCGGTCGAGGCGCAGCACGATCTCCGCTTCCGCGCGGTCCGAGCCGATCTCCCCCGCCTCGATGGCCTCCGAACCCAGCTCCCCCAGCTCCTCCCCGGCCAGCGCCATGCCGGCCGCCTGGGCGATCCGCCCCCAGTTCCGATGGCGCCCGTAGAGCGCCGACTTGACGAGGGCGGAGTTGGCGATCGCGCGCGCCACGCGCTCCGCCTCGTCCGGCGACGCCGCGCCGCGCACCTCGATCCGGCCCACCCGGGTCGCCCCCTCCCCGTCGGCCACCATCTCCATCGCGAGCTGCAGCAGGACGGCGTCGAGGAGCCCGTCGGGGAGCTCGCGGCCCGACGACGCCGTGGCCTGCAGGAGCACCGTGTCGTTGGTGCTCGTCTGCCCGTCCACGGTGATCCGCTCGAACGAGCCCGCCGCGGCGGCGCGCAACGCGGCTTGCGGGTCGGACAGGCGGCCGTCCGTCTGGACGAAGCACAGCATGGTCGCGAACCGCGGCTGGATCATCCCCGCGCCCTTCGCCTGGGCGCTCAGCGTGACCCCCCCGCAGCGCACCGTGCAGCGCTTCGGCTCCCGGTCGGTGGTCATGATCGCCCGCGTGAAGTCCTCGGCCCCGCGTTCGGACAGGGAAGCGGCGGCCTCGACGACGCCGCGCCGGACCGCGTCCATCGCCAGGGGCACGCCGATCATCCCCGTCTCGGCGACGATCGCGGCTCGGGGTTCGACCCCCACAGCCTCGGCAGCGGCATCCCGCATCGCCAGCGCGTCGCGATACCCCCGCTCGCCGGTGGCCGCGTTGGCGGTCCCGGAGTTCACCACCGCCGCTCGCACCGCGCCAGGCTCGACGTCGTCGCGACACACGCGCACCGGGGCCGCCGCGGCCGCGTTGCTCGTCAGCAGGAGCGCGGACGCGACCTCGTCCGCGCCGCAGGCGAGCAGGCCGAGGTCGGTCCTCCCACCCTGCTCGAGGCCGCACGCGACCCCGGCGGCGGCGAACCCGGGGGCGAGCTCTGCCGGATCCACCTCCTCGACGTCAGCCGGCGGGCGCACCCAGCGCGAGCGAAAGAAGGTCATTCGAGCCCCTCCGTCTCCGGCAGGCCCAGCATCAGGTTCAGGTTCTGGATCGCCTGGCCGGCCGCCCCCTTCCACAGGTTGTCGATCGCGGCGAAGGCCATCGCCCGGCCGCCCGCGTCCACGGCGACGTATATCCGGCAGAGGTTCGTGTCGCGCACGTCGCGCACTCCCGGCGGCTCGTCCACGACCTCCACGAACGGCTCGGTCGCGTAGCGGTCGCGGTAGAGCGCGCGCAGCTCCTCCTCGCCCAGCTCCCGCGACGGCCTCATGTAGCAGCTCGCGAGCAGGCCCTGGTCGAGCGGGAGGAGATGGGGCACGAAGGTGGGCTTCGAGTCGATCCCGAGGGCCCTGAGCTCCTGGTCGATCTCCGGAGCGTGTCGGTGGCCGTCCACCCCGTAGGGCGCGAAGTTCTCGTCCACGGCGACGAAGTGGGCTCGCGCGCCCCCGTCCCGGCCGGCCCCGGAGACGCCGGACGCGGCGTTGATCACCAGGTCCTCGGCGAGGCCGGCATCCGCGAGTGGCGCGACGGCCAGCAGGGCGGCGGTCGGGTAGCAGCCGGGGTTGGCGACCAGCCCGGCCCCCCGGATTGACTCGCGGTGAAGCTCCGGAAGCCCGTAGACCGCCTCGCGGAGGAGGTCGGGAGCGCTGTGCTCACCGTAAGCGCGCTCGTAGCTGGACAGCTCGCGAAGGCGAAAGTCCGCCGAGACGTCCACCGTGGGGACTCGAGCGCGCCGCAGCTCGCTGACGATCGCCGCCGCGGCGCCGTGCGGATAGGCGACGATCGCCGCGTCGGCCTGCGTGGCGCGGTCGAGGTCGAGCTCTTGGAGCTCGACCGGCACCCGGTGGCGCGGATACAGGCGGTCGAGGCGGGCGCCGGCCTCGGCGCGGGCGGTCGCAGCGGCGAGCTCGAGCCGTGGATGCCTCCACACCAGGGCCG
The DNA here is from genome assembly GCA_044871225.1 of Solirubrobacterales bacterium. Classification (GTDB taxonomy): domain Bacteria; phylum Actinomycetota; class Thermoleophilia; order Solirubrobacterales; family 70-9; genus AC-56. The sequence continues at coordinate 117,234 of JBIOZP010000056.1, forward strand.
CCGCCAGGGCACCCGCGAAGCCGGAAGCCCCGGCCACCACTACCCGCGCCTCACTCACGGAGCGACCCGCCGATCTCTGCCAGCGTCGCCTTGATCGCCTGGCGGCGCTCGGCGACCTCCTCGTCGGTGAGCGTGCGATCCGGGGCCCGGAACTCCAGGCGCAGGGCCAGGCTCTTGCGGCCGCTGCCGACCTGCTCGCCGCGATAGAGGTCGAAGACCTCCGCGGAGCGCAACAGCTCCCCGCCGCCGGCCAGCACGGCCTCTCGGACCCGCCCCGCCGGCACCGCCTCGTCCACCGCGATCGCCAGGTCCTCGTGGACCACCGGATAGGTGGTGACGTCCTCGTAGAGCTCCGAGCCCAGGGCCGCCGCCGCGGCGAGCTCGGCGAGGTGGACCTGGAAGCCCGCCGCCCGGTCGAGGTCCCACTCGCGGCAGACGAGGGGATGGATCTCGCCCAGCCATCCGGCCTCGTTGCCGGCGACGAGCACCCGGGCGGCGCGCCCCGGATGAAGGAAGGGCTCATCGACGGGCTCGAGCTCGAACCCGGCCCCGAGCTGCCGGGCCAGGGCGGCCAGCACCCCTTTCAGGGCGAAGAAGTCGCCCGACTGCTGCTCCGTCCTCCAGCTCGCCGGGCGAAGCGGGCCCGTGGCCAGGGCGGCGAGGCAATGCGGCTCGAACGCCGGCGCCTGCCGCTCGCCCGCGAACTCGCCGCCGAGCACGCCGCCCGCCTGCGAGGCGCCCCTTGACAGGTAGGCGCGCCCGGACTCGAACAGGGCCACCCGTCCGGCGCCGCGGGCGACGTTGTGGCGAGCGGCGTCGAGGAGCGAGCCCAGCAGGGTCGTGCGAAGCTCGGAGTGCTCGGCCGACAGCGGGTTGGAGACCCGGATCGGGGCGCTTCGCAAGTCTGGGGAGGCCAGGCGCAGCCGTTCCGGCATGCCCGGGTCGACGAGGCTGAGGGTGACCACCGCGTCGAAGCCCAAGTCGCGCATCACGTCCTCGGCGCGGCGGCGCAGAGCCTGCTCGCGGCTCAGGGCGCCGGCCTGCGGAGTCGCCTGGGGCAGGGTGGCGGGGAGATGCTCGTCGTACCCGTGGATCCGCCCCACTTCCTCGACCAGGTCGGCCTCGCGGCTGACGTCGTAGTAGCGATGTACGGGGACCTCGGCGAGGAGCTCGCCGTCACGCGGCTCGACCCCGAAGCCGAGCCGTTCCAGGTAGGCGACGCAGAGCTCCGGCTCGATCTCCATCCCGAGAAGCGAGCCCGCGCGGCGCGGCCGCAACCCGACCCGGCGGGCGGGAGGTTGCTCCGAGGCGGCATCGAGCGTCCCGGGCACGAGCGTCGCGCCGCACAGCTCGACCAGGAGGCGCGAGGCGATCCGCTGCGCCCGGATCGCGAGCTCGGGGTGAAGCTGCTTCTCGAACCGGTTCGAAGCCTCGGAGCGCAAGCCGAGCTTGCGCGAGGTCCGCAGGATGTTGACCCCGTTCCAGGTCGCGACCTCGAGCAGGACGCGAGTGGTCGACTCGGACACCTCGGACGCCTCCCCGCCCATGATCCCAGCGATGCCCGAGGGCCCGTCGCGGTCGCAGACGACCACCGTCTCGGAGTCGAAACGGCGCTCGACGCCGTCGAGGGTGGTCATCGTCTCGCCGTCGGCGGCGATGCGGACGATCAACTCGCCGCCCGGGACCGCGTCGAGGTCGAAGGCGTGAAGCGGCTGGGCCGTGAGCAGCATCACGTAGTTGGTCACGTCGACGACGTTGTTGATCGGCCGCTGCCCGGCGGCGAGCAGGCGCGCCTTCAGCCACAGCGGAGACGGCCCGACGGCCACCTCGGTGAACACGCGCGCGGTGAAGCGCGGGCACAGCTCGGGGACCTCGACTCTGACGGAGGCGTAATCCGTGGCCGTGCCCTCGCCGGTCGGCTCGGCGTCGCGTTCCCACGGCGCGGCGGCAAGCGGGGCGCCCGTGAACGCGTGCACCTCGCGCGCCACCCCGTAGACCCCAAGGCAGTCCACCCGGTTGGAGCTCACCTCGAGCTCCAGGACCGGCTCGGCCACCGGCAGGACTTCCGCCAGCGGGCTCCCCGGTGCGACCTCCCGGCCGGAGCCGTGCCCGTCGGGTCCGGACAGAACCGCGATCCCCCCGGCCTCCTCGCCCATCCCGAGCTCGGCCTCGGACAGGATCATGCCGTCAGAGGTCACCCCCCGCAGATCCACCCGCCCGAGCTCCGTTCCCCCGGGCAGCACCGCCCCCGGCAGGGCGACCGGGACGGTCTGCCCGGCGGCGACGTTCGGGGCGCCGCAGACGATCGTCCGCGTGGAGTCGCCGGTCTCGACCACGCACACCCGCAGCCGGTCCGCCCGAGGGTGGGGCTCGACCGAGAGGACTCTGCCGACGACGAAGCCCGCAGGCGACGGCGGCCCGACGGTCGAGATGCGCTCGACCTCGGTGGTTCGAAGCGCGAGCAGGGCCCCGAGCTCGACCACGGGCAGGCCGGGATCGCAGTACTCGCGCAGCCAGGAGAACGGGACCTTCACCGGAACTGCTCCAGCACGCGGACGTCGTTCTCGTAGAACTTGCGCAGGTCGGGGACGCCGTGCTTCAGCATCGCGATGCGCTCGATGCCCATGCCGAACGCGAAGCCTTGGACTCGCTCGGAGTCGTAGCCGCGCCCACTGACGAAGCCGAACACGTTCGGGTCCACCATCCCCGACCCGAGGATCTCGATCCAGCCGATCCCCTTGCAGATCGGGTCCCGCGTGCCGTCCGGCAACTCGCCCGACCCACCGCAGCGAAAGCACGAGACGTCGACCTCCACGCTGGGCTCCGTGAACGGGAAGAAACCGGGCCGGAAGCGGGTACGGCGCTCGGCGCCGAACAGCGCCCTGGCGAGCTCGTCCAGCGTCCCCTTGAGATCGGCCAGCGTGATCTCCTCGGCCACGGCCAGGCCCTCGACCTGGTGGAAGATCGGGCTGTGGGTGGCGTCGAACGGGTCGCTTCGGTAGCACCGGCCCGGGACGACGATGAAGATCGGCGGCCCCTGCGACTCCATCGCCCTCACCTGCATCGGCGACGTGTGAGTTCGCAACACCACGTCCTCTGGCCCCGGCGCGAGGGCCGGGCCGTCCGCCGCTTCACCCACCGCCTCGGGGGCGGGCTCGATCCGCAGCTCGGAGTCCAGGCTGGCGGGATCGACGTAGAACGTGTCCTGCGCCATTCGCGCCGGGTGACCGGGCGGGTGGTTGAGGGCGGTGAAGTTGTAGTAGTCGAGCTCCACCTCGGGCCCCTCCAGGACCCGGTAGCCCAGGCCGATGAAGACGTCCTCGATCTCACGCATCGTCCTGGCGACCAGGTTGCGGGCCCCGACCGGGACGGGCGGCGCGCCGGGCAAGGTCACGTCCACGGCGTCGGCGGCCAGCTCGCGCTCGAGCTCGGCCGCGTCGAGCGCCGTGCGCCTGCGCTCCAGCAGGCGCTCGAGCGACTCCCTGGCGTCGTTCGCCGCCTTCCCGACCGGCCCGCGCTCCGCGGTGGGCAGCTCTCCGATTCCGCGGAGGATGGCGGTCAGCTCCGCCTTGCGGCCCAGGAAGCGGACTCGCAACTCGTCGAGCTCGGCGGCGCTCGAGGCCCCGTCGATCGCGGCCACCGCCCCGTCGCGCAGCTCCTCGATCCTGGCTCGGGCGTCAGCCATGGTCGGCCATCCTACGTCCGAGCTCGTACAGGGCGACGGTCGCGGCCATGGCCACGTTGAGCGAGTCGGGGCCCCCCGGCCGGATCGGGATGCGGGCGCTGCGGTCAGCGGCGGCGGCGAGCTCCGGGGCGAGGCCGTCGCGCTCCGACCCCAGGCAGACAACCAGCGGCGGCGCGGCCTCGACCTGGTCCAGGGACACGCCGGCGCGGGGGCTGAGCGCCAGCTTCGTAGCCTGCAGCTCAGTGGCGCTCGCCGCCCGAGCCGGCGGCCGGGCGAACACGGACCCCATGCTCGCGCGCACCGCCTTCGGCGAGTACGGGTCGGCGCACCCCGGGCCAAGCACCACCGGCCCGTCGCAGAGCGCGTGTGCGGCCCGGACGATCGCGCCAACGTTGCCCGGGTCTCGAACGCCGTCCAGGTAGACGGACAGCGCCCCGCCGGGCGCGGCCCAGCGCTGGGGATAGACGCCGATCACGCGGGTGCCGGAGCCGATCGTGCTGGCCGCGGCGAGCAGGCCCGGCTCGACGTCCCGGCCGGCGACGAGCAAGACCACCGGTTCGACGCCCGCGGCCCGGGCGGCCGCGACCAGGTCCTCGCCCTCGGCCGTGAACAGGCCGGTCCGCCCCCGCTCGCGGGCGCTTCGCAGCTTGCGGATGCGCTTCAGCTTCTCGTTGTCGGGGGAAGTGATCATGGGCATGCTCGTCGGGGCGAAAAAAAAGGCGGCCGCCTATGCGGTCCGCCCGGGAGTCGTGCGAGTGTGCCGCCGCGCTACGCGGTGGCCTCCCGGGCTAGCTCGGCAAATCGGCGAAAGGCCTCTTGGTCGTGCACGGCGATCTCCGCCAGCATCTTGCGGTTCACCTCGACCCCGGCCCGGTCGAGGCCGTGGATGAGCTGGGAGTAGGTCATCCCCTCGCGGCGCGCGGCGGCGTTGATCCGCACGATCCACAGGCGCCTGAAGTCGCGCTTTCGGGCGCGGCGGTCCCGATAGGCGTAGTGGCCGGAGCGCATCACCTGCTCGTTGGCCAGGCGATAGCTCGAGTGCTTGCGCCCCCAGTAGCCCTTCGCCTGGGCAAGAACCTTCTTGCGCCGCCGGCGCCGAGCGACGGCGTTGGTGGCCCGGCTCATCTATCTCCCCTTGCCGGCCAGCAGGGTTCGCACCCGCTTGCGGTCCGGGGGGGCCACCTGCGTCGGAAGGCCCATCCGCCGCTTGCGCTTCGGCGACTTCTTCTCGAGGATGTGGGTCGAGTACGCCCGCCGCCCCCGCAGCTTGCCACTGGCCGTCTTTCGGAACCGCTTCTTGGTCCCCGAGTGGGTCTTCATCTTCGGCATCGGACGGCTATTGAAGCAGACGGCCTGCGGGGCGACGGGGCCCCCCTGCCTCGCGCAGCTCAGGCCGCGGGGCGCTCGGCGTCGCCGCTCTTGGCGCGCACCGGGGCGAGCAGCATGCTCATGTTGCGCCCCTCCTGCTCGGGGTGCTGCTCGATCGTCGCCAGCTCCTCGATGTCCTCGTACAGGCGCTGCAGGAGCGCCCGGCCGCGCTCGGGGTGGGCCTGCTCCCGTCCGCGGAACATGATCGTCACCTTGACCTTGTCCTGCTGTCGCAGGAAGCGCTCGACGTGCCCCTTCTTGGTCTCGTAGTCGTGCGCGGCGATCTTGGGGCGCAGCTTGATCTCCCGGACGTTCACCTGCTGCTGGTGCTTGCGAGCGGCCTTTGCCTTCTGCTCCTGCTCGTACTTGTACTTCGAGTAGTCGAGCAGCCGAGCCACCGGGGGCTTGGCATCGGGGGCCACCTCCACCAGGTCGAGGTCGCGCTGGGAGGCGAGCGCGAGGGCCTCCTCGGTGGGAACGATCCCGACCTGGGCCCCTCCCTCGTCGATCAGGCGGACCTCGGAGGCCCGGATCCGCTCGTTGATGCGAGTCGGGTCGCGCTCGGGGGGCGACCGGTCGAAGCGCGGGTTCGCCACTAGGTGGAGTGGACGCGACTTGTCAAGCTAGCGACGCGCGAGCGGGATCGGGTGGACGAGACGAGACGGCAGCAAGGGGCACGGGCGCTAGCGGCAGCGCGTAGTAAAGGTGCCCTTCATGGACGGCCAGTATAGAGGGGGGAATCGATGCTTTCGGGACCCTCGCACCCGAGCGGCAACAATACGGCGATGCGCAGGCGGGCATGCGAAGCGGGCGGGCGGGCTGGCGACAGAGGCGCGGCGGCCCTGCTGCTGGGCGCCCTGGCGGCCGCCGCGCTCGGGGCCGGATGCGGGAACGACGACCAGTCCACGGCTCCGTCCCACCCCGGCGCGATCGGGCCGCGTGTGGAGGCTTCATGCGACCTGTACGCGGCACAGGACGGCTCCGAGTCGGCGCCGGGGACGCGGTCGCGGCCGTTTCGCTACGCGGAGCAGTTGATCGACGCCCTGAAGCCGGGCCAGACCGGCTGCTTTCGTGACGGCACCTACGCCTTCGGGGACATCGAGATCAGGACCCCCGGAATCACGCTCGCCGGCTACCGCAACGAGCACGCGACGCTGGCCGGCGAGATCAAGGTGCGGCCCGGCGGCGCGGGAACGACGATCGAGGGCCTGACCCTGAACGGCGCCAGCGGCGCGAGCGACATCGGGCCCCGGATCTACGCCGACCAGGTGACGCTTCGCGGGAACGAGATCACTAACGACCACCAGAGCATCTGCGTCTCGATCGGCCGCTGGTACTCGCGTCCCCCGCCCCGGGGGGTGGTGATCGAGCGCAACCGGATCCACGATTGCGGAGCCCTGCCCTCGACCAACAAGGACCACGGGATCTACGTCTCCGAGGCCCGCGGGACCGTGATCCGCGACAACTGGATCTACGACAACACCGACCGGGGCGTCCAGCTCTATCCCGACGCCGACGGCTCGCGGATCACCGGGAACGTGATCGACTCAAACGGCGAGGGGATCGTCTTCGCCGGGACCGGGGACGAGGTCTCCAGCGGCAACCTGGTCGCCGACAACGTGATCTCGAACTCCAAGCTGGGCTGGAACGTCTACTCCAACATCGAGGGCGAGAGCCCGCAGGGCAACGTCCTGCGCCACAACTGCCTGTGGGCCGGCGACGCGCCGTCCGAATTCCAGGCCGACGGGGGCGTGGAGCCGTCGTCCGGGGCGGCGGGCGACTTCTCCGCGGCCGGCAACGTGGTGGCCGATCCGCGCTACGCGGACCCCGCCGGCGGGGACTACACGCTCGCGCCCGACAGCGACTGCCCGCTCGCCGGCCGGTCGGGCTATCCGGCGTTCACGGCGCGGGGCTAGGCTCGGCCGCCGCGGCGAGCCGCTCCGCGAGCTCGTCCACCGACATCGCTCCCAGGTCCCCGTCGCCGTGCGCGCGGACCGAGACCTGCTCCGCCTCCAGCTCGCGGTCGCCCACCACCAGCATGTAGGGGACCTTGGCCTCCTCGGCGTCGTGGACCTTCTTTCCCACCGACTCCGAGCGCCCGTTCACCCGCACGCGAACGCCCCGCGCCCGCAACCTCTCCTCGACCTCGCGCGCGTAGTCGAGGTGGCGGTCGGCAACCGGCAGGACCGCCACCTGCGTCGGAGCGAGCCACACCGGGAAGCGACCGGCGTGGTGCTCGATCAGGATGCCGGCGAAGCGCTCCATCGAGCCCAGCAGGGCCCGGTGGATCATCACCGGCCGGTGCTCGGCGTTGTCCGCCCCCTGGTAGGTGAGCCCGAAGCGCTCGGGCATCTGGTAGTCGAGCTGGCAGGTCCCGCACTGCCACGAGCGCCCCAGGGCGTCAGTGACGTGGAAGTCGATCTTGGGCCCGTAGAAGGTGCCCTCGCCGGGGCTCACCTCGTACTCGCGTCCCTGGCGCTCCAGCGCCTCCCGCAAAGCCTCCTCGGCCCGGTCCCACTGCTCCTCGGTGCCGATGTGCTTCTCGGGCCTGGTCGAGAGCTCGACTCGAACCCGGTCGAAGCCGAAGCGCCGGTAGAGCTGGTCGATCGCCTGGCAGATCGAGTCAACCTCGTCCGTCACCTGATCGGGGGCGCAGAAGACGTGCCCGTCGTCCTGGGTGAACGCGCGCACTCGAAGCAGGCCGTGGAGGACGCCCTCCCGCTCGTTTCGCGACACGAGGCCGAATTCGGCCAGGCGAAGCGGCAGCTCCCGGTAGGAGCGACGCTGCGAGCCGTACACCAGGCAGGCGCCGGGGCAGTTCATGGGGCGAAGGGCGAACTCCCGGTCCTCCACCGAGGTGAGGAACATGTTCTCGCGGTAGTTGTCCCAGTGGCCCGAGCGCCGCCAGAACTCGATGTCCAGCACCTGCGGCGTCTTGATCTCCGAATAGCCCCGGCGCTCGAGCTGGCCGCGGACCTCCCGCTCCATCAAACGCAAGAGGACGGTTCCCTGGGGCAGCCAGAAGGGCATCCCGGGAGCCACGCTGGACAGCATGAAGAGGCCGAGCTGTGGTCCCAGCCGGCGATGGTCGCGCGCGCGGGCCTCCTCGAGCAGGCGAAGGTGCTCCTCGAGCTCCCGCCGGTCGAAGAACGCCGTGCCGTAGATGCGGGTCAGCATCTGGCGGGTCTCGTCGCCCCGCCAGTAGGCCCCCGCCACCGAGCTCAGCTTGAAGGCCTCGATCCGCCCCGTGGAGGGGCCGTGCGGCCCTCGGCAGAGGTCGACGAACGGCCCGTTTCGATACAGCGAGACCGTCTTCACCCCCTGGTCGCGAACCAGGTCCTCGATCAGCTCAACCTTGTACGGCTGGTGCTCGGCGCGAAAGCGCTCGAGCGCCTCTTCGGCCGCCAGCTCGGAGCGCTCGAACGCCTCGTCGGCCTGGATGTGGAAGGCCATCCGCTCCTCGACCCGCTCCAGGTCCGCCTCCGACGGGCGAAACCCCTCGGGGAACTCGAAGTCGTAGTAGAAGCCCTGCTCGATCGGCGGGCCGATCGAGACCTTGGTCCCCGGCCACAGGTCGAGCACGGCGGTGGCCAGGACGTGAGCGCAGTCGTGGCGAAGGACCTCGAGCGCCTCCGGACGCCCGGGGGTCAGGATCTCGATCCGCTCGCCGTCGGCGAGCGGCGCGGCAAGGTCGCGGACCTCCCCGTTCACCCGAACCGCGAGAGCGTCCTTCGCCAGGCGGGGCCCGATCGCGGCGGCGGCGTCGGCGCCGGTCGCGCCGTCCTCGAGCTCCAGCGCCGACTCGTCCGGCAGTTTCACGGTCAAATTGGCCATCGCGGCCATGCTACTTGCGGGCTCGACCGCAACGCCGAGGCCGATCGAGTGTGTGATTGAGCACCGCATAGGTGGTCAACCATTCATTCGAGCGAGGCCACGGAGCTCCCCACGCGCCCTCGGACCGGCCCAGCCTCAGCGTCCACCTTCGGCCTGTCACAGGTCGGCGCGAGCCCCCACGGCGATCAGCGCGCACCGGCCGGGGCCGCCAGGCCTCGGGCGCCGCTCCCACAACGTGTAGCGGCCGGCCCGCCGCGCCAGCCGCAGGCCGGCGAACGGGGCCGCCCGCTCGGCATCCTCGGTGATCACCCACGAGACGCCGGCTGGCGGCGGGTCGGAGGAGCGCCGGCCCGCGGCCTCGACGCACACGCGAGCGCCGCGAAGCTCCCAGACCAGGTAGTCGCGCCCGTGCTCGTCCGCGAGCTCGCTCGCCGGCGCCAGCACGAGGGTGGAGTCGCGGCCCACGGCGGAGCGCAACTCGGTCAGGTTGGGCGAGTAGGCCGCCGGGCCCACGGGGCCGTTGACCAGGGCGAGCGCGCTGCTGGTGGCGGCGGCGCCCAGGAAGGCGACTCCCAGCGCGACCTTCACGGCCCGCCGGCGTCGAAGGAGCGCGCCCCCCGGGCCGGACCGCCGGGCGGCGACCGAGCCGCGAAGACGGCCGACGTCCAGCAGGGGCGCGGGGTCGAGCAGAGCCCGCGCCGCGACCAGGACGGACAGCGGGGATGCGATCGCGATCGCCTTCGCGGCCTGGTACGGGGTGCCCCCGAAGTGGGCGTACGCGAACAGCGCCGCGGCCGCTGCCAGCGCCGCGGGGACGGCCCGCTCGCCGCGGCGCAGCCACCAGACGAGCCCGTAGGCCAGCGCCGCGACTCCCAGCGCCTCACCGAGGTAGAAGCCGGCCGGCGGGATCGCGCCGTCACCCGGGTCGAGGCGGAAATCGCCGGACGGCCAGATGCCCAGCGCCTCCAGGGGGGAGATCGGGTTGAAGAGGTTCCCGAGTCCCGGGCCGGTGGGATCGAAGGTCTCGAAGCCGGCGAACTCGATCAGGCGCCCGAGCTCCGGAGCGCTCGCGAGCGCGAGAACCAAGAGCGCGACGGCCGCCGGCGGGAGCGCCGCTCGCGCCATCGCCGCCGCGGCCCGGGGGGACTCCCGCCGCGCCGCGAGACCGAGCTCGGCCAGCGCCCAGAGGCCCGCGGCCCCCGCCGGCCACAGGAGACCGGGGAAGCTGTACGCATAGACGCTTCCGACGGCCAGCGCCACCAGGGGGACTGCGGCGAGCAACCGTCGCCGTGGCGCCGTACCCGCGGTCAGCCTGCCCGCGGCCAGCTCGTGCAGGCCGATGGCGAAGCTGAGCACGAACAGGGCCTGCATCGTCTCCTTGAAGGCCCCCTGGATCAGGTAGGAGGCTGCCAGGTAGGCGAGGCCGACGGCCAGCGCCCCAACGATCCGCCTCCAGGCGGGAAGCGACGCGATCAGCGCCAGCGGCGCCAGCGCGGCCGACACCGCCACGGCCAGGGTCAGCCCGTCGAAGGCGTGGACGAGGCTGGCGCCGGTCCCCTTGGACAAGGCGACGGCGAGAGCATGCGGCCCGAGCGGATAGCCCTGGTCGAGCAGCCTGCCGCCCTCGCCGTGGGCCAGGCGGTCGGCGGCGAACAGGTGCTGGGACATGTCCGGGTTGAGGCCGGTGCCAAGGATCCCGAACCTCCCCTCCACCAGGAACGGCAGCGAGGCCGCGATCGCGGCCAGCGCCGCGACCGGGAGACCGACCGAGATCGCCTCCCGAAGGCCGCGTACCCGTCCCGCCAGGCACGCCAGGGACACCGCCCCGACCAGGCCGATGGCGATCGCCGACGCGGCCCCGTCTCCCGGAAGCCGGGCGGTGCCCCAGGCGAGGGCCGTCAACCCGGCCAGCCCCACGGGCGGCGAGAGCCACGACCACGAGCTCCTACCGCAGGCGGCGAACAGCGCCTGGCCGGCGAGGCACGAGGCAACCAGGACGATCAGGAGCGACCCGTACGTCGCCAGCATCGCCGGCGAGCATAGAGTGGCCCGCCCGCTGTGACCGCCATCGAAAGCACCGAGGAGGGCGCGGTCTGGCTCGTCCTCCCGACCTACAACGAGGCCGCCAACCTGGAGCCGGTCGTCGACGCCGTGCGCCGGCATCTTCCGTCGCCGCGGCGGATCCTCGTCGTCGACGACGCGTCGCCGGACGGCACCGGCCGGATCGCCGATCGCCTCGCGGGGGCCGACCCGGACGTATCGGTCCTCCACCGGCCGCGGAAGCTGGGCATCGGCCCCGCGTACGTCGCCGGCTTCCAGAGGGCGCTGGCCGGCGGCGCCGTGCTGGTCGCGCAGATGGATGCGGACTTCTCCCACGACCCGGCCGACCTGCCGCGGCTCGTGGCCGCGGTCGGCGACGCGGACGTGGCGGTCGGCTCCAGGTACGTGGCGGGAGGCGGCGTCGAGGACTGGGGGGCGCTGAGGCGAGTCGTCAGCCGGGGCGGCTGCGCCTACGCCCGCACCGTGCTGGGGATCCGGGTGCGCGACCTGACCAGCGGTTTCAAGGTGTTCCGCCGCGCGGTCCTGGATGCGATCGACCTGGACTCGATCTCAGCCTTCGGGTACGCGTTCCAGGTCGAGACGACCTACCGAGCGCTCCGCGCGGGGTTCGAGGTGGTGGAGCTGCCGATCACCTTCCGCGATCGCCACGTCGGGGAGTCGAAGATGAGCAAGCGGATCGTGCTCGAGGCGGCGTGGCGCGTCCCGGCGCTGCGCCTCGGCGGAGTCCCGGCGAAGCGCTCCTCGGACTAGCGCCGGATCCGGTTGCGAAGCGCGCGGACCCGTTCGCGAGCGGGCGCCGGCATCGCTCGTACCCCCGAGCGGGCGAGGCCCTTGGCGGCCGCCGTCAGCCGGCCGCGCGAGATCGGCGGCGCGATCAAGACCCGGCGCCCCAGCCGCTGGTCGGTGGCGAAGCGGGCCTTGAAGGCCTCGTCGCCCAGCAGCAGGTCGTATTCGGCGGCGCCCTCGTCGATCGCCTCGCGAATCGTCTCGGCCAGCAGCAGGAAGCCGACGCTGTAGCGCGACCAGGCCGGGTCGAAGCCAGCCTGGTAGTAGGCGAAGCGCTCGCCGACGCGCCAGCCGTACCAAGCGGCGACCGCTGCCCCGTCCACCTCCAGCCGGTAGAGCCTCAGCCAGCCGCGCTCATGCGCCGCGGCCGCGAAGCGCCGATGGAAGTCGCGGGCTCCGGAGCCCGCGATGGACGAGACGTCGTCGCGGGTCTCGAAGCGGGCGTCGTGGAGCTCGAACAGCGTCTCCAGGTCGCCGGCGACCTCGTCGGCAGCCTCCGTACGTCGCAGGCGCACCTCGTGGTCGCGCTGCAGCGAGCGCATCTTGCGCTTCACCTGGTTTCGGAGCTGGCCGCTGCGGGTCGCGAGATAGCCCTGCCAGTCCAGCCCTGGCAGCGAGATGTAGGGCAGCGGCTCCTCGGGCTGGGGCACCGCCGTCATCGGGCCGGGCCACGCTCGAGCGAGCTCCTGCCACCAGCCGGCCCCGGCCTCCACCCGCCCGAGGTCGACGCGACACCGAGCCCCGAGGTGGCGACGGAGCGCGGGAGCGACCAGCGCGGCCATCTCCTCCTCGCGGCCGCGCGCGGCAAGCGGCTCGAACAGGTCGCCGAACCGGGTGGCGGGAAAGGACACCAGCCGCCCGCCACGGCCCTGGGGCCAGGCGACCAGCGGCAGCAGGCCGCTCACCTCCCCGCCGTCGTCCCGGACGACGGCGACCGCCGGCGCGGCCTCGGGGTGAAGCGTCTCGAGCGCCGCGAAGAACCACTCCGGGGTCGCGAACGCGCAGCCGCGCGCCGCGGCCAGCCCCCGCCACGGCTCGAGCAGGGGCCGGAGAGCCTGGTCGGCTGCCATCACCTCGACGGTCGCGGGCACCTTGAGCGGCGATTATGAAGCCGCCTCCGGCCACCGCCCCGGCGGGCATCCCCGGTCATCGGAGGGGCCGGCGCGACCTCGCAAGGACATGACCGCGCCCCGGCCCGCCGTTTGGGACCTCGCGGCGCCGGGTAGTGCCCTGCCGAGGGCGCCAGGCCGACGCCACCGCAACCCGAGGGAGTCGTGGCCACTCCGGAGTCGCAAACGATGTCGACAGTCGAACCCGAGCTTCGACTGGTGCTGCCGAACCGGGCGGAAAACGTCGCCCTCGTACGGCAGGCGCTTGCCGGGGTCGTCGAGGTGCTCGACCTCGGCCGGGCGCGGATGCTCGACATCAACGCCGCGGTCAGCGAGGCCTGCAACAACGTGGTCGTCCACGCGTACGAGGGTGATCAGGGGCCGATGGACGTCCGCCTGTGCATCCAGGCCGAGGAGCTCGAGGTCGTGGTCAGGGACCGCGGGGTCGGGATTCGGCCGAACGTGCCGGAGCCCGACCGCGAAGTACAGGGGCTGGGCCTGTCGCTGATCCAGAGCCTCACCGACCGGGTCGAGTTCGCGGGCGGGGTGGGCGACGGCACCAAGGTGACGATGGGGTTCTCGTTCGACGGCGCGGCTCCGGCAGCCCTCCCGGGCCACGAGGAGGAGCCCGTCGTGGACGGTCCGCCCGGCGAGCTGTCAATCTCGGTCTCCCCGGGCCCGCTGGCCGCCCCGGTGCTGGGGCGGCTGATCGCCATGCTCGCGGCGCGCGCCGACTTCACTCTCGAGGGGATCTCGGAGGCCGAGCTGATCACCGACGCGCTCGCCGCCTACGCTCCCAAGGCGACGGTGGGGAACAAGATCCAGCTCGGCATCGACCGGCACAACGGCAACCTGGTCGTGCGCATCGGCCCGCTGGAGAGCGGTGGCGCCGCGCGCGTGATCGAGTCCTCGGCCCTGGGGGACCTGCCGCCGGTGCTCGAGCGCCTCACCGGCGAGCGCCGGGTGGAGGAGGCCCCCGGCGGAGAGGTGCTCTGCCTGGTGCTGGAGCGCGACTCGCACCCCGTCTAGCAGGACGCCGCCTCCACGCCGCTTTCGGGCCGAGTGAGCGATTGACACCGCCATGGGCGCCCAATCGCGCACTCGATTACGGTCTTCGGCCCGCTTCAGACGCTGACGGAGTCCGGGTCGTCGACCAGCTCGAGCCGCTGGTCGAGCTGGGTGATCGCCAGCAGCCGCTCGACGGCGCCGGGCCCCCGGACGACGATCAGGCGCCGGCCCTGCGAGCGGGCCCGCTCGTCGGCCGAGATCAGCGCTCGAAGCCCGGTGGAGTCGACGAACTCGACCCGGCGCAGGTCCACCACCAGGGCGTCCGGAGCCTGGGCCTCCGACGCGGTGAGCTGCTGCTCGAACTGCTGGGTGCTGGCGATGTCCAGCTCGCCGGCCAAGACGAGCCGGGTCTGGCCCGGATGCTCCTCCGCGGTGACATCCAACGGTGACATGAAGCGACGCAACCATACAGGCGCCGGGCCGCCCGCCCGGGCGCTCGCAGCCGTCTGCCGCCGGCCTATTCCTCGGCCTGCACGGCGGCGAGCAGCTTGTGCAGGGCACCCCGCATGATTCGCGAGACCTGCATCTGCGAGATCCCGATGCGAGCTCCGATCTCGTACTGGTTCAGGCCCTCGTGGAAGCGCAGCCGCAACACCAGGCGCTCGCGGTCGTCAAGGGGGGCGCCCTCCGCGGCGAGCTGCGCTTCCACGGTGTCGTAGCCGGGCTCGGTCTCGCCCACGGTCTCGATGATCGTCGTCGCCTCCTCCTCTCCCCTGCTCCTTGGCAGCTCCAGGGACAGCGTGCGCCTGGCCTCGTCCGCCTGCAGCGCCTCCGAGACCTCCTCCTCGGCGATCCCGATGTGCGCCGCGATCTGCGCGACGGTGGGTGTCCGCCCCAGCTCGTCGCTGAGCTCGCCGGCCGCCCTGTTCACCTCCATGGTCCGCTCCTGCAGGCCGCGCGGCAGGCGCACCTCCCAGACGCGATCCCGAAAGTGGCGCCGGAGCTCGCCGAGGATCGTGGGGGCCGCATAGGCCACGAACGAATCGCCCTGCTCGGGGTCAAAGCCGTCCAGGGCCTTCACGAGCCCCAGGCTGGCGACCTGGATCAGGTCCTCCAGGTTCTCGCTCGAGCCCCGGTAGCGCAGGGCCAGCGACCGAGCCAGCGGCAGGAACCTGTGGACCAGCTCCTCTCGGACCGCCGGATCGCGGCTCTCCGAGTAGCGGCGCAGGAGGTCGGCCTCGCTCCCAAGGGCCCGATCCGCTCCCTGGGGCGATGTCTCACGCGAACCGGCCACAGCACCTTCCTGGTCGAAGTCCGTCAGGGTCCCTGCGACGAACCGCCCCCGTGCCCGGTGGTTCGGTGGTCGGCTGGGTCGCCATCCTGTGGTTGGGAGCCCCCCGGCTAGGTGGTGCCCGGTGGCCGCTCAAGCAGGGTATCGGAGGGTCGCCCCGCGAACCCGGCCTCAACCGACCGCCATGACGGCGGCGATCGCCTCGTCGAGGCTGTCGTGGAGGGGGATCGTCCGGTCGATTGCGGTCAGCTCGAACAGGCGCCGAACGTCGCTGGTCGGGCTGGCGATCGCGACGTGGGACTCGCCGTTCTGCAACGGCTTGGCGCCGTGAACGAGAGCCGCCAGACCGGTGGAGTCGATGAACTGGCACTCGCTGAGGTCGATCACGAGCGGCCGGGCCCGGTCGCCGGCCGCCTCGTGCAGGACTTCCCTCACACGTGGGCTGGTGGCGATGTCGAGCTCACCTCGAATCGCGACCACGCGCGCTCCGCCCACGACCCCGACCGTGGTCTCGAAACGACGTACGCTCAACGGCGAGTCACCTCCCGGATGATGGTCTTCGAGCTCCCGCTCCGCCATCCGACTGGTCTCGCCCTTCGGCGTGGTGCACGGTCAAGGCCCAATATCGTTGGCGGCTCCGCGCCGCGGCTCCGCCAAGGGGCAGTCAACCAACCGAAGCTGAAGCTGTCAAGCCGGGGAGGCCTATCCGTCCCGGTCCGACCCGGCGGCGGCCCCGCGGCGCCCTCGCAACCGGTCGAGCGTGCCACGAGCGCGCAGGTAGACGGGACGCGCCGTGGGCATGACGAACCGCCGGGCCCCATAGCGGGCGAGCGAGGCCGGCCGGCGCCGATAGGCCCGCAACACGGTGGTGTCGCGCCACTCGGTGGCGTACCGCTCCTTCCAGCGCAGCATCGGGCCGAGCAGCTCCTGCGCCTCGATCTCGTCCTCGAAGCAGCGCTCGACCATCGCCAGGCGCAGCACGTGTCCCGGAGCGAAGTACGCGTACCGCTCGTCGTAGCTCGTCTTCATCGCGAAGAGGCGCCGATGGTGGACCACGCCGAGGCAGAAGGCGACCAGCTCGCCGTCCAGGCGAAGCTCGGAGAAGCGCAGGCCTCCGAGGCGCTGGTAGCGGCCGAAGAGAGACCGCCAGAACCGGGCCATGCCCTCGGAGGACAGGATGGCGCTCTTGGAGCGGCCCTTCCAGCCCCGGGCTTCGAGCGCGAAGCTCTCCGCGAGCACGGGCTCGAGATCCTCCACGGGCTGGACCACCCGCAGCTCCACCTTCCCCTCCCGCTCCAGTCGCCGCCGGGCCTTGCCGACCTGGCGCCGCGCGTTGCCGCTTAGGTGCCGGCTGTAGTCCTCGAAGTCACCGCGGGTGTCGACGACCGGACAGCTCTCGCGAAACAGGGAGTGCACCAGCCAGCCCTGGGCGCCCAGCGCCGCGACGAGGCCCTCCGTGCCTCCCCCCTGGGCCGGCACGCCGGGCAGCGAGATCCGACTCCACGGCCCGCTCGCGACCGCCTCGAGCAGCGGGCCCAGGTCCTCGATCGACCGGCACACGGGGCGGAACAGGTCGGACTGCTCGTCCGCCATCGCGCGAAGGTGGCCGCCCTGGAGGCCCAAGGGCATGCCCGCGCAGAGCTCGGGGCCGTCCCAGCCCACTCCCACGCGCATCTCGGCGCCGTCGCCGAATGCCTGCCACCAGCAGTCCAGCCACTCCCAGCCCAAGAAGAGATTTTCCGTCGCCAGCCGGTTCCAGGGGTCGCGGAGCTCGGCGAACCGCTCAGGGTCCGTGACCCACTCGGTGCGCCGGCCTGCGGCCGGGGCTGGGGAGCTCACCTCGCCCACGAGCGAGGCGAAGAACGGCGAGGTGGAGGCTCGGGCAAGATCGCGGCGCCGGGGGCTCGGGGGACGGGCCTTACCGTATTGCAACCACTGGCGTCAACGATCGGGATCAGGAGGTGAGCGATGAGGATCGCCGTGCTGGGCACCGGGATGGTGGGACAGGCCCTGGCGACGAAGCTGGTCGGCCTCGAGCACGAGGTGGTGATGGGGTCGCGAAACGCGGGGAACGAGAACGCGGTCGCCTGGGCGGATCGGTCGGGCGAGGGCGCCACTGAGGGGGAGTTCGCGCACGCCGCGGGCTTCGGGGAGCTGGTCTTCAACTGCACGGCGGGCACGGCGTCGCTGGACGCCCTGCGCGCCGCCGGCGAGGACAACCTCGCCGGCAAGGTCCTCGTCGACGTGGCCAACCCGCTCGACTTCTCGCGGGGCATGCCGCCCACCCTGGAGTTCTGCAACGACGACAGCCTCGGCGAGCGCATCCAGGCGGAGTTCCCGCGGGCGCGCGTGGTCAAGGCGCTGAACACGGTGAACTGCGAGGTGATGGTGGAGCCGGACAGGGTGCCGGGCGAGCACGTCGCCTTCCTCAGCGGCGACGACGAGGAGGCGAAGGGCCAGGTGGTCCAGCTACTCGGGAGCTTCGGCTGGCCGCCGGAGCGCACCATCGACCTGGGAGGCATCCGCGCCGCTCGGGGAATGGAGATGTACCTGCCGCTGTGGCTGTCGCTGTACGGACGGCTCGGGACCGGGGACTTCAACGTGAGCCTGGAGGTGGGCGGCTGAGCAGCGCCGCTCGCAGGTCCACGGGAGGCGGCGAAGCCCGGCCCGCGGCCCGGCTCGATGCCTACGATCCAGCCGATGGCTGAGCGCAGCGGCGGCGGCACGCGGGTGGCGATCTTCGGACCGCATCCGCTGCTCTCGATCGCGATCGAGGACCGCGGTCCCGAGGGCGACGACCTCCACCTGCACGCGGCGGGCCAGGGCGTCTGGGTGGCCCGGATGGCCGGGGAGCTCGGCGCCGATCCGGTTCTCTTCGGATTCATCGGCGGCGAGACCGGGGCGCTGCTGGGCCCCCTGCTGGAACGCCTTCCCGGCGAGCAGCGGCTGATCCGAACCAGCGGGAACAGCGGGGGCTACGTCGTGGATCGCCGCAGCGGGGAGCGAAAGGTGATCTCGGAGTCCTACGCCCCGCCCCCCTCTCGCCATGAGCTCGACGAGCTGGTGTCGAGCGCCTGTGCGGCGGCCCTCGACTGCGAGACCCTGGTGGTCTGCAACCCCTACCCGGGCGACTCGCTGCCGCTCGAGGTCTACGGGGCCCTGGTCACCGACGTGGCCGCGAACGGGACCCGCGTGCTGGTGGACCTCTCCTCCCCGCGCCTGGAGAGCGCGCTCGAGGGCGGGCCGGACCTGGTGAAGGTGAACGACTGGGAGCTGGCCGAGTTCGTCTCGGGCCCGGTCGACACGCCGGCCCGCCTTCGCGCCGCCGCCGAGCGGCTGCGGGACCGGGGGGCCCGCATGGTCGTCGTCACCCGGGGCCGCGAGCCGGCGCTGGTCGTGGAGGGCGAGCGGGCGTGGACGCTCGCTGCCCCGCGCTTCGACCGAGGCTTCCGCGAGGGCTGTGGCGACTCGATGATGGGCGCGATCGCCGCCAGCGTGGCGGGGGGCGCCGAGTGGCATCAGGCGCTGGTCACCGGCGCGGCCGCCGGAGCGGCCAACTTCCTGCGCCAGGGGCTGGGGAGCGGCTCTGACGAGGTCGTCGAGGAGCTCGCCTCCCGGGTCACCCTGTCGCCGCTGGATCCCTGAGCCATGGTGACTTCCCGACGGCGGGGCGGCGCGCGCCTTCGCTAGGCCGGATCGAACGGGCGCTCGAGATCCTCGCCGGCGACGATCGCGCGCGGGGCCTCGCGCACCATCCACTCCAGGTGGGGCGCCACGGTCTCCACCCGGCGCAGCACCTCCAGCGCCGGGGAGATGCGCGCCGGCCTTCCGACGCGCGAGGAGTGGGAGTCGCTGCCGAGCACGTGCACAAGCCCGCCCTGGGCGAGGAGGAGCATGCCGGGCGCGGTCTTTGGACCCACGAAGAACTCCGCCGTCGCCTGGACCAGCGCCCCGAGGCGCACGAGGGCGATGAGGCGCTCCACGAGGTCCGCCCCGAGGTGACGCTCCGGATGGGCGATCAGACAGCGATGTCCCCGGGCGGCCAGCTCCTCTACGCGCCGGTCCAAGGACGCGGTCAACGGCCCCGGCGCGGGCTCGAGGAGGATCCACCTCCCGTCGCCCAGCGCGACCCGGCGAAGCTCGTCCTCGTCCAGCCCCTCCACGGCGGTCTCCGCGAGCTCACCGCCGGGCAGCACGGAGACCGGCACCCCTCGCAGCTCGAGCTCCCGGGTGAGGTCGGCCGCGCGCGAGGCGATCTCGCCGATTCGCACGTCGTGGTCGTGACGGATGTGGGGCGTCGCGCAGATCGCCTCGATGCCGTCGTCGGCCGCCTGGCGCGCCATCGCGAGGCTGTCCTCCAGGTCCCCCGCCCCGTCGTCGATGCCGGGCAGGATGTGGCAGTGCAGATCGATCACGTTCCTCGAACCAGCCTAGAGATAGGGTTCGGGCCAAGGGAGAGAGTTCGATGAGCGACCAGCTGAACGCCCTCGACGCCACCTTCCTCGAGCTCGAGGAGGCCGACCAAAGCGCCCACATGCACATCGGCGGGGTGATGGTGTTCGAGCCCAGGCCGGACGGGCGGGGGCCTTCGGCCTCAGAGGTCGTCGCCCGGATCGAGGAGGGCCTGGACATCCTGCCGCGCTACCGCGACCGCCTGTCGTCGCCGACGACCGGCGGACTGTCCTGGCCTTCGTGGCGCCCCCACGAGCGCTTCAGGGTCGCCAACCACGTGCGGGCCGCGAGCCTGCCGCCCCCCGGTGGGCGAGCGGAGCTGCTCGACTGGGCGGGGGAGTTCTACTCCGAGCGCCTCGACCGCGCTCAGCCTCTGTGGGAGATGGTCGTCTTGGAGGGGCTCGCCGGCGGCGGCTGGGCGCTGGCCACCAAGACGCACCACTGCATGGTGGACGGGGTCGGCTCCGTGGACACGATCCAGCTCGTTCTGGACAGCGAACCCCGACCGGCCCCGTCCTCAAGCGGCGCCGCCCCGTCCGCCGGATCTGGCGCCCTGCAGCCGCCGGCGCCGCCGCCGCCGCTGCCCCTGGAGTCGCTGACCTCCACGGCGGCGGGGCTGGCTCGGACCTCGGCCCGGATGGCGAAGGCGCCCCTCATCATCGCGCGGGCGGGCAGGGGACTGATCTCAGGCACGCTGGGGGCCGCTCGCCACCCGGGGCGCGCCGCCGAGGCCCTGCGGCGGTCCCGAGCCATGGCCGACGTGATCGTCCAGGACGAGGTGGCCGCCGCGCCGCGCACCAGCCTCAACGTCCCGATCGGAGGCAAGCGCCGCTTCACCGTCGCCTGGGTGCCGCTGGAGGAGCTGAAGGCCATCAAGCGCTCCCTGGGCGGCACGGTCAACGACGTCGTGCTGGCGATCGCGGCCGGCGGCCTTCGCCGTTTGCTGGTCGAGCGCGGAGAATCACTCCCGAGTCAGGGCCTTCGCGCCATGGTGCCGGTCAACCTCCGGGCTGCCGGCGAGGAGCTGGCGCTCGGAAATCGGATCACCTCGCTCTTCGTCCACCTGCCCGTCACGATCGAGGACCCCGTCGAGCGCTACCGCCGCCAGATGGAGGAGGCCGAGAGCCTGAAGTCCGGTAACCAGGCACTTGGCTCCAGCGCCCTCCTTGATCTCACCAAGCACGCTCCACCCGTGATCCACAGCTTCCTCGCCCGCTCGCTGTTCGCGACCAGGCTGTTCAACCTCACGATCACCAACGTCCCGGGGCCGCAGTTCACGCTTTACGGCCTGGGCTCGAAGCTGACCGACATCTGGCCACTCGTTCCCCTGGCCGCCGACCACGCCGTCGGCCTCGCAGTGCTGAGCTACGACGGCCGGGTGTTCTTCGGCCTCAACGCCGACCGCGACACGATGCCCGACCTGGACGTTCTCGCCGGCGGGCTGGAGGAGTCGTTCGCGGAGCTCCGAGACGCCGCCCTCTCGAGGGTCGCCCCTTCCCCCTGAACCGGTTACTCGCGCGGGTGAACAACCAGGACGTCGGAATGGGCGTTCTGGACCAAATGCATGGAGACGCTCCCCAACACGGCTCTCGCCAGGCGCCCTCGCCCGCGGGACCCGGTCACGATCAGGTCCGCGCCGATCTCCTCGGCCACCGCCAACACGGCGTCGCCCGCCGGCCCGCTGGCGATCCAGGGGCTTGCCCCGAGCTCGGGATCGAGGTCCGCGATCGCGCGTTCGACCAGATGCCGGGCCTCGGCGACCTCCTGCGGATCGGGATTCCTGGCAAGCGGCAGGTCCATCCCGGGCGGCCCGGGAACCGAGTGCACCAGCGTCAGGGAACCCCCTCCGGAGGCAGCTAGCTCCACGGCCGCCCGGAGCGCAGCCTGCGCCCCCTCGCTGTCGTCATATGCGGCGATGATGTTCCGGTACATCGGCGGGCCCCGAAAGTCGGCGTATGGTACGCCACGTGAGCCGAGGTCCCGACTCGCGCCCGCCCCCGGGAGAGGGTGGGATGGAGATTATGGAGCGCGCGTCGCTGGACGCCCTGATCGCCGCTCTCGACAGGCGGGGCTTCACCGTCGTGGGCCCCACCGTCCGCGACGGCGCGATCGTTTACGACGAGATCGCCTCCAGCGGCGACCTTCCTGCCGGCTGGACCGACGTCCAGGAGGGTGGCACCTACCGCCTGGCCCGGCGCGGCGACGAGGCCGTGTTCGGATACGTCGCGGGGCCTCGCTCGTGGAAGCACTTCCTGCACCCCCCGTCGCTGACTCTGTTCCGGGCCGAGCGCCGGGACGGCGAGCTGACTATCGCCGAGCAGGACGAGGAGACGCCGCGCTACGCCTTCTTCGGCGCCCGGTCCTGCGACCTACACGCGATCGCGATCCAGGACCGGGTCCTGATGGGCGGCGCGCACCCGGATCCCCACTACGCGGCGCGGCGCGACGGGATATTCGTCGTCGCGGTCAACTGCGGCGAGGCCGGCGGAACCTGCTTTTGCGTCTCGATGGGAACCGGGCCGCGGGCCGAGGCCGGCTACGACCTGGCCCTGACCGAGATCCTGGACGACGGGCCACACCGCTTCACCGTTGAGGTCGGAAGCGAGCGCGGGGCCGAGGTGCTGGCCGACGTCCCGACGGCCACGGCCCAGGAGCCCGACCGGCGCGAGGCCCAGGCCGCGGTCGCTCGCGCTGCCGCCCAGATGGGCCGGGAGCTCGACACCGACGGGCTCAAGGAGCTCCTTTATCGCAACTACGAGCACCCGCGGTGGGACGAGGTCTCCGAGCGCTGCCTCACATGCGGCAATTGCACGATGGTCTGTCCCACCTGCTTCTGCACGACGGTGGAGGACGTGACCGACTTGGCCGCCACCGAGTCGGAGCGGCGGCGGCAGTGGGACTCGTGCTTCACGATGGACTTCTCGCACGTCCACGGAGGCAGCGTGCGGGCCACGCCGCGCTCCCGCTACCGGCAGTGGATGACCCACAAGCTCGCGACCTGGATCGACCAGTTCGGATCCTCGGGCTGCGTCGGCTGCGGGCGGTGCATCACCTGGTGCCCGGTGGCGATCGACATCACGGAGGAGGCGGCGGTGATCAGGGCCACGGACGGCGACGCCTCGACCCGGCCCCGCGGAGCGGCAGCGCGATGAGCCTGCGGACCATCGACGAGCTGCTCGGGGAGGCTCAGGTCTTCGACGGGCTCGCGTCCTCCCAGCTCGAGGTGATCGCGGGGTGCGGGCGGATCGTGTCCTTCGAGACGGGCGAGGAGCTCTTCCGCGAGGGCCAGCCGGCGGACGACTTCTACCTGGTGCGCAACGGCCGCATCGCGTTGGAGCTCTTCATGCCGGGCCGCGGGCCGTTGACGATCTCGACCCACGGGCGCGGTGAGCTCGTCGGCTGGTCGTGGCTGTTCGCTCCCTATCGGTGGCACCTCGACGGCCGCGCGACGGAGCGCGGCTCGGCGGTCCTGTTCGACGGCGCCTGCCTGCGGGACAAGGCCGAGTCGGACCACGACCTCGGCTACGAGCTGATGAAGCGCTTCGCCGCCCGGATGGTCGAGCGCCTCCAGGCCACCCGGCTGCAGCTCCTGGACGTCTATGGCCAGGGCACCGCTGGCTGACCCGGAGGCTCCTCGGGGGCCGATGGTTCCCGAGCCCTTCACCGTGCGCCGGCGCCTGCGGGAGACCGAGGACACCTGGACACTGGCGCTCGAGCCCGCCAGCGGCTACGGGACCCGTGAGTTTCGGCCCGGCCAGTTCAACATGCTGTACGCGTTCGGCGTCGGCGAGGTCCCGATCTCGATCAGCGGGGACCCGGCGGACCCGGCCCCCCTGCTTCACACCGTGCGCTCGGTGGGATCGGTCACCGAGGCGATCTGCGCCATGAGCCCCGGCGAGCAGCTCGGACTGCGGGGCCCTTACGGGAGCTCGTGGCCGATCGACGAAGCGCGCGGCGCCGACCTCGTGATCGTCGCCGGCGGCCTGGGGCTGGCCCCGCTTCGCCCCGCGGTGCTCGCGGTGCTCGCCGAGCGCGATGCCTTCCGCCGCATTCACCTGCTCTACGGTGGGCGGGAGCCCGAGCAGCTCCTGTATCGGGCGGAGCTTCGCCGCTGGGCGG
The DNA here is from genome assembly GCA_044871225.1 of Solirubrobacterales bacterium. Lineage (GTDB taxonomy): Bacteria > Actinomycetota > Thermoleophilia > Solirubrobacterales > 70-9 > AC-56. Next base: position 140,947 of record JBIOZP010000056.1, read on the forward strand.
CCGAGCCGGGGCTCCGGGTCGGACTGACGGTGGACAGCGCGAGCGGCGAGTGGGCCGGTGAGGTGGGCGTGGTCACGAAGCTGATCGACGAGGCGGACTTCGACGCGGATCGCGCCGTGGCCCTGCTCTGCGGACCCGAGGTGATGATGCGCTTCGCCGCCAGAGCGCTTCGCGACCGCGGGGTGGCGGCCGATCGCCTCCACGTGTCGATCGAGCGCAACATGAAGTGCGCCGTCACCCACTGCGGCCGCTGCGTGTTCGGGCCGACCTACGCGTGCCGGGAGGGAGCGGTCATGCGGCTCGCCGACATCGAGCCGTTCTTCTCGCTGCGGGAGGTTTGATGCCCGAGCCGCGAAAGCCGAAGCTCGCGGTCTGGAAGTTCACCTCCTGCGACGGGTGCCAGCTCACGCTCCTCGACTGCGAGGACGAGATCCTGGGGCTGGCGGACGAGGTCGAGGTCGCGCACTTTCTCGAGGCCCGGCGGGCGACGGTCGCGGGCCCCTACGACCTCTCGCTGGTGGAGGGCTCGATCACCACCGCCGAGGACCGGGAGCGGATCCAGGAGGTGCGGCGTGCCTCGCGCCGCCTGGTGACGATCGGCGCCTGCGCCACGGCCGGAGGCATTCAGGCGCTTCGCAACTTCGCCGACGCGAAGGAGTTCGTGGCCGCCGTATATGCGACCCCCGCCTACATCTCCACCCTGGAGACCTCGACGCCGATCAGCGCCCACGTTCCGGTCGACTTCGAGCTGCAGGGCTGTCCGATCTCCAAGCACCAGCTCCTGGAGGTGATCGGCGCGTACCTGGGCGAGCGACAGCCGAACGTGCCCTCCTACAGCGTCTGCATGGAGTGCAAGCGCCGCGGCAATGTGTGCGTGATGGTGGCCCACGGGACCCCCTGCCTCGGCCCGGTCACCCATGCCGGCTGCGGAGCGATCTGTCCCGCCTACGACCGCGGGTGCTACGGCTGCTACGGCCCCAAGGAGACCCCGAACACGCCCTCGCTCGCGGGCTGGATGCGGGGCAGGGGCTCGGACCGGCCCGACCTCGTGCGGCGCTTTCGCAGCTTCTACGCGGACAAGCCCCCGTTCCGCGCGGAGAGCGTGGAGCAGGAGCGAATGGACGTCGATGGCCGCTAGCGGAAACGGCACCGCCAGGACGATCCGCACCGAGGCCCTCGCCAGGGTGGAGGGCGAGGGCGAGATGTACGTGCGAGTCCGCGGTCAGGAGGTGGAGGCCGTGGAGCTGCGGATCTACGAGCCCCCGAGGCTGTTCGAGGCCCTGCTGCGCGGGCGTTCGTTCGCCGAGGCGCCGGACATCACGGCCAGGATCTGCGGCATCTGCCCCGTCGCCTACCAGACGAGCGCCTGCCAGGCGATGGAGGACGCGCTCGGGGTCGCAGTGTCGGAGGAGGTCCGGGTGCTGCGGCGCCTGATCTACTGCGGCGAGTGGCTCGAGAGCCACTCACTCCACCTCTACCTGCTCCATGCGCCCGACTTCCTGGGATACGAGAGCGGGTTTGCGATGGCCCGCGACCACGCGGAGGTGGTCGAGCGCGGCCTGCGCACCAAGAAGGTCGGCAACGAGCTGATCACGACGATCGGCGGGCGGGAGATCCACCCGATCAACGTGCGGGTTGGCGGCTTCTACAAGTCGCCTCCGCGCCGCCGCCTGGAGGCGCTGCGCGCCGGGCTCGAGCGGGCACGCGAGGAGGCGGCGCAGACCGTCCGCTGGACGGCGGCCCTGCCGTTCCCGGAGCTGGAGCGCGACTACGAGTTCGTGGCCCTGCGCTCGCCGGCGGACGAGTACCCGATCGACCGCGGGCGGATCGTCTCCTCGAGGGGCATCGACGTGGAGGTGGCGGAGTTCGACGAGACCTTCGAGGAGGAGCAGGTCCCTCACTCGAACGCGCTCCACTCGCGGGTGCGCGGCCGCGGCTCCTACCTGGCCGGGCCGATGGCCCGCTTCAACCTGAACCTCGATCGGCTCTCGGCGCCGGCCCGGGAGGCGGCCGAGGAAGCCGGCATCGGGTCCGGCTGCCGCAACCCGTTCCGGAGCATCGTCGTGCGCGCCGTGGAGATCCTGTATGCCTGCGACGAGGCGCTGCGCCTGCTGGACGCCTACGAGCCGCCCGACCCCCCGGGTCTCGACCTCGAGCCGCGGGCGGGTGTCGGCCACGGGATCAGTGAGGCGCCGAGGGGGCTCCTCTACCACGGCTACGAGCTCGACGCCGAGGGCGAGATCGTCCGGGCCCGGATCGTCCCCCCCACCTCGCAGAACCAGAGGGCGATCGAGGAGGACCTGGAGCGGTTCGTCCAGGCCAACCTCGGGCTCGACGACGAGGAGCTCACGCTGCGCTGCGAGCAGACGATCCGCAACTACGACCCCTGCATCTCCTGCGCAACTCATTTCCTGCGGCTCGAGGTCGATCGCCGATGAGGGTGATCGGGATCGGCAACCCGCTTCGCGGGGACGATGCGGCCGGGCTCGCGGTCGCCCGCCGCGTCAGGGAGCTGGCGGGCGACGACGTGGAGGTAAGGGAGCTGGAGGGCGAGCCAACGCGGCTGATCGAAGCCTGGCGCGATGCGGCCAGCGCCGTGGTCGTGGATGCGGCCAGCTCCGGGTCGGCGCCCGGAACCGTGATGCGCTTCGACGCCACGAAGGGCCCTCTCCCCCCCTCGCTCTCGGCGACCTCGACGCACGCGCTCGGGCTCGGCGACGCGGTCGAGATCGCGCGGGCCCTGGGCAGGCTGCCGCCGCAGCTGATCGTCTACGCGATCGAGGGGGCGAGCTTCGGGGCCGGCGAGGAGTTGACGCCCGCGGTCGCCGAGGCGATCGAGGCCGCCGCCATTGCCGCGCTGGGTGAGCGTCACCCTGCCCAACCGACTCCCCGGAGGTAGTCCCACAGGTGGCGGCTGATCCCGCCGTCGCGGGCCAGGTCCCCGAGCTGGTGGCCGCGATGCTGGATCCCGCCTTCTACCCGCATCGGCCGGAAAGGGTGGAGCTGCGAGAAACCCACGCCTCCTGGGTGTTCCTGGCCGGCCCCCTCGCCTACAAGGTGAAGAAGCCGGTGGTGCTCCCGTTTCTGGACTACGGGACCCCCGAGCGGCGGCACCTGATGTGCGTCGAGGAGGTGAGGCTCAACCGGCGGCTGGCGCCGCGCTACTACCTGGGCGTCGAGGCGATCCTGCTCCGCGACGGGAGCTACTCGCTGGGTCCGGAGGGGGCCCCCGGCGCCGTGGAGCACACGATCCGGATGCGACGAGTTCCCGAGGAGCGGACGCTCGCGCGTCTGATCGAGCGACGGGCACTTCATCCGCTGGAGCTCGACGCGGTCGGTCGGCGTCTGGCCGACTTCCACCGGGACGCACCGGTGGCGCCGCCCGCCAGCAGCCAGCTGGGCTCGCTGGAGCGTCCCGTGGTCGAGAACGTCGACACGCTTGAGGAGATCGGCCCGCCCGCCCTGCCACGGGGGCGGCTCCGCGCCATGCGGCACTTCACCGAGGCGTTTCTCACGGCACGCGAGGATCAGTTCGTGGCGCGCGCGAGGGAAGGCCGGATCAGGGAAGGCCACGGGGACTTGCGCGCGGAACACGTGATCGTGGCCGACGGGATCGACGTGTACGACTGCGTGGAGTTCGCCCCGGCCCTGCGCTACATCGACGTCGCGGCGGATCTCGCCTTCCTGGTGATGGACCTCGCGCGTCTGGGCTCGATGCGGATGGCCGATCGCCTCACCGCCTCGTACCGCGCTGCCGGCGGCGAGGCCGGCGACGATGCGCTGCTCTCGTTCTATGCGGCGTATCGCGCCTGGGTCCGATCGACGGTGGCATGCGTCCTGGCCCGCGAGCACGGCGGGGGCGGTTCCGAGCGCGCCGTGCACGAGCACGGGGCCGGCCGACAGCTGGACCTCGGACATCGGTTCGCGTGGCGGGCGCGGCTGCCCCTGGTGGTGGCGATCTGCGGGGTCGCGGCAAGCGGGAAGAGCGAGCTCGCTGGCCGCATCCAGCAGCTCTCGGGCCTCCGGCATCTGAGCTCCGATCTGACCAGGAAGGGTCTCGCCGGCCTGGCGCCGACGGAGAGCGCCGCGCCCGAGCACTACAGCGAGGAGTTCAGTCGCCACACGTACGAGGAACTGGGGCGTCTGGCGACCGAGGAGGTCAGGCGAAGCAATGGGGTCATCGTAGATGCGACGTTTCGCCGGCGCCGCGACCGCGTGGCGTTCGCCAGCGCGCTCGGCGAGCTCCCCGGCCCGGTGTTCTTCGCTCGGTGTACGGCGCCAACGGGCGTGCTCCTGCGGCGCGCCCAGGAGCGCGCGCGGCAACCGGGCGCCGTCTCCGATGCAGGGCCCTCGATCGTGGAGCGCCAGCTGGGGGAGTTCGAGCCACTGGACGAGGTTCCCGAATCCCTGCGCGTCTCGATTCGGACCGACCGGGCCGTGGAGGACGTCGCGGTGGATCTCGAGGTCGCAGTGGACGGTGCGCTCACCTGGGAGCGTGGCAGTCGCACGGAGTGAGTACGGTTCGCGCGATGGAGCGAAGCTACGTCGGGCCCCCATTCCACGAGGCGAAGGTCCGCGACGCGATGCGCGTGGGGGTAGTCACCTGCCGTCCCGAGACCAAGCTCGGCGACGTGGCCCGCATGATGGTCGGCTACGACATCCACTCCGTGGTGGTCTCGGACGTGCAGGGCGGGGGCCGCCTGTGGGGCATCGTGACGAGCCTCGACCTCGCCCGCGTGGCTGACGACATCGCCTCGCTGACGGCCGGCGACGTGGCCAGCACGGACCTGGTTACGGTGCACGCGGACGAGTCGCTGGAGCGCGCCGCGGGCTTGATGGCGGAGAGGGGCGTCACCCATCTGATTGCCGTGCAGCCGGACACCGAACGGCCCGCGGGCATGATCTCGGCCCGGGGAATCGCCGCCGCGCTTGCCTACGGGGCGTCCTGAGTCGGCATCCCCTAGCCGGCAACCCACAGGTGATCCCGGCGGTACCCCGCCAGTGCCTCGTTCGGAGCACTGGCCGGGCTGCCAACGAACTCGTCGGCGATCGTCGCCAAGAGATCCTCGATCGCTTGCCGCAGCATCGTCGCCTGAAAGCGCAACGCGGCGGGGCGGTCCGGAGCCTCGCAGCTACCCACCAGCTCCAACAGCCCCGGCAACAAGACCGGCAACGCATGTCGCGCATCGCGCGGGTGGAAGTAATAGGCGATCGGTGAATGAACGAAGTCGTCCCGCATGGCCAATACGCGAGACGTCAGGTCAGCAAGGACGCCGGCGCCCACCGCGGGCTCGATTTCGGCGAGCCCGACGGGATTGGAGCGCTCGGCCTCCAGCAGCAAGCCGATCTCGTGTGACAGCGAGCGGTAGTCGGAGAGGACCCGGTACAGGAGCAGGATCCAAGAGATGCTCGCCGTCAACAGGCCCAGCCCGATCAGCGTCTCGAGCGGCCCGAGGATTCGAAGCAGGTCGCTGGTGGGGACGATGTCCCCGTAGCCGAGGCTGGTCAGGTTGACCATCGACAGGTACAGGGCATCGACGAAGCCCTCCTGCTCGGCGGCATCGAGTCCCTGGCTGACCGCGAACGCGTCCGGCAGGCGGGGCCAGATGATCAGCGCGAACCCCACCACGACCAGGAAGCCCCAGACAGCGATCACCCCGACGAACGCGAGCGGCCCCGCCAGCGACAGGACGCGGTGGTTGCGGCGAACGAGCCTGCGGGTGGCTCGCCACACGAGGCGAATCAGCGTCTGGCTGACCACGCCTCGCCCATGCGGGTGAAGCAGGGTGTCGAACACGTCGCGCAGCGCCACCACCACGAGCAGGGCCCCGAGTAAGGTGATCAGCGCCGTCACGCCGAGGAGCGTATTGATGAGCGCCGCGGCGACTCGGGGGATCGGGACCAGCCCGCCCCGGTCGGCGCAGCCCGAGCACCGGCACACCTTCGCTCTCGCGGCACGGGCCTGCGATAGCGTGGGGAGCGAAGGCGACGGCGATCAGGAGGTCGGCATGGCGGCTACGAGCGAGACCGTGGTCGGCGCTGCTCAGCCCTACGGCAGCCGCGAGCAGACGGCTGGCGCCTTCGCGGCCCACGTCAACCGGGGCAAGGCTCGCGCCCTGGAGGCGATCGGCGTGCAGATCGTCATGGGCGAGCGCGAGGGGGCGCGATTTCGCGATGCCTTCACGGGCCGCTGGTACTGGAACTGCCACTGCAACGGCGGCGTGTTCAACCTGGGCCACAGGCACCCGCGGATCGTGGGCGCCGTGCGCGAGGCGCTGGATCACCTCGACATCGGCAACCACCACCTGGTCAGCGGCTGGCGCGCGCGCCTTGCCGAGCAGCTGGCCGAGAGCACCGAGGGCCGCCTGCCGTTCGCCGTCTTCACTCCCTCGGCCACCGAGTCCGTCGACCTGGCGCTGAGGCTGGCCCGGGCGGCCACCGGCCGTCCGAAGGTGGTGGCGCTGCGGGGAGGCTTCCACGGGTTGAGCGGGTTCGCGCTCGCCGCCAGCGATCCCCGGTGGCTCGAGCCGTTCGGCTTCGGGCCGGGCGGGTTCGTCCACGTGCCCTTCAACGACGCCGAAGCGATGCGGGATGCCCTCGACGACGAGACGGCGGCCGTGATCCTCGAGCCCGTCCCGGCCACCCTCGGGTTTCCCTCCCCCGCGCCGGGCTACCTGGCGGCCGTGGCGGCCGCGGCGCGCGAGGTCGGCGCCCTGGTGATCCTCGACGAGGTGCAGACGGGCCTGGGCCGGACCGGCACCTGCTGGTACTACGAGCAGGGCGGCGCGGAGCCTGACATGCTGATCACCGGCAAGGGCCTGGGAGGGGGCATCTACCCGATCGGCGCCGTCCTGCTGCGCGCCGAACTGGAGACGTTCTTCGACCAGCACCCGTTCGCTTACGTGTCGAGCTTCGGCGGCGCCGAGCTTGGCTGCGTGGCGGGCGGCGCGGTCATGGCCGAGGTCTCGCGGCCGGGCTTCCTCGAGCGCGTGGAGGAGCTGGGGCAGCGCTTCGAGCGCGGGTTCGACGGGATGCCCTTCGAGGTTCGCCGGTTCGGGTTGACGATGGCCCTCGAGTTCGAGGACGAGCAAGGTGGCGTGCTGGCGGCCAAGCGGCTGATCGACGCCGGGGTCTTCGCCGTGTACGCCGAGCACGACCATTCGGTCACCCAGTTCAAGCCCCCGCTGGTCGTCACCGAAGCGGAGGTCGACGAGATCGTCGACGCCGTCCGTGGCGCCCTTTCGTGACCCGAGCGACGGCGACCCTCCGTGACGCCAACCTGGAGGCGCTCGAGCACCAGGTCGAGCGCGCGCTCGCGGGCGGCGAGGAGGGCGAGCTGCCGGTTCTGGGCTACGGCGAGATCTCCCTCGTCCTTCGCTGGCCGGCCGAGAGGCCCGAGTTCGCCTGCAAGCGGCTGCCCGTCTTTCCCTCGATGGGGCGCTTCGAGGCCTACCGGCGGACGCTGGGGGACTACCTGGCGGCGCTTGAGGAGGCGGGCGTCCACGTCGCGCGGACCGAGATGCGCGCCGTGCCCCGGCCGGATGGCACGGTGGCTGGGTACGTCGTGCAGCCGATCCTTCCCGCGAGCGCCCTGGCCCCGGAGGTGCTGCGCCGCGGGGACCCCGCGGCCGGCCATCCGCTGGTCGAAGCAGTGGTGAGGACCGCCGCCCGTGCCGTCGGGCCAAGGCTGGGCCTCGACGCTCAGCTCGCGAACTGGACCTGGCAGGAGGAGGCCCTCACCTACATCGACGTCTCGACCCCCATGCTCTGGGGCGCGGACGGCCGGCCCCGGCTGGACATGGAGCTGCTGGCCGCAGCGTTCCCCGGCATCCTGCGACGGCCGCTTCGTCGCTTCGTCGCCCCCGGAATCCTGGACACCTACCGCGACCTGCGCAAGGTCTACCTGGACCTCACCGGCAACCTGATCAAGCAGCGCCTCGACGGGTGGCTCCCCGCCTTCCTGGAGCGCGTGAACCGCTTTGTCGAGCGCCCCCTCACCGAGGCCGAGGTCCGCTCCTACTACCGCTCCGACGCGCGCCTGTGGTCGGTGCTCCTGCGTTTGCGAAAGCTCGACCGCGCTTGGCGGCGCCGGGTGCGCCACCGCCCCTACCCGTTCCTGCTGGCCCCGCCGTACGGGTACGGGCCGCCGGAGCTCCCCGAGGAGGAGCCATGACGACCATCCACGAGACCAACGCCGACGCCTTCGCGCTCATCGCGAGCCACCTGTCCCCGCACAAGGCGCAGGCCTGCCGCGCGGTCGGGATGGATCTCGTCCAGGGGCGCCGGGAGGGCGTGCGCGTGTGGGACCTCGACGGGCGCGACTACATCAACTGCCGCAGCTCGGGCGGCGTCTT
>JBIOZP010000057.1:0-4612 GCA_044871225.1 Solirubrobacterales bacterium
AGCCACCCGGTCCGGATACGCCCGCGCGGTGGACTGGAACGCTTCCGCGACCGTGGCAGCCTGAAGCCCAGGCGGCCGGCCGGCGCGCGGCTCGCTTGTAACGGCCATGTGCGTAACGTAGCCGCGCACACCCATCCAGGCCAGGGGCAAGCACCGAGGGCTGGCTCAGATGTCGCCCAGGGCTCAGGTGGGCCAGGTAAGTGGCGGATATAGCAACCAAGCTGGCCCACCTCGCCATCCGAGGCCAATCGGTGGCCTGGACCGTTCCCTCAATGCCGGCCGTTCGGCGATATCGCGCGGCGGCCCGCGCCTAGCGGACCTGGAAGCCCTCGCCGCTCAGGCGGCCTATGTCGTTCGACAGGCCCACCAGGAAGATCAGGATCACCAGCATGAAGCCGATCACACCGGCCCTCTCCATGACGGCCAGCGACACCGGCTTCCCGCGCACCTTCTCCACGATCGCCCAGAAGATGTGGCCTCCGTCCAGCGGCAGGAACGGGAACAGGTTCACGATCGCCAGGGAGAGCGAGATGACCGCCAGGATCATCACCACCTGCTCGACGTCGACCAGGATCGTCTGGCGCGTGACCTCGTAGGAGCCGACGATGCCGGAGATCTCCTTGCGCTGCTCCGGGTTGATCAGGCGCGCCGGCAGCTCGGCCGTGGCCTTGGTGAAGTCCCAGAAGTTGACGGCGGACCAGTGGACCGAGTCGCCGACCGAGTAGCGCTCGCGCGGGCCGGGCTGGTAGGTGAAGCCGACCCGCATGCGGCCCAGCTTGTTCGTGCCCGGGTTGCTGGCCGTGGGGTCGAACTTGGGCGTGAGCAGGAAGGTGTGCCTCTGGCCGTCGCGAACCACCGTCACCTTCGCCGGCGTCTTTGCCCGGCAGCCCGTCCGCCACTGGCTCTCGGGGCCCGGGCAGCCGTGCTCGTTGACGAGCGCCCCGAGCTTCGCCGGGGTGCCCCGCTGGCCGTCGACTGACACCAGGCGGTCCCCAGGGTGAAGGACGCCCGCGGCGGGATAGTTCTTCTCGGTCGAGCCCACCTTGCTGGTGCCGGTCTCGGGGCCGATCAGCGCGAAGAAGACGAACAGCAGGATGAAGGCCAGCACGAGGTTCACGGCGGGCCCGGCCGCGATCACCACGATGCGCTTCCAGACCGGCTGCGCGTGATAGGCCCGGTCGCGGACCTCTTCGGGGAGGTCCTCGTCCGGGTTCATCCCGGTGATCTTCACGTAGCCGCCCGCGGGGATAGCGCCGATCTGGTACTCCGTCTCGCCGATCTTGCGGCTGAACAGCTTCGGCGGGAAGAAGAGCGAGAACTTCTCCACCCGCATCCCGACGGCCTTCGCGGCCGTGAAGTGGCCAAGCTCGTGCAGGATCACGAGCATCGCGAAGCCCATGAAGGCCAGGACGAAGCTGAGGAAGGTCACACGGCCACGCCCTTCGCCACGTCGCGCGCCTGCGCATCCGCCGAGTAGAGGTCCGAGAAGTGCCGCACCGGCTGAGCGGGGAGCTCGGACAGCGTCGACTCGATCACGCGCGGGATGCCGGTGAACGAGAGATCGCCGGCCAGGAAGGCGTGCACCGCGATCTCGTTCGCGGCGTTCAGCACGCACGGCGCCGTGCCCCCGGCCTCGGCGGCCTCGCGGGCGAGCCGCAGGCACGGGAAGGCGTCGAGGTATGGCGCCTCGAAGGTGAGCGCTCCCAGCTCCACCAGGTCGAGCGTGCGCACCGGGACGTCCACCCGGTCGGGGTGGTTCAGCGCGTAGGAGATCGGCACGCGCATGTCGGGGTAGCCGAGGTGCGCGAGCGAGGCCCCGTCGTTCATGTGCACCAGCGCGTGCACGATCGACTGCGGGTGCACGACGACGTCGATCCGCTCATAGGGCAGGCCGAACAGGTGATGCGCCTCGATCAGCTCGAGCCCCTTGTTCATGAGCGTCGCGGAATCGATTGTGATCTTTCCGCCCATATCCCAGGTCGGGTGCGCGAGCGCCTCTTCGCGCGTGACCGAGTCCAGGTCGGTCCGCCCCCGGAAGGGGCCGCCGCTGGCGGTCAGCACGAGCCGGTCGATCGTGCCCGGCCGCTCGCCGGCGATCAGCTGGAAGAGCGCGGAGTGCTCGGAGTCGACCGGCAGCAGCTGCGCGCCCGTGGCCTCGGCGAGCGCCATCACCAGCTCGCCGCCCACCACGAGGCTCTCTTTGTTGGCGAGCGCCAGGTCGATCCCCTCCCCCAGCGCCGCCACCGTGGGGCCGAGGCCGGCCGAGCCGACGAGGGCGTTCAGGACGAGGTCGCAGCTCGAGTCCGTGATCAGCTCGACGAGGCCCTCGGCGCCGGCGAGCACCTCGACCTCCGAGTGCTCGCTCGCGCGCGCGGCGGCGTCGGCCTCTGCGAGCGCGACCCGCTCGACCCCGTGCGCAGCCGCCTGCTGGAGCAGCAGCTCCCAGCTCGAGGCGGCAGCGAGGCCGACGACCTCCAGCTCGGGGTTGCGCTCGACCACGTCCAGGGCCTGTGTGCCGATCGACCCGGTCGAGCCGATTATGAGAATCCTGCGCACCAGCCTGAGTCTAGGGTCAGATGTAACCCAGCCCTAAAGCCGCGTAGTAGGCGACCGGGATCGTGAACAGGACCGCGTCGAGGCGGTCCAGGACGCCCCCGTGGGCGCCGAACAGCCGGCCCGTGTCCTTCACCTCGAGGTCGCGCTTGATCATCGACTCGAACAGGTCGCCGATCGGCGCGGCCAGCGCCACCAGCGCGCCCATGAGGAGCGCGTGAGGGCCCGTCAGCCAGTCCTGGTAGAGCCCGGCGGCCCAGAACGCGAGCGTGGCGCCCAGAACGCCCGCGACGAGGCCCTCGAGCGTCTTGTTGGGGGAGATCAGCGGCGCCAGCGGCGTACGCCCGTAGAAGCGGCCGCCGAAGTATGCGGCCGTGTCGCCCACGAAGGTCGCAATCAGCACGTCGATCACGAGCCCGTCCCCGTGCGGCGCGCCGCGCAGCCAGATGGCCGTGACCATCGGGAGGCCGATCCAGAGCACGCCCAGGTAGACCACCGCGATCGCCCACGAGACGTGCTCGCGCCGCGGCCTCAGCGTCGACAGGAAGAAGGTGACCGGGAAGGACGCGATCAGCACCATGATCACGTGGCGGGGCTCGCCGTATTCGGCGGCCGCGAGCATCGCCGCGAGGGTGAGGAAGCCCGCGAGCGCGGGCGGCCGCACGCGCCCCATCAGCGTGTACAGCTCGCCCATCGCGACCACGCCGAGGGCGAAGATCCCGATCGCGAACACGAGCCCGCCCTGCCCGACGATGATCAGGGCGAAGACGATCGCGGGGACCGCGACGACGATGCGCGGCGCGAGATCCGACCCGCCTCGCTCGCGTCGCGCGGCCATCGCTACCTGCCCCCGAAGCGGCGCTTGCGGGCCGCGTACTCGTCCAGCGACGCCTCGAAGGCCTCGCGCGAGAAGTCAGGCCAGAGCTCGTCGCGGAAGACGAACTCCGCGTAGGCGAGCTGCCACAGCAGGTAGTTCGAGATGCGGAGCTCGCCACTCGTGCGGATCAGGAGGTCGGGATCGTGCATGTCGGGTGCGTAGAGGTGGCTCCGAAACTCCTCCTCCGTCTCACCCGTGAAGGTTCGCGCCGCGTCGACGATCTCCGCCCTGCCGCCGTAGTTGAACGCCACGAACAGCGTGATCCGCTCGTTCGCGCAGGTCAGCTCCTCGGCCCAGTCCATCCGGCCCGTCAGCTCCGGGTCGAGGCCCTCGCGGCGGCCAACGAAGCGCATCCGCACGCCCTCGTCGTGCAGCTCGGGCGTCTCCCTGTCGATGCGCGACGCGAACATCCGCATCAGCCCGTCGACCTCGGCCTTCGGGCGCGCCCAGTTCTCGGTCGAGAACGAGTAGACGGTCAGCTCGCGGACGCCCAGCTCGACCGCGTCGCGCAGGCGCGCCTTGACGGTGTCGGCGCCCGCCTCGTGCCCCGCGAGCACCGGCAGGCCGCGGCTCTGCGCCCAGCGCCCGTTCCCGTCCGTGATGAGGGCGACGTAGCGCGCCCGCGCCGCTTCGCCCGTCACACCTCGAGGATCTCTTGTTCCTTGCCGGCGAGGGCGGAGTCGATCTCCCCGACGTGCGAGTCGGTCAGCTTCTGGAGCTCGGACTCCGCGCGGTGCTCCTGGTCCGAGCCGACCTCACCCTCGCTCTTCAGCTCGCGGAGGTCGTGCATCACGTCGCGGCGCACGTTGCGCACCGACACGCGGCCCTGCTCGGCGATGCCGTGGACGATCTTGACGAGCTCCTTGCGGCGCTCCTCGGTCAGCTCGGGGATCGAGAGCCGGATCACCTGGCCGTCGTTTGAGGGCGTGAGGCCCACGTCGGACTCCAGGATCGACTTCTCGATCGCCTTGATCGAGTTCTTGTCGTAGGGCGTGATCGTGAGCAGGCGCGCCTCGGTCGCGGAGATCTGCGCGAGCTGCCGCAGCGGTGTCGTGGCGCCGTAGTAGTCCACGTCGATCCGGTCGAGTAGATGCGGGGACGCGCGCCCCGTCCGCACGGTCGCGAACTCGCCCCTGGTCGCCTCCACGGACTTCTGCATCCGGGCCTTCGCCTCGTCGAGGA
>JBIOZP010000058.1:0-15596 GCA_044871225.1 Solirubrobacterales bacterium
GCCCGAGCAGGAAGGAGGCGCAGATGCGATCGGCGTCGCGCTCGACCGACGCCGCCTCGCGCTCGCGCTCGGAGCTCAGCCGGCCGGCCTCTCGTACCTCGTCCGGCTCTGGCGGCACCTCTCCCGCGCCAAGCGCCGACAGCAGGGCGCGGTGGGCGACCAGGTCCGGGTAACGCCTGATCGGCGAGGTGAAGTGGGCATAGGCCGCGCTGCCCAGGCCGGCGTGGCCGGTGTTTCGCTCTGAGTAGTAGGCCTGCTTCAAGGAGCGGAGCACCAGCGATGTATACGCCTCCCGGCCGTGTCCGCGGCGCGCAGCCTCACGCGCGACCGCGCGGCTGATCTCGCCGACCAGCCGGCTGGCGTCGGTCGGCGAGAGGTCCTCGGGAAGCGGCGGCGTCGGCACGTCGAGCGACGCGAGCTGCTCGACCAGGAACGCGATCCGCCGCGGATCGGGCCGCTCGTGGACGCGATAGAGGGTGGGCACCCCGCGCTGCTCGAGCACCGTCGCGACCCGCTCGTTGGTGACGATCATCAGGTGCTCGATCAGCTTGTGGGCCTCGGTCTGGAGCACGGCGCGCGCTCCGGTCACGGCGCCGTCGGCATCGAAGCTGAACTCGGGCTCGAAAGACTCGATCTCCAGGGATCCGACCGGGCGGCGTTCGGCGAGCCTGGCGGCGGCTTCCCGCGCCAGCTCGAGGGGCCGCGCGATCACCGCGGGCGGGCGCGCGCGTCCGGAGAAGAAATCGTCGAGCTGGTCGTAGTCGAGCCGGGCGTCGGAGCGAATCCGGCTGCGATAGAAGCTCGCCGACCGAAGCTCGCCGCCGCCGCCCACCACCATCTCGGCCGTCACCGCCAGGCGCTCGACCCCGGGCGACAGGCTGCAGGCTTCGTCGCTGAGCGCCCCCGGCAGCATGGGCTCGACCGCGCCAGGGACGTAGGTGCTCGTGCCACGGCGAAGCGCCTCCGAGTCCAGGCCGCCTCCGGGCCGGACGTGCGCGGAGACGTCGGCGATGTGGATCCAAAGCCGCACGCCGTCGTCGACCGACTCGGCGGAGACCGCGTCGTCGAAATCGCGAGCCGTGGCCGGGTCAACCGTGAAGGTCGCGAGCTCGGTCAGGTCCCGGCGTCGCTCGTCGCGCGGCGTCGCCGCTGCGTCCAGCGCCTCGGACTCGAGCGCCGGGGCGAAGCCGCGGCGCACTCCCCGGTCCCAAAGCAGGGCGAGCACGACGTCCCGGGCTCGCCCGGCCGAGCCCAGCACCCGCAGCGCGCGAGCGCCGCCCGGACGGAAGTCGACGAGCGCGATCTGGCCGGGCTCCACTCGCACCGAGCCACGACCGAGCGCCACCTGCGGCCCGCGCTCGAACAGGGGCTCGGCCACGGTGAAGCGGCCGCGACGCTCGACCGTGGCCGCTCGCCGCCCGCCGCCGAAGCGCCTCACCTGTTCTCGATCGCGATCTTCTCGGCCAGGACCGACAGCGCTCGCCGCAGCCCCTCGTCGCTCTTCGTCTGCGGACGGTCGACCGCCTTGACGTCCGGTCGGATGCCGCGGTCCGCCAGCGACGCCCCGCTGGCCGTGAAGTACTGGCCCACGGTGAGGTCCAGCGCACCGCCGGCCGCCAGGCGGATCACCTCCTGGAAGGTGCCCTTCCCGAACGAGCGGGTGCCGACGATCGTCGCGAGATGATGATCGGCGAGCGCGGAGGCGAGGATCTCGGCCGCCGACGCAGTGTGGCGGTCGATCAAGACCACGGTCGGGCGCTTTCCCAGGGGGTCGCCGACCGCATCGTATTCGCGATGGCCGGTGGCGCGGCCGTCGGTGGACACCACCAGGTCGCCCTGCGGAAGGAAGATGCTCGCCGAGAGCACCGCTTCGTTCAGCAGCCCGCCCCCGTTTCCCCGCAGGTCGAGCACCAACCCCTTCGCCCCGCGCCCGTAGAGGTCCTCCAGGCTGGTGCGAAGCTCGCCGTGGGCCCCCTCGCTGAACGTGAAATACCGCACCCATGCGACGCGGGTGGGGCCGGCGTGCCGCATCTTCCCGTCGGTGACCGGGAGCCGCACCGAGGCGCGTTCGAGAGTCACCGTTCGCGGCCTCCCGCCGGCCACCGGGACCACGCGCAACTCCACGTCGGTACCCGGCGGGCCCTTGATCCGGCCCGTCGAGACCTCAGCCGGAACCCCCACCAGCGAATGCCCGTTGACCTTCGTGATCAGGTCGCCTTCGTCGATCCCGGCCCGTTCGGCGGGCGTGTCGGGAAGCACGCTGGCCACGCGGAGGCCGCGCTTCACCCCGGTGACCGTGAGGCCCACGCCGGAGAACCGGCCGGAGGTTGCCGACTCGAACTGGCGCAGCTCCCCGGGGTTCAGGTAGTGCGAGAACCGGTCGTCGTAGCGGCTGCGCAGCTCGTGCACCATGCCGTCCACCGAGGCGCCGCTGAGGACGGAGCCGTCGACGGGCTTGAAGTACTCGTCCTGGATCGTGTCGCTTGCCTGGGAGGTGAGGTCCGATTCGCCGAGGTCCCCGAGGAGCACCAGCGCCAGCACCGCCAGGGCGAGTGCCACCACGGCTCCAAGCCCGAAGCCCGTCACGAAGCCGCGCCGACGCTCGGTCCGCGTCTCCCTCACGGGCGCCGGCCCAGTCGGATCGCCGGCCTGGGGCGGTCGGAGCTCAAACGCGAAGGAAACGGCGCAGCGTGATGCCGCTGCCCAGCGCGGACACCGCGACCGCCCCCGCCAAGAGCGTGATCACGAGGGTCTCGAAGCCGACGGTCGAGAAGTTGTCGATCAGCTGGAAGTTCTGCGCCAGCGGGTCGATGATCGTCTCCTTG
Source organism: Solirubrobacterales bacterium (assembly GCA_044871225.1). Taxonomy (GTDB): domain Bacteria; phylum Actinomycetota; class Thermoleophilia; order Solirubrobacterales; family 70-9; genus AC-56. Next base: position 2,826 of record JBIOZP010000058.1, read on the forward strand.
CCGATCCAGAGCATTCCCACGGCCAGGGCCGCGCCGGACAGGCCCACGATGAGGCCTTCGATCACGAACGGCCAGCGAATGAACCAGTTGGTCGCGCCGACCAGCCGCATGACCTCCACCTCCCGGCGCCGGGCGTAGATCGAGAGCCGGATCGTGTTGGCGACGAGCATCAGCGACGCGACGACCAGGAGGATCGCGATCACGGTGAGGATGACCTTCACCGCGTTGGTCACCGTGCGGATCGCGTTCGCGGCGCCCTGCCCGTTGCTGACGTTGTCGATCGACGGGCTGATCGGCTTCGCGCGGCCGTTGGCGTCGGGGCGGATGATCGCGTCCTGGATGGAGGGCAGGTTGTCCGGGTCGTCGGGGTGAACGACGATCAAGATCGGCAGCGGGTTCTGTCCCCGTAGCTGGGTGATTCCCTCGCTGATCGGCTGGTCGCCGACCTCCCCTCGCAGGTCCTTCAGCCCCTCGGCCTTCGAGACGTACTCGGTCCTGGACACGTGGGGAATCTTGTTGATCCTCCGCTGCGCCGCCTTGGCCTGCTTCTTCGTCGCGTCGCCGACCATGAACACCTCGAGGGCGAGCTGCTTGCGGACGTTCTCGGTGGTGGTCGAGCTCGCCTTGATGACCGGGACGAAGACCCCGATCAGCAGCGTCGTCAGCACCACGGTCACGATCGCGGCCAGGCTCGGGGCAGCGCTCCTGCGAAGCGCCCGGAAAGCCTCCGCGATGAAGAAGAAGACTCGCCCCATCTTGGCCTCCTATCGCCGCGGCTCGTCGCGGCCGGGCCTCCCGGCCGGGCCACCGATCGGGTCCGTGGGCTCGCCGTTGGGGTGACCCTCAGGGACGCCCATCTCGGCACGGATGCGGACCGCGAACTCGCCCGTCGACTCCTCCGCATAGCCGGCGGTCGCCTGGTCGCGAACCAGCCTGCCCTGGTCGAGCGCCAGCACTCGGCGGCGCATCCTGTCGACCATCTCCCGGTCGTGCGTGGCCACCAGCACGGTAGTTCCGGTGCGGTTGATCCGGTAGAGGAGTTGCATGATCCCGATCGAGGTCTCGGGATCGAGGTTGCCCGTGGGCTCGTCCGCGAGCAGCAACGGCGGGTGGTTGACGAAGGCCCGCGCGATCGAGACCCTCTGCTGCTCGCCGCCGGAGAGCTGGTCGGGGTAGTTGTGGACCTTGTCCTGGAGGCCCACCAGGCGCAGGATCTCGGGAACTTTGCTGCGGATCTCGGCGCGGCTGCCGCCCGTCACCTGCAGCGCGTAGGCGACGTTGTCGTACACGGTTCGATTCGGCAGGAGCTTGAAGTCCTGGAACACGGTGCCGATCCGCCGCCGCAGATGCGGCAGGCGCCTGGAGGGCAGGCGGTGGATGTCCCGGCCCGAGATCAGCACCTGTCCGCTCGCCGGCTCGACCTCGCGGATCATCAGCTTGATCAGGGTCGACTTGCCGCAGCCGGTCGGCCCGACCACGAATGCAAACTCGCCCCTCGTGAGGGCGAACGAGACTCGCTCGACGCCGACGTGCCCGCCCGGGTAGACCACGGTTGCCTCCCGCAGCTCCACGATTGGCGGGCGGACCGGGCGGCCGCCGCCGGCGGATCGGCTGCTAGCGGGCGCCCCGTCCTGCCCGGCGCGGGCGCGCCTTTTCGCGCGTGTTCTGAGCAAGGCCATAAGAAGCCTGTTTCTTCGACGCCCGCCGCAATCCTGCGCCGGTCCCCTGAGGCCGGCGGCCGGGCCGAGCGTTCGGGCAAGGGTAGCGAATCAGTGCTTCAGATCCACTGGGGGCCGAACACGGGCGGGCGCGAGACGATCGGCTTCAGCACTAGCGCCTCGCGGGCGCGGTCGGCGATCCCGCGCGTGGTCAGGCCGAAGTGCTCCATGCACGCCTCCCCCGTGCCCGAGACGCCGAACTCGTCCGACATCCCGACCGCGAAGATCGGCACAGGATGCTGCTCGGCCGCGACCTGGCGCACCGCGTCGGCGAGGCCCCCCACCACCCGATGCTCCTCCGCGGTCACCGCGACGCCAGTCTTCGACACCGACTCCAGGATCGTCTCCGAGTGCAGGGGTTTGATCACCGAGACGTTCAACACCTCGGCCTCGACTCCGTCCTCGCGCTGGAGCGACTCGGCCGCCTCCATCGCCCGCCACACCATGTGTCCCGTGGCGATCAGCGAGATGTCCTTTCCCTCGCGGAGCACGTCTGCCCCGGTACCGAGGCTGTCGGGAATCTCCTCGTACACCGCTGGGGTGGCGGGACGGCCGAATCGCAGGTACATCGGCTCCTCCCGCTCGTAGGACTCGATCGTCGCCCGGAAAGCCTGGTTGTAGTCGGCGGGCACGACCACCGACATGCGAGGCATCGCGCGCATCAGGGCCACGTCCTCGATCATCTGGTGGGAAGCGCCGTCCTCCCCCAGTGAAACGCCTCCGTGCGAGGCGCCGATGCGGACCTTGAGCTCGTTGTGGGCGATTCCGAGCCGAACCTGGTCGTAGGCGCGGCCGGCGGCGAAGATCGCGAAGGTGGAGCAATACGGCACCTTGCCGCTGGCCGCGAGGCCGCACGCGACCGACATCATGTTGGCCTCGGCGGCGCCCACGTTGAAGAAGCGCTCCGGAAAGCGCTTTCCGAACTTGATTGACTGGGTCGAGACGGCCAGGTCGGCGTCGAGCGCCACGACGTCCTCGTGGAGGTCTCCCAGCTCGACCAGGGCGTCGCCGTACGCGTGCCGGGTGGCGATCGGCTCGACCTTGGCCTCGGCCATCCCTACTCCTCCTCGGCGGGAGCGCCTCGCCGGCCGGCCTCCTGCAGCGCCCCCGTCTGCCGGTCGAGGCTGGCCATCAGCTCCTCAAGCGCCTCGGCCGCCTGCTCCGGGCTCGGGGGCTTGCCGTGGAAGCCGAACCGGTCCTCCATCGAGGAGACGCCCTTGCCCTTCTTCGTCTGAGCGACGATCGCGGCGGGCCTCCCGACGCTGCGGCTGCGCTCGAGCGCTTCGACCACCTGCTCCATGTCGTGGCCGTCGATCTCGATCGCATCCCACCCGAAGGCATCGAACTTGGCGCGCACGTCGCCGATGTCCATGACCTCTTTCGTCGTCCCGTCGGTCTGGAGATGGTTGTAGTCGACGATGGCGGTCAAGTTCGACACGCCGAAGTGGACGGCCGCCGTCGCCGCCTCCCAGGTCTGCCCCTCCTGGCAGTCGCCATCCGACAGCAGCCCGAACACCTGCGCGTCGGAGTCCAAGCCGTCGAGGCGAAGCGCCAGGCAGATGCCCAGGCACATCGACAGGCCCTGTCCGAGGGACCCGGTGGACACCTCCACCCCCGGAGTCCGCCGCATGTCCGGGTGCCCTTGGAGGTCGGAGCCGATCTGGCGCAGGCCGAGGAGGTCCTCGAGCGGGAAGTAGCCGTGCTGAGCGAGGGCCGCGTACTGGATCGGGGCCGCGTGGCCCTTGCAGAGCACGAAGCGGTCACGTGCCGGCCACTGCGGGTTCTCGGGATCGTGGCGAAGGACGCGGTAATAGAGGGCGGCGACGATGTCCGCCGCCGACAGCGACGAGTCGAGGTGGCCGGACTTCGCCACCGCCAGCATCCTGACGCAGTCCAGGCGCAGCACGGTGGCCCAGCGCTCGAGCTCTGCGAAGGAGGGGGTGGCGTGGGCCCGCTCGTGGAGCTTCGGCGGCGGCTTCGGGTCCGGGACCGGCCTCAGGTGGCTCACGCCGGCGAGCTTAGCGTCCGTCGCCATCCCCGAAGCGCTTTGACGAGCCGCATTGGCAGGCATCTGTCGCCGAGGCTATGACGGTGAGGGGACGGAAGGCCGACCGACGCCTGCGTGAGCGAGGTTCTCGCTGCTGTGGCGAAGAGCCGGCCGCGGTGGGCGGGCGGGGGCGCTCGCTATAAACAGCGGCGTGAGCAGGTTCGTCCGGGCGGCCGTGTTCATGGCGATCGCGATCGTGGCGACGGGCGCCGGAGTGCTGCTGATCTCGGACGAGGACGGCGACGCACCCGACGGGGGGGCGCCCGTGGTCGGGGCGCCTCGGGCGTCCCCGCCGGGGAGCGGGACTACGGGGGAGCGCGAGCGTCCGCCCCGCCCGCACGGCGACGGGATCCGAAACCAGGTGCGCGAGGCGGTCCAGCAGTCGCCATCCCCTCGGCTCGACGCCGGCCAGCGGGAGGTCGCGCGGGTGGTCAGCGCCTACGTCGCGGCGCTCAACGACCAAGAAGGCCGGCGCGCCTGCGGCCTGTTCGCCTCCGGGGCGCTGTCGAGCCTCGACTTCCCCCGCGACCGCGGCAACTGCGCGAGATCGCTCTCCGCCTCGGTCGGGTATCGGGACCCGCGCGGGTTTCCCGTTTACGAGCGCTCGCGGATCGCGCGCATCGCGGGGGTGTCGATCGAAGGCGACACCGCCCGAGTCACCGCGACCACCGTGACCAGGTTCGCCGACGCCCGTGAGCCCTCGGTCGAGGACGACCTCGTCTATCTGGAGCGCGAGCGGGGCGTGTGGCGGATCGCGAAGCCCAGCGCGACGCTCTACCGGGCGATCGGAACCGGGGACATCCCGCCCACCGTGCTGGCGCCGCCGTAGCCGCCCCGCCGGATGGCGAACGCTATGGGCGAACCGAGACGATCTTCAGCTGGTGGCTCCCGAACAGGGTGACGTAGGCGCGCTTGCCCGACAGCGAGGTGGACCACGCGGTGCGATCCGGGCCGTGGGAGTAGATCCTGCGGCCCGACCCACGGCCCGTCAGGCGCCGCACCATCACGCGCTGGCGCAACTTCGGGGGGCTGGTGCGCTGCGGGCTTTGGCGGGCTCTGTCGACCCGGACGTAGACCAATCGCTTCCCATGGACCGATGGGTTGAGGAGCTCGTCGGTTCGGGAACGCAGCACCGTCCGCGAGCGTGCCGAGCTCAGGTTGCGCCGCTTGATCGAGTTGGCCCTGCGCTTGGAGACCGAGTACACGAGGCGGCCGCCGTCGAGGCTCGGGTGACCGAGCTGGGTTGGCCGCGACACGGACGCGATTCCCTTCACCTTGCCGGGGTTGGCGGGATCGTCGATGCGGCGCGCCCTGAGCTTGTAGCGCGCTCCCTCCGCGACCAGCCACACGAGCCAGCCGCGCGAGATCGCCAGCGACTCGGCGTTCGCTGCCGGAAAGGTGGCGATCGGCTCGCGGCTGACGCGGTTGAGCAGCTGGATCTCGTCCCCGGCGATCACGGCCAGGTAGGGCCCCCCGGCGGCCGGGTCTCGCCCCGGCAGGGGATTCACCTGGCCGCGAAAGCGAACCGCGCCGTCGCGATCGGCCCGCTGGAAGGCCAGCGTCCTGCCGCTCGCCGAGGGGTCGTAGGCATCTCGCACGTCGGTTCGCGCGGCCGTGGCTGTGGTCGCGGCGAGCACGGCCGCCACGAGACCGAGCGTGAGCGCGTCCCCGAGCCGAAACGCGCGATAGACCGCCGGCCGCTCGGCCATCAACTCGACGCAGCGGATGCCCGCCCGCGTGTCCACGGCCGGGGCGACGACCAGGACGGGAAGGGCCCGGCCGATCCCGAATGCCGCTCCGATCAGCAGGCCGGCTTCCGGGTCCCCGAGCGCGACGCTGATCCCGGCCAGCGCCCAGACACCGAAGCTGAGCACGAAGGTGGTGAACCCGAGCCCGAGCAGGATCCCGTACAGCGCCGAGGCCACCGGCAACGGCATCGTCCACCGCCACGCCTCCGGGAGCTGGCGACGGATCTGCGGCACGATCCGCAGCCCTCGAGCCTCGGCGGCGGCGGCCGCAATCGCGATCGCGGCCGCCAGGACGTAGGCCAGACGGCCTCCGGCGCCGTGAATCGCCTCGCCGAGCGCCGCCAGGGACCCGAAGGTGACCACGCCCCCCACCACGGCGCCGGGCAGGAACGTGGCGCAGGCCGCGAGGGTGGTCCACCGCCTGCCGCCATCTCCCGCGATCCCCACCGTCTCGACCATCGAGAACCCGCACGGCGACCAAGCGCCGGTGAGGCCGATGAGGACCGCGGCGGCCACGAGGCTCACCTCCAGGATGCCCATCACCGACCTCCTCGCCCGCTCAGCATGGGACGTTCGTCTGGTAGTAGGTGACGCAGAAGACCTTCCTGCTTCCGTAGCAGTAGCCGTGCAGAGCGGCGTCCCCGTTGATCCGGCGATCGTGGTGAGCACAGCAGTCCCACAGCTTGCGGACCGTGCCGCCGCAGCAGCGGTACCAGGCGCCCTGCAGGTGAGCCTCGAATCCGTACGACTTCGCCGTCTGCTGACAGACCTTGGTGCGGGGAGCCGGCGGGAGCGCGTTCCCGTCCGGGTCGCGCTTCAGGCCGCCGTCCCTGCGGATCGGCAGTCCCTTGGCGTTGACCAGCCGGCCCAGGTTGTCAACCGGCCGCCCGTCGCTGGGCCGGATCGGGTACCCGCGCGAATCGACCCGCGGCAAGCCCAGCGGGTGGGTGCACGAGCCGGTGGTGAACGTGTGCCCGCAGAAGTGAAACGCATCGGCGTCGCCGGGCTTCACGGCCTTGGCGACGATCCCTCCCACCGTCGCGGCGAGCATCCCCGAGCCAACCCGGGCCAGGAACCCTCTGCGGGAGGTGTCTCCCGCCAGCGACTCGAGCGCCTCGCCGATCCGGTCCCGGTCGGCCATCAGCTCCAGCCCACCCCGGCCATCAGGCTCTCGCGACGTCGTTCGGCGGTGCCCAGCACGCTCTCAAGCTGGGCCAGGTTGTTGAAGGTGCCCTTCGCGAGGACCGTGCCGTCCGGGTCGAGGGCGACCGCGAATGGGCTTCCAGGCACCCGCAGCCGCGACCAAGTGTCGCGTTCGGCGACTTCGTCGAAGACCTCGACCTCAACCGCGGGGTCGCCCGCGAGTGCCGCGATCGCCGGTTGCAGCGCGCGGCAGACCCGACAGCCCTCCGAGGTGAAGACGGCGAGTGCCAGGGACGCGTCCCCGACGGAGTCGAACCGCTCGATCGCGTCCACCCGCTCGCCGAGCTCGGGGCCCTCGTCGGGGATCTCGAGCGCGGCGGCCGGGCCGAGCCGAAGCCGAAGCATCCCCACCTCGCGCGCCAGCGCCAACACGGCCACCGCAAGGCCAAGGCAGATCAGCAGAGACAGGCCCAAGCCGAGCCCGAGCCACTGGTCGGTGGACAGGGGCCGTTGCGGCAGGAGCGGCAGGACCGCGAACCCCGCCGCCAGGCCGAGGTTTCGAAGCACCGCGCCCCACCCAACGCTCGAGCGCGACCCGAAGCATGCGCAGGGCGCGCCGGCCCGCCCACGCAGGATCGCGCCGACCAGCGCGGCGGAGAACAGGGTGAGCAGCGCGGCGGCGAGCCAAGCCGCCTCGTCGCTGCCGGCGGCGACCCCGACCGCCAGGGCCAGCTCGGTGACCACCAGCACTCCCCAGGCGAGCCATCGGATCCGCTCGCCCTCGAGATCGAAGGTCGCCAGAGCCGCCCGGCTCGAGCCGGGGCTGGCGAGCTTCAGTGCCGCCGACCCTGCCAGGACGAGGGCACCTACGAAACGGGCGATCAGCCCGAGCACGCAGTCAAGCTAGCAAGCGCCGCGTGGGAATCCAACGGGGACGGCGACGGCCCGCCAGGCTGGCCCCATTGCGGCGCTGACGATTATGAGGTTGGTGGTCCCATGTCCACTAAACCTCATGGACATTCGGTCCCGACCCCGGCGCAGGGGCCGCCGTCACAGGTCCGTATCGGCGCTGATGACCTTGAACGTCCTATAGACGTAGAAAGTCATTCGCCGGGCAGGGGCACCCTCCCCCACCCAGCCTCGACACGCCGGGCTGGGCTTCACTGAAGGCTCGACCGGCCAGCCCGCGCGGCGCGGCGGCACCTCAGCCGATCGCCACCATGCGCTCGATCGGCACCCGCGCCCGGCGGGCGATCTCCGGCGCGACGCTGACCTCGAACTCCAGATCGCGCAGCGAGTCGCGGAGCTTCGGCAGGGTGATCATCTTCATGAACCTGCAGGAGGCCATCCGGTTCGCCTCGACCAGGGTTGCCCGGGGAGCCGCCTGGCGCAACGGGTAGAGCATTCCCGTCTCGGTCGCGACGATGAACTCCCCGTCGGGGTGGTCGATGACGTGGCGGAGCATGCCCGAGGTCGAGAGCATGTGGACACCGTGTCCATCGACGTCGCCCGAGGCGACGAACTCCATCGCCTGGGTGGAGCAGCCACACTCGGGGTGGATCAGGAACTCGGCGTCGGGATGATCGGCCCGGCTGCGGTCGATGTCCGTGGGGCGGATGCCGGCGTGGACGTGGCATTCGCCGTCCCAGACGTGAAAGCGCGCGTAGCGCTCCGGGTCGACGGTGATCCCTGTGCGCCGAGCGACGAACGAGCCCAGCCACATGTCGGGGCCGAACAGGATCTCGGTCTCGGGGCCGTGCCGGCGCCAGACGTGCTCGACGACCTGGACGGCGTTGGCCGAGGTGCAGCAGTAGTCCGTCTCGGCCTTGACAGCGGCGGAGGTGTTGACGTACATGACCACGACGGCTCCCGGGTGCCGGGACTTCCACTCCCGGAGTTGCTCGGCGGTGATCGAGTCCGACAGCGAGCAGCCGGCATCGCGATCGGGGATCAGCACGGTCTTGTCCGGGGACAGGATGGAGGCGGTCTCCGCCATGAAGTGGACGCCGCAGAAGACGATCACGTCGGCGTCGGTGGAGGCCGCCTCCCGCGAGAGGCCCAGCGAGTCCCCGAGGTGGTCGGCGACGTCCTGCACCTCCGGTAGCTGGTAGTTGTGGGCGAGGATCACGGCGTCTCGCTCCGCGGCCAGGGCGCGGACCTCGTCCGAGAGCCGCTCGATCTCGCTCCGCGAGAGGCCGGCTGCTGGATTGGGTTGGACTACCTGGAGATCCTGCAAGGGTGCTCCAATCGCCCCGGCCGCCCGGGGCTTCATCCGATGTTCGCCGGCCCGGCTGGCTCCGCAGCGGCTCGGCCAGCCTCGAACCAGGCGAATGAACTGCCCCAATTCTATCTATTGGCCCCTCGTACGCTTGTTGTCGTGCCCGAGCTGCCCGAGGTCGAGATCACCGCACGCCGCCTCGATGCCACCCTCGCAGGGGTCGGGGTCGAGTCGGCGCTGGCCCCGGGGATGGTGGCCCTGAAGAGCATCGACCCGCCGCTCTCCGCGGTGACCGGCAGCAGTGTGATGCGAGTCCAGCGGGTCGGCAAGATGCCCGTGGTCGAGTTCGGTGGCGAGGAGCCGCTGGCTCTGCTGGTTCACCTGATGTCGGCGGGCCGGCTGCAGGTGTACGACAAACGAGCTTCGCTGCGTGACCGAACCGCCCGGGTGCTGATCCGCCTGGCCGACGGCCGCGAGCTGCGGCTGCGCGAGTTCGGCACCAAGCAGCGGGCCTGGGCGAAGCTGCTGCGCGCCGGCGAGGTCGAACGTGACGAGATGGTGGTCACGCTCGGGCCCGAGGCATGGCCGGCGCCTCCCCTCGGCGAGCTCGCCGAGCGGATCGACCAGCCGCGACACCTGCACCCGATGCTCCGCGACCAACGGGTCGTGGCCGGCATTGGCCGCTCCTGGGTGGACGAGATCCTGTGGGAGGCCAGGCTGTCACCCTTCAAACAGGGATCGGAGCTCGACGCGGCGGAGGTCGAGCGCCTGCACGATGCGCTGAGCGTCCTGGACGGCGCGATCGGCCACTACGAGACGGTGGTCGGCGACCAGGTGCCCGACAAGCTGCCGATGCCGCTCCAGGTCCACGGTCGCCAGGGCGACCCCTGCCCGCGTTGCGGCGCCCCCCTAGCCGCCGTTCACTTCGCCGAGCATGTCACGACCTATTGCCCCGACGAGCAGACCTCCGGACGCGTCCTGAAGGACCGCCGGCTGTCGCGACTCCTCAAGTAGCGCGGCCGGCTCCCCGCACGGTCACTTCCCGACCAGCACCGAGGAGCGCTCCGAGAGGACCTGTCGGCCGGCAAGCTCGCGGAGCCGGACCGCGCGCGGGCGCTCGGCCGCGAAGCGCCACCGGATGAAGAACGGGGCCATGCGCTCCTGGTCGGCCAGCCTGAAACCGGGCGGAGGCTTCACCCTGTAGTTGGTGCTGAGGACGTCGATGCGCCGAGCGCGCACCCGCGGCTCCAGGTCCCTGGTGATCTCCGCATGGAGGTAGAGCGCCAGGGGATCGTCGCCGTTGTGCGGCACCACGAACAGGCGTCCGCCGCCGGAAGGGCCGAGCGCGGCGGCGGCGCTTCGCCACGGGGGCCGCTGCATCTGGGTCGAGGCGTCGACAGCCGTCAGCACGGCGACGAACAGAGCGCAGGCGCACCCGGCCGCCACCAGGCCCAGACGCCCGGCGTCGCGGCACCCGAACCCGACGGCGACCGCGATCAGCAACGGGATCAGCACCCCGATCAGGTTGCGCGGATTGAGGAAATCGAGACCGGTGACGGCCAGGGCGATGGGGATTGCGATCGCCGCCGCGGCAATGCCGCCGGCCGTTATGGCCGCCGCGCGCTCGCGTGGAGAGCTCCGCGTCGCCGCCAGGACCACCGCGGCGATGAGCAGGGCCCCTCCCCCCGCCGCCGCAAGCGCCTGCACCGCGTCCGCCTGCGAGGAGCCGGCAAACGGCGCCGGCTCCTCGCTGGCGACGAAGTTGAGCCCGCTCTCGCCGACTCGCGAGGCAAGGGGAATGCTCTCGAACCCGTTCCTGCGCCCGCTTCCCTCCTGCGCCGCGGCAAGCGGGACCAGCGCCAATCCGATCGCCACGACGGCTGACACGCCGAGGATCGCCGGCCGCCTCAACCGGCTCCAGGCCAGGAGCCAGATCGCCTGTGGCCCGACCACGAACGCGGCGAAGTAGTGAGTGCCGACGGCGAGCGCGGCCGCCGCCGCCCACCAGGCAACCGAGCGCGCCGATGGGCGATCGAGGCAGCGGCCGAAGAAGGCAAGGCTCAGGGCCACGAACAGCGCCATCAAGGCATACGAGCGCGCCTCCTGCGAGTACCAGACCAGATAGGGGTTGAGGGCCACGAGCGCAGCGCACACCAGTGCGATGCGCCGGCGAGACGAGAGCTCGAACGCCGCGGCGCAGGCGACCGGGACCGTGAGGGTGCCGATCAACCCCGACAGCGAGCGAAGGCCCACCTCGCCGGTGCCGAAGAGCTTCGACCACCCCCACGCCAGGACGTAATAGACGGGCGGGCTGCGCTCGCTGTGGACGACGGCCGACAAGGTGTCGAACAGCCCGGGATGGAGCACTCGCGCAGCCGTGACCGCCTCGTCGTGGTCGAAGCTCTGGCCATCCAGGGTGGCGAAGCGGGCGATGGCCCCCGCGACGGTGATCCCGGCCAGCAGGAGCAGGTCCTGCCGCTTGACGAGCCGCGCGACCATCGGGCCAAGCGGTTCGTCGGGCCCGCTTACGCTCCTCTGAGCTGATTGACGACCGCTCGGCCGATGGTCAGCGGGTGATTGACCGCGGTCGCCAGGCGCCCGCTCAGCGAAGCGGGGTCACGCGCGACTCCGAGCTGCCGCAGGATCGTGCTCGAGTCGAAGTACACGCGCTCGCACACCAAGCGCTCGTCCTCGAACACGAACACGGCGCAGAAACGCATCTCGAACGCTCGCCCGGTCGGGGGAAGGCCCCGGAGAGGCCCGCGATGCGTCCCGTACAGGTTGGCCTCCACGATCACCGCGTCGTCGGAGTGGTGCAGAGCGATGAGCTCGTTTCGCTGATCCGGAAAGGCGGTGCGTGTCTCCCGGAAGTACCTGGCCACCTCCTCCCGCCCGTCGTACACCTCGCCCGTGCCGACGAGCTCGTAGCGCGGGTGGTGGAAGGTGCCGATCGTCGCGTCGTACTCGTGACGGTTCTCGGTCTCCATGTGCTCGACCACGAGCGCCTCGCGCGCGCGACGCAGCTCCCGGCTCACCGCCATGCGGCCGACTCTATCCGTTCGCCCCCTGCTGCAAGATGAAGGCGATGGCCATTGCATCCGGGACGGTCTTCGCGGGTTTTCGGATCGAGGCAGAGATCGGCCGAGGCGGCATGGGGGTCGTGTATCGGGCGCGCCACCTGGCGCTAGACCGCGAAGAGGCGCTGAAGGTCATCTCCCCGGAGCTCTCCGGCGACAGCCGCTTCCGGGAGCGCTTTCAGCGCGAGGCGCGGCTGGCTGCTTCGCTGGACCACCCGAACATAGTGCCCATCGATCACGCCGGCGACGAGCGGGGGACGCTGTACCTGTCGATGCGCCTGATCGAGGGGAGGGACCTGCGCGCGATCGTGGACGCGGAGGGGCACCTCGAGCCGCGGCGGGTCGCGGCTCTCGTGGGTGGTGTCGCGTCCGCGCTCGACGCGGCCCACGCGCGTGGGATGGTCCACCGCGACGTGAAGCCGGCCAACGTGCTGGTGGAGGGACGCCAGGGCGCGGAGGGCGTCTTCCTGACCGACTTCGGGATCAGCCGGGTCGCCGCGGGAGGCGGCACCGTGACCGCCTCCGGCGAGCTCCTGGGAAGCGCCGACTACGTGGCACCCGAGCAGATCGCTGGCGACCCCGTCGACCAACGCGCGGATGTCTACGCGCTCGGCGGCCTGCTCCACTTCGCCCTCACGGGACAGCCGCCGTTTCCGCGCGACAACGAGCTGGCGAAGCTGTTCGCTCACGCGAATGCGCCGCGTCCGCGTCCCTCCAAGCTCGTCCCGGGGCTGCCGGTCGAGCTCGACGGCGTCGTGGCCCGAGCGATGGCCATTCGCCCGGAGTACCGGTACGAGAGCGCCGGCGAGCTCGCCGCCGA
>JBIOZP010000059.1:0-55217 GCA_044871225.1 Solirubrobacterales bacterium
CGGCATCGAGCTGCCCGGGCCGACCCGCTCGGGGTGGCTGTGGACGATCCGCGACGGCAAGCTCGCTCACCTCGCCATCTACAACGACCTCGACCAGGCCCTCGAAGCCGCCGGGCTGCGGGAGTAGGCGATGTCGGAAGAGAACGTGGAGATCGTGCGGAGGATCTACGAGAAGTGGGAGGACTTGGTCCTCGCAGATCCGGATGACCAGGCTTTCGATGACTTCTTCGATCCCGCCATCGAGGTGGACAACTTGAACGCGGTCTTCGACGGGGCCGTTTATCGGGGTCGCGATGGGCTTCGCGAGTATTTGGCCCTTCTTCGAGGGGCGTGGTCGAGCCTTCGGCTCGAGCCAGAGGAGTTCATACGCGTCGGGGAGGATCAGGTGGTGGTCGCGCAGCGGATCTTCCCCCGCGCCAGGGCAGGTGTCGAGGTGGTCGCCCGCAGTGCGACCACTTACACATTCCGCGAGGGCAAGGTCATTCGCATCAAGAACTTTCAAAGCAAGGCCGAAGCTGTCGAAGCCATGGGGCTTTCGGAGTAGGCGATGTCGCAGGAGAACGTGGAAACGCTGCGTGCGGTGTGGGATGCCTGGAACCGGGGGGACCTCGAAGCGATCCTCGATGTCTCCTCGCCCGACAATGAACAGCCCCTCGGGTCGCTTCATGGACACCCAGCAGACATATCGCGGTCGAGCGGGCCTCGTCGATTTCTGGCGGGAATTCCGCGCTGCATGGGAGGAGATCACGATCAGCGTCGAGCGGATCGAAGACCTGGACGATCGAGTCCTCACGCTGGGCACCTTTCACGGACGGGGAGTTGAAAGCGGTGTCGAGGTCAACGCCGAGGCCGTCTGGCTCCACACGCTCAGGGACGGCCTGATCGTGCGCGGTCGCTCCTTCGCGACCTGGAACGAAGCCCTCGAAGCCGCCGGGCTTTCGGAGTAGGCGATGTCGCAGGAGAACGTGGAGCGACTCCGTGCCTTCTTGGAACCCTGGGGCCGCGAACGCTGGACGCCGGAAGCGTGGGAGCGCGGCGAGGTGATCGACATGTCCTTGCTCGACGCGGAGGTCGTTTATGAGGACGAGAACCTGCCGGACCACGCCGGGGAGGCGTATCGCGGTCACGAGGGAATCCGCCGAGCCGCCAGGCGCTGGGTTGAGCCGAACGAGTGGCTCTGGGTGGAGCTGAAGCAGATCATCGGTGAAGGTGATCGCCTTGTCTCCATCCATCGGGTTCGAAACAAGGGGAGTTACAGCGGCATCGCCTTCGATGCGCCGCTGGCCTATGCCTGGACCTTTCGGGACGGCAAGATCATTCACTTCCAATCGTTCCGAGAGCCACAAGACGCCCTTGAAGCCGCCGGGCTGTCGGAGTAGGCGATGTCGCAGGAGAACGTGGGGATCGTGCGCCGTGGGGATCGTGCGCCGCTTCTTGGACGCCTGGAATGGCCAGGACATCGAAGGCATGCTGACCCTCGCCGACCCTGAAGTTGAGTACGTCAACGCCCCTACAGCCGTCGAGCCTGGAACAAGACGAGGTCACGGCGGACTTGCCAAGGTCGCTCGATCGCAGTGGGAGGCCTTGCCGGGCGGCCGTCAGGAGATTGATCGGCTTCACGATCGCGGCGACGAGATAATCAGCGTGGGTCGTGTTTCCCGCCTCATGCCTGGCAATGAGGCTCGGATCGATACGCCGATTCTTCTGTCGTGGACGATCCGCGACGGCAAGGTGGTCAGGATCGAAATGCTCGGTACTGGTCCGGAGGAGTTTCAGAAGGCCCTCGAAGCCGCTGGACTGTCGGCGTAGGCGATGTCGCAGGAGAACGTCGAGGTCGTGCGGCGCTACTTGAAGGAGCCGCCCCCCGAAGACCTGTCTCTCGAAAGAATCGTGGATTGGATCGCTGGGTTCTGGGAGTCCGACGGCGACTACTACCCGGTACGCAAGTTCCCTGAGGCGAGGCCCTGCCACGGACGGGTGGAGATCGCGCGATTCCTCACCCAGTACTTCGGGGTTTGGCATTATCGGTTTGAGATCAAGGACGCGAGGGCGATTGGTGATGATCGGGTCCTTGTGCATGGACGCATTTCGGCAGAGGGACGGGCGAGCGGCGTGGCGCTGGAGGGCGATATCTACCACTGCTTCTGGCTTCGGCACGGGCGATTCATCAAGGTCGAGGATGACCTGACTGCCAGTGGCGGGACGAACTGAACGAGAAGCCCTCGAAGCCGCAGGACTCTCGGAGTAGGCGATGTCGCAGGAGAATGTGGAGATCCTCCGTGGCGGATTCGAGGCCTTCGCTCAAGGAGATGTCGAGGCCGTTCTGGACCGGCTCGACCCCGACATCGAGTGGTCCGCCGCCATCGCCCCGATTCTCGGCGTCACCACCGTGCGTGGAAAGGCGGCGCTGAGGAAGTTCCTCGTGCAGGATCTCCAGGACGGGTCGAGGATTTCCGAGCCGAGCCGCTGTCGTTCGAGGATCACGGCGACACGGGGTTGGTGCTCGTCCGGTACAGCGGTCGTGGCACGGCAACGGAGTCGAGATCGGGCAGACCTTCCATACGATCTACGTCTTCCGGAACGGAACCATCGTCAAGATGCGTGACTACGCGACGAGGACGGAAGCCCTCCAAGCCGCCGGGATTTCGGAGTAGGCGATGTCGCAGGAAGAACGTGGAATGATCCTTACGACCGAAAGCATGGAAAGGACTCGCGATGGGCGATCCGCATCAGAAGCTCAAGCCGCAGAGGAGTTCGACAGGCTTCGGATCGATCAAACAGGTGAGCGTCGGGCTGTCAATCGGCTTCCCGCTACTGGTGGTAGGCGTCCTGATGCTGGGGCTGCTCATCGTCTCTAAGATCGATGCCACCGCGTCCCTGTTCATCCTCGCGGGAGGGTTGGTCTTGGGCGGGGCCATAGCAGCGGCTTCCCACCGAATCTTCTGAGATTGACCCACGCTTTCGAAGCCGCTGGGCTGTCGGAGTAGGCGATGTCCCGGGAGAACGTGGAGATGGTCCAACGCGCCTACAGCGGCGGTGGAGACATGGACGCATGGGTGATCGAGGCGATGCACCCTGACGTCGAATTGCTTGGGGCCATCGGCGGGATGGAAGAAGGAACTACCACCGTCGGCCGTGGGGCAGTTGTTGAGGCGCTCTCCGTCGATTCCGGGATATGGGCAGAACGGCGATTAGAGCTTCGCCGTGCCATCGACATCGGTGACCAGGTGGTGGCCCTGGTGCACGAATACCGGAGAGGAAGAGGCAGCGGTGTGACTGTCGAGGCAGACATCGCACTGGTCTATGGATTCAGGGACGGCAAGGTGATTCGGATTGAGCCGTACATGAACCAGGCCGACGCCCTCGCAGCCGCCGGACTTTCGGAGTAGGCGATGTCGCAGGAGAACGTGGAGGTCGTTAGGGCGGTCTTTCGAGGCTGGACTGACTCAGGGGTAGACGGGATGCTGCCGTTCCTCCATGAGGACTTCGAGTACCTGCCGGGCGAGGAGCATGGATCGGTCGACGGGCACGACGCCTTGCGCCGCTACTTCGAGCGCTGGCTGGAACCCTGGGACAACTTCGACATGCGCCCGACGGAGCTCCTGGACGCTGGCGACTATGTGTTCAACGGCATCGTCATGAACGGACGGGGCCGAGACAGTGGAGTTGTAGTGAAGATGGAGGCTTGGCAGGTATGGCTCATCCGTGGGGAAAGGGCCGCGCGCTGCGAGGAGTACCCGACCCGCGCCAATGCCCTCGAAGCCGCCGGGCTGTCAGAGTAGGCGATGTCGCCCCCTAGCTTCTGGAGCGGGTTTCCGCCGACGCGCCGCCGGGCTTGATCCACGGCCTAGCCGTTCTGGTGCCCTATGTCCCGCTCCGCCGAGGTCACTTGGGCTTCCTTTAGGCGAACTGATTAGGTTGCCGCGATGCAATCGAGAAGACTGGGCATCGGGCTGGGTGCCATGGCCGTCGTCGTCGCCGTGGTGCTGTTCATCGTCCTGCAGGACAACGGGTCCAACGACAGCTCCTCCAACGACTAACACGTCCGCTCAGACGGGCAACGGGGGCAAGCCGACCGAGTCGAGCGTCCCGACCATCGTGGTGCGAAACGCGAAACCCGTCGGGGGCGTCCAGGACCTGAGCTTCAACCAGGGCGATGACATCCGCTTCCGGGTCAAGTCGGACGTCAGCGATGAGGTCCACTTTCACGGCTACGACGTGGGCAAGGACGGCCGGTGGCAGCGTCGAGTTCAACGTCCCGGCGACCATCGAAGGGGTGCTCGAGGTCGAGTTGGAGTCGCGAGCCGAGCAACTCGCGAGCATCACCGTCAACCCCTAGCCTCCGCCAAATGGGCGAGGGAGGTGGACCTGGGGAACCCCACGGACCGTCGCAGAGAACGCGTCTCGGCTTCCCCGTGGCAGCGGCGCTTCTGCTCGGGGGACTAACCACCGTTTTCCTCGTGGCAACGGGAGGGTCTAACCGCGCATCGGCGGCTCCGCAGCGCTGCCTCAAGGCTTGGAACTCCGACCCTGAGGCGCTCGGCTTCGGCGCTCACGACGCCGGTGCCCATAGCTACGCCGACGTCGAGGTTGGGTTCATGCCCGAGGAAGGAGCCGACACCGTCTCCGCTAACCCCAAGGCCGGTACCTGCGCCGTTGTCTTCGCGGCAACTCAGCTCGACTCGGAGATCGAATACGTCGGCCAACGACTCGTCAACGGCCAATGGCTTCCCCTGAGCGGCGCACTCGGGCCAGGCGACCTGGAAGCGCTTCAACGCGCCGCCTTGCGCCGGGCCAACGCCACAGTCACTACCAAAGGGAAACTGGTCACTAAATAGTCCGTCGTCGCGCTGAGGGCGATCCCGCCGCTGACCTTCGAGCACCGATCGGGCATCTCGATCACCACCTCGGCGGTCTCGACGCGATCGCTGCGGTTCGAGGTTGCCCCCTCCCCTAAGCGATGCCGAACACTAGGTAACGAATCCCGAGGGCCAGCGCCAGCAGGCCGAGGACGCGACGAAGCGTCTGCTCCGGCAAGCGTCCCTGCGTTAAAGCTCCGAGGTAGCCGCCGATCAGGCCACCGGCGCCCAGGAACAGCGCCAGCACCCAATTCGGTGCGATATCTCCCTCGCCTCCCAGCGAGAGTGCTGCATAGCTGACGACGCCCACGATGGACGTTAGATAGGTCGCCGCCAGGGCGGCGGGAGCCACGGCACGAACCGACAGCCCCATTGATACCAGGACTGGGGCGAGAATCGAACCGCCGCCGATCCCGTAGATGCCTCCGACGATCCCGACCAGGAGTGAGGACCCGATCAGCCTGGGTTCGCTGATCGTCGGCGCTGCCCGTGGCTCCCCCTCCGGTTGGTGCACCAACAACAGCAACCCGAGGGGAATGAGGACACATCCGATCACGACCAGGAAGGCCTCGGGGCCGGGAAGGAACTCCACCCTGATCACGGCTCCGATCACGGCCCCTGGCATGGTGCCCATGATCAGGAGGCGAGTTAGGCGACCGGCAAGTATCTGCTCGCGGGCAAAGCGCACCAACGCACCGGGAATCGCCAGCACGTTGAACAGCAGGTTGGTCGGCGTGACCGAAGGACTCGGGACCGTCAGCACGCTCACTTGCACCGGGAGCAGGAACACCGCCCCCGAGACCCCAGCCGGAGTCGTGATGGCCGAAATCACCAAGGCGAAGCAGAAGCCGAGTAGCCAGTCCTCCATTGGTGCGGCGGCACCCTAGTAGGCGCGAGATACTGCGCGGGCGATGTCGCAGGAAAACGTGGAGAATCTTCGGCAGACCAATGACGCCTTCAACCGCCGCGATAAAGCAGCCTGGCTCGCCCGATTTGAGCCCGCAGCAGAGGTTGTTCCCGCCAAAGATTGGCCCGAGCGCGCTCCGATCCGCGGCGCAGATGCCATTTGGAGCTTCTACTCGGAGGTGATGGCCACCTGGGAGGAAGGCGAGTTTGAATTCGGCGACATCATCGAAGCCGGAACCAACAAGATCGTGGCCAATTTTCGACACGAGGCTCGTGGCAAAGCGAGTGGTGCAGCCGTGGCGTTCAATTACTGGGTTGTGACGACCTTCCGCGAGGCAAAGCAGGTCCGCGCCGAATGGTTCGCCAGCCGCGCCGAAGCCCTCGAAGCCGCCGGGCTTTCGGAGTAGGCGATGTCGCAGGGGAACGTCGTGCGCGGAGTCCGCTATCCCCTCTCACTGCCGCGGGAAAGGGCCGCGCAGCACCGCACCCTCGATGAACGCCTGTTCCTTCGCTTTCAGAGTCTCTTCCGTCTGTTTGGCGGTCTGTGGATGCGATTGCCGCCGGGGTCTCGGCTTCGGCGGCTCTTGCTCACCCGTCTGATGCAGCGGGCATACGCGGCGGGCAATCGCCGGGACTTCGAGTTGCTCGCTACGGGCCTCGACGCTGCGATGGAGTACTACGCCCCTCCGGAAGGCCTGGCCCCTGACCTGGACCCGGTCATGTATGGCCGTGAGGGCTACATCCAGGTCTGGCGATCCTGGCTCGATGCCTTCGAGGACATCCGGTTTGAGCCTGAGGAACTCTTCGACCTGGGAGACAGGGTTCTCATCGCGGCGCAGTTGAAGGGACGGGGATCGGGCAGCGGGGTGGCCGTGAGCCAGCCGGTCTTTCAGTTGACCAAGTTCCGATACGGCCTGGCCGTCTGGCAGGAGGACTTCAACGACCGCGCGAAAGCTCTCGAAGCGGCGACGCGGCGGGACTAGGCGATGTCGAAGGAGAACGTGGAGATCGTTCGTGCGTTGCTGGGGGACTTCGCGCACCGCCAACATGAGCGGGCGTTCGAGCTTTATGACCCCGAGATCGAATGGGATGCGTCACGAATGGTGGTAGGGCTGCCTGACACCGCCGGGATTTACCACGGGCACGAGGGCGTCAGGGCTTACTGGCGGAACTGGCTTTCGGCGTGGAGCGACCTCGACTTCGAGCTTCAGGATGTGGTCGACGCGGGTGATGAGGTGGTCGCCCTGATCCGAAACCAGCGCCAATGGGGACGACATAGCGGAATCGTCACCGAGGTACAGCCGTATGGCTTGGTGTTCACGATTCGAGGCGGGAAGGTCGTTCGCTGGCGCGCTTATCCCGACCAGGATTCGGCCCTCGAGGCCGCTGGTCTCTCGGAGTAGAGATGACGCAGGAGAACGTCGAGGTCGTGCGGAGCTTCTACTCCCTGATCGACCGTGGCGATGAGGAAGCCTGGAGCCTCCTGCCATCGGATTTCGTTGTTGATCTATCGCGGCGGCTGTTGGACCCCGTGGTCCTTCGCGGGCCAGACGAGATGCGTGCCTTTTACCGGGATCTCGACTCGACCTGGGCAGATGGGGCGAGCTTGAAGGTCGAAGAACTGATCGACGCCGACGACAAGGTCCTCGTGCTGATTCGCTACGGCGGTCGCGGCAACATGAGCGGCGTCGGGGTTGAGGCGGTCGTCTGGAACCTGTGGACGTTCCGCGATGGTCGGCCCGCCGAATGGACGTACTTCGGGGAGGATCGAGCCGCTGCCCTGGAAGCCGCAGGACTCTCGGAGTAGGCGATGTCGCAGGAGAACGTCCAGATCGTCAAGCGGATCTTCGACGGCTGGTCGACTGGGGATTTCGGCGCGGGATTCGACGATCTCGACCCCCATGTCGTCTTCATCGTTCGACATCCCTTCCCTGAGCCGGTCGAGACCAGCGGTCCAGACGGAATACGCAAGTACATGCGCGGGTTCCTTGACAACTGGAAGAGCTACAGGGTCGAAGCGAGAGACCTTCGGGCGGTGGGTGACATCGTGTTGGCCGACGCGGTCCAGGGAGGCGAGGGCAAGGCGAGCGGGATCGAGATGTCGCAGGTGTTCTTCATGGTGTTCACCCTCCGGGAGCGAAAGATCGTGCGAATCGAGTCCATCCTGGAAAAGGATCAGGCCCTCGAAGCCGCGGGGCTGTCGGAGTAGGCGATGTCGCAGGAGAACGTGGAAATTGTGCGTCGGTCGGTCGAAGCCTTCAACGACCGGGACTTGGACACATTTATGAAGATGTGCGATCCGCAGGTCGAATGGCACACCCCTCCGGATATTCCTGACGCGGCGGTCTACCACGGTCGTGATGAGGCACGGAAGTCGGTTGAGGACCTGCTCCAGTTCTTCGACGATCTTCGCGTCGAGCCAGAGCTGTTTGAGGAGTCGGGCGATGAAGTCGTCGCGCTCTACCGGTTTGTCGGCCACGGCACCAGCAGCCGGGTGCCCATGGAGTGGAGGGTCGGCCTTGCCTGTACGTTCAGGGATCACAAGGCCACCCGCGTCAGATTCTGGAACGACTGGGGTCAGACCCTCGAAGCCGCAGGGCTGTCGGAGTAGGCGATGTCGCAGGAGAACGTGGACGTGGTGCGGAGCCATCTCGAAGCCTGGATCCGGCGCGATAAGGCCGCGTACGTGGCCTCATTTCGCTCCGACGCGGAGATTGACTGGTCGCGTGCCCGAGCACCGTACAGCGGTGTCTATCGGGGTCGGGAGCAGCAGAAAGCTTTCTGGGACGTGTTCTGGTCGACATTTGAGGATTCCCAACTAGAGACCCACGACCTCACCGAGGTGGGGTCCGAAGTCGTGGTCTGGAACACCGCGCACATGTGGGGTCGCGACGGGATTGAGGTGACGGCGAGAAGCGCTCTTGTCTTCACCGTCGAGAACGGGGAGATCACACGCCTTCGGCTGTTCCAGGAGCGAGCCGAGGCCCTCGAAGCCGCTGGGCTTTCGGAGCAGGCGATGTCGCAGGAGAACGTGGAAGTGGCGCGGCGAGCCTGTGAGGCGGCGTGGCGTAGGCCGACGCCGGACTACGAGACCCTGAACGAGCTTGCTCGCCCTGACCATGAGATGTTCACGGTCCAATCGTTGGTCGAGGGCGGTGGTTACCGAGGAGCACCAGGCTTTCGGGAGTGGCTGACGAGTTGGCGCGAGATGTTCGGGGAGGACTGGAACTCCAGCGTCGAGGAGACAAAGGCCGTGGATAGCGAGCGGGTGCTGGTAACTGGCTGGATCAACGCGCGTGGGTCGCGCGGCGGCGTCCCAATCGAGCAGCGCTTCTGGGTGGTCATGGTCGTGCGCGACGGAAAGCTGGCCCGCAGCACCGTCTACACGGACGAAAGCCAAGCCCTCGAAGCCGCTGGGCTCTCAAAGTAGGCGCTGCAGCCCCTCGTCGTTTTCCTCACCCCTGCCGCGGGTAGCCCAACGGGTGGTGACTTGACCACAGGCTCCGAACACTTCCCTACCCAGATCGAAGGCCTTCCCGAGGCCAGGTCCACAGAGGTGGTCGAGCTTCGCGACGGTGACCGCTTCGACCTGCGAATCGCGCCGGTGGTCAAGCGCCTCGGCGACGCAACGGTGCGGATGCTCGCCTACAACGGCTCGATCCCCGGTCCCATCCTCAAGGTGCCCGAGGGTGGCGAGATCACGGTCGAGATCGAGAATCAGGGCGACATGGAAACCACCGTCCACTGGCACGGCCTGCGGCTCGACAATCGCTACGACGGCACCCACGAGACGCAGGCCGCGATCCCCGTCGGGGGCAGGTTCTCGGTGCGGTGCAGCTTCCCCGACCCGGGCGTCTATTGGTATCACCCGCACATTCGCGAGGACTACGGCCAGGAGATGGGCCTCTACGGCAACATCCTGGTCGAGCCAACGGGCGTTGACTACTGGCTTCCGGTCAACCGCGAGATCGCCCTGACGCTCGACGACATTCTGCTCGAAGACGGCAGGGTGGCCCCTTTCAGTCGGACTCAGACAACGCATTCGGCGATGGGTCGCTTCGGCGATGTGTTGCTAATCAACGGGCAGAGCGACCTCTCACTGAAGGCCCAACGGGGCGAGGTCGTCCGCTTCTATCTCACGAACACCGCCAACACTCGGGTGTTCAATGCCGCCCTGCCGGGTGCGCGGATGAAGCTGGTCGGTGGCGACAGCGGAAGGGTCGAGCACGAGCGGTTCGTCGAGGAGGTGATCCTTGCTCCCTCAGAGCGGGCGGTCGTCGATGTGCTCTTCGAGCGGGTCGGGGACCTGACGCTCGAACACCGCACGCCGAGTCGGGTTTATTCGATGGCGACGATCAGCGTCAGCGACGAGCGCGCCGACCCCGACCTGAGCAGTCAGTTCGAGGTCCTGCGCACGAATGAGGACATGGTGGCCGAGCGCGAGCGGGTCGCTCCATATCTGGATGCCGAGCCAGACAAGGTCCTGGCGTTCATCGCAGAGATGGATATGGGGACGCCGGAGGGACAGGTGATCTATGCCTGCCCGATGCACCCGGAGGTCGTCAGCGCCGATCCCGGCCACTGCCCAGAGTGCGGAATGAAGCTGGTCGCGATGGAGGCCACGGACAGCGGCTACACCTGCCCGATGCATCCAGACGTGGTCAGGGATGAGCCCGGGCTTTGCCCCGAGTGCGGGATGAAGCTGCTCCCCTCCCAACTGGTTTCCGAAGCCGCCGATGGCCCGGACCACGAGCATGAGCATGGACACGACCATGCCACCGCGGACGGCATCGAGTGGGAAGACGACATGGTCGAGGTCAACCGGCTGACGACCCCGGCCAACATGCGCTGGAAGCTGATCGACCGCCAGACCGACGCCGAGAACGCCGACATCGAGTGGCGGTTTCGGGTCGGAGACCAGGTGAAGATCCGGCTACTCAACGAGATGGCTGGCGACCACCCGATGCACCATCCCTTCCACGTCCACGGGGCTGGGCGGTTCCTGGTCATCGGCCGCGACGGGGTTCCCGAGCCGAACCTTGCCTGGAAGGACACGGTGCTGGTGCGAACCGGCGAAACCGTGGACATCCTCCTCGATGTCAGCAACCCGGGCCGCTGGATGGCGCATTGCCACATCGCCGAGCATCACGAGAGCGGCATGATGTTCAGCTTCGACGTGGCGCCAGCTGCAAGTTAGCGGCCGCGCGCGCCCGTGAGCCCCCGGCCGGCCTGGAAAAGACCGCACGTTGGGGGATGCCCGCCACCCCATCCCCACGCCGCCCGGCCAGGCGGATAGGCTCATGTTCGGCCTGCCTGAGTGGACGAGACCAGGCGGGTTCTCTCATCCAGATCGCACCACGAGGGACTCCTGCACGCAACCTGCGTCCCTCGCGGGGAGCGCCGCTCGTTCCCTCCCAGGGGGTGGCGCTCCCGTGCCAAGCTCGTGGTTGCCATCCAATGACGGACTCCCGGGGGGCTCCCCCTGCCTGCCACCGTGCGCCCGACATACTCCGCGAGACGTGTCGCAGGAGAACCTGGAGATCGTGCGCCGGGGATATGAGGCGATGAACAAGCGCGAGTTCCCGCGCATGTCGGAGTTCCTTCACCCCGAGGTTGAGTTTGACCTCTCGCGAAACATCATGAACCCGGACGTCTACCGCGGTTACGAGGGCTTTGCGCGGCTCCTTGGCGTGATCGAGGATGTCTGGGACGACTTCCGGTTCGAGGTCCATGACTTGATTGATGGCGGTGACCAGGTGGTTGCCGAAGTCAGCGTCTTGGGGACGGGGCGCGGTAGCGGCGTGGAGACCGAGATGCGCATCTTCAACGTGTGGACGCTGCGTGACGGCAAGGTGGCCCGACTCGCGGGCGGCTACAGGGAGCGGGCCGATGCCCTCGACGCCGCTGGGCTTTCCGACTAGGCGATGTCGCAGGCGAACGTGGAAATCTCCCGGGCCACGCCCGACCGCATCTCGGCGCTGGCCTCAGTGCTCGGGCGGGCGTTTGCGGTCGAGCCGATGATGCGATGGCCGTTGGGCGACTGTGATGACGTCGAGGAGCGACTGGTTCGGGCCTTCGAGCTGTTCATGGAGAAGCCGATGCGGCTCGGGATGGTCTGGGAGGCGGGCACGGCGACCGGCGCGCTGATCTGGATACCTGCCGATCAGATGGACGCCGTGGACGACGGGAATCTGGCTATGCGCAGCGTCTACGAGCGCGAAGACGGAGCGCGGCGCTTCGACCGGTTGTGGGACTGGGTTGAGTCGAAGCATCCCGACGACCCGCTGGCGCTGCTGGACTCCCTTGCGGTGGAGCCTGTGGCGCGGGGCCGGGGAATCGGCTCGTCGCTGATCCGCTGTGGGCTCGACCAGGCGCGTGACGAAGGACGCGGAGCGCTGCTCGAAACGGGGAACCTTCGCAATGTGCCGCTCTATGAACGGCACGGGTTCCGGGTTGTCGACCATGCCGACGTTCCCGACGGCGGGCCTCACATCTGGTTCATGCGCTGGGATCCGTGACCCGCCTCGGTTCGACCTTCGCCGACCCCCTTGGGAAATCCGTTTACACCACGGTGATCTGGAGCAACGCCCCGATAGCTCCTGAGCCGAGGACCACGTAGAGCACCGTGAGCTTTCCGTGGAAGCGAGTGAGGACCAGGAACGCGCCGATGGCGAGGATCCCCGTGTAGACATCGACCACGCTCGTCTCCAGGATGTCCACCGTGACCGAGGCGATCAGTCCGGTCACTCCAGCCGCCACGCCGAGCAGGAACGGGCGCAGTCGGTCGTTCTCGGCAACAGCGACGAGGTAGCGATGCAGAAAGATCGGGAACACGAACGCCGGGAGGAAGATTCCGACCGTCATCGCCAAGCCGCCCCCGAGTCCGCCAGCCAGATAGCCGACGAAGGTGGAGAAGATGATCAACGGGGCCGGCAGGATGCCGGACAACGCCAGTCCGTCCACGAACTCCGAACTGGTCAGCCAGTGGTGGCTGGCAACGGAACTCTCTCGGAGGAACGGGATCACCGTGTAAGCGCCGCCGAAGGTCAGCAATCCCGCCTTCAACCCCTCGAAGAAGATTTGGGCGGTCAATGAGAAGGTAACCGCCCCCGCTACCACGACCAGCACCGAAACCACCGGCGTCACCGAGTGGGCGCTGCGAATCCACCGCCGCCCGTTGGTCCACAGCTCGTAGGCGATTCCGGCCCCGAGCAAGACCAGCACGAAGCTGACCGAGGTCCAGAGCGTAAGCGCGAACGCGGCTGCCGCGATCACCGCCAGCGGGACGTCGGTGACGAAGGAGCGGCCCAGTCTTAGCAGCGCTCTGGCGACCAGCGCTCCCACTGCCGCCGTGAGGCCGTAGAAAAGCTCCTCCAGGTTGCCCGCAAGGTTGGCCTCGACGTAGAGGATCGAGAGGCCGAGCATGAGGATGAATCCCGGGAGCATGAAGCCGAGTCCGGCAACGAAGCCTCCGAGCTTGCCGCCGCGCAGCCGACCGAAGTAGACGCAAAGCTCGTGTGCCTCGGGACCAGGAAGCACCTGGTAGACGGCGAGCAGCTTCTTGAACGACTCCTCGGACAGCCACCGCTCCTCGTCCACGCACTCGCGCTTGACCATCGCGATCTGCGCCGCCGGTCCGCCCCAGGCCAGGGCACCGAACTTCAGAAAGCGGATGAAGATCGAGCTCAGCGGGTCCGTCGGGGCTGTTTGGGCATCGTTCGGCAAGGTCGCGGGATTCTGCCCGCTCCGCAGGCGAGATACTGCGGGCGATGTCGCTGTGCTGATGGAGGGCGACTGGAGGCGACTGGCCTGGCTGCACACACTTCGAGAGGGATCCGGACAGGGCAGATACCTGCGGCTTCGAGGTCGCGTTTCGGTCGCTGGTTGCCGAGGCCGAGGGCCGCGACTATCGGGGTCACGCGGGTGTCCGTGATTGATGGCAGACGGTGGGCCTCTCGCTCGGCGGGATGCACTCGGTGATCGAGGAGGCTGAGACCTCGAACGACGCGGGCGTGTGCCGCGTGCGGCTGACCGGGGAGGCCGAGGGTGTCGAGCTGGGCCAGACGGTGTGGCAGGCCTTCCGCGTCCGTGACAGGAGGGTCGCGTGGTGGTGCTTCTACAGAACGGAAGCGGTGGCCCTCGAAGCCGCCGGGCTGTCGAAGGAGGGCGCAGCGTCTCGCAAAATGGCCATCTGTTCTACCCACTAGCAGGTAACCGGCCGGTAGAGATCCTGGCCCATGGTCGGCACCATTCGCGCGGGGGCGGCCCTACTCCGGTTCGGGAACGGACTCCCCTGGCAGCACTTGTGGAGGAGAGTCGAAGGAGTCGTGGCCGCCCCCTTCACTTGGCTCCTCGCCTCCGTGGAGCTGCCTGCAAGCTCGGCTGTCCTTGCCTCTGTCGGCGCGAGATACTGCTGCAGCGCAGATTTGCCAGCGGACGAGAAGGAGCAGCGGACGAACCGAGGAGCAGGCAGATGAACCACTCACACATGTGGCTAGCGGGCCGCGCTCAGCGAGGATGACCATGCAAGTTGCCGTCGTTCTTCTCGCTGATGGATTCGACATGCACAGCGACTTCGGCGCTGGTTGGTGGATCGTGATGATGCTGGGGATGCTGCTGTTCTGGGGCCTGATCATCGGGGCGGCCGTCTGGCTGATCCGCGAGTTGACGCACAGCCGGAGAATTCGCGCCGACCTGGAAACCCCGGGCGCCTTGCTGGATCGACGGTTCGCTGCCGGTGAGGTTTCCGTGGAGGAGTACCGCGAGCGGAAGGACCTACTTGCGGACGAATCCGAGCAGCCTGACGATCCCCGCCCTCACCCGTAAGTTCCCGACCTTGGAAACAGGCCCCGCGCATACCTTCCTGTTCGCGGACCTGGCAGGTTTCACGGCCCTCACCGAAGCCCACGGCGATGAGGAGGCGGTTGACCTTGTGCAGGAGTTCTGCGCCTTGCTGCGAGGCCTCCTTTCCGACCATGCAGGCGAGGAGGTCAAGACGATCGGCGACGCGATGATGATTCGGGTCGATGACCCCCATGAGGCGGTTGTGTTGGCGCTGCGGATCGTGGACGAGCTCGGAGCAAGGCCCCGGTTTCCGGTCGTTCGAGTTGGCATGCACACCGGTCCCGCGATCGAGCGCGAGGGGGATTGGTTCGGGGCAACGGTCAACCTCGCTGCTCGCATCTCTGCCGCCGCTGGAGGTGGCGAGGTTCTGCTGAGCGAAGCGACCCTGAAAGCTGCCGGATCCCTCGAAGGAGTGGAGCTCAGCCGCCACGGCTTCGCGACCTTCAAGAACGTCCGGGAGCCCGTAGCCCTGTACCGAGCGGTGCGCACGGGACGTCAGGATCGCGAGCTTCCCATCGATCCCGTCTGCCGCATGGCCATAGACGCGGATCAAGCGGCTGGGCAGCTTCAACACGATGGCAGGGTGTTCTTTTTCTGCTCGCTCGATTGCGTGCGTCAGTTCGCAGCCGATCCCGGCCACTACGCGCCAAGCCGCGAAGCTCCAGCCCATGCAGGCAAGCACGAGCCCTCGGGGTAGGCAGTGTCCAAGGAGAACGTCGAGATCGCGTCGCGGTGGGTACGAGGTGGCTGGGAGCAAGGAGCAGTTGTTGGAGGCCATGCCCACGACGATGGCTCTCTGCCATCCTGCGGTCGAGTGGAGCGCCCCGGAGGATGGAACCACCTATCGGGGCCGGGCCGGGGTCAGGCGGCGCCTCGAGGAGTGGCTCGCCAGCTTCGCCGACTACAGATATGAAGTCCAGCGGATCATCGACTGCGGAGGGGATCAGGTCTTGGTGGTCGGAACCGAGGTGGGGCGCGGCGCGAGGTGGGGCGCGGCGCAAGGAGCGGCGCCGAGGTCCGCTCGATCTGCGACTCCTTGCGTCCGTTTGTGCGACTCTCCGCATGGGTACCACTTGAGGTTCGGTCAGCCCCGTTTGGGGCCGAGGAGGTATTGATGTCGCGCATCGCCACGGCAGGGGTCCTTGCGCTCGTCGCGGGCGCGCTGTTCGCCGGATCGGCTGCCGGCGCCCCCTACGCGCCCCATCAGGTAATCGTCAAGCCCAGCCCGGCTGGCTCGGCGCTGGGGCACAGGGCGCTGAGAGAGCGCCTGGACCTCGGCCGCCAGGTGGTCGCCGTCCGGCGGGTCGGCGTACGGGTGTTCAGGATCCCGGGCGACCCACGCGAAACGGCAGCGAGGCTTGCGCGCTCACCCCTGGTCGCCTACGCGGAGCCGAACCTGATCCTGCGGGCGAGCGCGATCCCCAACGACCCGCTCTTCGGCCAGCTCTACGGGCTCAACAACATCGGCCAGGCGGGCGGCATCAGGGACGCCGACATCGACGCACCCGAGGGTTGGACGGCAGCCGGGCTGGGCGGGTTCCCGGGCGTCGGCGGGGCGAAGGTGGGAATCGTGGACACGGGGATCCGCGCCACGCACGAGGACCTGGCCGGGAAGATGACCAATTGCGCGCGCTCGATCGGGCTCGTCCCCGGCACGACCGTCGGCTCGATCCGTGAAGGCTCCTGCGCCGACGACAACGGCCACGGGACCCATGTGGCCGGCACGGTCGCCGCCAGGGCCAACAACCACAAGGGCGTCGCGGGGGTGGCGTTCGACTCGCCGCTCGCCATCTGCCGGGCGCTCAGCGGCCCGCTCGGCACCGGCACCACCGCCGACGTCGCCAACTGCATCACCTGGGTCCACGACAAGGGGGCGAGGGTGATCTCGATGAGCCTCGGCGGCGGAGGGTCCACGACCCTGCGCGAGGCGGTGAACTACGCCTGGCAGGGCGGTGGCGTCAATGGCTCGGTGCTGGTGGCGGCCGCGGGCAACGACGGCGACGCCACGCTCAACTATCCCGCCGCCTACGGCAACGTCGTCTCGGTGGCGGCAACCGACAACCGCGACCGGCGCGCGAGCTTCTCCAACGCCAACCGCGACGTTCAGGTGGCGGCGCCCGGGGTCGACGTTCTGTCGAGCTATGACTCGAGCAACACCAGCTACACGAGGCTGTCTGGGACTTCGATGGCAACCCCACACGTCTCCGGCGTTGCCGCGGTTATCCGCACTCTCCACCCCGGGCTGACCGCCGCCGGCACGGTGACGCGGCTGAACGCGGCAACCGACGATCTCGGCTCGCCGGGTCGTGACCCGAGCTTCGGCTTCGGCCGCGTGAACCTGTTCAAAGCGGCCACCCGCTGATACCAGCGACTTCCCGGGGCCCAAGAGCCGGTACGGCTACGAGGCCCCGTCCAGCGCTTCGTTGACGAGGGCGTCGGCGCGGGCGTTCTCCTCGCGGCGCACGTGCCGGATCGACCACCGATCGAATCCGTCGAGGGCCTGGCGCGCCTGCGAATGAAGGTCACGCAGGGCGGCGTCCTTGACCTTGTACTCGCCCCGCACCTGGCGCACGATGAGCTCCGAGTCGCCCACCAGCTCGAGCTCGTCGGCGCCGAGCGCCTGAGCGCGCTCGATCCCGAACAGGAGCGCCCGGTACTCCGCCACGTTGTTGGTCGCGGCCCCGATCGTCTGCGCGCCCTCCTCGACCACCTGGCCGTCCGGCGTGGTGAGTACGGCAGCGATCGCCGCCGGGCCGGGGTTGCCGCGCGCTCCCCCGTCGACGCTCACGACGAGCCGTGTGCTCAAGCGCTGGGGCTCACGCGCTCTTCGCGGACGACTTGCGGCGCGCGGACGCCGACTTCAAGCGCAGCGTCCCGTCCTCGGCGACGGCGGCGTTCCAGGCGCGCTCGCCCTCGGCCAGCTCGGTGACCTCATCGCCCTTGGCGACCTCGCGCACCGGCACGCCGTCCCCGTCGCTCGCCACCTCCCACTGGTACCAGGAGAGCTCCCAGGCGACCGTGACCAGCGCGAGCTGGCGCGAGGCATCGCCTCGCACGGCGGCCCGCGGCTCGCCGAGCGAGCGGATCAGGCCGGCCACCTTGCGCGTCTCCTCGCTGTCGTTGAAGCGCTGCACTCCGCGTCGAACGAGCGCCTCGGGCCCACGCCGCGGGCGCGGCTGCTTGGAGGCCGCTTCGCCCGCCGGCTCCGGCTTGGACTGGCGCTTCGGCTGCGAGCGGGCCCGCTTCGGCGCCTGCTGGGCCTGTGAGCTTGGGGCCCTATCCACCTGGGGCTCCTCCGAGGCGGCTGGCACCGGCGGCGGCGCCGCGTCCTGCGCCTGCTTCGAGCCCTCGGCGGCGTCGCCGTTTCGCCGCTCGGCCCGGCGGCGAGGGCGGGCGCCTGCCCGTGCGCGGGCGGCCGCCTGCCCCAGGCGCTTTCGAAGCGCCTCGCCGGGGCGCCCCCGGCCGGCCGGGGCCTGGATCAGCTTACCCGCGCGCTCGGCGGGGATCCACCCGGACGCCTCAGCTCGTGGGCGGCACAGCACGCAGACCTCCAGGCGCTGGGCCTGGGTGGTCACGTACGCGTGCGTCTGCTCGCCCTTGAGGATGGTGCGCCCGCAGACCTCGCAGTGCGGGTAGGGGTCGCGCTGCTCGTGCGCCACCGCTTCAACGTAGCAACGTGCCCGGCGAGGACGCGGGCGTGCCCTTGCCGCCTAGGCCTTGACCTGCTCCTCGTCTCCGGCCTGCGCGTCGGCGATCACCTTCTGCGCGATGTGGGCCGGGACCTCCTCGTAGCGCTCGAACTGCATCGTGTAGTCGCCCCGTCCGCCGGTGATCGCCCGCAGGTCGGGTGCGTAGTCGAGCACCTCGGCCATCGGGACCTCGGCCTTGATCTCGGTCATCGAACCCTTCGGCTCCATGCCGAGCGGCCGCCCCCGGCGCGAGTTCAGGTCCCCCACCACGTCCCCCACCGTGTCCTCGGGAATCGTGATCGTCATCTGCACGATCGGCTCGAGCAGGTAGGGCTCCGCCTCCGCGGCGGCCTGCTTGAACGCCATCGACCCCGCGATCTTGAACGCCATCTCGGAGGAGTCGACCGTGTGGTGCTGCCCGTCGTAGAGCCGCACCCGCAGGTCCTTCACCGGATAGCCGGCAAGGACCCCGCGCTGCATCGCCTCGGCGATCCCCTTCTCGACCGCGGGGATGAACCCCGACGGGATCACGCCGCCCTTGATCGCGTTCACGAATTCGAACCCTGCCCCCGCCTCGGCGGGCTCGATCTCGATGTGGCAGTCGCCGAACTGCCCTCGCCCTCCGGTCTGCTTCTTGTAGCGGCCGTGGGCCTTGGCGGGCTTTCTGATCGTCTCCAGGTAGGGCACCCGCGGGGGGTGCAGCTCGATCTCGGCGCCGTAGCGGCGCTTCATGCGATCGACGATCACCTCGACGTGGACCTGGGTGAGGCCGGCGATGATCTGTTCGCCCGTCTCGGGGTCCCGGTGCACGTCCAGGGTGGGGTCCTCCTCGGTGAGCCGGCGGACCGCCGCCGCGGCCTTCTCCTCGTCGCCCTTCGACTTCGGCTCGTAGGCGAACGCCATCACCGGCGCCGGCAGGTCCAGGGGCGGGAACGAGATGCCAGCGTCCTTGGCGGCGATGACGTCGCCGGCCCGGGTTTCGCGAAGCTTCGCCACCGCTCCGATGTCGCCGGGGCCAAGCTCCTCGACCGGCGACGTCTCCTTGCCACGCGGCGACGCAAGCTGGCCGATCCGCTCCTTCGCCTTGCGGGTGGCGTTGAACGCCTGCGAGTCCGACCGCAGGACGCCCGAGAAGACACGCAGCATGTTGATCCGCCCGGTGTACGGGTCGGCGGTCGTCTTGAACACGTAGGCGATCAGCTCGCCGTCGGGGTCGGGCTCGATTTCGATCTCGTTGCCGTCGGCGTCGAGCGCCGCGACCGCCCCGCGCATCGCCGGCGAGGGGACGTCCTCCACGAACGCGTCGAGAAGCCGGTTGGTGCCGAGGTTCTTGGTCGCCACGCCACAGGTGACCGGGAACAGGTGACCCTCCGTGACGCCCTTCTTCAGCGCGGTGATCAGCTCCTCGTGGGAGATCTCCTCCCCCTCCAGGTAGCGCTCCATGAGCTCGTCGGAGTTCTCGGCCACCTCGTCCATGAGCTTCTCGCGGTACTCCTCGGCCTGTGAGCGCAAATCGTCGGGGATCTCGATCTCCTTGGCGCTGTCGCGCTCCTCTCCCACGTACTCGTAGGCCTTCATGTCGATCAGGTCCACGACCCCGCGAACCTCGTGCTCAGAGCCGATCGGGATCTCGGTGGCGACCACGTGGGCGCCGAAGGCCTGCTTCAGCGAGTCGAGCGCCCGGAAGAAGTCGGCGCGCTCGCGGTCGAGCATGTTCACGAACACGAGACGTGCGAGGCCCTCGCGGTCTGCCCGGTTCCAAAGCCGCTCCGTGTGGACCTCCACCCCCATCACCGCGTTCACCACCACGACCGCCGCGTCGGCGACGCGCAGCGCGGCGAGGGTGTCCGCGACGAAGCTCGGGTCACCGGGCGTGTCGATCAGGTTGATCTTGCGGTCGGAGTACTCGAACGACGCCACGCTGGCGCCGATCGACATCCCCCGCTCCTGCTCGTCGGGCTCGAAGTCGGAGACGGTCGCGCCGTCCTCCACCCTGCCCAGGCGGTTGACCACCCCCGCCTCGAACAGCAGCGCTTCCGCCAGGCTCGTCTTCCCGCTTCCCCGGTGGCCCAGCAGAGCGACGTTTCGGATCCGGTCGGCTGGCTTATGCGCCATCGCGACGGAATATATGCGACCTCAGAAGTCGGATCTCGCCTGAAAGCGCGAGCGCAACGCCAGCACGGCCTTGGTGTGAAGCTGGGACACTCGGGACTCCGTCACCCCCAGGACCTCGCCGATCTCCCGCAACGTGAGGTTCTCGTAGTAGTAGAGCGCCACCACCAGCCGCTCGCGCTCGGGAAGCGACTCGATCCCGTCCGCCAGGCGGTCCTTCAGCTCCGAGGCCTGGGCCTCGGCCTGGGGATCCACCGCCCCCGCGTCCTCGAGCGTGTCCAGCACCGACACCTGTCCCCCACCGCCCTCGGGGTCGGCGAATGTCCACAGGTCGTCCAGGGCGAGCACCGAGGAGTTCGCGATCTCGAGCAGCGCGTCCTGGAACTCGTCCACCGAGATCTCCATCTGGGCCGCCATCTCCTCGTCGGTCGGCGCCCGCTGCAGCTCGGCCTCGAGCTTGGCGTGGGCCTTCTCGACCTGGCGGGCGCGGGCGCGGACCGAGCGGGGCACCCAGTCGAGCGAGCGCAGCTCGTCGATGATCGCGCCCTTCACGCGGGCTACGGCGAAGGTCTCGAACTTGATCTCGCGCGCCGGCTCGAAGCGCTCGATCGCCCCGATCAGGCCGACCAGGCCGTAGGAGATCAGGTCGCCCTCCTCCACGTGGGAGGGAAGCCCGGAGGCCATCCGGCCGGCAATGAACTTAACCAGGGGCGAGTACGCGACGACGAGGCGCTCGCGGGCCCGCTGATCCCCCTGCTCCTTGTAGCGGCGCCACAAGTCGCGAAGCTCGACGGCTTTGACGTTCGTCTCCATCAGGCCTCCGGTCGAAAAGTTATTCCTCGCCCGTCACGCTCGCGGGTGAGAGCGTGCGTACTCCGTGCGCAGTCTTTCCGGCTCCACTCGCGTGTAGACCTGGGTCGTGGAGACGCTGGAGTGGCCGAGGAGCTCCTGAATCGAGCGCAGATCGGCCCCGCCCTCGAGCAGATGGGTGGCGAACGAGTGGCGAAGCGTGTGCGGCGACACGTGCCCCGCCACGGCGGCCTCGCGCACCCAGCGATCGAGCCGGCGACGGACGTCGGAGGGGGAGAGCCGGCGGCCACGCCGAGACAGGAACAGCGCCCGCTCGGAGCGGTCGACCACCAGCGCCGGGCGCCCGGCCTGCAGGTAGCGCTCCAGGGTCCGCTGGGCGGGCTCACCCATCGGGACCAACCGCGTCTTGTCCCCCTTGCCGCTCACCCGTAGGGCCTCGGACTCGAACTCCGGGGCGTCCACCTCCAGCCTGACGATCTCCTCGGCCCGCAGCCCGCAGGCGTAGGCGAGCTCGAACAGGGCCCGATCGCGGACCTCCAGCGGCCCCGAAGCAGGAATGCGGTCGAGCAGGGCAGCGATCTCGTCCGGTCCCAGAACCCGGGGAAGGCGGGTGCCGCGCTTCGGCGTCGGCAGGAGCTCGGCGGGGTTCTGGGCTGCGGCCCCCGCGCGGGTCAGGTGGTCGTGGAAGCTTCGAACCGCCGCCAGCTTGCGAGCGACGCTCGAGCGCGCTAAGCGGCGCTCCGAGAGGGCGGCCGCGTACGCCCGAAGGTCCCGGTAGGAGAGCTCGCCGGGGTCCCTGCCCCGGCCGCTGGCCCACTCCGCCAACTCCGCGAGGTCCCCCCCATAGGCCCGCAGCGTGTGGGGTGAGCAGCCACGGGTGCGAAGCTCGCGCTCGAAGCGCTGCAGCGCGGCCTCCCAGGCAGGGCTGATCTCCGGCTTTGAGCCGGGCGGGGCATCCATGCCGAACAATTCGCCGGTCGCCCGCTCAAGCCTGCCCGCGCAGGGCTGACAGGCGCCGAAAAGCGAGCCCGGCGAGGAGGGCCCGAAAAGCGAGGAGTTCGGTGAACGCAGGCCGAGCGGCGAAGCGAGCGTACTCAGAACGTACGTGAGCGAGGCGAGGCCGAGGACGCCGAAATCCGAAGCTTTGCAGGGCCCTCAGTTGCCGATGTAGATGGGGGTGCCGAGGGGGACCTGGTCGTAAAGCTCGATCACGTCGGGGACCGCCATCCGCACGCAGCCGTGCGAAGCGGCGCTGCCCAGCGAGCCGACGTCGTTGGTCCCGTGGATCCCGGCGCCGTCGAAGAAGCCCATCCAGCGCGCCTGAAGAGGGTTGTCCGGCCCCGGTGGGATCACCTGCCCCGCCAGGTCGCCCGCCCAGTCGGAGTCGGGCACGTGCCAGGCCGGGTTCACCTGCTTGTCGTTGATCGTGTACGTGCCGGCCGGGGTCTCGAGGCCGGCCTGGCCAACCGCGATCGTGTAGGTCTTGACCAGCTTCAGGTCCTTCCACAGGCGCAGCTGGAAGCCGCCGCGGTCGATCGTGATGTAGGTGGGGTACTGCTGGGCGAGCTCGTCGGTGGTCACCTCGGGCTTCACGGTCTCGACCGGAGCGCGGACGGTGCGCTTACCCGGACGGTCGATGGCCGAGCGGACGCGGGCGCGAAGCCGGTCGGCGCGGACCGTCACCCCGTCCTGGGCGGGGACCGGGTTTAGCGAGGTCGGGGACGGGGCGACGCTGGCGTCACGTGCTGGTTGGTTGACTTCGTCGGCAACCTGGCTCACGAAGCCGTCCAGCGCGGAGGCCGAATAGGCGATCTGCGGGGCGATCTCGCGGTCGACCGCGCCACCGGTCGCATAGCGCCATACGCGCGTTGGCAGGTCGCCGTCGCGGCTTGCGTCGAGCGCCGCGTCGACCATCCCGTCGACGTCGGCGCGGAGCTGCAGGCGCTTGGGGCTGAGCGTGTAGTCGGTGCCCTCGAAGGTCACGGTGACCGGCTTCTCGACCGGCTTTGCGACCCGGGCCTGAAGCCGTTTTCGCGCCTGATCGGTGGACATACCCCCGACGTTGACGTCGCCGACCCTGACGCCGTCCGCGATCTTGTCCGAGTTCGCCCGGTCGACCGCGTACGCGCCAACGGCGAGCAGCAGCAGCGCTGCCACTGCGGCGACAAGGGCTATCTGAGCTCTGCGTCCCACGGCTCGAGCACCGGCGTCGGCGACCAGCCAAGTGTAGGGAGGGACGCGGGCGCCTCCAGCGCTTTACGCGCGACGCAACCCTGGTTGCGCGATCAGATCTCGAGCGGCTCGCGATCGACGGCGGCCCCGCCGCGCTCGCCCGGGCGCTCGCGTCGCACGTACGGGCTCCAGCGCAGGAACTCCTCCACCTCACGCTCGTACGTGTAGGTCCGCTCGACGCCGCGCCTGACCGCCGCCAGCCGCAGGTGCTCGCCCAGCCTCAGCACCGTCTCGCGGGTCGTGTAGCCGTAGCTGAACCCCGTGGCCTTGAAGCGACGGTTGTCCACCCCGCGGCCGAAGCGAAGCTGGTTCAGCGCCTCGTCCGGGATCCGGAAGCCGAGCCGGCGAAGCGGCGCCGCGACGAGCCCCGTCCCCCACGGCGGCAGCACCGGCGCGGGCCGCTTGCCCAGCAGGCCGATGACTTCCGACAGGGCGAGCACCCCGTCGGCAGCGAGGTTGAAGACGCCCGGCGCGGGGTGGAAAGCGGCGTGCTCCAAGGCGTGGACGACGTCGTCCTCGTGCACAAACTGAAGGCGAGGATCGAAGCCGAGGACCATCGGCACCAGCGGCAGGCGCAGCATCCGGGTGAACGCCGTGTCCACGTCGGGCCCCAGCACGTTCGCACACCGAAGCACGGTGACTCTGACTTCGGGGTTTCGCTGCGCGAACTCGGTCACCGCCTCCTCCGCCTCGACGATGTCGCGCTCGAGCGCCGAGTGCGGCGGATGCGGCCGTCGCATCTCTTCCGTGAAGAAGGCGGGGTCGTCCTGCTCGGCCCCGTAGTAGTGGGTGGAGCTCTTGAAGATGAAGTTGCGAACCGGCGAGCCCTTGCCGGTGCACGCCGCGAGGATGTTCATGGTCCCGATGACGTTGTTCTCGTGGGCGAGGCGAGGCGGCGCCATCAGCGAGTTGACGACCAGGCGGGTGTCGATGACCGTGTCGATCTCGGCGGCCCGCACGATCCGCTGCAGCAGCGAGTGCTGGTTCGAGACTTTCACGAACTCCGTGCGTTCGAGCTCGCGTCGCGGGTCCTTGTTGTCTACCCCGATGATCGCCTCGACGTGCTCGAAGCTCTCCAGCGCCTGCGCCAGGCGTCCGCCCCAGTAGGTCGAGAGCCCGGTGACGAGCACGCGGCGGGTTCGCCCGTCGCGCGGCGCCGCCACCTTGGCCAGCTGCTCGCTCGGCTGCCCGGCGACGCTCATCCCAGCCACACGGACTTGCGCTTCGCGAGCATCTCGTGGAGGTTCTCCTGGATCTGGGCGCGGATCTCCTGCGCCAGGGTCTGGACCAGCGCCTTGTCCTCGGCGGCCTCCGCGCCCCCGAGCTCGGCGGTGTCGATCGGGGCCAGGAAGCGGATCTTGAACTTTGCCGGCAGGTAGCCGAGCATCCCGAGCGGGCCGAGCCAGGGGAAGGTCGGGGTGATCGGGAAGTAAAGAAGCCCGGTGAGGCGGCGCAGGACGTCGAGCTGAGCGAACACCGGCATTGCCTCCTCGGCGCCCACCACGCAGGTGGGAACGAGCTGCGCCTCGGCTCGCATCGCGGCCTCCACGAACCCGCCGCGACCGAACCGCCGCAGCCGGTAGCGGTCGCGGTAGAGCTTCTCGGTGCCCTTGCGCCCCTCAGGGAAGACGAGCACGAGCTGGCGCTCGTCGTAGAGCAGCCGGTGGACGTTCGCCGGGTGCGCGGCGACGCAGCCGATCTTCGGGATCAGCATCGAGAAGCCGGGATAACCCTTGAAGAAGTGCTCGACCGTGATGTAGAGGTCGCGGGGACTCGGGTGCTCCTCGCGGATCGCCTTGGCGATCATCGCCGCGTCCGGCGGCAGCGCTCCGGCATGGTTGGAGACCAAAAGCGCCCCACTCGTCGCGGGGACGTTTTCGATTCCCTCGACCTCCACCCTGAACCAGTAGCGGTAGAAGAACTCCAACAGGGTGCGATCGAAGACGCCCTCAACCCGTTCGGAGCGCCCCCAATCGTTGATTCGCCGCTCCGGCTCGATCGCCGGCAGGAGCTCCCGCATGGCCTCGGTGTCACCGCCCTCGGCTGCGGGGACCAGGAACGCGCCCTCGGCTGATCCGTCGGATTCCTCCGCCGGCGGGGAGATCGGGGCGCCCAGGGAAGTGCGTTGCTCC
This sequence comes from Solirubrobacterales bacterium, assembly GCA_044871225.1. Taxonomy (GTDB): domain Bacteria; phylum Actinomycetota; class Thermoleophilia; order Solirubrobacterales; family 70-9; genus AC-56. Next base: position 25,585 of record JBIOZP010000059.1, read on the forward strand.
TCGGCCACGGCGGGTCATTGTCGCAGCATCGCGACGCGGCCCCGGAGGGCCGCGAATATGTTTCTCGGGTGCGCTCGAAGGACCAGGTGAGGCGCGCCGTATGGCGGGCGATGGACCGGGAGGGGATCTCGCGCTTTCCCGGGGCCGAGGGGCGCATCCCGAACTTCGCCGGCGCCAAGCTGGCAGCGCAGAAGCTCGCCGCGCACCGCCAGTGGAAGCGGGCGAAGGTGGTGAAGGCGAACCCGGACTCGCCGCAAACCCACGGCCGTCGCCTGGCCCTGGAGGAGGGAAAGCAGCTCGTGATGGCGGTGCCGCGACTGCGCGACAAGAACCCCTTCCGCCTGCTGAACCCGAAGCGGCTGACGAAGGCGCAGGTCCGCGAGGCGGCCACCATCAAGGGCGCCCTGCGCCATGGTCGGGTGGTGGCGCTGGAGGAGATGCCACAGATCGACTTCGTCCTCTGCGGCTCGGTCGCCGTCAACCTCGACGGCGCCCGGGTCGGCAAGGGCGGGGGCTTCTCGGACCTGGAGTACGGGATGCTCATCGACGCCGGCAAGATCGACGCCCACACCGTGGTGGCGACCACCGTCCACCCGATCCAGATCCTCCGCGAGGACCTGATGGTGACCGACCACGACCTCCCGGTCGACCTGATCGCCACCCCGCGAGCGGTGATCGACGTGGAGCGGGCCTACGACCGCCCCCGCGGAATCCTGTGGGACCACCTGCAGCCCCCGCAGATCCACGAGATCCCGGTGCTCGAGCGGATGGGGTACGCGTAAGCGCGGCCGCGGGCGATGTCGCAGGAGAACGTGGAGGTCGTGCGGCGGGCAATCAGCCATCTCAACCAAACCGGCGAGCCGGATTGGGATCTCTACGACCCGGACCTGGTCTGGACCACGCGCGGTGACGCCCCCGCCCACAACACCTACCGAGGCATCAAGGGATTGCGAAGGGGCACGGAGTCCCTGCGCGAGGTCTGGGCTGGCTTCAATGCCGAGTTCCTGGAACTCATCGAGGCCGGGGATGCCGTCGTAGCGGTCCTTCGATGGAAGCTCCGGGCGCAGAGCGGGGTCGAGCTTGAGACCGTCGAGGGTTGGGTGACGTGGGTTCGCGACGGACGGATCTCGCGAATCGAGCAACATCCCGGGAAGCAGGAGGCGCTCGAAGCGGTAGGCCTTTCAGCGTAGGCGGTTCCGTCGAACACGCTTGCCACGAGCGCCGAGGTCGGATAGGTTCGCCTCACAGCTCCACAATGAAAGGAGGAGGCATGGCCGCTGAAGTGAAGAACTTCGACTCTCCAGACGAGACCCGGCCCTTCGAGGGCAAGGGCAAGGCCGACGTCATCAACATCGGAGGCCAGGTAGTCGGCAAGGCGGTGTTCGAGCCTGGCTGGAAGTGGTCGGAGAACGTGAAGCCGATCGCCGGCACCGACTCGTGTCAGGTCTCCCACCTCGGGTACGTCCTGTCGGGCCGGATGAGGGTCCACATGGACGATGGCTCACAGGCAGAAGTGGGTCCCGGAGACGTCATGGCGATCCCGCCCGGGCACGACGCCGAGGTGATCGGGGACGAGCCTTGCGTCTCGCTCGACTTCGGGGAATTCGGGGACTACGCCAAGCGGTAGCCGCGCCCCGGCCTCCACCCCAGGCCCGAATCAGATCGCTTTGTTGAACGGCTGTTAAGGCCGCCGGCGCGGGGTTTGCGTCCCGGGCCGGCGGGTACCCCGCCCCGCATGGAGCTTCAGGACACGGTCCTGCCGCAGCACGGCTTCTACTCCTCCTGCCCGCGATGCGACGCGGTCATCCTGCAGGTGAGCGATCACGACGGGTCGCACCTCTGCCCGGAGTGCGGCGCGGAGGACGAGGCCGTGGCGGAGTTCGCCGAGCTGGCGCTGTCGAGCGCCCAGCCCGTCGGCGTTCGCTGAGGCGACGCCCTCCGACCCGGCTGACCCGGAATCAACCGCCCTCAAACGGGTAACTTCGCGTCGTGGGACGATGAGCGCGCCCGGTCGCGAAACAAAGGAACGCGGCGCCGGGTCGAAGGGGCCCGTGAGAACGCACGAATCCCAGACGGATGCGGGTCGGATCGCCGAGCTGCTAGCCGACTTCCTCCCTCTTCCCGTGGTGCCGGTGAGGCCTGCTCCCGACCCGACACCCTCGGAGGGCCCGGACCCGTACGGCAACCGCGATCCCGAATGGCTGAGGATCGATTGGCGCGAGCACCTTCGCCAGGTGCAGATCGACTCGACCCGGGTCAGCTACGTCGAGCTCGGCGATGGCCGCGGAATGCCGGTCGTGTTCGTCCACGGCCTCTCGGGCTCGTGGCAGAACTGGCTCGAGAACCTCCCCCACCTCGCGCCGAACCATCGGGTGCTGGCCCTGGACCTCCCCGGCTTCGGGGCCTCCCCCCTGCCGGACTGGGACATCTCGATCGAGAGCTATGGCCGGCTGCTTCACGACTTCTGCGAGACGCTCGGGGTGCGCGACTGCGCCGTGGTGGGCAACTCGATGGGTGGCTTCGTTTCCGCGGAGGCGGCGATCGCGTCGCCGGGCCGGTTCCGCAAGCTCGCCCTGGTCTCCGCCGCTGGGATCTCCCACGCCCACATGCGACGCCGGCCGGCCGAGATGGCCGGGCGGTTCGCGATGGCGTCCTCCCCGCTTACGCTGCGGTTCGAGGGGCGGGGGATGATGCGCCCGAAGCTGCGCTACTGGGCCTTTCGCATGCTGGTCGAAAGCCCCCACAGACTTCGCCCCGAGTTGCTTTGGGAGCTGTTCCACCACGGGGCGGGAAAGCCAGGGTTCCTGCCCGCCATCCAGGGGCTGATCGGCTACGACATCCTCGACCGCCTGGAGGAGGTCGAGATCCCCACCCTGATCGTCTGGGGACGCAACGACCGCATCGTCCCCGCCGCCGACGCGCTCGGCTACGGCCAGCGCCTGCGCAACTCGCGGACGGTGATCCTGGATCGCACCGGGCACCTGCCGATGGCCGAACGACCGACGCGCTTCAACAGGCTGCTCGAGACCTTCCTCGCGGAAGAGCCCGGCTGAGCGAGCCCTAGCTGGTGACGGCGCCCTCCGAGGCCGAGGACACGCTGCGCGCGTATTTGGCCATCACTCCGTTCGTGTATCGCGCCTCGGGCGCTCGGTAGGCGGCGAGACGCTGATCGATCTCCTCGTCCGAGAGGGCCACGTCGAGACGGCGGGCCTCGACGTCGAAGCTGATCTCGTCCCCATCCCGGACCGCCCCGATCGGGCCGCCCCTGACCGCCTCGGGCGCGACGTGGCCCGCCATCAAGCCATGGGTGGCGCCGGAGAAGCGGCCGTCCGTGAGCAGCGCCACCTGCTCGCCCAGCCCTTCGCCGACGAGGGCCGCGGTGACGTGGAGCATCTCCCGCATGCCCGGGCCTCCGGCCGGGCCCTCGTTTCGAATCACCACCACGTCGCCGGGCCGGACCTCCTGCCTGGAGACGGCGGCGAAAGCCTCCTCCTCGGCCTCGAAGACGCGGGCGGGCCCCGTCTGCTTCAGCCGCTCGGTTCCGGCCAGCTTCACCACGCACCCCTCAGGCGCGAGGTTGCCGCGCAGGATCGCCAGCCCGCCTTCCTCCTTCAGGGGATCGTCCACCGGCCGCACGACGACCTGCCCGGGCGTCTCGTCGGCCGCCTCGGCTTCCTGGCCAATCGTGCGCCCGGTCACCGTGGCCACGTCACCGTGCAGGACGCCGGCCTCGGCCAGCCGCTTGGCGATCACCCCGACCCCGCCCGCCTTGTAGAGGTCGGTGGCGACGAAGCTGCCGCCGGGCTTCAGGTCAGCGAGCAGCGGCGTGTTGCGGGAGATCCGCTCGAAGTCGTCGATCTCGAGCGGCACCTGCGCCTCGCGGGCGACTGCGAGCAGGTGCAGGACCCCGTTGGTAGAGCCTCCCGACGCGCACACGCAGGCAATCGCGTTCTCCAGCGACTCCCTCGTGATCACCTGTCTTGGGCGAAGGTCCTGTGCCAGCGCCTCGACCGCCAGGCGTCCCGCCTCGCGTGCCACGTCGGCCTTCTCGCCGTTCATCGCGGGCACCATCGCCGAGCCCATGGGCGAGATGCCCATCGCCTCGAACGCGCAGGCCATCGTGTTGGCCGTGAACTGGCCGCCGCAGGCTCCGGCCCCCGGGCTCGCGCAGCCCTCGAGCTCCGCCAGGTCGTCGTCGGAGAGGTCGCCGGCGGCGTGCGCTCCGATCGCCTCGAAGACGTCCTGGATGGTGACGTCGCGCCCGCGCCAGCGGCCCGGGGCGATCGAGCCGCCGTAGAGCATCACCCCGGGCACGTCGAGGCGAGCGAGCGCCATCACGGCACCCGGGATCGTCTTGTCGCAGCCCGACAGGGCGACGACGGCATCGAACTGATAGCCGCGCACCGTGAGCTCGATCGAGTCGGCGATCACCTCGCGGCTGATCAGCGAGGTCTTCATCCCCTCGGTGCCCATCGTGATCCCGTCGGAGATCGCGATCGAGTTGAACTCCATCGGCGTCCCCCCCGCCTCGCGCACGCCCTCCTTGACGGATTCGGCGAGGTCGCGCAGGTGGAAGTTGCAGGGCATCGCCTCGATCCAGGTATTGGCGATTCCCACCGTGGGTCGGCGCAGGGCCTCGTCGTCGAAGCCGATCCCCTTCATGTAGGCGCGCGCGGCGGCTCGATCCGGGCCGTCGAACACGGCGCTGGAGCGCGGGCGAGGAAGCGTCATACGGCGGCGTTGACGCGCCGAGCTCGCCACTGGCGCAACCGGATCAGGTCGCGTCCCGCCTGGCCCGGGTCCACCTGTCGTCCCGGGACGTGCATGTTGGCCAGCGAAATCAGCTCGCGCTCGCGGGCCCGCAGCGACATCCACTTGGCCAGGACGTCGTCGGCATCGGGAAGCCGCTCGCCCGCCGACGGCTCCGAGCGGTCGGGGAAGGCGACGCAGTACTCGCTCAACAGCTCGTTCGTCCGGGTGTCGTAGGCGACGATCGGTCGGTGCGGATAGAGCAGGTACCCGTAGCCTCGCTCGCCGTCGCCGCCGGCGACCGCGATGAACCCCAGCTCCGCGTACATCGCGTACTCCTCCGCCGAGACGACCGAGCGCATCAGCTCGCGCGCCCGGGCCTCGGCCCTGCGCTCGCGCCCGGGGTCATAGCTCGCCGCGGGACGGGGCGCATACCGGGCCCTGCGCCGGCGCCGCAAGCGCTCGACCATCGCCGGCCCGAATCCGACCGCCGCCAACACCGCGAGGACCAGCAGCGACGTGGCGAGCGCCAGCGTCAACCGCCGGAGGCCGGCGGGAAGAAGACCACCCGCTCGGTGTCCCGGGGGATCTCCGAGAAATCTCGGACCATGACCGCTTCGCGCCGCGCTCCCTCGGCGGTGGGCACCGCGGCCCACATCCCGTGGTCGAGCTGACGGCGAAACTCCTCGATCAAGCGCTCCTCGTCCTCGGCCACCTCGGGATCGCCCTCGGCCAGCAGCACGTCTCCCTTCCCCGGCTTCATCCGCACGAGCTTCACGCAACGATTATGCCAGCGCCCGCTGCCCGCTAGCGGCGGGTCAGGCCCAGTACGTCCACAGGGCCGGGGCCCTCCCCCAGCTCGCTCAAGCCATTCCCCACCGCCTCGGCGGCGATCTCACGTGCCCACCGCGCCGCGTCGGCCAGCTCGCTTCCCCGGGCCAGAAACGCCGCCAGCGCCGACGAGTGGGTGCAGCCCGACCCGTGGGACGCCCCCTGGCCATAGCGGGGCCCGCCGATCCGCAAGGTGCCGGAGCCGTCGAACAGGACATCGTCCCCATCCTCGGTGTGCCCGCCAGTGACGATCACCGCCTTCGGCCCCAGGGCGGCGATCGCCTCCGCGAGCTCTTCCGGGCCCGCCCCTTCCGAGCGCCCCGCCAGCTCGCGCGCCTCGGGCAGGTTGGGCGTCGCGACCGTCGCCAGGGGCAGGACTCGCTCGATCAACGCGGCCTTCGCGTTGGGGTCCAGGAGCACCGCGCCGCTCTGGGCGATCATCACCGGATCCACCACCACGGGGGCCTCTACGACCCAGGAGAGCGCCTCGACCACGGCGTCCACGGTCACCTCGTCGCCCAGCATGCCGACCTTCACCGCGTCGACGCCGATGTCGGTGGCGACCGCCCGCACCTGGGCCACGATCATCTCCGGGGGCACCGGGGTGACCATCTCCACCCCCACGGTGTTCTGGGCCGTGAGCGCCGTGATCGCGGTCATGCCGTGGACGCCGCAGCGAGCGAAGGCCTTCAGGTCGGCCTGGATACCTGCTCCGCCGCCGGAGTCGGAGCCGGCGATCGCGAGGCAGGCCGGGAGATCACTCGTGTCGGCCATGCCCCCAGCCTAGTGCGAGGCCACGGGCCCGCTCGCGCCTGCCTCTAGCCGTCTGGTGGAGCAAGCGGCGTCCGCAGGTAGCGGCCCGAGGCGTCCGTCTCCACGTAGCCCAGGAGCTCGAGGCGTGCCAGCGCGATCGCCGCCTGGCCGGCATCGAGGCCGGCGGCCGCGGCCACCGCGTCGCCGGTCGCGCTGCCCAGCTCGACCGCTTCGAGCGCCCGGGCCAGGCCTCCATCCAGCGGAGGACCCTGGCGGCGAACGGCCTGCTCCCCGACGCCCAGCAGCCGGTCGAGGACGTCCTGAGGGCCGCGGACCGGGAAGGCGCCGTCGGCGATCAGGTCGTTGGTCCCCTCGGAGGCCTTCGAGGTGACCTGGCCCGGCACCGCTCCCACTTCGCGGCCCACCTTCGCCGCCTCACGCACCGTGATCAGCGAACCCGAGTTCCGCGCCGCCTCGACGACCACCGTCACCCCTCCCAGGGCGGCCATCAGCCGGTTTCGCCTCGGAAACGCCCCCCGCTCGGGCCGCTTGCCGGGGGAGGCCTCCGAGATCACCGCCCCGGTGGAGACGATGGCGCGGTACAGGCGGCGCTCGCTGGGCGGATAGGGGACGTCCGCGCCGCTGCCGAGGACGGCGACGGTGAGCCCTTGCGCGGTCAGCGCGCCCCGGTGAGCAGCGGCGTCGATGCCCAGCGCCATGCCGCTGACCACCACCAGGCCGGCCGCCGCGAGCCCCAGGCCGAGGTCCTCGGCCACGCCCAGCCCGTAGGAGCTGGGGTGGCGCGAGCCGACGATCGTCACCGTGCGGGCCACGTCCAGCTCGGCGGCGGCCGCCCGGTCGCCGCATCCATGGATCCGGCCGGGCGCGCCGGGGCCGAGGTCGAGGAGGGCCATGGGATAACCGGGCTCTCCACGCCGGACGGTCCAGACGCGCGATCCGTCGCAGCTCACTCGCGGCCTCGGCGTCGCAGCGACAGCGCTCGCGCGACGTGGTCCCCGGACACCCGCTCGCGCCCGTCCAGGTCCGCGATCGTGCGCGACAGCCGCAGCACCCGGTCGTGGCCCCTGCCGCTGAGCCGAAGGCGGGAGTGCCCGTCGGCCATCATCGCCATGGCCTCGCGGTCCAGCCGGCACGCCGCGCGGAGCTCAGCGAGGCTCATGTCGGCGTTGCAACGCCCAGCGCCCAGCCGGTGGGCCTGGCGCTCACGGGCGGCGACGACGCGGTCGCGGACGGCTGCGGAATCCGAGCCGGGCGCGCTCCTCATGTCTCGGGCGGTGGGGCGCTCGACCGAGACCGAGATGTCGATCCGGTCGGCCAGCGCTCCGCTGAGCTTGGCTCGGTAGCGGCGGGCGGAGGCGGGCTGGCACTCGCACTCGCCCGAGTCCTCGCCGCGCCCGCAGGGACACGGATTCGCGGCCGCGACGAGCATGAAGCGACAGGGAAGCTCGATCGCGTGGCGAGCACGGACGATCGTCACCCGTCCCTCCTCCAGCGGCTGTCGCAGCGCCTCGAGCGACTCGCGCGAAAACTCCCCCAGCTCGTCCAGGAACAGCACCCCGCGATGGGACAGCGTCACCTCGCCGGCACGCGGCGGCGAGCCGCCGCCGACCAGGCCAGCGGTCGAGATCGTGTGATGCGGTGCCCTGAACGGCCGGCTCGGCGGCGCGTCGGGGCTGACGGGCTTGCCGCAAGCGCTGGCGATCCGCAGCACCTCCATCGCCTCACCGCGGCTGAGCTGGGGCATGATCGATGGCAGCCGGCGCGCGGCGAGCGACTTGCCCGCCCCGGGCGGGCCTACGACCAGCAGGCTGTGGCCTCCAGCGGCCGCCACCTCCAGCGCGTAGCGCAGGTACGGCTGACCGCGAAGGTCGGCAAGATCCGCCCCCGGCGGGGCGGAGCCATTGGCGCTCCAGCCGGAGGCCGGCCCGGTCCGCGGCTCCGCCTCGGTTCCCAGGAGGGCGAGCTGCTCGAGCCTGTCAAGTGGGACCACCCGCGGCTCGCCCGCGAGGGTCGCCTCGGGCGCGTTCGGGCCTGGGACCACGAGCGCATCCGCCCCCGCCTGCCGCGCCGCCTCGGCCATCGCCAGCACGCCGCGCACCGGCCTGATCGATCCGTCGAGCGCCAGCTCGCCGGCGATCGCCACCCCGGAGAGCTGCTCGGGACGAAGCTGCCCGGAGGCGCCGAGCAGGGCGGCGGCGATGGCGAGGTCGAAGCTCGGGCCCGCCTTCCTCAGGTCCGCCGGGGCGAGGTTGGCGGTGATGCGGTGCATCGGGAACTTGAATCCCGAGTTGCCGAGCGCCGACCTGACCCGCTCGCGCGATTCCCTGACCGCGGCATCGGGAAGGCCCACCAGCGAGAAGCTGGGCAGGCCGCCGCTCGCGACGTCCAACTCCACCTGGACCTCCCGGGCCTCGACGCCCAGGAGCGCGAACGTGCGGACGCTGGCGAGCACCCGGCGAAGCTAGGACCCCCTGGGTCGCGGGTGGCGCGCCGATCGTCGTGGGAGCGCTACCGAGTCGGCACATGTTGCGCGCCCTCCGCGCGGGCCATCCGCCTACGGTCGAGTGGATGGCGAAGGCGGCAGCCACCACGGACCCGCGGCACCGACTCGGTCGTGCCGCGGAAGCGATGGTGGCCGGCTGGCTCGAGCGGATGGGATGGCGGATCGTCGCCCGCAACGCCCGCACCTCGACGGTCCGCGGCGAGCTCGACCTGGTGGCGATCGACGCAGGCGCCCTGGTCTTCGTCGAGGTCAAGGCGCTCAGCGCCACCTCGGCGGCCGGCCCCGAGCGCCCGGCGATGGCGGTCGGGCACCGAAAGCGCCACAAGCTCCGCACCCTGGCGCTCGCCTGGCTTCGCGACCACGACGGCTCGGTCCCGCCCCACCGCACGCTCCGCTTCGACGTGGTCGGCGTTCGGATGGGCTCCGACGGTGAGATCATCGAGTGGGAGCACGTGCGCTCGGCGTTCTAGCCGGGTCGCCGGAGCACGTGCGCGAGGCTTTCAGCGGTGGGCATACCGCTGCGTGGACGCTTTTTCACCCTGTGGGCTAGCCGATCGACCAGTCGCCGGGAGAACTCAGCTGTTTCTTGGCGCTACAGCTCGAGCTGGCTGTAGGCGATCGACGCGAACGAGCGCCGGTGCAGGGCCGAGGGCCCGTGCTCGACGATCGCCGCACGGTGCTCCGGCGTCGAATAGCCGACGTTGCCGGCGAAGCCGAACTGAGGATAGACGGCGTCGACCCGGCACATGTAGCGGTCCCGGGTGACCTTGGCGATCACCGAAGCGGCGGCGATCGCCGCGCTGCGGGCGTCGCCGTCGACTACTGCCTGGTGCGTCACCGGGGAGGGGACCGAGAACCCATCCACGAGGCAGACGGCGCCGGGGACCGCCACCCGCTCCAGGCTGCGGGCCAGCGCCGCCAGGTTGGTGACGTGGAGGCCGCGGGCGTCGATGCCCCGGGGGCACCGCACGGTGACCGCGACCTGGCTCGCGGCACGCAGGACGCGCGGGTAGAGCTCCTCGCGCTCCTCGGGGCTGCGGACCTTGGAGTCGTCGAGATCGGACAGGGCTCGCCGGTCGCGCATGCTCAGGGTGCCGTAGTCGATCAGGACCGCCGCGGCGACCAGGGGCCCCGCCAGCGATCCGCGACCGGCCTCGTCGGCACCGGCCACGAAGCGAGCCCCGAGCGAGCGATCGAAGCGGAACAGGCGCGCGGCCCGCCGCCGGCGCCGCGCGCGGGCGCGCTTCGCGCTGCCGTTAGAGGATCCCGATCCGGTCCGGGGGCCAGTAGGTGAAGAACGCCTCGCCGATGATCCAGTCGCGCGGGACGGGACCCCAGAAGCGGCTGTCGTCGCTCGACCCACGGTTGTCGCCCATCATGAAGTAATGGTCGGGTGGAATGGTGATCTCTTGCGGCAAATTGCAGCCACTTCCTCCCTGACACGGCCGGATGAAGTCCTCCTCCGCCTCCACTCCGTTGACCACGGGGTGGCCGTCGTGGATGCTGAGCTTGTCACCCGGCCCGGCGACGATCCGCTTGATGAAGTTGGTGTCGGACTCCTCCGAGGTGGGCTTGGGGCAGGGCTCCCGCGCGCTCGCGTTGGGATCGCCGCACTGCTGCCCGTTCTCGGCCCCCGCCGGGGGATGGAAGACGACCACGTCGCCGATCTCCGGGTCGCGGACGTGGTACAGGACCCGGTTGACCAGCACCCGCTGGCCGACGTCCAGGGTGGGCTCCATCGACACCGACGGGATCTGGTACGGCTTGACCACGAACGCCTGGATCAGCAGCGCGAGGCCGATCGCCAGGGCGACGATGACCACCAGCTCGACGAAGGCGCCTCGTCCCGTTGTGGGCTTGGGGATCAGTTTCGGGATTCCTCGGATTCCTCGGCCTCGGCCTCGGAACCGGAATCCTCGGACTCACCGGCGGAAGCCTCTGCGTCCTCCGAGGCCTGCGGCTCAGCGCTCGCGTCTTTTGCGCCTTCGTCCTCCCCGCTCGCCGCCCCCCCGCCTTCGTCCTGGGCCTGCTCGGCGGACTGCGGCTCGGCGCTCGCCCCCTCTCCCTCTGCGGTCTCGCCCTCCGCTTCCTCGTCTCCCTCGCCCGCCGGGACCGCGTCGGCCTCGCTTTGGGCGACGCCCTCGGAGTCGACCGCGTCGCCCTCCTCCTCGGTGATCACGAGCTCGTCCTCGATCCCCCAGCGGCGCTCGGCGACCCGGGCGCGCTTGCCCACCCGGCCGCGCAGGTAGTAGAGCTTGGCGCGGCGAACGTCTCCCCTGGCGACGACCTCGAGCCGCTCGATCTTCGGGGAGTGGACCGGGAAGGTGCGCTCGACCCCCACCCCGAACGACTGCTTTCGGACCGTGAAGGTCTCCCTCGCGCCGGAGCCGCGCCGGGCGATCACCACGCCCTCGAACACCTGGGTTCGGCGCCGGGTGCCCTCGACCACCTGGAAGTGGACGCGCACCCGGTCCCCGGGCGTGAATCGAGGCACCCGTTTCAGCTGACGCTGCTCGATGCTCTCGATGATCGTGCTCATGGCGTGTGAGGGAGCGCCGGCGCTCCTGCCACCCCAAATGGCCGATGACAGCGCCTGACCGGTGGCATACAACGGGCCTCCGATCCGAAGGCCCGCGCGGCCGCAGAATAGTAGCGGGGAAGGCGAAGCTCGCCACGGAAGCCCCGTCCGAGCGCCGAGTGAGTGGTTGACCACCGTATCGGTGGCGAAGCGCTCAGTCGATCGTCAGGCCCGCCGGCGGCTCTGCTCGGCGCGCCACTCGCGGACGCGGGCGTGGTCGCCGGAGAGCAGGACTTCGGGGACACCCCACCCTCGGTACGACGCCGGTCGCGTGTAGTGCGGGTACTCGGGCGCCCCCTCGAGAGCACGCGAGAACGACTCCTCGACCGCGCTGTCCGCGTGGCCCAGCGCGCCCGGGAGCTTTCGGATCACGGCGTCGGCCACGACCATCGCCGCCAGCTCGCCCCCCGAGAGCACGTAAGGGCCGACCGACAGCGCGTCGGTCGCCAGGTGGTCGCGTACCCGCTCGTCAACGCCCTCGTAGCGCCCGCAGAGAAGCGCCAGCTCCGGCTCAGTCGCGAGCTCCTCGGCCAGAGCGTCGTCGAGCTGGCGACCCGAGGGGGCGAGCAGGACGATGCGCCTGCCGGCCCGGAGCTCCCCGTAGGCGCCCGTCAGGGCCGCGTCGACGACGTCCACGCGCAGGACCATCCCGGCGCCGCCGCCGTACGGCGAGTCGTCCACCTGGCCGCCGCCCAGGGGGGTCGTCTGCCGGTAGTCGAAGAACCGCATCTCAGTCCCGCGCTGGATCGCGTTTCGCACGTGGCGCTGGCCGAGGAACCACTCGAACCACTCCGGAAAGAGCGTGAATACGTCAATCCTCAACGAACTCGACCAGGACCCGGCGATCGGCGTTGGCCGAGGCGGCCTTGGTCACGGTGCGAATCGCGTTGGCGACGCGCCCGCCCTTGCCGATCAGCCGGCCCAGGTCGTCTTCGGCGACGCTCACCTCGAGGACCAGGTCGCCGTTCTCCTCCACCTCCTCGACGCGAACCGAATCGGGATCGTCGACCAGCGCCCTGGCGAGGAACTCGACCAGCTCCCGCATCACGCGGCCAGCGCCACGCGCGTCATCCGGCGGGCGCGGTCACGGCGCCGGGCCATCCCCCTCAGGCGCCCGTCGCCTCGATGCCCTTGGCCCGCAGCAGCCCGGCCACGGTGCGGGTCGGCTGGGCCCCGTGGGTCAGCCAGTGTTCGGCACGCTCGCTGTCGATCACGATCGTCGAGGGCTCCGTCTGCGGGTTGTAGTGCCCGATCGTCTCGATCGTGCGCCCGTCGCGGGGCGAGCGGCGGTCGGCGACGACGATGCGCCAGATCGGGTTCTTCTTCGACCCGACCCTTCTGAGCCTGATTCTCACTGCCATCTGCGGCGCCAGGTTACATGCCGCGCAGAAGCTGCTGCGGGTCGGGCATCTTGCCCTTCGCGAGCTGGGCCATCAACTTGCGCATCTGCCCGAACTGCTTGACGAGCTGGTTGACCGCCTGAACCGTGGTGCCGGACCCGCGCGCGATGCGCTTTCGGCGCGAGCCGTCGATCAGGTCCGGGCGCGAGCGCTCCTCGGGCGTCATCGAGAGGATGATCGCCTCGAGCCGGTCCAGCTCGCGCTCGTCCATGTTCACCTGGCGGATCTGCTTCATGGCCTTCCCCATTCCGGGCATCAGGCCGAGGACGTTCGAGAGCGGGCCCATGCGTCGCACCTGGCGCATCTGCTGGAGGAAGTCCTCGAGGGTGAACTCCTGGCGGCGGATCTTGCGCTCGAGCTCATCGGCCTGCTGGGCGTCGGAGACCTCCTCGGCCTTCTCGATCAGCGACAGCACATCACCCATGCCGAGGATCCGGCTCGCCATCCGCTCGGGGTGGAAGCGCTCGAGCTGCTCGAGTTTCTCCCCCACCGACGCGTACATGATCGGCTTGCCGGTCACGGCCTTCACGGACAGGGCCGCCCCGCCGCGGGCGTCGCCGTCGAGCTTCGTCAGCACCACCCCGTCGAAGTCCACCCGCTCGGCGAACGCCTCCGCCACGTTCACGGCGTCCTGGCCCGTCATCGCGTCCAGCACGAGCAGCACGTCGTGGGGCTTGGTGCGCTTGCGGACCGCGGCCAGCTCCGACATCAGCTCCTCGTCGACGTGCAGGCGCCCGGCCGTGTCCACGATCACCACGTCGTCTGCGGCGCTGCGGGCCTGGCCCAGCGCCCACTCGGCGATCTCGACGGGGTCTCGCTGCGTCCCCTGCTCGTACACGGTCGCCCCGGCCCGCCGGCCGACGGTCACGAGCTGCTCGACCGCGGCCGGACGCTGGGTATCGCACGCGACCAGGGCCACCCTCTTCCCGTCCTTGGCCAGGTGCTTGGCGAGCTTCGCGCAGGCGGTCGTCTTCCCCGACCCCTGCAGCCCGGCCATCAGGATCACGGTCGGCCCGGAGCTCGCGAAGGCGAGGTCGCGGCTGGCGCCGCCCATCAGGGCGGCGAGCTCCTCGTTCACGATCTTGACGACCTGCTGACCGGGATTGAGGCTCTCCAGGACCCCCTCGCCCACGCAGCGCTCCTTGACCTGCGACGTGAACTGCCGCACGACCTTGAAGTTGACGTCGGCCTCGAGCAGGACCAGGCGGATCTCCCGCATGGCGCGGTCGACGTCCGCTTCGCTCAGCTTGCCGCGCGAGCGAACGCCGGAGAGCGTCTCCTGCAGGCGATCCGAAAGCTGATCGAACATCCACCCAGCTTACGCGGGGGCGTCAGATCTCGGACCAGATCAGCTTCTCCAGGCGGGCGAGCACCGTCTCGCGCTGCTGACCGGCGTCGACTACGTGCGCCGGAACGGCCTCCCAGTCGACCTCCCACACCTCGCCCCAGCGCTCGCGGATCTCGTCAGGTGGCTCGCTCGGCTGGCGCGCGACGGCGATCTCGGGATCGACTCTCAGGACGATCAGGACGTCGGGGGGCGCGATCGCCTCGTAGTAGCGGCGCTCGCGGGAGGCCAGCCAGTCCGTCAGCCGCCGCCAGCGCTCGGGGTCCCTCACCCGCTCCACCCTGGGCCCGTCCATCAGCCTCAGCTCCCGCAGGGGAAACCGGTCGCACAGGACGAGCCCGCCGTTCGCCGCGATCCGCCGAATCCGCTTCACTGCGCGGTAGCGATCGCGGGCCTGAGCTACGCCGAGGACGGCGTGCTGGGTCGCCCGCGACGGCATCGGGCGGCCGAGCCGGCGGGCGACCAGGAGGTAGCCGGACCGCCCTCGCGCGAGGCCCCTCAGGGCATGGGTCGTGAGCGACTTCGGCGGCCTACCGAGGTGCACGCGGGTGACGCCGAACGTCTTGCCCAGGCGCTTGCCGATCTCCTCCACCGCCGTGGACTTGCCGGCCCCGTCCGCGCCCACGATCGCGACGATCGCCCCGCCCGCCGCGGGCTGCTTCGGCGGCGGGCGGCGAGAGGCGAGACGCGCCGCGATCCCGGCGCCACGGCCCCAGAGCTTGAGCCCGACGTCGGCGGCACGCGGGCGGCGCGCGAACGGCGCCAGATCGGCAAGCAGGCGAGCGCCGGCCCGGGCCCCCAAGGCCTTCGACGCCCCCGGGGCCAGCGCGCCCCGGCAGTCCTCGAACGTTCGCTCGTCGATGAACGGCGCCGCCTCGCGGAGCCGGCGCGCGAGCTCGCCCTCGTCGCAGCGGCTTTCGAGGTCGGCGAGCTCGGCGCGGGCGGAGGGCGGGATCTTCGCCCGGCGGGCCGCCACCGCGTCCCAGGTCAGGTGCTTCAGCGTCAGGCGGACCACGAGCAGGATCAGCTCGAGCTCGACAGGCGGCACCATGAACTCGCGATCCGGCCGCGCCGAGCGCAGGAAGGCCGCTTCCAGCGGCAGGCGGTAGTTCTTGGTCAGGTCGTCGCCGACGACGAGCTGGTAGTGCGCGTGAACGTGGACGACTCGTCGGGTCTCGGAGTCGAGGCCGTAGTAATCGAGCACCCCGGGAAGCCCGTCCGCGGGGCGCCGCGCCAGCTTGAACCCGAGGCCGCTGACGACCGCGGAGAAGCGGTCCGCGTCGGCTCGCGCGATCAGCAGGTCGAGGTCGTTGTCAGCGGTGCGTGAGCGGTCCAGGAACGTATTGCTCTTGAAGTGACACCAGGCCACTCCCTGCTCCGCCAGGTGGGAGCAGAGGTCGCGAACCAGCGCGACGGTTGGCGATCGATCGGCGTCCTCGCGGTCAGGGCCGATCACTTCGTTTCAGGCGCCGCCATATGGCCGGCGCCTGCGTCAAGGCGTTTAGCGCAGGTCAGAGCCCGACGTAAGCTACGCGCAGGACCGGCGGGGCTCCGCCCTCGAACGACTCCGCCGCGCGCCTGCCGGTGCCGGTGATGATCACGGTGAGCGCGTTGCCGGACGCCCATCCCGGCCGGCTGACGACCTCCTGGATCACCGGCGCGAAGTTCGGGGTGAGCTGATCGGCGCCCGAGGCGCCCACCGTCGGCCAGGCGGGAACGGGCCAGGCGATCGAGGCGGTCGTCCGGGGACGCGACGAGATGTTGAAGGCCGTCGAGCCGATCACCGCGGAGTTGTCGGCGCGCTCGGCCCTGATCGCCAGGTCCGTGGCCCCGCTGCCGGTCTCATCGGCCGTGAACTGGACCTGCGCGTTGGCGATCGTCGCCCCGTTGGGGATCTGGACGTTCGTGAACCGCAGCGCGACCGTGGTCGCGGAGCCGCCGGAGCCCGACCCCAGGTTGAGGTCGCCGTTGGTACGGCGCACGGTGCCGCTCAGAGTCTCGTCGCCGTCGTCCAGCCCGTTGGCGATCGGCAGGCTGAAGAGCGGCGGCGGCGGAGTCGAATCGGAGCCGAACGTGGCCGTGGCTTGCTTGTCGGAGTCCATGGTCAGGGCGCACGAGGCGACGCTTCCGGAGCAAGCGCCGCTCCAGCCGCCGAAGTTCGAGCCGGCGGCGGGCGCCGCTACCAGGGCGACGGGCGCGCCGTCGGCGTACGTCTCGGTGCAGTCGCCGGGACAGTTGATCCCCGGGCCCGTGACCGTGCCGGTGCCGGCGCCCTGCACCTGGACGGTCAAGGTTCGCTGCAGCGGCGGCGGAGGCGGCGCGGCGCCCAGCGACATCTCGTACAGGAGGCCGTCAACCGGAGGCGGGGTCGAGGAGTTGTTGTCGCGGTGCCGGTCGACGATCCAGTAGTCCATCGCCGAGGGGTCGTCATTGGGGTCCGAGGTGGGCGCAAGCGTGACGTCGGCCTCGACCTGGGAGCTCGTCGGCACGTTGGAGAGGCTGAGGATCCGCAGCAGGGTCCCGCCCGTGGTCACCTCGTAGATCCTGTGGGTCTTCCAATCGACGGCGAGCAGGGAGTTTCGGCTCTGGTCGATTCCCAGACCCTCGCAGTCGGCGAGGCCGTGCCGCGCCATGTCGAAGTGAGTGACGACGTCGTTTCCGTCGCCGAAGGTGGCGTTGACGGGGTTGACGTCGTACATCTCGATCCCGGAGCCGTCGCAGATGAACAGGTGACCGCTCGCCGTGTCGTAGGCGACGTCCTCGGGGTCGGTGCTCCCGAACGCCGAGGTGCTGAACCTGGACACGGCGTCGTCGCCGGTGCCGTATCTCCCGTCGGCTCCCGTCCGGACGAGGGAGACCCTGTCCCGGTCGTCGTCGGAGACGAAGAGCGTCCCGTCGCTGGGCTTGAGGGCCAGGCCGGCGGGCTCCTTGCTGGTCTCCGCCAGGCTGCCGCGGGCCAGCAGGGTGCCGCTGCCGGACCCCGAGCCCGTCCGGGTCGCCGTGAACAGGTTGGAGCCCTTGTAGAGCCCCGTCTCGTCCGTCTCGGAATCCGAGATCAGGAGCCGGTCTTGGGCCGGCAGGTAGACGATGCCGGAGGGATCCGGGCTCGGAGGCGTGTAGCGGGCGGTGTCGATCGTCTGCACGAGGGTCGGCGTCACGACTTCGGCCGCCGCCGAGGTCGCGGGCCAGGCCAGCGCGGCGCAGGCCACCGCCAGCCCAACCAGGCGGATGCCGAACGACGCCTGCCGCCCGGGGCCCGCCTCACCCCAGTGCTGTCCCCCCCATCGGATGATGCGATCGAACATACTCGACCAGCTTTCCGCAGGCTCCGGCGGAGTTACCAAAAAACGTGCAGCTTCGGTGCGGGATCTACCAGAAACCAGGCAATTTGTTCGAAGAACTGGCCGCTTACTGCCCGAGCAGCGCGGCCGCGAACTCGTCCGGGTCGAAGGGGCGCAGGTCCTCGAGGCCCTCCCCCACCCCGATCAGCTTCACCGGCAGCTCCAGCTCCGAGGCGATCGCCAGCGCGATGCCACCCTTGGCGGTCCCGTCCAGCTTGGTCAGGACGACGCCGCTCAGCTCGGTGCTCTGGGCGAACGCCTGCGCCTGACGAAGCCCGTTCTGGCCTGTGGTGGCGTCGATCACGATCAGCGTCTCGTGCGGTGCTCCGTCGAGCCGCTTCGCGGCGACCCGCCGCACCTTGGCGAGCTCCTCCATCAGGTTGGCGTGCGTGTGCAGGCGCCCGGCGGTGTCGGCGATCACGACGTCCGTGCCTCGCGACTCCGCGGCGGCGATCGCGTCGAACAGCACGGCGCCCGGATCGCCCCCGGGTAAGCCGCGGACGATCTCCACTCCGGCCCTCTGCGACCAGGTGTCGAGCTGCTCGATCGCCGCCGCCCGATAGGTGTCGGCCGCGGCGACCAGGACGGACAGCCCCAGCTCTTCGCGCAGATGCCAGGCGAGCTTGCCGATCGTCGTGGTCTTTCCCGTGCCGTTGACCCCCACGACCATGATCACCGCGGGACGGCCCAGAAGGTGGATCCGGGGGTCGTCGCTTGAGGCCACGTCGGCGAGGAGCGCCACGAGGCGCTCCCGGACGGCCTCGGGGCCGCTGATCGTCCCCGTCTCGACCTCCGACTCCAGCGTTCCCACCACCTTGGCGGTCGTGCGGGCCCCCACGTCGGCCAGGATCAGCGCCTCCTCCAGGCGCTGCCATGTCTCGTCGTCGAGTTGCTCGAAGAGGCTCGAGCCGATCTCGGCCTGCAGGGCCCGGCGGCTCTTCGACAGGCTGTCCCGAAGGCGCCCGAAGACGCCGCGGCGCCGCTCCTCGGCGCCGTCCTCAGCCGACCCGGGCGCCGGTGCCCCGTCGCCGAGATCGACGGCTTGGCGCCAGGAAACGGCCATCGCGAGCAGGTTAGCCGGGCCGCGCCGGGCGTCAGGCCGCTTCGGCGGCCGCGGCCTGCTCTTCCTCGTGGGAGAGCCGGCGCGAGACCACCTTGGTGACGCCGCCCTTCCCCATGCTGACGCCGTACAGGACGTCGGCGGCGTCCATCGTGCGCTTCTGGTGGGTGACGATCACGAACTGGGCGCGGCCGGCGAAGCGCCGCACGAGCTGCAGGAAGCGATCGATGTTCGCGTCGTCGAGGGCGGCCTCGACCTCGTCGAGGATGTAGAAGGGAGAGGGCCGGGCGAGGAAGACGGCGAACACGAAGGCCAGCGCGACCAGCGCCTTCTCGCCGCCAGACAGCAGCGACAGGCGACGGGTGGCCTTGCCCGCGGGGGTGACCTCGATCTCGACCCCCTGCGTGTCGTCCTCGTCCTCCGCCTCGGCCTCGTCGTCGCTCTCGCCGCCGAGGACCAGGCGCGGGCCCGGCTCGCCGACCAGGCGAAGGCGGCCCCGCCCGCCGGGGAAGAGGTGCTCGATCAGCTCCTGGAAGTTGCGCTCGGTGGCCTCGAAGGTGCCCTCGAAGGCGCCCTTGATCTTCTGGTCCGTCTCGCGGATCAGGCCCTGGAGCTCGCCCAGCGCCGACTCCAAGTCCTGGCGCTGCTCCTCGAGCTGCCCGACGTGCGCGAGCGCCTCCTCGTACTCCTTCTCGGCCAGCGGGTTCACCGGCCCCAGCGCCTCGCGGCGTCGCGCGAGACGCTCGAGCTTGCGCTCGATCTCCTCGCGCTCCTCGCCGCCGAGCTCGTCGGGCGGCGGCTCCACCTCGCGCCCGAGAAGCTGCGCGATCCGATCCAGCTCGGCGGTCGCCTCGTCACGCCGGTCCCGCAGGTGCGCGGCGCGAACCTCGGCCTCGGTCACGGTGTCCCCGCTCGACAGCAGCCTCGACTGGAGCTGCGCCTCGGCCTGCGAGCACTCGCGAAGCTGCGCCGTGACCTCGTCCGTCTCGTCGCTGTGGAGCATCCGCTGCTCCAGCGCGCTCGCGCGCTCGCCCACGGCGTCGCGTGCCTCGCGGGTCGAGGCGAGGAGCGCGTCCAGGCCGGCGAGCAACTGCCTGCCGGCCACGATGCGGCTCTCGAGCGAGTCCTGGCGGCTGCTGCCCAGGAGCTCTTCCACCCGCCGCGCGGTTCCGGCCGCTCGCTCGGACGCCTCGCGCACCCGCGCCACGTTCCCGGCCCGCTCGCTCGCGCCGTCGGCGGCCTCGGCGGCCCGGAGTGCCTCGCCCGCTGCCTCGAGCGCCGAGGAGATCCGCTTCAAGGCGGCGCCCACCGGGTCCCGCTCGGCCCCTTGACTCTCTGCAGGCGCCTCGCTGGCCAACGCGCCGAGCGCCCGCTGGCGGCGATCGAGCTCCTCCGCGAGCTCTGCCCGGCGAGACTGGAGCGCGTCCGCCCGGACGCTGAGCCGCTCGTGCGCGGCGCGCACGGCGGTTAGGCGCCCCCACACCGCGGTTCGCTCGCGGTCGCGATGGGCGAGCCGCTCCTCGATCTCGCTGCGGCGCCGGTTGACCGTAGCGAGCTCGGCCTCGACCTGGGCGCGCCCGTCGCGCGCGGCGGCGGCTTGGCCCTCGGCGGCGCTCAGCTCGTTGGCGTGACGGCGGAGCTCGTCGCCCAGCAGCGCGCCGCGAAGCTCACCGGCCTCGCGCTCGAGCCGGGCGTGGATGTCCGCGGCTTGCGCCTGGCGCTTCAGCGGGCGCAGGCGGCTGCGGGCCTCGCGCTCCACGTCGAGCGCGCGGTCCAGGTTCTCCTGCGTTCGCTCCAGCTTCACCTGGGCGCGGCGCCGGCGCTTGCGATGCTTGCCCAGCCCGGCGGCCTCCTCGACCAGGAGCCGGCGCTCGCGAGGCTTGGAGTGGACGATCTCCTCCACCCGGCCCTGACTGATCACGGAGTGCATCTCGCGCCCGAGGTTGGCGTCGGCCAGGATCTCGATCACGTCCACCAGGCGGCAGCGGGCGCCGTTGATCCGGTACTCGCCCTCGCCGTTTCGATCCAGGCGCCGCCGGACCGCGATCTCGGAGAACTCGCTGTCCGCGGCCGCGCCGTCCGCGTTGTCCAGGACCACCTCGACCTCCGCGAAGCGCCGCGGAGCCTGGTCCTCTCCGCCGGCGAAGATCATGTCGCGCATCGTCTGGCCGCGAACCGCCAGCGGGCTCTGCTCGCCCAGCGCCCACAGGACCGCGTCGGTGATGTTCGACTTGCCGCAGCCGTTCGGCCCGACGATCACGCTGACGCCCGGCGAGAACTCGAGCCGGGTGCGCTCAGGGAAGGACTTAAAGCCCTTGATCGTGATCGAGCTCAGATGCATGGATTCGCTCCGTGAGCCCGCGTAGGCTCGCGGTCGGCTCGGACGGTGTTCTGTTTCGTCGTCTCGGGCGTGCTTCCTACCGTTCCCGCCGCTCGAGCGCCGATTCGGCGGCAGCCTGCTCGGCCGCCTTCTTGCTGCGCCCCGTCCCCCTTCCGATCCGCTCGCCGTCGCAAACGGCGGCGACCTCGAAGCTTCGGTTGTGAGGCGGCCCAGACTCGTGGACGACCTCGTACACGACGCGGGCTCCGTCGCGGGCAAGACGCTCCTGAAGCGCCGACTTAAAGTCCAGCATGGTCTCCGAGGCGAGCTCGATCTGCTCGGCGAACGCCGCCCGCGTCGCCTCCGCCGTCTCCTCGAAGCCGTGATGCAGGTAACAAGCGCCGATCATCGCCTCGCAGACCGAGGCGAGCGCGCGCTCGGAGGCCACCAGGGCCTCGGGGGCGATGCCGCCCTCTGCGCTCGCCGGGGCGGCGGCGCGCAGCATCTCCGGCAGGCCGAGAGCCTCGGCCACCTCGGCGCAGGCGCGGCCGCTGACCGCCTGCCCGTGAACCTTGGTCAGCCGGCCGATGTCGGCGCGCTCAAAGCGCCGGTAGATGTCCTCCGCGACCGCCAGTCCCAGCACACCGTCGCCAAGGAACGCGAGCCGCCCGTAGGAGTCGGCGCGGTGAGCGACCCAGGAGGAGTGGGTGACTGCCCTAAGTCGCAGGTCCCCGGGCAGCGAGTCGATCAAGCGTCGCAGCGACACGGCCTCCTGAACCGCGTCGTGCCGCCGTCCACGGCCGAGCCTGCGTATGCCCCAGGGCACGGCGGACTGCGGTCAGGCGCCCACGCCGAGCTTGCCGGCGACGAAGTCGACGGCCTGGCCGACGGTCTCGATCCTCGCCGCCTCCTCCTCCGAGACGCTGAGTCCGTACGTGTCCTCGAGCTCCATCACCAGCTCGTAGAGGTCCAGCGAGTCCGCGTCGAGATCGTCGCGAAACCGAGTCGACTCCTGGATGCGGTCGACCGGCACCTCGAGCTCGGTCGACAGGTGCTCGCGCACCTTGGTCAGCACTTCCTCCCGGTGCGGTCCCGAGTTGCTCATGCTTCCTTCCTATCATGCAGCCCAGCGCGTTCGGGACCGCGCAGGCCGGCGCGGGTCCCACCCGATCGCTCGAGCAGCTCGGCCGTGCGCTCGACCGCGCGCTCCTCGACCGCGCGCGCCGCCAGGCGGACCGCGTTCGCGACTCCCTGCGGCCCCGAGCTGCCGTGGCCCACCACTGCGACGCCGCGCAGGCCCAGGAGGATCGCGCCGCCGGTCGAGTCGGGGTCCATCTGGCGCCGCAGCCCGCCCAGCGCGGGTCGCAGCAAGAACCCACCAGCGGCCGCAACCGGGCCCGAGCGCGCGGCAGCGCTCACGGCTCCGCCGACAGCCTTGGCCGTCCCCTCGATCGTCTTCAGGACGACGTTGCCGGTGAATCCGTCGGTGACGATCACGTCGGCGGCTCCGGTCAAGAGGTCGTTGCCCTCCAGGTTGCCGGTGAACCGAAGCCCGGGAGCCTCGGCCAGCCTCGCGTGGGCATCCACCACCTCCGCCGATCCCTTGCTCGCCTCCTCGCCGACCGACAGCAGCGCGACGCGGGGCCGGGCGACGCCAAGCACCGCCTGGCTGAAGGTGGCCCCCAGGTAGGCGAACTGCACCAGGTCCATGGCCCGGGCGTCGGAGTTGGCCCCCACGTCGAGCAGCAGCGTGGGCGGCCCCGGCCGGCCGGGCACCTGGAGCTGCACCGCGAGCGCGGGGCGGCGCACGCCGTGCAGGCGCCGCAGGGCGAACAGGGCGGCGGTCATCGTGGCGCCGGTCGAGCCGGCGCTGGCGATCGCCTGCGAGCGGCCCTCGGCGACGTCGGCGGCGGCCATGACCACCGAGGCCTGGGGCCGCGTGCGCACGGCGGCCACCGGCTCGTCTTCGTTGGTGATCTCCTGGGGCGCGGGAACGACCTCGACCCCCTCCACTCCCTCCAGGTCGGCGAGCGCGCTCGGGTCGCCGAACACCCGCAGACGAATCCCGTCGCCGGCGGCGGCGCCGGCGCCGGCGACGATCGCCTCCGGCCCTCGCTCGGCCCCACGACCGTCGAGGGCCACGGTCGCCACCAGGCCCTGCTACTCCTCCGTCTCGGGCGTTCGGGTGCCGGTCGGCTCGGCGATCTCGTGCCGGATCACCTCGCGGCCGGCGTAGGTGCCGCACACGGGACAGACCCGATGCGGCATTCGCGGGCTATGGCAGCGCGGGCACTCGTTGAGCCGCGGCGGGCTCACCCTGTGCGTCGCGCGACGCTTGTCGCGACGCGTACGCGAGGTCCTCTTCTTCGGGACTGCCATCGACGGGGGATGGTAGCGGCGACTCGCCCTACTCCAGCTTCAGCTCCCGCAGCTTCGCCCAGCGGGGGTCGGGCTCGGATTCGTGCCGGTGGTCGGCAGGGTCGATCTCGTTGAGCGAGACCCCGCACACCGGGCACAGGCCTCTGCAGTCGAGCCGGCAGAGGAGCTGGAGCGGGAGGGCCAGGGCCAGGGCGTCGTGCGCCCACGCGCCCAGCTCGAGCTCGTCGTCTTGTATGTAGGGGCTTCGAAGCTCCTCGTCCTCGGTCCCCGGCTGGTCCACCTCGCGAGCGTCGACCTCCACCCCCACGTCGGCGGCCTCGAGACAGCGCATGCAGGGGCCGGAGACCTGGGCGGTGAAGCGCATCCGCACCGCGTAAGCCGCCGCTGTTCGCGAGATGTCCAGGCGCGCTGCGACCGAGTCGCCGGCCACCTCGTAGCTCTCTCCCCCGAGCCTGAGCTGACCGGGATCGACCTCCAGGTCGAGGCGACGGCCCTCGCCCGCTCGCAAGGCGAACCGCGACAGGTCGACGCTGTGATATGCCGCTGGCATCCCTCCGTTCGAGGTTAACGGAGGGGTTCCGTCATGAACGCGCAGTTCCACATGGACCCCGAGACCTACCTGGACGCGATCCGCGCCGAGGTGCCGCGCTACGACGAGCTTCAGGGGGAGACGATCGCGGCGATCCCGCAGGAGCCACGGCGGGTCCTGGAGCTCGGGGTCGGCACCGGGGAGACCACGCGCCGCCTGCTGGAGCGCTACCCGAGGGCGGAGGTGACCGGCCTCGACGCGCAGCCCGAGATGGTGTTCAAGGCGCGCGAGCTCGGGATCGAGGTGCGCCTGGCGCGGATGGAGGACCCGCTGCCGGACGGCCCCTGGGACCTGGTGATCTCGGTGCTGTCGATCCACCACCTCACCGACGAGGGAAAGCGCGACCTGTTCCGACGGGTCCGCGAGCAGTCGAAGGCGCTGGTGATGGGCGACGTCGTGATCGCCGAGCGGCAGGTTGCGCCGCTGGAGGAGGGGGTGGACGTGCCCTCTCGCGCCGACGACCTGGTCCGCTGGTGCGAAGGCGAGCTCGTCTGGCAGGCTGACGACCTGGCGGTGATCAGGGCCGTCTACGACTGAGGCCTTTCCCCGGCGCCGATCACTCGGCCCCGAAACGTGCGCGACCCGCGCCCTTATGACTTTCGACGTCTATAGCAAGCACAAAGTCATAAGCGTGGCCGCAGAGCGTCTCGTCGGCGAAGGGACCCCGCATACGATCCTCGCCCCCAAATCGAGGAGGAGAGCATGTCCAAGCTGCTGTACGAGAAGGCCGACCGGATCGCCTACGTGACCATCAACCGGCCCGAGGCCAGGAACGCGATTGACCCGGACGTGCACCGGCTGATGATCGAGACCTGGGCCGACTTTCGCGACGACGACTCCGTGGACCTCGCGATCCTGACGGGCGCCGGCGAGGCGTTTTGTGCCGGGGCGGACCTGAAGACCTACATCCCGCAAATCATCGAGGACGCCAAGCCCGGGCGCCTGCGCGAGATCGTCGAACTGGGTCTGAACGGGTTCACCCGGGGGATGCACCGGATCCCGAAGCCGATCATCGGGGCGGTCAACGGCTGGGCGCTCGCCGGAGGACTTGAGACCGCCATGGCATGCGACATCCGGATCGCCTCGGACCGGGCGATGTTCGGCTCCTTCGAGGCGCGCCGCGGCTTTCACCACGGAGACGGCGGCCTCGTGCGGCTGGTCAACACCTGCGGCGTGGGAGTGGCCATGCAGATGCTCCTGACCGCCGAGCCCATCGACGCCCAGCGAGCGCTCCAGTGCAACATGGTCTCCAAGGTCGTCGCGCACGACGAGCTGATGGCCGAGGCCGAGCTCATGGCCAGGCAGATCCTTCGCAACTCCCAGGCGGCGGTG
Organism: Solirubrobacterales bacterium; assembly: GCA_044871225.1. Taxonomy (GTDB): domain Bacteria; phylum Actinomycetota; class Thermoleophilia; order Solirubrobacterales; family 70-9; genus AC-56. The sequence continues at coordinate 50,786 of JBIOZP010000059.1, forward strand.
CGCTCGGCGAAGCAGACGATCCTGGACGTGATCGGCCAGCCGCTCGACTTCCAGCTCCGCACCGAGGCTTGGAACGCCTACACCTGCGCCGATCCCGAGGAGACGACGCAGCGGCTGGAGCGGTTCTACGAGAAGACCGACGCCGGGCGGGCCGGAGCCCACGAAACCGAGCTATGACCCCGGTTCCCGCCACATCCGCCACAGGGGCGGGCCGTCTGAGGGGAGGTTGAGCTCGCCCACCACCTCGAACCCGTGGCGCTGATACAGCGCCCGGCTTCGGGGGGTCGACGACTCCAGATACGCCGGCTCGCCGCGGGCGTCGAGCTCGCGCAGCTTCGGGTGCATGAGCGCCGAGCCCAAGCCCTTTCCCTGCCACTCGGGCGCGACCCCCATCACCGCCAGGTACCAGTGGGGAGGAGTCCGGGGGTGCGCAGACTCCATCCGCAGGCGGGCGCGCAGGGCGAGCAGCAGCCGCCTGCCGAACACCCTCACCATCGGCGGCGTCTCACGCATCGTCGCGCTCACCGGCACCCGCCACCCGTCCGGGGGCAGCCAGACCGCCGCGCCCGCGACCTCGTCGGTCGTCCAGACGGCGCCGTTGGGGAGGAGGACCTCGCGCAGCTCGACCTCGAAGAAGAGTGTCAGCCGCCGGGTGCGGTCGTCGGGGTTCGGCAGCAGGTGACACCACCCGGGGTCGTCGTGGAAGGCACGGGCGAGGGCGTCCGCCAACGGGCTGGCGTCATCGGCGGAGGCGAGCCGGAGCTCACCGGCGGAAGCGGCCGTCAGCACGCGCCGACGATATGCGATCGGGCCTGGGGGGCCCGAAGCTACGGCTGGCCGACCTCGGCGGGCTGCTCATCCTCCCGCCCGGCCAGGCGGTCGCGGCCCCGGCGCACCGCGGCCAGGAACTTCTCCAGGTTGACCTCGAGCGTGGAGAGGATCTCGTCGGCGTAGTCCTCGGCGCCCAGGCGGATCGAGCGCTCGGTCTCGCGCGCGTCCTCGATGATCTCCTCGGCGGCGCGCTCGGCCTGCTTGTAGACCTCCTCCTCGGAGATCAGCCGCGACTGCTGGTCGCGCGCCTCCTTGACCACTCGCTCGGCCTCGCGCTTGGCCTCGGCGAGCATCTCCTGGCGCTCCTTGACGATCCAGCGCGCCTGCTTGATCTCCTCGGGGATCGTCGCCCGCATCTGGTCGAGCAGGTCGTAGATCTCCTCCCGGTCCACGCGCACCTGATCGGTGAGCGGCACGGGCCGCGCGTTGTGGATCAGATCATCGAGCTTGTCGATCAGGACCAGGACGTCCATAAGGTGCGGAAAGCTTACGCGGAGCGGCGGAAATGCGGGGTCACAGGGGGATTCCGGGGCCGAATTGCAAGCTCCTGCCCGTCTGGAACCACTCCTGCGGGAGCAAGCTCCTGCAGGGTTGCGACGCGATCGGCCTGGACCCGGGCAACTCGCATCTACCGCGACTTCGTCGCTAGCCCCGACGTCTAAGCCGTTCGGTCAAAGACTGCGCCACGCCCGCGGGGACGAGGTCGGAGACGTTGCCGCCGAAGGTGGCCATCTCCTTGACCCCGGTCGAGGACAGGAAGCTGTACTCGGGCGAGGCAATGATGTAGATCGACTCGATCTCGGGCGCGAGCTTGCGGTTGAGCTGGTTCATCTCGAACTCGTACTCGAAGTCGGAGATCGCCCGCAGGCCCTTGACGATCGCCCCGGCACCCTGCTCGCGAGCGAACTCCACCAGGAGGCTCGAGAACACGGCCACGCTCACGTTGTCGAGCTGGTTCTGGGACACGGCGTGCCGGATGAAGTCCCGCCGCTCTTCGCCGGTGAACAGAGTGGTCTGCTTTCGGACCGGCTGGTTGACGACCCCCACGACGACCCGGTCGAACACCCGGGCGGCGCGGGTGATGATGTCCAGGTGGCCGTTGGTCACCGGGTCGTAGGTGCCGGGGCAGATCGCGGTGCGCCCGTCGCTCATCGCTCGCCGCCGGCGTGGATTCGGATCACCGTGTCTCCGTAGCGGCGCTCGGACAGCAGGGGCGCTCCCAGCTCCAGCGGGCGCCGCCCCGCGCTCTCCGTCACCACGCGGCCGCCCGCCGCAAGCCGCGCGGGGATGAGCGAATCGAGTTCCCCCTCAAGACGGTCGGCGAGTCTATACGGCGGGTCGCAGAGGATCAGGTCGAACCGCTCCCGAGAGCGCTTCATGTAGCGAAGGGCATCGGCCCGGACCACCCGCGCCCGGCCCTCGAGGCCGAGCTCGCGCACGTTTCGCCGCGCCAGCAAGACGTCCAGGTCGACCAGCGTGGCCTCCGCTGCGCCCCGGGAGAGCGCCTCGATCCCCAGCGCTCCGGTGCCGCAGAAGAGGTCCAGGACGCGCGCTCCGCCGATCTCGCCGAGGATCGCGAACAGGGCCTCGCGCACCCGGTCGGAGGTCGGGCGCACCGCTCCCGACCGCCGCGGCGGCGTCGCCAGGCGGCGGCCCCTGAGCTCGCCCGCGACCACCCTCATCTACGCCGCGATCGGGGCTGCCCGCTCGTCGCCGAAGCGCCGACGCGCCGCGTCCAGCAGCGGGCCGAGGGGCGGCGCATCCAGCGAGCCGTGGCGCTCCAAGAGCGCGATCACCTCCTGCCGCGCCTCGGTGAGCACCGCCACGTCCTCCGGCAGCGCGGCGACCGCGAAGCGCGGCAGGCCGTGCTGGCGGGTACCGAGCACCTCCCCCTCCCCGCGGAGCGCCAGGTCCACCTCGGCCAGCCTGAAGCCGTCGCGCTCGCCGGCGATCGCCTCCAGCCGGCGGCGCGCCAGCTCGGATCTGGCGTCGCCGAACAGGATGCAGTGCGAGGCGTGCTCGCCGCGCCCCACCCGGCCCCGCAGCTGGTGGAGCTGGGAGAGCCCGTACCGCTCGGCGCCCTCGATCAGGACCACCGTCGCGTTCGCGACGTCGATCCCGACCTCGATCACGCTGGTCGCGACCAGGACGTCCGTGCGCCCCTTGGCGAAGCGCTCCATCGCCCCCTGCTTCTCGCGAGCCGGCATCTGCCCGTGCAGAAGGCCCACCTCGAAGTCGGCGAACTCCCCCGCGCGCAGCCGCTCGGCCTCCTCGGCAGCCGCCTTGGCCTGCAGCCGCTCCCCTCCTCCCCCGGCGGAGCGGTCGGCCTGCTCGACCAGCGGGCACACCACGTAGGCCTGGCGCCCTTCGCGCAGCCGCTCGCGGATGAACTCGTAAGCGCCGGCGCGCTTTTCCTCGCCGACGACCCACGTCTTGACCGGCTCGCGCCCCGCCGGCAGCTCCCGAAGGACCGTGGCGTCGAGATCGCCGTAGGCGGTCAGCGAGAGGGTGCGAGGGATGGGCGTCGCGGTCATGTGGAGGGCATGGGGCGCGCTGCCGCCCGGCCCTCGGGCGTCCAGCGCAGCCCGTTGCCGCACCCCGAAGCGGTGCTGCTCGTCGACCACGCAGACGGACAGCGAGGCGAAGGAGACGTCCGGCTCCAGCAGCGCGTGAGTCCCCACAGCCATCCCGAGCTCGCCCGACGCAAGCCGCGCCAGCGCCTCGCGGCGTCGCCGGGCCGGCGTCGCGCCCGTCAGGAGCGCAAACGAGCCCGGCTGGTCGGCGAGCAGCCGGTCCACGGTGGCGGCGTGCTGCTCGGCGAGAGTCTCGGTCGGCGCCAACAGAACGGCCTGGTGGCCCGCCTCCATCGCGCGCAGCATCGCGTACAGCGCGACGACGGTCTTGCCCGAGCCTACCTCGCCCATCAACAGCCGCTGCATGGGGCGGGAGGACGCGAGGTCGGCGTCGATCTCGGCGATCGCCTGCCGCTGGTCGCCGGTGAGCTCGAACGGCAGCCCGTCGAGCCACCCCGTAACGGAGGCCCCGCGCTCTCCGAGCGGCAGTCCCGGCCGGCTCGCGCGGCGATCTTGGCGCCGCGCCGCCAGCGCCGCCTGATGGAGGAAGAGCTCCTCGAACGCCAGCCGGCGGCGGGCGAGGTCAGCACGCTCCAGGGTGTCCGGGAACTGGGCCATGACCAGGGCGTCGGCGGCCGATGGCAGCCCCCGCCGAGCCCGCAGCTCCGCCGGCAGGGGCTCGAGGGCATGCGGCGCCAGCTCGCGTGCCTGCCACGCCCACTCGCGAAGCCGCTGCGCGCGAAGCCGCTCGGTGGCCGGATGGACGGGAACGATCCCAGTGGTGTGGAGGCCGGACGGAGCGTTGGCGCCGGGACGCGAACCGTTGGCGCCCGCGGCCCCGGGTGGCGACGACCCCAGGAACTCGTAGGCGTCCACTCGAAAGCCCGAGCGGTCGAGCCTTCCGTGCAGAAGCATCCGGGTGCCCTCGCGCAGGCGCTCGGCGAGCCACGCCTGGTTGAACCAGACCGCTTTCGCGGGTCCGGAGCCGTCCGCCACCGCGGCCTCGACGATCGTCAGGCCGCGCCGGC
>JBIOZP010000060.1:0-3259 GCA_044871225.1 Solirubrobacterales bacterium
AGGATGCGCGGGTCGCCGATCCGGTGGTTCAGGAAACGGAGGAGCCATTCCTGGCTCACCGCGTCGAACGACGACGTTGGTTGATGCCCCTTTCCAGAAGCCGGCGGAGCGGGGTTTAACCGAGGTCGAGGTCACCGACCCCGGGCACCCGCTCTTCGGTCGGCGGTTCGCCGTGGTGTCGGTGAGCGGGCCGCGCGCGCCCGGCCGGGCGGGCGGTCACATCCTCGTCGCCCATTCGAGCCGCGTGCTGCTGAAGCTGCCGCTCGCGGCGACGAGCCTCGTCCCGCGGCCGCCCGAGGCGGGGCTGAGCAAGCTCTCCGCCGAGGCCGTGGCGGAGCTGATCGCCCTGGCCGAGGACAGCGAGGGGGTGACATGCTCGTCCGGCCCGAACGCGTCTGGCAACGCACCCCCGAGGCGCTGCGGCGCGAGATCGCCGAGGACGTCGCAGCCCTCCTCGCGGAGGTGATTCATGAGATCGGAACTGATCGACGGCCGCCACCTCGCACGGCGCGCGGTGATCTACATCCGCCAGTCCACGCCGCACCAGGTGCTGACCAACCAGGAGAGCCTGCGCCTGCCGTATGACCTGCGCCGGCGCGCGCTCGACCTCGGTTGGCGCGAGGAGGATGTCGAGGTGATCGATAGCGACCTCGGCCTGAGCGGGGCGGCGGCCGTGCACCGGGCGGGCTTCAAGGACCTGATCGCGCGCGTCACGCTGGGTCAGGTCGGCATCGTGCTCTCCTCCGAGGTGACCCGCCTCAGCCGCAACTGCACGGACTGGTACCCGCTGCTCGACCTGTGCGGCTACCGGCAATGCCTCATCGGCGACCGGGACGGCGTCTACGACCCGGCCTCGGCCAACGGGCGGCTGCTCCTGGGCCTCAAGGGCACGATCTCCGAGATGGAGCTGCACACCATCCGGGCACGCCTGACCGCCGGGCTGCTGAACAAGGCCGAGCGCGGCGAGCTCGGGCTCATGCTGCCCGTCGGCTTGGTCCGCGACGCGGCAGGCCTCGTGGTCAAGGACCCCGACCGCGAGGTGCAGGCCCGCCTCGAGCTGGTGTTTGCCACCTTCCTGCGGCTGCGCTCGGCGGCCAAGGTGCTGCGCAGCCTTAACGAGGGCGGCCTGGCCCTGCCGCGCCGCGGCCACCGCGGCGGCGTCATCTGGCGCCCGCCGACCGTCGCGGCGGTGCTGAGCGTGCTCAAGAACCCCGCGTATGCCGGGGCATTCGTCTACGGCCGCACGCGGTCGATCCGCGCTGCCGCGACGGCGACGCCCAGGCCAAAGAAGCTTCCCCGCGAGCAGTGGAGGATCGTTGTGAGGGACAAGTACCCCGCCTACGTCAGCTGGGAGACCTTCGAGAAGAACCAGGCCATGCTGCGCGACAACTACGCCGAGTATGACCGCAACAAGACACGCGGCATACCGCGTGACGGCGAAGCCCTGCTGCACGGCCTGGTCTACTGCGGTACCTGCGGCCACAAGATGGTCGTGCAATACAAGGGCGGCACGCGCTACCTCTGCAACTACCTGCGCCAGCAGCACGGCACGCCCGTGTGCCAGTCCATCCCGGCCGGCCCGATCGATGCGGCGGCGGTCGACGCCTTCTTCCGGGCGCTCGCGCCGGCCGAGTTCGACGCCTACGCGCGGGCGGTGGCGACCCGGCGTGAGGCGGACGAGGCGGTGCTGCGCGCCCAGGCGCAGCAGGTCGAGCGGCTGCGCTACCGGGCCGCGTTGGCCGAACGGCAATACGACCAAGTCGATCCGGACAACCGTCTGGTCGCGGCCGAACTGGAGCGCCGCTGGGAAGAGACGCTGCGCGACCTGCGGCAGGCCGAGGCGGCGCTGGACACGGCGCGTGCGGGGATCGGCGAAGCCTCCGTTCCGATCGACGACGGGCTGCGGGCGGCGTTCACCGACGCCAGTCGGCGACTCCCCGAGCTATGGCACGGCTCGGCCCTGACGACGGCGCGCAAGAAGGCGCTGCTGCGCTGCCTGATCGACAAGCTCGTGATCCACCGCAGCGCGCCGGACACCATCCGCATGCGCCTTGTCTGGCGCGGCGGCGACGCCAGCGCGCTCGACATCCCCGTGGCGGTCGGCTCGCTCGCCGCGCTGTCGCGGCACGCGGAGCTGGAGGCGCGCATCCTCGAACTCGCGCGCGAGGGCCGGGGCGACGAGGCGATCGCCGCCGCGCTGACCGCGGACGGACACCGCTCGCCGATGCGCGACCGAGTGCTGCCGAGCACGGTGCGGATCATCCGCCTGCGGCACGGTATCCTGCTGAAGCGAAGCCAGTCGCACCCGCGCCGGGTGCCCGGGCACCTCACCATCCCGCAGCTCGCGGCCCGGCTCGGGGTCAGCGCGTACTGGATCTACGACCGCGTCCACAACGGCACCATCGCGATCACCCGCGATGAGCGCACGGGTCTATACCTGTTCCCCGACGCGCCCGGCACCCTGGACCAACTGCGGAGCCTGCGGGCTGGCGAGCTGGATCAGATCGCGTTCGGCACAGAACTGGGTTCTTGAGGAGGGTAGCAAGATGCATGATCGAAGCAGCCGGAGATGTCGGCATCGAGGATCCATCGGCTCGACCCCGTCTGGCCGAGCGCGATGAAGACCGCCTCGATCGCGTCCATCGTGCACCGTCCGGGCCTGAACCCGTAGCTGTTCGCCTCGAAGCGCGTCTCCCACTCGGGTTCCAGCGCCAGTTTGACGACAGCTTGCATTACGCGGTCTGTGACGGTCGGGATGCCCAGAGGACGCAGCTTGCCATTGGTCTTCGGGATGTAGACCCTGCGGACCGGCTTTGGCTTGTATCCTGTGAGGTCCAAACCGCTCTCCAGCAGCGTCACCCGGTCTTCCGGCGTCCGGCACACCACGCCGTCGATCCCGGGTGTATTCCTGCCCGCGTTCCGCTGGGTCACCTGACGGATCGCCAGCAGCTTCGCGGACCGGGAGCGGACGAGCAGCTTCTGCAGGTTCTTCACCCGCGCGCCGTCGCCCGTCTTGGCGGCGCGGAAGATCCGGTCCTGGATGCGCCCTACGACGGCCTCCGTCACAGTCCAGTCCACGCTGGACCACGTCATCGGCTGTCGCCCGTCGGTCTGTTCGGCTCTCACCGTCTGACGTCTCCGACCGGTACTGGCGTCCAGGTCCATGGCTTCCGCTGAGACCTGCCGGAAGTCTGCGCCCTTTCGGGCCGGGTCTCCCCCGCTTGTGCGGGCCCTATCCGCCCCATTACAGGGCGGCCTT
>JBIOZP010000061.1:0-31848 GCA_044871225.1 Solirubrobacterales bacterium
GCCGGCGCCCGCTCGGGATCGCGCTCCAGGAGTTGCGCGACCATGCGGAGGTCGTCGGGGGTATCGACGTCGAGGGCGAGCGAGTCGAGGGGCTCGATCGCCAGCCGCTGACCCAGGTGCCGCGCGCGGTCGGCGTGACGCGCGCAGCTCCCGGCGCCGAAGGCCGGGCCGATCGCGTCCGGTGGCGCGAGCAGCAGGGCGTTGGTCCCGGTGCCGTGGCGGTCGGGAACCACCGTGACCGCGCCGTCCTCCAGGCGCTCCAGCACGCCGTCGAGCTCGCCCGGCTCGAGCAGGGGGCAATCGCCGGGGAGCAGGGCCACGCCACGGGCGCCGAGCGCCTTCGCCCTGAAGATCCCTAGCGTCGCCGCCTCGGCGTGGCCGGCATCGCGCGGGTCGCGGAACACCTCGACCGGGGTCGTCGTTCTCTGTGCGTGGCGCAATGCCAGGCGTTCGGCTCGCCGCTCCCCGGTGACCACGATCAGGCGCTCGATCAGTCGCGCCTCGCAGGTCGCGCGGAGTACGTCGGTGAGCATCGCCGCCACCAGGGCCGCGCGGCGGCGTGGCTCCATCGCCTCCAGCAGGCGGCGCTTGGCGGCGGCGAAGCGCTTCACCGGGATGATCGCTGTGGCCCTCATCGCCGACCTCAGCCGAGCGTCCGGGCCCACTCCAGCACGCGCTCGGCCAGTCCTCGCCTTCCCTCCGCTCCCTCCATCAGCGTGGCGCAGGAGAGCAGGCGCAGGCCCTCGGGGGGCGGGTCGGGATCGTCGGCGTCGATCACCATCGCGTCGATCAGGCCCTCATACAGCGAAGCGACGCCGGCGGCGGTGGCTGGGCGGCGCACCGCGGCCATGAACTTCTCCGTCGGCCCCTTGACCGCGTGGCCGGCGACCAGGGGGCTGACGGCGATCACCGGCGCTCCAGAGTCCGCGATCGCCTGCCGCATCCCGGGCACCGAAAGGATCGGGCCGATCGAGATCACCGGGTTGGAGGGGCCGATCACGATCGCGTCCGCGCCCGCCAGGGCCTCGCGCACCTGGGGCGTGGGCGCGGCCCGCTCCAGCCCGCGCGCCTCGATCCCCTCGATCGCCGGCTGTGACCCGAAGACGATCAGGAACTCCTGCAGCCCCCGCCACCCGTCGGCGGTGAGGACGCGGGTCTCGACCGGCTCCTCGCACATGGGCAGCACCGCCCCCCGCACGCCAAGCGCCCGGGCGATCTGCTCCTGGGCGGCGGTCAGGGTGCCGCCCTCGGCGAGGAAATGCGTCCTGTAGAGGCAAGTGGCCAGGTCGCGATCCGACAGCTTGAACCACCCCGGAGCCCCGAGCCTCTCCAGCCGTTCGTGGACGGTGAACGAGTCGCCGCGGATTCCCCAGCCGCGTTCCTCGTCGATCTCCCCGGCCAGCCAGTAGGTGACCAGGTCGGGATCGGGGGACACGTGGAGGCCGTGAACGCGGGTGTCGTCGGCGGTGTTGGCGATCACCGACAGCTCGGGCCCAATCGCGTCCTGCATGCCCGCGGCCAGCTTCGCCCCGCCCGTACCGCCGGCAAGGACCGTCACCTTCACCGGCTATCCCCAGTGGTCGTCGGAGGGAAGCCCGGTGATCCGGATTCCGGCATGAGCCTTGTGGCGGGCGTTGATCGAGATCAAGAGCGGAGTCAGCTCCTCCACGATCCTCGCCATCTCGAGCGCCCCGGCGTTCACGGCCCGCAGCCCGGGGACGAGCTCCACCAGGCGAGCCACGCGCGCCTTGTCGGCCTTGCGCTCGCCGCAGATCAGGACGTCCTCGTCGAGCTGCACGTCGGGGTCGCCCAGCGACGGCGCGCTGACCGTGTGCAGGGCCGCCACCACCGTCACCCCGTCCGGCACCATCTCCTGGGCCTGCTGGGCCGCAGAGCCCTGCCACACCCCGAGCGACCGAGTGGCGCGTCCCCCGATCGCGGCTGCCGTGGGCACCGTGCAGTCCACCAGGATCTGCCCCGGCTCGAGCGCGGTCCGCAGGTTGTTCAGGTTCTCCGATTGAGCCCGAAACGGCACGGTGAGGAAGACGATCGGCCCCCGGCGGGCCGCCTCGGCGTTCTCCAGCCCCTCAGCCTCGGCCTGCGGGACCGCGCTTCGCAGCCGGGCCACCGCTTCGCCGGCCCGCTCCGCGCTTCGGGAGCCGATGATCACGGATTGGCCGGCCCGAGCGAGGCGCAGGGCGAGCCCCCAGCCCAGCGCCCCGGTTCCACCGATGATCGGGACGGGTTCCGACATGGCGGCGCAGTGTATTCGCGCCCAGCAAGGCGCCCCGACCGTGCGCGTCGGCCGCGGCCATCCGCCTGGCCACGCCCCCCTCGGCGTATGCTGGCGCCCGCATGAGGCTGGAGGGTCGCAAGGCGCTGGTCACCGGCGGCGCCAGCGGGATCGGCGCCGCGATCGCGCGCCGTCTCGCGGGCGAGGGGGCAGGCGTGGTGATCGGCGACCTCGACGAGGAAGGGGCGCGTGCCGTCGCCGGTGAGTTCGGGGGCGAAGCCACCGTCCTCGACGTCACCGACCCGGCCTCGCCCCCGGCCGTGGTGCAGGAGCTGGGCCCGTTCGAGGTGCTGGTCAACAACGCGGGAACCGACGAGTTCGGGTTCTTCACGCAGACCGACCCGGGGATGTGGGAGCGGGTGATCGCCGTGAACCTGAACGGCGTGCTGGCCTGTACCCACGCCGTGCTGCCGGCGATGCAGCGGGCGGGCTACGGGCGGATCGTCAGCATCGCCTCGGAGGCCGGCCGGGTCGGCTCCAAGGGCTCGGCGGTGTACTCGGCGGCCAAAGGAGGCGTGATCGCGTTCACGAAGACGATCGCCCGCGAGAACGCCCGGTTCGGGATCACCGCGAACGCCATCGCGCCAGGCCCCATCGACACCCCCCTCCTGCGGCGCGCCACGGAGCTGGGCGAGCTCGGCGAGCGCGTGATCCAGACGATGCGTGACGCGACCCAGATGCGGCGTCTTGGCGAGCCCGACGAGGTGGCGGCCGCGGTTGCCTTCCTGGCCTCCGACGATGCCTCCTATGTCACCGGCGAGACGCTCGGCGTCTCCGGCGGCTTGGGGATGGTTTGAGATGGCAGAGGGACCGAAACCGCTGAAGGACGCCGTGCCCGCGACGGAGCGCCCACCGGCATCCACGCTCGAGCCGGGGGTGGAGCGCGTGGATGAGTTCGTGGTCGAGGATCGACTGGTTACGGACGTCGGCGGGACGATCGGGGTTCGGGTGCTCTCGACTCCCGGCATGATCGCGGTGATGGAGCGCAACTCGGCCGTGCTCTCCTACGAGCGCCTGCCGGAGGGCAAGGCCACCGTCGGCTTCGAGGTCTGCGTGAAGCACGTCGCCGCCGCGGCGGAGGGTGCCCTGTGCCGGGTGCGCTCGACTCTGCGCGAGATCGTCGACGGACGCAAGCTCCGCTTCGAGGTGGAGGTCCAAGAGGGGGAGCGCACGATCGGAGTCGGGACCCACGAGCGCCGCGTGATCGACGTCGGCGCCGTCAAGTCGGCTTGACCCGGTACCGCGCCGACTAGCCTTCGGTCGGTGAACGAGCTGCCGCAGGCCGTCCGCATCCGGGAGGTCGGGCCCCGGGACGGCTTCCAGAACGAGCCCGACGTGATCGCGACCGACGACAAGGTGCGGTTGATCGGCATGCTCGCCGCCTGCGGGGTGCCCCGCCTGGAGGTGACCTCGTTCGTGCGCGCGGACGTGATCCCGCAGCTCGGCGACGCCGAGCAGGTGCTGGCGCGTCTGGAACGGGTCCCCGGGGTGACGTACTCGGTCCTGATCCCCAACGCGCGCGGGCTGGAGCGCGCGCTCGAGCACCGGGAGCGATTCGACGAGATCAACGTGTTCCTGTCCGCGTCGGAGACCCACAACCGAAGGAACGTCAATCGCTCGATCGCCGAGTCGCTGCAGGGGCTCGAGCCCACGATCGCGAAAGCCGTGGACGAGGGGCTCCGCTGCGAGGGTGTGATCTCGGTGGCGTTCGGCTGTCCCTACGAGGGGGAGGTGCCGTCCGAGCGGGTGTTCGAGGTCGCCGAGCGCCTCGCGGCGGCCGGCTGCGAGGAGATCGCCTTCGGAGACACGACCGGGATGGCCAACCCGCGGCAGGTGGGAGAGCTCATGGCCGCGGCCCGCGAGCGACTGCCACAGGTTGAGCTGACCGCCCACTTCCACAACACCCGCGGGCAGGGCCTGGCCAACGTGCTCGCCGCGCTGGAGCAGGGTGTGGACTCCTTCGAGGCGGCCTTCGGTGAGCTGGGCGGCTGCCCGGTGCCGCCCGGGTCCACCGGGAACATCTCCACGGAGGACCTCGTCTCGATGCTCCACGAGATGGGAGTCGAGACAGGCGTCAACCTTCGGGAGCTGATCGCCGCCTCCCGTGCCGCCCAAGAGCTGCTCGGCCGCCCGCTGGGGGCCCACGTGCTCCGAGCCGGGCCCGTGGACTGGCGAGTAGGGTGAGCGCGTGAAAAGCGACGCGTTCACGGCGGCGATCGACGCGGGGGACCGCGATGGGGTGCGGTCCGCGCTCGCCGAGGACATCGTCTTTCGCAGCCCGGTCGTGTTCCGCGCCTACGAGGGCCACGCCGTGGTCTCGGCGATCCTCACGGAGGGCGCGATGAACGTGTTCGAGGACTTCCGCTACGTCGAGCGCTTCGAGGACGGGGATGCCGCCGCGCTGATCTTCGAGGCGAGGGTCGGCGACCGGGAGGTCCAGGGTCTGGACCTGCTGCGCTTCGACGCAGAGGGGAAGATCGCCGAGCTGACCGTGATGGTGCGCCCGATGAGCGGCCTGAACGCCCTGGCCGAGGCGATGGGCCGCCAGTTCGAGCGGCTGGGAATCACGCCACCGGCCGCCTGACCGTCGCGATCGGCCGGCGGACTACTCCAGCGCGCGGCGCTGGGACAGCAGGTAGAGCAAGCCCAGCGAGGGCAGGATGAGAGCCGCCGCGACGCAGAACACGACGATCACAGAGGTCAGGGCGGCGCCGTCGCCGGCCGCGTCGGAGATCTGAAGCGACTCGGGAAGCATGTAGGGGAACTGGGCCACGAAGAAGCCCCAGATCACCGCGACCACGGCGCCTACGGCAAGCGGCCGGATGCCCCGGGTGGCTGCCCTGGCCAACAGCACCAGGGCGCCCAGTCCGCAGATCGAGGACAGGACGACCAGCGGCAGCCCCTGATCCGTTAGGCGGTCATAGACGTATCGGGCCTCGGCGTGCAGCGCGAACACGCCGCCCAGCGCCGCGGCGCCCGCGACCACGGCGATCGCCAGCGCCCGGCGGGCGAAGTAGCCCTGGAGCTCCTCGTCGCCGGCTGCCCCGGCGTCCCGGACCAGAAACACGGCGGCCAGGTAGGCGCAGGTGGCCACGAACAAGACGCCGGTGACCATCGGCAGCACGCCGGTCCAGCTCGAGGTGGGGTCGCCCCCGCCGCCGGCCGGCACCTCGCCGGAGGCGATCGCCCCGACGACCGTGCCCATGAAGAACGGCGTCAGCAGGGACGAGATCCCGAACACCCGGGTGGCGGGGCGGCGCACCGGCCCGGGGAGCGCGTAGCGGAAGGCGAACCCCGCCCCCCGCAGGACGATCCCGAGGACGGCCAGCGCCAAGGGGATGTAGAGGGTGGTCATCACCGCCGAGAAGGTCGTGGGGAAGGCGGTCCACAGGACCACGAGGACGAAGATCAGCCATACGTGGTTGGCTTCCCACACAGGCGCGATCGAGCTGTCGATCAGGCTCCGCGCGCGCTCCGCGCGCTCGCCTCCGCCGGCGAGCAGGTCCCACATCCCGGCGCCGAAGTCCGCCCCGCCGAAGACGGCGTACAGGGTGACCCCCGTCCAGAGAATCGCCGCGACGGCGTCCGCCTTGCTCACGTCTCCGACTCCCGCGGAGTGGCGTCGGGGGGCGGCCTGGGACCGTAGGGAGCCTCGAGCTCCGCTTCGTCCACCGGCTCCTCGCGCCAGCGCCTGGCCATCCCGAGCAGGACGATCGCCGCACCCAGGCCGAGGAGGACGTAGATGGTCAGGGTCGCCCCGAACACCCACCAGATGCCGCGGGCGGGCGTGACCGCCTCCGCGGTTCGCATGAATCCGTGGACGATCCAGGGCTGGCGGCCGATCTCGGTGACCATCCAGCCGCACTCCAGGGCGACCACGGCCGCGACCCCGGCGGCCGCTGCCGCCCGCAGGAACCACGGCGTCCCGGGCAGATCGCGCCTGCGCCACCAGGCGATCGCGTACCAGGCCGCCAGGGCCGTCAGCGCGAAGCCGATGCCGACCATGGTGTCGAACGACAGGTGGATGGCCGACAGCGCTGGTGGGTGCTCGTCCGCCGGCACGCTGTCGAGCCCGGTGACCACCGTGTCGGTGCTGAACCCGGCCAGCAGGGAGTTGACGCCCGGCAGGGAGACGGCCCCCTTCACCTCGCCATCGGTGCAGATGCCCCCGAGTTCCTCGGGCTGGTCGGGCCCGGTCTCGTACACGCACTCCATGGCGGCGAACTTCACCGGCTGGTCCTCGAAGACGTCTCGGGCCGCGAAGTCCCCGACCACGATCTGAACGGGGGCGGCGATTGCGGCGACCGTGAACGGGATCAAGAACCCCAACCGGTGGTAGCGGTCCCGCCGGCCGCGCAGCATCGCGACCGCGTAGACCGAGGCGACCAGGAACCCGGTCACCATGTAGGCGGCGATCCACATGTGGACGAACTCGTGGAAGGTGGAGGTGTTGAAGATGACGTCGATGGGCCGCACGTCGGTGAGCCGCCCGTCCGCGGCCAGCTTGAAGCCGTCGGGGGTGTTCATCCAGGCGTTCGCCGCGACCACCGAGAACGCGCCTCCGATCCCCGAGATCGCGATCGGCACTCCGCTCCAGAAGTGCGCCCAGCCCGACAGGCGGTCCCATCCGTAGATGTAGATCGCGATGAAGATCGCCTCGAGGAAGAAGAAGAGGCCCTCGATCGCGAACGCGATCCCGAAGGCATCGCCGAAGCGGTCCATCATCCCGGGCCACAGGAGCCCGAACTCGAACGAGAGCACGGTCCCGCTCACCGCGCCCACTGCGAACAGGACCGCCACCGCCTTGGACCAGCGCCTGGCGAGCCGCAGCGCTTCGGGATCGTTGTGCTTTCGCCCCCGGTACTCGGCGATCAGCATCACCGCCGGGAAGGCGACGCCGAAGCACGCCAGCACGATGTGGAAGGCCAGCGTGAACGCCATCTGGTAGCGGGCCGCCAGCAGGTTGGACCCCGCGTCGGCGAGCAATGGCGCGAAATCTGGCATCAGCCTCTTCGCGTGTGAGAGCGGCGGCCAACGGCGTCGTTCGCCATCGAGCGCACCCTCTCACATGGCTTCGCTCGAAGCCGCCCGGCCAGGGCCGTCGAAAGGCCGCGAGGAGCAAATTCGACTGCCCAAAATGCGGCATCTCGACCCCGCGCCCGGGCGAACCGGGTTTACATCGAGGAGGCGATGGGGGAGCCTCGTTCTGGCCGAGTGGGATCCGGACCGGCGAGCCCGGGACCACGCAGCCCCCGGGCCACGGAGCGAGAGGATGTCCGCCACCCGTCTGTCGCCGCTTGACGCTTCGTTTCTGACCGTCGAGACGCCGCGCGCCCACATGCACGTGGGCTGGGCCGCGATCTTCGACCCGCCCGCCGGCTCGCGCAGGCCGGGGTTCGAGGAGCTCCGCGGCCACATCGCCTCGCGCCTGGGGAGGGCGCCCCGCTACCGGCAGATGCTGCGTCCCGTGCCTTTCGGGATCAACGCCCCGGTCTGGGTGGACGACGCCCGCTTCGACGTCTCGCGACACGTGGTCCGGGTGTCGTCGGAGCGCCTGAGCGACACGGTCGCGGAATGCATGTCCAGCCCGCTGCCGCGCGATCGCCCGCTGTGGCAGGTTTGGATCGTCGACCGGCTGCCCGAAGGGCGAATCGGGGTCGTGGGGAAGGTCCACCACTGCATGGTCGACGGGATCGCCGCGGTCGAGCTCGCCACCCTCCTGCTGGATCCCGAGCCCGTCCCTGCGCCGCCGCCGCTGGACCGCTGGTCGCCGCGCTCGGCGCCCAGCGGCCCGCAGCTCCTGGCCAACGGGCTGGCCGACCTGGCGCGCGGCCAGCTCGACCTGGCGGCCCTCCCGGCGCGGGCCGTCCGCTCGCCCGCCAAGGCGCTGGGGCTGGTGTCCCGCGCTCGGCGGGCGGGCAACGCCGTCCTCGAGGCCGCCCGCCCGGCCCGATTCACCGCGCCGCTCAACTCGCCGATCTCCCCCCTTCGCCACCTCGGCCTCGTCGCCCGTCCCCTCGACGACCTCGTGCGCGTGAAGCGCGGGTTCGGCGTCAAGCTCAACGACGTCGTGCTGGCGGCATGCGCCGGCGGCGTCCGAGCGTTCCTTCGCAAGGGCGGAGAAACCCCGGTGCGCCTCAAGACGATGGTCCCGGTCAGCGTCCGGCCCCGCGGGGAGGCCGGGCGGCTGGGCAACCGGATCTCGTTCATGTTCGTCGATCTCCCCTGCGACGAGCCCGATCCGGTCCGCAGGCTGCGCGAGATCCACGCGGCGACCAGCGACCGAAAGCGCGCCGGGCAGCCGGACGGGGCCAGCGACGTGGTGCGCACGCTGGGGCTCGTGCCCTCGCCCGTGCAGCGGGTGGTCTCCCGGCTGATCGCCAATCCACGGGCCTTCAACCTGACCGTCTCGAACATCCCGGGGCCGCCCGAGCCCCTCTACATGCTGGGGTGCCGGCTTGCCGAGGCGTATCCGATCGTGCCCATTCCCGAGCGCCACTCGCTGTCCATCGGCGTGACCACGGTGGGCGACGGGGCGTTCTTCGGGCTCTACGCGGACCGAGAGTCGCTGCCGGGAGTCGAGGGCCTCGCGCGCGAGGTGGACGGCGCGATCGACGAGCTCGTCGGGCTGACGTCAGCGGTCCGGCAGCGCGAGCTCATCATGGCCTGAGTTCGCCGACCGCTCGGATCCGGGAGGGCTCCGCGTGTAGGCTGCCGCTCCGTTCGAGCCCAACGACCGAGCAGCATTGGAGGCCCGGGGCATGGAGATCAGCAAGGTTGGCGTCGTCGGCTGCGGCCTGATGGGACACGGGATCGCCCAGATCTGCGCCCAGGCCGGCTGGGACGTCGTGGTGCGCGAGGTGGCTCAGGAGAAGCTCGACGCCGGCCTCGCCAAGGTCGACAAGCAGCTCGCGCGGGCGGTGGACAAGGGCAAGCTCGAGCAGGGGCAGGCCGAGGAGGCGCGAGCCCGCATCCACCCGACGCTCGAGTACGGCGACCTGGCCGACTGCGACTTGGTGATCGAGGCGATCGACGAGGACCTCTCCCGCAAGCTCGAGATGTGGCAGGAGGTGGACGGGCTGGTCAAGGACGACGCGACCTTCGCGACCAACACCTCGTCGCTCTCGGTCGCCGACCAGGCGGCAACGACGAAGCGGGCCGAGCGGTTCCTGGGCCTTCACTTCTTCAACCCCGCCCAGGTGATGCCGCTGCTCGAGGTGGTTCGCGCCGACGGCACCTCCGACGAGACGGTCCAGCTCGGGTTCGAGCTCGGCGAGAAGCTGGGCAAGAAGACCGTGGCGGCCCGCGACAACCGTGGCTTCATCGTCAACCGGCTCCTCGTGCCCTACATGCTCGACGCGATCCGCGCCCACGAGCAGGGCGTCGGCTCGATCGAGGACATCGACGCTGGGATGATGGCCGGCGCGAGCCACCCGATGGGGCCGCTGACGCTCGCCGACTTCGTCGGCCTTGACACGCTGGCGGCGATCGCGAAGGTCATGCACGAGGCCTACGGCGAGGATCGCTTCGCGGCGCCGGAGACCTTGAGCAAGCTCGTGCAGGACGGGCACTACGGGCGAAAATCCGGCCGCGGGTTCTACGACTACTCCGGCGAGCGGCCCACGCCCGCTGGCTAGGGGCCGCTCTAGACTGCGCCTCGCATGAGCACACGCGAGGCCGGCGACCTGCAGCGCGCGCTCGAGGCCGCGCTGGCCGGCGGCCCCGAGCGCCATCACCACAAGACCGCGGAACAGGGCAAGCTGCCAGTACGCGAGCGGGTGGCCCGGCTGGTCGATCCCGATTCCTTCGCGGAGGAGGGCCTGCTGGCCAACTGGGAGAGCGCGGGCCTGGGAGCCGACGGCGTGGTCACCGGGCTGGCCTTGATCGGGGGCCGCAAGGTGGCCCTGATGGCCAACGACCCGACGGTCAAGGCGGGGTCGTGGGGCCCGAAGACGGTCGAGAAGATCCTGCGGATCCAGGAGCGAGCGCTGCGCCTGGAGGTGCCGATGGTCTACCTGGTGGACTCGGCGGGTGCCCGGATCACCGACCAGGTGCAGATGTTCCCGGGGCGCAGGGGAGCGGGCCGGATCTTCTACAACGAGGTCCTGCTGTCGGGCCGGGTGCCGCAGGTGTGCCTGCTGTTCGGGCCTTCGGCGGCGGGAGGCGCCTACATCCCGGCCTTCTGCGACGTCGTGATCATGCGCGACGGGAATGCCTCCATGTACCTGGGCTCGCCGCGAATGGCGGAGATGGTGATCGGCGAGAAGGTGTCGCTGGAAGAGATGGGAGGGGCCAGGATGCACACGTCCGTGTCCGGGTGCGGCCACTTCCTGGCCGCCTCGGACGAAGAGGCCATCGAGGTCGCGAAGAGATACCTGTGGTACATGCCGCGGTGCTGGCGCGAGGCGCCGCCTGCGGCGCCGCCCGCCGGCCCCGCAGCGGGCAGGCCCGTGTCCGAGATCGTCCCCGCGGACGAGAACACGGCCTTCGACGTGATCGACTTGATCGAGGCCCTCGTCGACGAGGGGTCGTTCCTGGAAGTCCAGGACCGGTGGGCGAAGGAGATCGTGGTCGGATTCGCGCGCCTCGACGGGCGGGCGATCGGCATCGTTGCCAACCAGCCGAAGGTGAAGGGAGGGGTGCTGTTCGTCGACTCTGCCGACAAGGCGGCGCGCTTCATCTGGACCTGCAACGCCTTCAACCTCCCGCTCTTGTTCCTTGCGGACGTGCCGGGGTTCATGATCGGGACCCAGGTCGAGCGCCAGGGGATCATCCGCCACGGGGCCAAGATGATCTCGGCCGTCTCGGAGGCCACGGTGCCGAAGCTCTCCGTGGTCGTCCGCAAGGCATACGGCGCCGGGCTCTACGCGATGGCCGGGCCGGCCTTCGAGCCCGACTGCTGCATCGCCCTGCCCACGGCCTCGATTGCCGTCATGGGAGCCGAGGCGGCGATCAACGCCGTCTTCTACAACCAGATCCAGGCGATCGAGGACCCGGACGAGCGCGAGCGCTTCGTGCGCGAGCAGCGCGCGGAGTACGCAGCGGACATCGACATCCTGCACCTGGCTTCCGAGCTCGTCGTGGATGCGGTGATCGAGCCGGACCAGCTCCGCGGCGAGCTGATCCGGCGCTTCGCCTTCGCCGACGGCAAAGGCCGGGCGTTCTCCGAGCGGCGCAACCCGATCACGCCCGCTTGAGGCATCCGCCGCTGGGATCCCGCGCCGCGAGCGCCGCGAGAATCGAGTGCGCGATTGACGCCCTCATAGGTAGTCAATCCCACATTCGACTCGCGGGTCGACACCCCGATGGTTACTCGGCCTTAAGGCGCCCGCGGTACCGTGTTCGAGGATGCGCCTGGACGCCAGATCTCCGCTGCTCGCGGCGGCGGCGTGCTTCGTCGCCTTCGCCGCGGTGCTCGTCTGCGCCTACGCCGTCGGCCCCATCGGGCGCCTCGACGCGGCCGCGCTCGATGGGCTGCGCTCGCTCGACAACTCCGTGACCCACTGGCCCGCCCGCATCGCCGTGCACTCGGCCGATCCGCTGCCCATGATCCTGATCTTCGGCGCCCTGTTCGCGTGGGCTTGGCGGCGGGGGCGGCACCGTGAGGCGATCGCCGCAGTCGTGCTCGTGGGGCTCGGAAACCTGGTGACCCTGGGCCTCCAGGCAGCGCTCGCGCATCCCCGGTTCCACCAGTCACTTGGCACCAACCAGGTAGGCGCCGCCGCATTTCCCAGCGGCCACGCGGTCAGCTCGATGTTGATCGCGCTCGCCGCGGTCCTGGTCGCGCCCGCCCGGGCGCGCCTGACGGTCGCCGCAATCGCCGCCGCTTACGTGATCGCGGTGTCGACCTCGCTCCTGGTCTTGAGCTGGCATTTCCCGAGCGACGTGCTTGGCGGGCTGCTGTTCGCCACCGGCGCCTTCTTCCTCGTCGTCGCCGCGCTTCACGAGGAGACGGCCCGGCGAGCCGGCGCCGCGGCCGAGAAGGCTCGGCTGGCGCTCTCGCGGCGCTTCGCGGGGGGCGCTGTGGCGGTGCTGACGGCGGCGGCTGTGATCGCGCTGTCGCGCGCCGACGACATCGCCGCCTTCGCCCGCTCGCACACGGCGGGCGCGGCGACGGCGCTGGTGATCACGGTGATCTCGGCCGGCCTGCTGGCGAGCGCCACCCTGATCGCCGATCCGTAGGCAGTGGCCGGCCTCGGCGTCTGCGTCGGGAGTGCCGTCCACGGGCTTCACCTGTCCCTGCCGAAGGCCGTCGTGCTGCAGCGCCACGGCGCGGACGGTTACGTGCTCCCTCACCGGATCGACCACGTAGCCAACCTCCGAACGCTGGCCGAGGCGGGCTGCGATCGAGTGCTGGGCCTGGGGTCCGTCGGCGGCCTTCACCGCCCGCTCGGGCCGGGGACGTTTCTGTGCCCCGACGACTTCATCGCCCTTGCGGGCGGCCCGGTGGCGTTCGAGGACGAGCGCGCGCACAGCGTGCCGCGCTTCGACCCGGAGTGGCGCCGGCGAGTCGTGCTCGCCTGGCAGCACCGGGTCGACCTCGAGCTGGTGGACAGTGGTGTGTACTGGGAGAGCCGGGGCCCGCGCCTAGAGACGCCCGCGGAGATCAGGATGGCGGCGGCCCACGCGAGCGTGGTGGGGATGACGATCGCCTCGGAGTGCGTCGCGGCGATCGACCTGGGCCTCGCGTACGCTGCGGTGTGCGTGGTTGAGAACCTCGCCAACGGCGTTGGGGATCGCGAGCTGACGCCGGACGAGCTGCTGGCGGGACGAAGGGCGATCCGCGAGGCCCTGACGGACGCCCTCCAGCGGCTGACCCCGGCCCTGGGATGAGCCTCGCGATCGAGGGGGCCCGCCTCGACGAGGCCGTGGTCGGCCTGCGGGCCGATGACGGTCTGATTTCGGAGCTGGGGCCCGGGGTGGAGGCGCGGCCGGAGGACGAGGTGATCCACGCGGATGGGATGGCGCTCGTTCCCGGCCTCGTCAACGGGCACACCCACGCCGCCATGACCCTCTTTAGAGGTCATGGCGACGAGCTGCCGCTAAGGAGGTGGCTGCAGGAAGTCGTCTGGCCGGTCGAGGAGCGCTTGGAGGCCGAGGACGTGTACTGGGGAACGCGCCTGGCCTGCTTGGAGATGATCCGAACCGGCACGGTCCGGTTCTGGGACATGTACTGGCATCCGGGGGCCACGGCGCGCGCGGTCGAGGACGCCGGCCTGCGGGCCACGATCGGCCGACCGCTGATCGACGTCGGCGGCGCCCGGGCGGGTGAGGTGCGCGATGCCGCCGAGCGCAGCCTGGAGGAGATCGGCGCGCCGCGGGAGCGGATCGCTCCCGCTCTTACCCCGCACGCGATCTACACCGTCTCGGAGCCGTCGCTTCGCTGGGTGGCGGAGGCCTCTGCCTCGCGAGAGCTCCCCGTCCACATCCACCTGGCGGAGGCCGAGGACGAGGTGGCGCGGTGCGTCGAGGCGCACGGTGCCCGCCCGGCCGCGTATCTCGACGAGTTGGGGCTGCTGGGGCCGCGGACCCTGCTCGCGCACGGCGTCTGGCTGGACCGCGACGAGCTCGAGCTGATCGCCGAACGCGGGGCGACGGTGGTCACCAACCCGGTGGCGAACCTGAAGCTGGCCGTCGGCGGGCCCTTTCCGTACCCGGCCGCGCGCGACGCCGGGGTACGTCTGGGCCTGGGAACGGACGGGCCCGGTTCGAACGACTCGCTGGACCTGTTCGCGGACATGAAGACCTTCGCTTTGGTTCAAAAGGGCGCGGCGCGGGATCCGGCCGCCGTCAGCGCCGCCGAGGCGTGGGGGCTAACGACCGGCCGGTGCTCGCCGCTGCTGGGACGGGCCGGGCGGCTGGCCCCTGGTGAGCCGGCTGACTTCCTGCTGCTGGCGGACGCGCCCGAGCTCGCGCTCGGCGACTTCACCTCGGCCCTCGTCTATGCGGCGTCGGGCCGGGTGGTGGACACGACGGTCGTCGCCGGCGAGGCGCTGATGCGCGGCGGCCGGGTGGAGGGGTCGGACGAGGTGCTGGCCAGGGCGCGGGAGCGCGCCGGTCGCCTTGGGTTGGCGTGAGTCGAGACCGGCAGTGACCCTGGGATCAGTCCTCGCGCGCGACTGGCTTTCGCCCGGTCATCCAGGTTTCCGCATGTGCGACTGGAACCGGCATTCGATGGGCTCGGCGCGGCTCGCATCAATCTACGATGTCCCGCGACCACTGGTTCACGACCGCCGAGGCGATCGCCGGCGGGACACAGCTCACGTTCCGGCGTGAGCACGCCGATATGACGATGATGAGAATCGGTTCGCCGACAGACCCATGAGCCGCTCTGTAAACGAACGCGCGGCGAGCGCCGGCCGCGTGCTGGCCGACCGGTTGGCTTGGCGCGGCCGGCAAAGCCAGGGCCGCGTGTTCGAGGACCCGGCCACCATGGCCAGGACCTTCACGTACCTGTTCGGGATCGGCGCCACCCTTGTGCTCGTCACGCTGCCGCTCCCGCATTCGGCGGACCGCGACGTGACCGGGCTCGTCGCGACGGCGCTCGTTGCCTATGCCGCCGGCGCCTGCGCCCTGGTCGTGTTCGACCGCCTGCCGCTGTGGGCCTTCGAGGCCGCCCCCTTCCTGGGAACGGTGCTCGTCACCTTCGCGATCTACTTCGGCGGCAGCGACACACCCGCGGCCTACGCCTATTACTACTTCTGGGTCGCGCTGGCCGCCTGCTACTTCTTCATTCCGGCAATCGCCGCAACGCACGTGGTCCTGGCCTCGGCCGCCTACGGCTTGCTGCTGTTGCTGCGGCCGGACACCACCCAGCCGGCCTTGAAGTGGGCGCTGGCGACCGGGACCTTATTCGTCGCGGGGAGCTTGATGACCGCCCTTCGAGGGCAGGTCGAGCGCATGCTCACCGAGCTCGCCGCAGCCGCTCGGACCGACGCGTTGACCGGTCTTGCGAACCGCCGGGAGCTCGAAAGCCGATTCGCGGTGGAGCTCGAGCGCTCGACGCGCGGCGGCCGGCCGCTGGCGATCGTGGTGCTCGACCTGGACTGGTTCAAGGAGTTCAACGACCGCTTCGGCCATGCGGCCGGGGACCGGGCGCTGGTCCAGCTCGCCGAGGCCCTCCTGCGAGCCACGCGCACCACCGACATAGTGGCGCGCCTTGGGGGCGAGGAGTTCGCCGTCCTGGCGCCCGAGACCGACGAGTACGAGGCATACCAGCTCGCCGAGCGCCTGCGGGCGGAGGTCCGGGCCACGTTCGCGCGCCAGCCCGAGAAGATGACCGTGAGCTGCGGAGTCGCCAGCTTTCCCGTGCACGGGATCACCGCCGGCGAGCTCCTGCACTCGGCCGACCGAGCGCTGTACGAGGCGAAGGAGGGTGGCCGGGACCGCTCGGTTGTCTTCCGCCACCCCGGTGACGGCGCCGAGGACGTGGAGCGGGCGGCGGTGGAGCACACCAGCCCGAGGCTCGCGTCGCTGGTCTCGCTGGCGGATGCCGTGGACCGTCGCAAGGGCTCGCCGGCCAACTCCCGCCGCGTGGCCCACTACGCCGAGCGGATGGCCCGCAGCCTGAATCTGCCGGAGGAGGAAGTCGAGCGGGTGCGCGTGGCGGCGCTGCTTCGCGACGTGGGCGAGGTCGGCGTGGCGGAGTCCATCCTGAACAAGCCGGGGCCGCTGGACGAGGAGGAATGGCGGGAGCTGGAGCGCCATCCCGAGATCGGGGCGCGGATCGTCGGCGCCGCCCAGCTCGGCCGCGTGGGCGAGTGGATCCTGACGCACCACGAACGCCCGGACGGTCGCGGCTATCCGCGGGGCCTGCACGAGCACCAGATTCCCGTCGAGGGCAGGATCCTGGCGGTCGCCGACGCCTACGCCGCGATGACTGCCGACCGGCCGTTCCGCAAGCCGTTCTCGCCGAAGCGAGCTCGGGCCGAGCTCCAGGCGAGGGCGGGAAGCCAGTTCGACCACGACGTGGTCGAGTGCTTCCTGGCGCTGGACGGGGACGTCGAGGAGCCGGACCTCGAGCGGGACGCCGCCCCCCAGGCATAGCGCCGGTTGGGTCAGCTTTCGTCGGCGAGCCTCGCGGCGAGATCCACGAAGTACTGGAGGGACCTCGGGTTCGCCAGCGAGTCGCGACTGGCCGCGCGGTCGGGCGGCGTCCCCGTGAGGATCCGCTTCACGGGGACCTCGAGAGCCTTTCCGCTCAGAGTTCGCGGCACCTCCTCGATCTGGAACACCTCATTGGGGACGTGCCGTGGCGAGCAGCGGTCGCGGATTTGTCGCTTGATCTCGTCGGCGAGCCGCTCGTCCAGCGCCACGCCCTCGTCGAGCACGACGAACAGGGGCATCCACCCCTCCGTGCCCGGCCGGGGGACGTCGACCACCAGCGCGTCCACCACGTGGGGGACCGACTGCACGGCGCGGTAGATCTCGCTGGTGCCCATCCGCACGCCTTGTCGGTTGATCGTCGAGTCGGAGCGGCCGTAGATGACGGCGGTCCCCCGCGAGGTGATCTCGATCCAGTCCCCGTGGCGCCAGACGCCGGGGTACTGCTCGAAGTAGCTGGCCCGATAGCGCGAGCCGTCGTCGTCGCCCCAGAAGAACAGCGGCATGGATGGCATCGGCTCGGTGATCACGAGCTCCCCGACCTGGTCGACGACCGAGTTCCCCTCCTCGTCGAACGCCTCCACCTTGGCGCCCAGCGAACGGCCCTGGAGTTCGCCGCGGTAGACGGGAAGCAGCGGAACGCCGCCCACGAACGCGGTGCACACGTCGGTGCCGCCGGAGGTCGAGAACAGCCAGGTGTCGCGGCCGACGTGCTCGTACACCCACTCGAACCCCTCGGGCGAGAGCGGCGAGCCGGTCGATCCCACGGCGTCCAGACGACCGAGGTCGCGGCCGGCCGAGGGCTCGATCTCGGCCTTCATGCAGGCGACGAGGTAGCTGGCGCTGGTCCCGAAGCAGGTCATCCTGGTCCGCTCGGCGAGGTCCCACAGGACCCCCATGTCGGGGTGTCCCGGGCTGCCGTCGTAGAGGACGATCGATGCCGGGGTGAGCAGCACCCCGGCCAGGAAGTTCCACATCATCCATCCGGTGGTGGTGAACCAGAAGACGCGGTCGCCGTCCTTGGCGTCCAGGTGCAGGTTGAGCTTCTTCAGGTGCTCGACCAGGATGCCTCCGTGGCCCTGGACGATGGCCTTCGGCAGGCCCGTGGTGCCCGACGAGTAGAGGACCCACAGCGGGTGGTCGAAGGGCAGCTGCTCGAAGTCGAGCTGCGCCCCGCGGCCGCGGTCGATCAGCTCCGCCCACGCGAGCGCGCCGCCGAGGCCTGACAGGTCGGGGGACGAGGCGAGGTACGGAACGACGACGGTGTACTCCAGCGTCGGCATCTCGCGCTGCAGGCCGGCAACCGTCTCGAGCCGGTCGTAGTCGGTGCCGCTGTAGCGGTAGCCGTCGGTGCACAGCAGGACCTTGGGAGCGATCTGCGCGAATCGGTCGACGACGCTGGAAGCGCCGAAGTCGGGCGAGCAGCTCGACCAGGTCGCGCCGATCGAGGCGGCCGCGAGGAAGGCGACGATCGTCTCGGGGACATTCGGCATGTAGGCCACGACACGGTCGCCGCGCGTCACCCCCAGCCCGCGGAGCCCGGCGGCGACGGCGGCGACCTGCTCGCGGAGCTCGCCCCAGCGGAGCTCGCTCAGCGGGCGGAGCTCGGAAGCGTGCTGGATCGCGAGGTCGGCGTCGCGCTTGCCGCGGAAGATGTGCTCGGCGTAGTTCAGCTTCGCGCCGGGAAACCACCGGGCGCCCGGCATGGTCCGCTGCGGCAGCACCTCGGAGTAGGGCGCCGAGGCCTGGACCTCGAAGAAGTCCCAGATCGAGGCCCAGAATTGCTCGACCTCGGTGACCGACCACTCCCACAGGGCCTCGTAGTCGTCGAAGGCGAGCCCACACTCGGCCTCCAGCCAGCGCACGTAGCGGGTCATGGTCGCCTGGTCGATCCGCTCGGCCGCCGGAGTCCACAGCAGCTCGCCGCGCTGCGCCTCCCCTGTGGTCGCCCGCTCCATGCGCCGCTTATATCACCGCGATTCGCGCGCTCAGCCGGAGGGGTCGCGGCGTCGGCCCACGTCGCGGTCGAGCGCGTGCACGAGCTGGAGCGCGAAGTCGTGCGCGCGGTCCAGCGAGGCACGGTCCACCCCCTCCGGGACGTCCTCGGGCCGGTGATAGTTGGCCGGGATCAGTGCACCCTCCTCCAGGGTGGTGATCGTGAGGACGCGAAAACCCGCCTGCCGGAGCGCGGCGCCATCGCCGGCGAGCCCCCGTGCCAGCGGCGCGGCACCGAAGCGGTCCCCCTGCTCGCGGTCGGCGGCCGCGATCGCGCCGCACAGCTCCACCAGCCGGCGGTCCATCGGGTAGCTGATCGCCAGGCCTTCGCTGGTGACGTAGCGGACCCCTCCGGAGCCGACCGAGTCGAGGTTGAGGAAGTAGGTCGATTTGCGGTCGAGTTCCCGGCCGCGGGTTCGGGCGAAGGCCCGCGCCCCCTCCATCTGGCATTCCTCGGCGCCCGTCAGGAGGAGTGCCACGTCGAGGTTGCCGGGCGGGGCTGCGTCGAGCTCGTGCGCGAGCGCGAGGGCGGTCGCCACCCCGGAGGCGTTGTCATTGGCCCCCGGGACCGCGTCCGAGAGCTGGATGTCGACCAGCAAGAACGCCCCGGCCAGGAGGGTCAGGGTCGGAACGAGCTGGATCAGGGAGATGAGGCCGGATTCGAGCCCGGCCATGCGCGCCCCCAGGATCGGGAGCAGGAGGGCGAGCGACCAAAACAGCATCCGGAACGGCCCGAAGGGCGCCCTGGTCAGCCGGCCGATCCGCATGAAACGGCCGATCCAACCCGGGCGATAGAAGGCCCCCGTTCGCGCGGCGTCGTAGTGGGCGCACAGGAAGAGCCGCGCGGGAGCGTCCGGGCTTCGCCCGGGCGAGACCACGTTCTGCGAGGCGCGCCGGAAGAACAGGCGCCGAACCAGGTACTGGCGGGCGTTGAGGTCCAGGTACATGGAGACGGCGGTGAGCAGCGTGAGCGCGAAGCCGGCGGGCGGGCTGGCGATCGCCACCAGGCTGCCTGCCACGCCCAGCAGGCAATGACCCGCGTGCACCAGCGCGAACTGCGGGTGGACGTACGTGGGCTCGATCTCGACGGCACGGCCGCCCTCGCGGAGGCGTTGGGCGAGCCAGTTCGCCGCCCGGCGCTCGGCGTCGGTGCCGGCCAGCCGGCGCTCGAACGAGCACAGCCGGCGGATCACGTCCAGGCGGGCGGCGGCGTCCACGAGCGCAGGATTATCGCCCGCGGGGCGAAGCTATCGTTGCGGCACGCCGGAGTGGTGGAATCTGGTCAGACACGCGGCCCTCAAAAGGCCGTGCCCGAAAGGGCATGTGGGTTTGAATCCCACCTCCGGCACTGACCGGCGTTCCCCGCCGCTAGCCTCGGGGGGCGATGTGCGGGCGCTACACGCTGACCGAGCCCGATCCGGCGCGCATCAGGTCGCGCTTCGACCTCGACGAGTCCGCTCGCCTGGAGGAGGAGCCGCGCTACAACATCGCCCCCACGGACCCGGTGCTGGCGATCCGCCGCCGCGAGGACGGAAGGCGGGAGCCCGGTCGGTTGCGCTGGGGGCTGCTGCCGGGTCGCTGGGCCGAGCGCTCCGGGCCCCCGTTGATCAACGCCCGCGCGGAAACGATTCGAAGTCAGCCGGCGTTCGCCGAGTCGTTTCGCGAGCGCCGCTGCCTGATTCCGGCCGATGGCTTCTACGAGTGGGCACGCGGTGAGTCCGGGAAGACGCCGGTGTGGATCAGCCGCTCGGATCACGAGCTGTTCGCGTTCGCCGGGATCTGGGCGGCGCTGGGCGCCCGGGACGGCTCGGGCCGTCTGCATAGCTGCTCCATCGTCACCTGCGAGCCGAACGACCTGATCCGGCCGATCCACGATCGGATGCCCGTCGTCCTCGCGCCCGAGGACGAGGCCCGGTGGCTCGAGCCGGACGCCTCGGAGGAAGAGATGGCGTCCCTGTTGGCTCCGGCGCCGAACGGGTTGCTGGTCGCTCGCGAGGTCGTGGACGCGGTCAACGACGTCCGGGAGGACGGGCCCCAGCTCCTCGAGCCGCGCCGCGAGGCTCAGCGGCTCTTCTAGCGTCGGTCGGAAAGAGGCGGGGGCGGAGGCTCGTCGACGTCGCGAGTGGGAGGCTCGTCCCACTGCGGGGGTGGAGGCTCATCCCACTCGGAAGGCGGCGGCTCGTCCAATTCGTCGGCCGCTCGGTGACGGTAGGGAGGAGGCGACTCGTCGTCCTCGCCGGCGAGCGGCACCCCTCCGACTGGGCGCTCCTCCTCCACGTGCCACTCCTGGTTGAAGCCGATCATTGCCACCGTGATCAGCAGTAGCTGAACCGGGACCACGATCAGGGTCAGCAGGCCGAGCAGGTCGTCCGGAAGCGGTGGCGGATCGAGCCCGTCCTTCGCCCGTGCGAACCAGGCCGGCGCCGACACCGCGGCGAAGATCGCCAGGATGATCGCCAGCGCCGAAGCGACCGGGAGGATGCCGCGGCTCCAGCGGGCGACCAGGAAGGCGAACAGGACGTAGAGGGCCGCCCAGAGCAGCGAGATGACCGCCACGCTGGTGCCCTCCAGCCTTGGCCAGCCGCCGATCGTGATCACGAGCAGGAGCCCGGCGGAGACGAGCAGCACGAACGAGACGATCGTCTTCGTCGTCTTCGATTCGGTCTTCTCCCTGTTCGGTCGCCAGACCTCGTATCCGGGCCGGACCGTTGTGACCTCCATCACGAGCAAGTCTAGAATCTTCGCGGCCCGAACGCGAGGATCCTCGAGGCGGCGGTGGCGGCCATGCGGGCGGTGGGACTCGAACCCACACGCTCTGTGGAGCACCGGCTCCTAAGGCCGGCCTGTCTACCTGTTCCAGCACGCCCGCGAGCAGGGGGAGTTTACGAGCGAGGCCGTCCTCCGAGGCTGCGATGACGAGCGTTCGTTCGGCCCGGACGACACGAGGGTTTCGCGGGCAGCGGGTAACTTTCAGCTAAGCCGAGGGGAGTGAGCCAACGGTTAAGCGCACGGTCTCCAAAACCGTGAATCCGGGTTCGAATCCCGGCTCCCCTGCTCTTCGAGGTCTGATGTCCGGTCGCTAACCTCCGCCCCTCGATGGACGGGACCACTGCGATGCCGGCGGGACGCACGTTGCCCGCGCCGGCCGTGGTGCTCGCGCTCGTTGTGGTGTGCGCGGGCGCCCTGTTGGCGCTCGCCGCAGCCCCGAGTGTCGCCCCGGCCGCGGCGTGCGCCAACGCTCGTGCCCACCCGGGGGACGTCTCACTGACCCAGATGCGCAAGGCGATCACCTGTCTCGTCAATCAGGAGCGAAAGCAGCGCGATCGACGCCCGCTGAAGCGAAACCGCAGGCTGAAGGCGGCGGCCAAGCAGCACAACGAGGTGATGCTCGCCACCGACTGCTTCCGGCACCGGTGCGAGGGCGAGCGCGGCTTGAGCGGCAGGGTCAGGGCGTCGGGCTACACGAAGGGACGGAAGGCGTGGCGGGTGGCCGAGGTCCTCGGCTACGAGAACACCCCGCGCCAGATGATCGGAAGGTGGATGAATTCCGGCATCAACCGGCACCGGATCTTGAAGTCGGAGTTCCGCGACGTCGGCGTCGGCGTGGGGTGGGGGGCTCCGGTCGCCGGCCAGGACGATTCGAGGTTCGCCACCTACACCGTCGTCTTCGGCTGGCGCCGCCCCTGACCGCGGACTGACCGCGGACACATGTCGTAGGGCGGCCGTGCCTGGCGACACGGCTGTCCTCATGGACTGGCCGGTGCGGCCGACCACAAAGCGCGATGGTGCTACGAGCCGGCAAGGTCGCGCTCGCGGGGTCGCTGGTCGCGGCCATCGCCGCCCTGCTCGCTCTTGGCGGGCTGTCGAGCCGTGCGGAGGCCGCCACGCCGTGCGCCCTGTACGGAAAGGACATCCCGAGCAAGCTGAGCCAGCGCCACGCGCGGATGGCGGTCCGCTGCCTGATCAATCGGGCGCGTGAGCGTCACGGGCTTCACCGCCTGCGTCAGAACGCGCGGCTGAAGCGAGCGGCGCAGGCGCATACGCGACGCATGCGAAACGACGGGTGCTTCGATCACGAATGCCCGGGCGAGCGATCGGTCCTCGCGCGGCTCCAGCGCGTCAACTACATCACCAACGGCTTGCGGAGGTGGATGTACGGGGAGAACATCGCCTACGGCGGCGGCTACCTGGGCACGCCCAAGGCCATCGTCACGGCCTGGATGCACAGCCCGCCCCACCGCGAGAACATCCTCAACCCCTCCTTCCGCCAGATCGGGGTCGGCTTCGCCCGGGGGATCCCGCCGAATCCGCACGCGAACGGCAGCACCTTCACGACCGATTTCGGGCTGCGAAAGCGCTAGCGAACCCCCCGGGTGGCGGACGGCGCGAACCTATAATCGAGCTCGCTCTCGCGGGCGTGGTGTAACGGTTGCACAAGAGCCTTCCAAGCTCTCAGTGCCGGTTCGAGTCCGGTCGCCCGCTCTCTTTCAGGCAGGGCCGGCTTTAGGGCCGGACGCCCGATCGAAACTCGTACACTGACGCTGGCCCGGGGCGTGGCGCAGCTTGGTAGCGCGTTCGGCTGGGGGCCGAAAGGTCGCCGGTTCAAATCCGGCCGCCCCGACTTCACCCCATCGGACCGGTGAGCGCTTATGATGGCGGCTGGCTCAGCCCAACGCGACGACTGAGCCAGGTGCGAGTGCAAGAGCCGGGAGAGGTGAGAATCATGAAGCCGAAGGCCGCCGTCGCCCGATTCGCCGTGCTGGGAACCTGTGCGGCTCTCGCCATCGCTCTCTTCGCCTTGGCCGTCCCGGCTGGCGCCTCCGGCTCGCCGATCACGATCTCGGTGCTGTCGGGCCGCGCCGACCTGGTCAGCGCCGGCAACGCCTTGGTGCGCATCGGCGGAGTGAGCTCGACAGACGGCCTGACAGTCACCGCGAACGGCGCGGATCGCACCAGCGCTTTCGCCAAGCGGGCCGACGGCAGGGTGCTCGGATTCGTGCGGGGGCTCAATCTCGGGCGCAACACGATCGTCGCCCGGGCGGGCACTCGCGCCGCGCAGTTGACGGTCACGAACCACCCGAGGAACGGCCCGATCTTCTCCGGTCCGCAACTGAAGCCATGGAAGTGCCAGGCGACCGCGACGAACCGTCAGTGCGACGAGCCGGCGAAGTTCACCTACGTCTACAAGTCGACCGACCCGAGCAAGTCCGGCCTCCAGCCCTACGACCCGGCCAACCCGCCCTCGGACGTCGCCACGACCAAGACGGACAACGGCCACGCCGTGCCGTTCATCGTGCGCGTGGAAACCGGCTACCTCGACCGCGACCAGTACAAGATCGCCGTGCTGTTCCAGCCCGGCAAGCCGTGGGGCGCCGTGGCGCCGCAGCCGCAGTTCGACCACAAGCTGCTGATCCACCACGGCGCCTCGTGCGGCGCCGACCACGAGACGGGCACAGCCCCGGCGGTCACCGACGCGGAGGCCGAGCGGGCCCTCGGGCTCGGGTTCGCGACCATGTCGCACGCGCTCGACAACGCCGGCCACAACTGCAACCTGGTGTCCGAGGCCGAGTCGCTGATCATGACCAAGGAGTACCTGGTCGAGCACTACGGCACGCTGCGCTACACCATCGGCACCGGCTGCTCGGGCGGGTCGCTGGCCGAGCAGTGGATCTCAAACGCTTATCCGGGCGTCTACCAGGGGATCATGCCGACCTGCTCCTTCCCCGACGCGTGGAGCACGGCGACGCAGTTCCTCGACTATCACCAGACGCTGCGCTACTTCAAGAACCCAAGCCTGTGGGGCGCGGGTGTGACCTGGACGCCACAGCAGATGAACGAGGTCGAGGGGGGCCCCGGCGACGGCATCGCGAACGCGCAGGTCTCGGACAGCGCGCAATTCCACGTCGTCATTCCGACCGATCCGTGCAAGGGGATCACCGACGAGCAGCGCTACGACCCCGTGACCAACCCGGGCGGTGTGCGGTGCACGATCCAGGACGCCGCGATCAACGTCTTCGGACCGCGGCCGGTGTCGGCTTGGACCCCGCAGGAGAAGAAGATCGGCCATGGATTCGCCGACACGCCGGTGGACAACGTCGGCGTGCAGTACGGCCTCCGCACGTTGCGGCAGGGCAAGATAACCCCCGCCCAATTCGTCGACCTCAACCAGAAGGTCGGCGGCCTCGACCCGGACGCGAACTACACGCCCCGACGGATGCTCGGCCACTCAAAGGTGCTCGCGAACGCCTATCGCAGCGGCATGATCAACGAGACCAACAACCTCAATCGCACCGCGATCATCGATTGCCGCGGGCCCAACCCGGGGCTATTCCACGACGCCTACCGCGCGTTCGCAGTCCGCGCCCGCCTGAACCGCGAGCACGGCAACCACGCCAACCAGCTCATCTGGGAGGGACCGGTTGTGCTGACCGGCGACAACCAGTGCGGGCTCAACGCGTTCTTGGCCCTGGACCGCTGGCTCCGCGCGGTAGAGAAGGACAGGTCACCGGGCACGTACGCCCAAAAGATCGCCCGGGACAAGCCCAGCGACCTGACCGACCGCTGCTATGACGGGAACGGCAACAAGGTGCGGGACGGCCTCTGCCCGCCTGGCGTGGTGAACGTCGAGGGCACCCCTCGCACCGTGGCCGGCGACGCGATCACCACCGACGCCAACAAGTGCCGGCTCAAGCCGCTCAACCGCAGCGACGACTACGGCCCGATCCCGTTCACCAACCAACAATGGACGCGGATGCAGGCGATCTTCCCTAACGGCGTCTGCGACTTCTCCAAGCCGGGCGTCGCTCAGCAGGGGACTGTCCCCTGGATGACCTATCAGGACGCCCAGGGGAAGGTCATCTACGGCGGCCAGCCGCTGGGCCCGCCGCCCGCGAGCAAGGTGCTGGGCCCGTAGCTCGCGGCGGCGGGCGGCCGGCGTCAGTACCCGTATCCGCCTCCCGCAGAGCCGCTGCCGGTGGAGCTGCCCGTGGACGAGGCGCCGTTCCCCGAGCTGCCGGCCGGAGCATTCGAGCCGTTCGGCTGGACCGCGTGCCACACGGCTCCGAACTCGTTGATGCCGTTCCCCATGACGTCACCCGGGCTCGAGTCCACCGTGTAGGTGTACAGCGGGTGCCCGCCGTAGGTGACCTGGGTCGAACCGTCGCTGCGCTCCGTCGTCCCCAGCTTGGAGGCAAGGGCCCCGCTCCCCGCCGTGGGCTTCCCGCTGGTCGTCACCGGCGGCCACACGGTCGCGCACGAGCCATCACACGCGGACATCCCCTTGGGGTCCTTGTCGAACGCGTAGACCGTGTTCCCCTGGCTGTCCGTGAGGATGGGCCCGAGCTGCGGGTTGTTGGTCGTCGCGACCGTCGCCGTTCCCCCGCCGGCCGTGCCTGAGGTGCTCGGGTTGGCGGTCGCGCTGTTTCCGCTGTCGCTTCCGCAACCGGCCAGGGCGACCAGGGCCGTCAGGCCCATCGCTAGCGCTGCGAGCGCGAGTCGTGCTCTCTTCATCTTGGTCTCCTTTTGGCGTTCGGGCCAGGTGCTCGAACGGTCGGACTCGGCCAGCGCCCACCCTCGGCGAACGAAGCGCGATCTCGGCGCCGCCCGCCGCGTTGGACTCGTCGTGGATGGAGCGCGTCGGACCTGGCGGGGGCCGTCGGACCGGCGCGTCTGTGTCTGCCCGTGATACTCGGCCGACCGCTCCGGAGTTCAACGGCTCACCCGCCGATCGCGCGCACAGTGACGGACGTCACGCAGCGGAGGCTGACCGGTAGAGAGCGGCTGCTGACCAGTACGACGTCGGTGGCAGCGGCACGCGGTTGTAGGCGAGATACTGCCCGGCGTGTCGCAGGAGAACCTGGACCTGATCCGAGCTGGATTCGCCGCTCACAATCGCGGCGACCTCGACGCGTTGGTAGAGGTCTACGACCCCGACGTCGTGTTCGAAACGCTCCTCCTCGGGACACGCCACGGCAACGAGGCGATCCGCGAGATCTATGAGGAGAACCGGAAGACCCTGTCAGGGTACGACGTCGAGCCGGTCGAGCTGATCGACTCCGGAGACCAGGTGGTCGCCGTGGCTCAGGTCACCGGAGTGGGGTCCGCGAGCCAGATCGCCATGGATGGGGACCGGTTCGCGTTCCTGTTCACGGTCGAGAATGGGCGGATCGTTCGAGAGCAGGCCTTCCGGAACAGGGACGAGGCCCTCGAGGCCGCCGGGCTTCGGGACTGACCGAGCCCACCGAGCGCTCTCTCGGGCCGTCTCAGCAGGACGCTCCGCCTCACCCCCTCAAACCGACATACTGCGCTCGCCATGTCGCCCGCGGGCGACGACATTGCCTATGGAGGAGGAGAGAGATTGTTCCTGGCGACGACGACGGTCGAGGACTTCGATCAGTTCCTGAGCGTGTTCTCGACCAAGGGTGCCGAGAAGCGAAAGGAGCACGGGTCCAAAGGCGCCACCGTCTTTCGCGACCCCAACGAGGAGGACCGGGTCTGGGTGCTCTTCGACTGGGATGAGGAGGGCTTTCAGAGCTTTCTCTCCGACCCCGAGGTACCGCCGATCATCCAGGAAGCCGGGCATAAGAGCAGGCCCCAGCCGGCGGAGTTCGGCGGCCAGTACGACGCCTAGCAAGCTCGGCGAGCCGCCGACGGCCTACAGGATCAGCCGGCGCTCCATGAAGTGGATCGCCAGCCGCCAGGCGACCACGGCGAACCCGATCAGGAACGCCAGGTGGCCGATGGCCGCCAGGCCGTCGAAGCCGAACACGGCCTCCCGGACCAGCTGGACGCAGTGGTAGAGGGGGTTCAGGTTGCCGAGCACCTGCGCCCACTGTGGTAGCTGGTCGAGGGGGAAGAAGGTGCCCGCGACCAGGAACATCGGGGTCAGCAGGCCGCTCTGCCAGTAGGAGAAGCTCTCGATCTTCTCCGACTTGGCGGCGATGAATATCCCGAAGGCCGCCCAGCCGAATCCGGCCAGGGCGGCGATCAGCGGGACCAGGAACATCCCCCAGCTCGGCTCCAGGCCGAAGATCATGGCGACGAGCATCGGCACCGTCCCGTAGGCGCCGGTTCTCGCCGCGATCCACAGCGCCTCTCCGGTCACCAGCTCCTCCGTGTCGACCGGCGCCGCCAGGATCGCGTCATAGGTGTGCTGGAACTCGTACTTGACGAAGGTCGAGTACATGGCCGGGAACGCTCCCGCGAAGAGGACGGTGGTGGCGACGATCCCGGTGCCGACGAAGTCGATGTAGTCGTAGCCGGCGACGGTGTTCACGAGCGACCCGAAACCGAAGCCGAAGGCGAGCAGGTAGATCGTCGGGTCCACGGTCGAGGAGAACGTGGACGAGCGCCAGAACGACGAGAAGTTGACGATCTCGCGGACCATCACGCCCGCCAGCGCCGGCCGTTCGAGGCGACCGATGCGGCCCTGCGGACGGCCGACGGACAGGCGCGCGGTGGCCATCAGGCGATCTCCTCGCCGGTGAGCAGGACGAAGACGTCCTCCAGGTTCGTGACCCGGCGCTCGCCGTCGAGCTCGGAGTCGCCGTTGACCCGCAGGACCGAGATCGACGTCCCGGTCCGCCGGGTTCGCCACCCCTGGCCCTGAGCGAAGCGCTCGACCTCGCTCAGCCGCGAGGGAGAGCCGTACACCTCGATCGCCTCGCTTCCGGCGTGCTCGGCGATCAGCTCGCTGGGGGGGCCGACCGCCACCGCCTTGCCGTGGGACATGATCGTGACCTCGTCGCAGAGCCGCTCGGCCTCCTCTATGTAGTGGGTGCTCATCAGGATCGAGACGCCCTCCGAGCGCATGCGGTCGATGAGCGCCCACAGCTCCTGGCGCACCTGCGGATCGAGGCCGACGGTCGGCTCGTCGAGCAGCACCAGTCGCGGCTCGTGGAGCAGGGCCCGGGTGATCAAGAGCCTGCGCCTCATCCCGCCGCTGAGCTGATCTACCTTCGCGGAGCGCCGCTCGGTGAGGTTCGCGATCGCCAGGCCGCGCTCGACCGCCGCGGCTCGCTCGCTCGCCGGCACCCGGTAAAGGTGGGCGAAGACGAGCAGGTTCTGCTCCACGGTCAGGGAGACGTCCAGGTTGTCGAGCTGCGGGACCACGCCCATTTGCGCTCTCGCCTGCTTCGAGTCCCCGGGCAGGCGATGGCCGAGCACCTCCAGCTCGCCCTCGTCGGGGATCACCTGGGCGGTGAGGGCCTTCATCGTCGTCGACTTTCCAGCGCCGTTCGGCCCCAGCAGCCCAACGCAGGTCCCGACCGGCACGTCCAGATCGAGACCGTCCACGGCCGTGATCTGTCCGAACCGCTTGACGAACCCGCGCATCCTGATCGCGTTGTCGATCCCGTTTGTCGCGGCCATGTGCTTCGTTGATTCTGAAAGGTTCAGACCGGCATCGTCGTTCCAGCTCATCGCTGGGACGCCAGGAGCCGTTCGAGCTTCTCGAATGCCTCCGTCCAGCCGTTCTCGTGAAGCGCCCGGCGCGCGTCGGTCATGAACGGGCCCTGCACCAGCGCGACCTCGGTCGATTGGCCGAGATCTCGCAGGTCCAGAGTGGCCAGGGTCTCGACGTCGTCGGGGTCGGGTGGCTCCCACTCGAACGTCATGGCCAGCCGCGCGGGCGGGACGACCTCGCGGAGCTCGCCGGTGAGCTGGAACGAGTCCCCGCCGGCCGGCCGCATCTCGATCCGGTATCGCGCTCCGGGCCGAGGGTCGAATTCCACCCGCGGAGCCCGAAATCCCGCCGGGCCCCACCACCTCTCGAGCTGTCGGGGATCGGTGAGCGCGGCAAAGACCGCGCGCCTGGGGGCCGCGAAGACGCGGTTGATCTCGAGCATCAATCCCCGGCCTCGTTCCACGCCCCGCATCGTATTCTCGGTGACGGTGAGGTTCCTGACGACCCCGCAGAGCAGGTGCAGGAGCTGATGGGGGCCGTCGGCAGGCTGGTCAGGAGCTGAGGAACGGCCGTCAGGTCGTCTTGACGACCAGGACCGAGCACGGCGCCCTGTGGGTGACGGTGTTCGGAACGCTGCCGAGCACGCGGCGATGCATGCCCTTGTTCCCGATCACGAGGAGGTCGGCGTCGCACTCCATCGCCAGGCGGACCAGGACTTCGGCGGCCTCGCCCTCGTCAACCCGGGTGGTGCAGTGGATGCCCTCGCGCCGCAGGTCGGTCTCGGTCCGGGTCAGGATCTCCCGGACCCGCGCCGAGTCGCGGACCACCCAATCCAGCTCGGCCGTGGGGTCGTTTGGCTCCGGGGGCGGCGGCCCCTCCTGAAAGGCGCTCAGGAGGACGAGCTTCGCGTCCAGCCGGCGCGCCAGGCCGCCCGCCATCCTGACGGCCTCAGTGGCTGTGCCGGAGCCGTCGGTGCCCACCGCGATCGTGGCGATCATCCGGCCTCACCCACCCGGGGCGAGTCGCGCCACCAGGGGAAGAAGGACCTGCTGGAGCACGGGTGGGGGCGAGGTCATCACGGTCTCGTCCCGGAACCTCTGCGCGAAGCCGGCCACCCAGACCGCCCCTCGCCAGCTCGTCGGGAGGTTGCGGCTGTTGTAGAGGCCCTCCCGGGCGGCGCGAGCGCTCTCGACCAGGAACTCCTCGAGCCGGCCCCCGGGGATCACCTCCGTTCGCAGATGCACCTCCCGGCCGCTCCTGTTCTCGAGCGCGTGTCTGACGTTTCGCGCCACCAGCACCGGCCCGTCGTCAGGGGAGAGGTCGCGCCACACGCCTGCCAGCTTCAGCCGCGCGGTTCCGTCGAGCGCTTCCCACCGCTCTTCCAGGGAGGGGTGGAAGTGCTCGGGCAGCCCACCTCCGTCCTCGAGCCACGTCTCGACCCACACGTTGTCGCCCTCGCGCCGAAACGAATACGAGCAGCGGTGAACCGGATCGTGAACCCTCTCGCTAGCGGTCGCCGTCATCGGGGTCACCTCCGTCTGGAATCCGTCCCAGCCGGTGGCCGGGTCGGGACACGTTACCTCCCGGGATCGAGGCGGCGGACGCAGGGCGGACGGCGGTCTCGTGGGACCCACCCACGTTTTCAGGTATCGACGGGAGGCCGAAGCCGGAATACACTGGCCTGCGGTCAAGTCAGTTTGTCAACGGCGGTAGATGACGGGCCAGGGCATGGACGCGCCGGGCCGCCAAGCGCGGTACGGACGACCCTCTGAGCAGCGCCGCTTACTCCGTAGAGGTTGGTGTAATGGGAGCGAGCGAGCTCCGGGGGCCACGCAGCCCGCATGAATAGGACCGGCACCCAAGAGCCCGATGGCGCCGTGCAGGCGGCCGCCCCGGCCGCCCTTGACCCCGGCCGGCTCCGGGCCGCCTTCCGACGGGTGCAAGAGGCGCAGGGCGCGGTACCGGCGCCCGGAAACGGCGCCCCCCCTGACCGCCTCGCCCATTCGAATCGGGCGGCATTCCTCGCCCTGGAGGACGAGCGGCGGGCGATCGCCGGCCGCCTTCAGCGCAGCGATCGCCACCGTGGCGAGCGCTACCGCGACCTGGCCCTGATCACGAAGCTGAGCCACTTGGAGTACGAGCACCTGGTGGGGGGGCTGGACGGTGGACCAGCGACCTCATCGCTGGCCGAGGATCCGCCGGCGCTGGGCCGCGAGGCCCCCGCCGGCTGGGGCCGGCCCTGGGCCGTCGGGCCCCTCGTCGAGCTGCGGGCGACCTACGCCGAGCATCGGCGCCAGCGTGACCGGCTCGCCAGGCAGCTCCTGCCGTGGACCCGGGCGAGGATCGCAGCCGAGGCCCAGCGGTCGTTCGAGTTGATCGTTGACCGCTTCAAGGCCTTGAGGGAGACATCGGAACCGATGCCGCAGTCAAGCGGCGAGATGGCGGTGAGGAGCCGGGGGCGCGGGTTGGCCGTCTTCCGCGTCCCCCGTGTCGCCGTCGCCGTGGGACTGGGTCTCTTGGCCGTTGCGGTCGCGGTCGCCGCCACCCTCAACGACACCGGTACTCCGGCGAGCCAGGCGAGCATCCCCACGGCGGCGGCTGCCGACCTCGGAGGGTCGTTGCCGGCGCTCGAGTACCGCCAGCCGGCCGGGACCCGTCAACACAAGGACGCAAAGCGGCCTTCGCGCAAGCCCGAAGCCAGCGAGCCGCAGGTGGAGCCCGTGGCCGTGGCCCCGGTTCGCGCGCACCGCTCCCCACGGACAGTGTCTGCCGCGCCCGCGCCGGCCCCGGTCGCCCCGGCCCCCGCCCCGCAGCCGTCGTCCGGGCCTCCCGCGCCCGCGCCGCAGCCCTCGCCGAGTGGCGGCGGCGGCAGCGACGGGGGCGGTGGCGGCGGCGGCAGTGGCGGCCCCGTCTCGTCGCTGCCGCCGCCGGTCAACTCACTGCCGCCGCCGGGAAGCGGCTGAGGGGGCTGAGTGATTTCGCGACGCAAAGCTTGGCTCGCGGGGCTGCTGGCGGCCTCAGGCATGGCGCTGGCCGGCGCTTCGAGCGCGCTGGC
>JBIOZP010000062.1:0-59737 GCA_044871225.1 Solirubrobacterales bacterium
CCTCGACGAGGAGTTCCCGCGCGTCTACTTCACCCGCGAGCGCCACCGCCCCAACCGCGCCTACTTCGGCCCCTTCTCGTCGGCCAAGCGCGTGCGCGAGACGCTCGACCTGCTCGGGAAGCTGTTCCAGTACCGGACCTGTGAGGGCCCGGAGCCGGGGCGCCGGTCCGGGGCTCCGTGTCTCGACTACTACATCAAGCGCTGCCAGGCGCCCTGCGTCGGCTACATCGATCGCGAGGAGTACCGCCGGAACATCGAGGCGATCATCGACTTCCTCTCGGGCCGCTACCGGGACGTCGAGCGCGATCTCGAGCGCAAGATGGCGGAGGCGGCCAGCGCGGAGGAGTTCGAGCGGGCGGCCACCTATCGCGACCGGTTGGAGGCGGTGCGGTCACTCATGCAGCGCCGCAGCGTCGCCGGCGACTCGCTGGACACCGCCGACGTCGTCGCCGTCGCAACCGACGCCCGCGCCGCCAACGCGCAGGTGTTCCAGGTCCGCGACGGGATACTCGCCGAGCGCCAGGGCTTTTACCTCTCCAACGAGGGCGAGCGGGGCGAGGCCGAGGTGACCGAGGAGTTCATCGCCCAGTACTACTCGGCGGTGCCGGCCGTGCCTCGCCTGGTCGTCGTTGGGCCCGCGCTGCGGGAGCGAGCGGAGCTCTTGGCCGAGGCGCTGACGCACCGCCGCGGGGGGCCGGTGGAGATCCGGGTCGCCGAGCGCGGGGACAAGCGGCGCCTGCGCGAGCTGGCGGAGCGAAACGCCCGGCTGGCGCTGGCCCAGGACAAGCTGCGCCAGGAGCGTCGCCGCCAGCAGCGGGTGGACGCGCTGTCCGCGCTTCAGGAGGCGCTCAAGCTTCCCTCGCTGCCGGTGCGAATCGAGGGCTTCGACGTCTCGAACCTCGGCCCGGACCACACCGTCGCCTCGA
This sequence comes from Solirubrobacterales bacterium, assembly GCA_044871225.1. Classification (GTDB taxonomy): domain Bacteria; phylum Actinomycetota; class Thermoleophilia; order Solirubrobacterales; family 70-9; genus AC-56. The sequence continues at coordinate 927 of JBIOZP010000062.1, forward strand.
TGGTGGTGTTCGAGGGCGGGGCGCCCAAGAAGGCGGACTACCGCCGGTTCAAGGTCAGGGGCGATCAGCGCCAGCCCGACCCCCTCCCGTCGGGAAACGGGGCGCAGCGGAGCCCGGGCGCGGACGACTTCGCCTCCGTCGAGGAGATCCTGGGCCGACGCACCGCCCGCCTGCTGGAGCAGGCCGACCGCTCGCCTCACGATCCGGAGCGCGACGGGAGCTTCGCGGCCCTGCCCGACCTGATCCTGATCGACGGGGGGAAGGGGCAGCTTTCCGCCGGCATGCGCGCCCTGGGGCCGCTGGTCGAGCGCGGCACGGCGGTCATCGGACTGGCGAAGCGGATCGAGGAGGTATTCGTCCCGGGACGCTCCGACCCGGTGCCGATCCCCGAAGGGTCCGAGGCGCTTCGGCTGCTGCAGCGGGTGCGCGACGAGGCGCATCGCTTCGCGCTGGACTTCCACCGCGCCCGGCGAGGCAAGGCGATGACCCGGTCCCTGCTGGACGAGCTGTACGGCGTCGGACCGGTGCGAAAGCGGGCGCTGCTGGACCACTTCGGCTCGCCAGACCGGCTGGTCAGCGCGAGCCGCGAGGAGCTGGAGGCGGTGCCGGGGATCCCCGGCAAGCTGGCCCGCGAGATCCACCGGCAACTCCACAAGTCGGGCCGATGACCGCCGAGCGGCACACCCCGGCCAAGACCGCCGGGCACGATGGGGCGCCGGAGGTGGACCTGGTGGTGATCACGGGCTACTCCGGAGCGGGGAAGTCCGAGGCGATCGCCGCGTTCGAGGACGGCGGCTACTTCTGCGTGGACAACCTGCCGCCGAGGATGATCGGCGCCCTGGGCGAGCTGTTTCGCCACGAGGGGAGCGGGGTCCGCCGAGCCGCGATCGTCTCCGACGTCCGCGGAGGGGGCTACTTCGAGGAGCTGGTGGAGGTGCTGGACCAGCTCGAGGAGGGCGGGCTGGACCCGACCCTGCTGTTTCTCGAGGCCGACGAGGAGGCGCTGGTGGACCGCTTCAAGGAGACCCGCCGCCGCCACCCGATGGCGCCGAACGGCCGCGTCCTGGACGGCATCCGGGCCGAGCGCGAGATCGTCGCGCCGCTGCGAGAGCGCGCGGACGTGGTCATGGACACCAGCGACCTCACGGGCTGGATGCTGCGCAGGCGCGTGGTCACCGAGCTCCTCGGGCCGAAGGGGGCGCAAGGGAAGCTCGCGGTGACCATCATCACCTTCGGCTTCAAGAACGGCCCCCCGCGCGAGGCCGACCTGCTGCTGGACGTCCGTTTCCTCCCGAACCCCCACTACCGCGAGGACCTTCGCCCGCTAACAGGGCTCGATCCCAAAGTGATCGAGCACGTCGAGGCGGGGGAGCTGGCGCGCGAGTTCTACGCCCGCTTGTTCCCGCTGCTCGACTTCGTCCTGCCTGCCTACGTCACCGAGGGAAAGACCCACCTGACGATCGCGATCGGCTGCACGGGGGGGCGGCACAGGTCGGTGACGGTCGCCGACCGGATTGCGGCCCATCTCGCCGACCACGACGACGTCTCGCTTCGGGTCGTGAATCGCGACGTCGAGCTCGACTGAGCGGGGCACCGGCGAGCATCGCTTCATAATTCCGCTCGATGCCGGAGTCGGTGATCTCGGTCAGCGGGCTGCGCAAGTCCTACGGGGAGCTCGAGGCGGTCCGGGGCATCGACCTCGAGGTCGCCCGCGGCGAGATCTTCGCCTTCCTGGGGCCGAACGGGGCCGGCAAGACCACCACGGTCGAGATCCTCGAGGGATACCGCAGCCGCAGCGCCGGGACGATCCGCGTGCTGGGGGAGGACCCGGGCCGGGTGGACAGGGAGTGGCGCGAGCGCATTGGGATCGTCCTGCAGGACAGCAGCATGCACGCGGAGCTGTCGGTGCGGGAGTCCCTGGAGCTGTTCGCCGGCTACTACCGGGGACCTCGGGGGGTGGACCACACGATCGAGCTGGTGGGCCTGACGGAGAAGGCGGACGAGCGGGTCGCGCGGCTTTCCGGGGGCCAGCGGCGCCGGCTCGACGTGGCCCTGGCCTTGATCGGCGACCCGGAGCTGCTGTTCCTGGACGAGCCGACGACCGGTTTCGATCCCTCGGCGCGCCGCCGGGCCTGGTCGGTCGTGAGGAGCCTTCGCGACCTCGGCAAGACCGTGTTCTTGACCACTCACTACATGGAGGAGGCCCAGGCGCTCGCGGACCGGGTGGCGATCATCGCCGGCGGCCTGATCGTCGCCCACGGGTCGCCGGCGGAGCTGGCGGGCCGAGACGCCACCACCAGGATCACGTTCAAGCTTCCGCCGGGGGTCGCGGGGAGCGACCTTCCGCAGGCCCTCGCCGCCAGCGTGGGCAACGGCCAGGTCAGCCTCCAGGTGGACGACCCGGTTCCGATGCTCCATCAGCTCACGGCCTGGGCGCTCGAGCGCCGGGTCCCGCTCACCGGTCTGGAGGTCAGGCGCCCGAGCCTGGAGGACGTGTACCTGGAGCTCACCGCCGTCCACGCCGGCGAGGAGTCGGGCGAATGAGCGGGCTCGCCCTCGCGACGCATCAGTTCCGGTTCGACCAGAAGACCTTCTGGCGCAATCCGGCGTCCGTCTTCTTCACGGTGATGCTGCCGGTGATCTTCCTGCTGATCTTCGCGACGATCTTCGGGAACGACCGCATCGAGGAGCTCGGCGGCGTCAAGACCACCACCTACTACGTCCCGGCGATCATCTCGCTGGCGGTCGTCTCGGCGACCTTCCAGAGCCTGGCGATCTCGCTGACCGTCGATCGCGAGCGCGGCCTGCTGAAGCGCACCCGCGGGACGCCGCTGCCGAGCTGGGTGTTCATCGCCGGACGGATCGGCAACTCGGTGGTCGTCTCGGTCCTGATGCTGATCCTGCTGGCGATCCTGGGCCGCCTGCTGTACGGGGTCGAGATTCCGTGGGACCGCACCGTCGCGGTGCTGGTGGCGCTGTCGGTCGGGGCGGCCGCCTTCTCGTGCCTGGGGATCGCGGTCTCGGCGGCGATCCCCTCCGAGGACGCGGCGGCGCCGATCACCAACGTGGCGGTGCTCCCCCTGTACTTCCTGTCCGGGGTGTTCATTCCGGAGAGCGAGATCCCAAGTGGCGTCCTGCACGTCGCCGACGCGTTCCCGGTCCGCCACTTCTTCGAGGCCTTCTTCACAGCCTGGGACCCGGCGACGACGGGAGCCGGGTTCGAGTGGGGCCACCTCGCCGTGGTCGCCGCCTGGGGCGCCGCCGGCCTGGTGGTCGCCCTCCGCACCTTCAGCTGGACCCCGCACGCCCGGTCCTAGGTTTCGGATCGGCCAGGACGATCCACGCCGGCAACGAGCCGAGTACGGTGCCGCGTACCACACCGCGTACCTGCGGGACCCGGACGGATACCGTGTAGAGGTAGCGGTGAGAACTGACTGGTCCTGCCAGCGGATCAAAGGAGGACGGATCGGAAATGGGAGCGGTGAAGGTCGGGATCAACGGGTTCGGGCGGATCGGGCGCAACCTGTTCCGCGCCGCGTACGAGGCGGGCTCCGAGCTCGAGTTCGTGGCCGTCAACGACGTCGCCGACGCGCGGACCCTGGGCCACCTGTTGAAGTACGACTCGATCTACGGCCCGTTTCCGGGCGAGATCGAGGTGGGGGATGGCGCGATCTCGGTCGACGGGACCAAGATCGAGGTGCTGGCCGAGCGTGATCCCTCCGCCCTGCCTTGGGACGACCTCGGGGCCGAGGTCGTGATCGAGTCCACCGGCCTGTTCACCAAGCGACCGGATGCCTCGAAGCACCTCGAGGCTGGGGCGAAGAAGGTGATCATCTCGGCGCCGGCGGGCGATCCCGACGTCACGGTCGCCCTCGGCGTCAACTTCGACGATGAGTACGACCCCGACCAGCACCACATCATCTCCAACGCCTCCTGCACCACGAACTGCCTCGCGCCGCTGGCGAAGGTGCTTCATGACTCGGTCGGGATCGAACGGGGCCTGATGACCACGATCCACGCCTACACCGCCGATCAGCGGCTGCAGGACATGCCGCACAAGGACCTGCGCCGGGCTCGTGCGGCCGCCGTCAACCTGATCCCGACCACCACCGGCGCTGCCCGAGCGGTGGGATTGGTGCTTCCGGAGCTCTACGGGAAGCTGAACGGGCTCGCCGTGCGGGCGCCGGTGACGACGGGGTCGGTCGTGGACCTGGTCTGCGAGGTCTCGCGCGAGACGAGCGCGGAGGAGCTGAATGCCGCGGTCCGGGAGGCCGCGGACGGGCCCTTGGCGGGCATCCTGCGCTACACGGAGGATCCGATCGTCTCCACCGACATCGTCAAGGATCCGCACTCGTCGATCTTCGACTCCGAGCAGACGATGGTGATCGACGGCCAGATGGTGAAGACGGTCGCCTGGTACGACAACGAGTGGGGCTATTCCAACCGCTGCGTCGAGCTCGCCGCCAAGGTGCTCGAGCCGAAGCCGGCGGCGGTCGGAACCACTTGAGCTTCGACAAGGCGAGCGTCCGCGACGCCCCCGTGGAGGGCAGGCGGGTGCTCGTCCGCGTGGACTTCAACGTCCCGCTGGCCGACGGCGAGGTGAAGGACGACGCCCGCATCCGGGCCGCGCTTCCGACCCTGCGGCTCCTGCGGGAGCGCGGGGCGGCCCTGGTGCTGATCTCCCACCTGGGCCGGCCAGAAGGGGTCGACCCAGCCTTCTCGATGGCGCCGGTGGCGGCCAGGCTCGCGGAGCTGGAGGCTGACCGGGTGGAGCTCGCCCCCGCAGTCGTGGGTCCCGAGGTCCAGCGCATGGCCGAGGGCCTGGAGCCCGGCGACGTCCTGGTACTGGAGAACAGCCGGTTCGAGCCGGGCGAGACCCGCAACGACCCGCAGCTCGCCCGGGACCTGGCGGCGCTGGCCGACCTCTACGTGGACGACGCCTTCGGTGCCGCTCACCGTGCCCACGCGACCACGGTGGGGGTAGCCGAGCTGCTCCCCGCCTACGCGGGGTTGCTGCTGGAGCGCGAGGTCCGTGAGCTGACGGCCGTGCGTGACCAGCCGACCCGCCCCTTCGCCGTGGTGCTCGGTGGCGCCAAGGTGACCGACAAGATCGGAGTCCTGGAGCGGTTCCTCGACTCCGCCGACCATCTCCTCCTCGGCGGGGCGATGTGCTTCAGCTTCTTCAGCGCGCAGGGCATCGGCACGGGCGAGTCGCTGGTCGAGGACGAGGGAGTCCGGGCGGCCGGCGAGGTCTTGGAGCGCGCTCGGGGATCCGAGTGCGAGCTGGCCCTTCCGGTCGACCTGGTCCTGGGCCGGGAGGCCACGGCCGAAACCGAGCGCCGCGAGCTGGACGGCGTCGAGGTCCCGGAAGGCTGGATGGGGCTCGACATCGGCGCTCGGACCGCGGAGGCCTTCGCCGCGAGAATCGGCGCCGCCGGGACCGTGTTCTGGAACGGGCCCATGGGCGTGTTCGAGCTCGAGCCGTTCGCCGCCGGAACCCGTGCCGTCGCCGAGGCGATCGCCTCGGCGCCCGGCACGGCTGTCGTGGGCGGTGGCGACTCGGCCGCCGCGCTGGCGTCCTTCGGCCTGGCTGACCGGGTCGACTGGCTGTCCACCGGAGGCGGCGCTTCGATGGAGCTGATGGAGGGCCGCGAGCTGCCGGGGGTGGAGGCCCTCCTGGAGCGCTCGCAGGTCCCGGCCAGGGACGGAGTGGTGTCACAGCGGGGGAGGGCCCCCGATGGCTGAGCGAGTGCCGGTGGTGGCCGCGAACTGGAAGATGCACAAGACGGTCGCCGAGACGGGGGCGTTCGCGGACGCATTTCTGCCGCTGGCCGAGCAGCTCGGCCACGCCGAGCTCTACCTGTGCCCGCCGTACCCCTCCCTGGCCACGGCGGTGCAGCGATGTGCCGAGAGTGCCGTCCAGGTGGCGTCCCAGAACATGCACGAGGAGCCGCAGGGCGCGTACACCGGCGAGGTGGCGGCCTCGATGCTCACCGAGCTGGGCGTGGACGGGGTGATCCTGGGGCACTCCGAGCGCCGGGCGCTGTTCAACGAATCCGACGACGCACTCGCCCGCAAGGTCCCCGCGGCGCTCGAGGCCGGCCTGGCGCCGATCCTCTGCGTCGGCGAGACCGAGGCCGAGCGGGACGCCGAGCAGACGGAGGAGGTGCTGCGCCGGCAGGTGGAGGCCGATCTCGCCGGGGTGCCGGGCGATCGACTGGCCGGCGTGGTGATCGCCTACGAGCCCGTGTGGGCGATCGGCACCGGTCGCAACGCCACCCCGGAGCAGGCGGAGTCCGCGATCGCCTTCATCCGCTCGCTGATCGCCGCCCGAGACGCGACGGCAGCGGAGGCTGCGCGGATCATCTACGGCGGCTCGGTGAAGCCCGCCAATGCGGCCTCGATCCTCGTTCGCGACGGCGTCGACGGCGCGCTGGTCGGCGGCGCCAGCCTGGATCCGAGCGACTTCGCGGCGATCGCCGCGGCGACACGGTCGTGACCCTGCCGCAGGGGGCGGCGGCGAAGCCCGTGCCGTCGCTGGCGCTGATCGTGCTCGACGGCTGGGGGCTGGATTCCTCCGGGCCCGGAAACGCGATCAGCCAGGCCGCCACGCCGGTGTTCGACGAGCTGTGGCAGACCTACCCGCATACGACGCTGTCGGCCAGCGGACGCGACGTGGGGCTTCCGGAGGGCCAGATGGGCAACTCCGAGGTGGGCCACCTGAACCTCGGGGCGGGGTCCGTCGTCCGGCAGGACCTGACTCGCATCGACGACGCGATCGCCGACGGCAGCTTCTTCGAGAACCCGGTACTGAAGGCGAGCTGCGAGATCGCCCGCTCGAGCCCGCGCGGGCGCCTGCACCTGATGGGCTTGGTCTCCGACGGCGGGGTCCACTCCGGTTGGGAGCACATCGAGGCGTGCATCGAGCTGGCCGCCCGCGAGGGCGTGCCCCATCTGATCGTGCATGCCTTCACGGATGGCCGTGACACGCTGCCGACCGCCGGCCCCGGGTACATCGAGGAGCTCGAGCGCTGGCTGCGCCACGCCGGCGTGATCGGGACGGTCAACGGGCGGTACTACGCCATGGACCGGGATCGCCGGTGGGAGCGAACCAAGCTGGCCTACGACGCGATCGTCCACGCCGAGGGCCTGCACGCCGGCGACGCCGTCGAGGCCGTCCGCGCCTCGCATAGCCGGGGCGAGACCGACGAGTTCGTCCGCCCGACCGTGATCGGCGACTACGACGGGGCCGCCGACGGCGATGCGGTCCTGCACTTCAACTTCCGGCCCGACCGGGCACGACAGCTCGTCCGGGCGCTCGCAGAGCCGGACTTCGACGAGTTCCCGCGCGCGCGCGTCCCGGACCTGCGGGTGACGACCCTGACCGAGTACCGAAAGGGTTGGCCGTATCCGGTGGCCTTTCCTCCGGAGCTGCCCGACATCACCCTCGCGGAGGTCCTGTCGCGCCGCGGCGAGCGCCAGCTCCACGTGGCCGAGACCGAGAAGTACGCCCACGTGACCTACTTCTTCAATGGCGGCCGAGAGGCGGAGTGGGAGGGGGAGGACCGCTGCCTCGTTCCCTCCGTCCGGGACGTCCCCACCTACGACCACAAGCCCGAGATGAGAGCAATCGAGGCAAGCGACGCCTTCCGCGAGCGCTGGACGAGCGACGGCTACCGATTCGGGATCATCAACTTCGCCAATCCGGACATGGTCGGGCACACGGGGGTGATCCCGGCCGCGGTGGCGGCCGTGGAGACGGTGGACCGGTGCCTCGGGGGGGTGGTCGCCGACGTCCACCGCTCGGGTGGCGCTTGCCTCGTCACCGCGGACCACGGGAACTGCGATCACATGCTCGAGCCTGACGGCTCGCCGAACACCGCCCATTCGACCAACCCGGTGCCGCTGGTCGTCACGGTCCCCGGTCTCGAGGTCCGCGACGGCGGCATCCTGGCCGACGTCGCGCCGACGGCGCTCGACCTGCTCGGCATCGACCAGCCGTCGCAGATGACCGGGCGCTCGCTCCTTCCCGGCGGGGCCCGGTCGTAGCCTGAGCGCCTCAAACACGCCCGCCGGCGACTGGGTGGCAAGCAGGAACATGGAGCGAGCAGCCCGAGGCCCCCTGGTTGCCTCTTTCTCCGGCCCCCGGGCACAAACTCAACCACCCCCGCCGCTCGGGTTCCCACTTGATGCGAGGTGCTCAGAACGCTGGGTGCAATTGGGTCCGGCCCCCGGCCCGAAGTGCACCCAGCTGGAACAGCAGCGGCGCCTTACCCCTCGCGTCCCGCACTCAGTGACCCCTCCCTACTCCGAGGACCCGAACGGCACTTCACCCTTGACAGGGCCGGTGATCTGCTATATAAGGACTTAGGTTATCTACCGAGCGGAGCAAGAGGAGAGCTTCAAAGGAGGTTTGAGATGGCACTCGTACGCTGGGATCCGGTCCGAGACCTCGACAGCTTCCAGTCGGACTTCAATCGCCTGTTCGACAGCTTCTTCGGCGCCCGTCCGGGAACCGAGGCGGGCCGCCGCTGGATGCCGGCGATGGACCTGGTCGAGACGGACGACCACCTGGTCCTCAGGGCCGATCTCCCCGGCCTGGACAAGGAAGACGTCGAGATCGAGCTGAAGGACGACGTCCTCACCATCTCGGGGGAGCGCAAGGCCGAGCACGAGGAGCGCCAGGATGGCTTCCATCGCATCGAGCGGAGCTACGGCTCCTTCGCGCGGTCCCTGACGCTGCCCAAGGGCATCGATGCGGACCAGGTGCAGGCCGAGTTCGAGAAGGGCGTGCTGGAGGTCCGGATCCCGAAGCCCGCGGAGCGCAAGCCGCATCGGGTCCAGATCGGCGCCGCCGTGAACGGCCAGGCGAAGGAGAAGTAGGCCCGTAGGCTTCCGGATCGTGCGCAGCGATCCGGAGCGCCTTCGATTCGAGATCGTGCAGAGCGACGGAGCCGCCCGCACCGGGCGGCTCCGGCTTTCGCACGGCACGGTCGAGACGCCCGCGTTCATCCCGCTCGCCACCCGCGGCAGCGTCCGCTCGCTGGAGGCCGGCGAGGTGGCGGCGCTCGGATACGAGCTGGTCCTGGGGAACACGTTCCACCTGATGCTCTCGCCGGGCCCGGAGAGGATCGCGGCGCTGGGCGGCCTTCACCGCTTCATGGGCTGGGAGCGGCCGATCATCACCGACTCGGGCGGCTTTCAGGTGTTCTCGCTGGCGCACGGCCGCGTCGCCGACGAGATCAAGGGGCGCCGCGGCCGCCAAGCCAGCCGGGCGAGCGTGCTCGAGATCGGCGAGCGGGGCGTGCGGTTTCGCTCCTACGTCGACGGCTCCGAGCGCTTCCTGGGGCCGGAGGAGTCGATGGCGGTGCAGGCTGCCCTCGGGTCGGACATCGCCCTCGCCTTCGACGAGTGCACCCCCTACCACGTGGATCGCGACTACACCGCTCGATCGATGGAGCGCACCCACCGCTGGCTCGACCGCTGCCTCTCCTGGCACGAGCGCCACGGACCTCGCCGCCAGGCGGTGTTCGGGATCGTTCAGGGCGGTGTGCACGAGGACCTTCGCCGCGCTGCCGCCGGGGTGATCTCGGCGGCCCCGGTGGACGGGCTGGCGATCGGCGGCACGCTGGGCCGCGACAAGGCGGAGATGCGGGAGGTGCTCGGGATGACCGCGCCGCACCTCGCCGTCCAGGCCCCGCGCCACCTGCTGGGGATCGGCGAGCCCGACGATCTGGTCGAGGGGATCGCAATGGGCATCGACCTGTTCGACTGCGCGGTGCCGACCCGCCTGGCCCGGCACGGGATGGCGCTGGCCCCGCTCCCCGACTCTCGGTTTCGGTTCGACGTTCGCCGCGCGTCGCTGGCCGAGGACGAGCGCCCGCTGGTCGACGGGTGCCCGTGCCCGACTTGCCGCGCGCACAGCCGGGCCTACGTCCACTTCCTCTCGCGAGCGGAAGAGCTGACCGGCGTGCGGTTGCTGGTGATCCACAACCTCGCTTACCTGGAGCGCCTCGTCAGCGGCGCCCGCGCCGCGATTCGCGCTCGCCGCTTCGCCGCCTACCGGCAGGCGATCCTCGGCGGGATCGCGCCGTGGGAAGGCGCCGAAGCGGCGGCCGGCGACCCTTCGGGGTCACTGCGTGTGTGAGTCGAGGAAGTCCTCGAGCGCCTGGATCTGATCGCCGACGGTGTCCTTGATCAGCTCGCCGCTTTGCGTGTTTTGCCCGGCGTCTGTGGTCAGAAGCACGACCCCGGCGATCACCGCGGCCAGCAGGGCGATGACGAGCAGGATGCCGATCGCGCCGCCGAGCCGGCTGGCGAGAGACCGTCGCGGCCGCGCCGGTGCCGGGGCCGCCGCGGGACGGGGCCTGGGGGCGCGACGGGGTGGGGGCGCCGCCGGGCGGCGCGCGGGGGCGGTCCGCGAGAGCCGGCGCGTGGCCTCGGTGTCGCCGGCCAGCGCCCGGGTAGGCGCGTCGGCGTCGGCCCCGGGCGGCTCCTGCCCCGAAAGGCCGGCGCGAAGGGCGATCGCAAGCTGGCGCGCGGTCGAGTAGCGCCTCCCGGGGTCGCCCTCGAGCGAGCGCAACACCGCCGTCGACAGCGTGTGGGGCACGGTGGGGTCGTACGAGGTCGGGGGCAGCGGCCGCTCGTTCTCGCGGCGGATCGCGAGCTCCGAGAGGGTGCTTCCCTCCCACGGCAGTCGGCCGGTCAGGAGCTGGTAGATGACCACGCCCAGCGCATAGACGTCCGACGCCGGCGTCGCCTCCTCGCCGCGTGCCTGCTCCGGCGCCAGGTAGGCGGCCGTGCCGACCACCGAGCCGACCTGCGTCAACCGCGTCTGCTCCGCGGCCCGGGCGATCCCGAAGTCGGTCAGCTTGACCGTCATCTCGCCGGTCGGCGGATCATGGCCGCTGCCCCTTCCACGGCGCCCCGCCGGCCCTCCGATCACCATCAGGTTGCCGGGCTTGACGTCGCGGTGGATGATCCCCTGCCGGTGGGCGTATTCGAGCCCCGCACATGCCTGGGCCCCCACCTCGACCGAGGCCTCGGCGCCCAAGGGGCCTCTTGCCTGCAGGAGCTGCGCGCACGAGCGCCCTTCCACGTACTCCATGACGATGTAGTGGCGGTCGTTGTCGACCCCGGTGTCGTACACCTGCACGATGTTCGGGTGGATGAGCTTCGCGACGGCCAGCGCCTCCCGCCGGAAGCGGGCCACGAACTTGTCGTCGTCGGACAGGTGCTCGGCCAGGATCTTCACGGCGACGGTTCGCTCCAGGACCCGGTCCGTGGCCTTGTACACGCTCGACATCCCGCCGGAGCCGAGCCGCTCGCCGAGCTGGTAGCGGTCGGAGATCAGCGTCGCGCTCATCGCCTATCCACGGGTGCTGCCCGTGCCCCCGGTGTTCCCGCCGGAACCGCCGTTCGCGCCACCGCTGGGCGCGCCCCCTTGCCCGCCGCCGTTCCCGTTCCCGTTCCCCGGCCCGGGCTCCTCCGGCGGGGGCTCCGGCTCGGACGTCGTGGTGTCGGTCTCGGTGTCGGTCGTCGTCGTGGTCTCGGAGGTGGTGGTGGTGGAGCTGGTGGTCGTCTGGGTGCTCGTGGTCCGCTCGGGGGTGGTCTCGGTTGGCGCGCACTCCGCCGAGACCAGCTCCTGAAGCCTCTCGCCCGCCTTGCGTAGGGCGTCCTTCAGCTCCGTCGTCGCCTCCGCCGGAAGCTGGTTAACGCCGTCGACGAACGACTGCGCCCCGGAGCTCGCCGAGTCGCACTCGCCGGCTTCGACGTCGTCGCGCACCTGGCTCAGCGAGGCCCGGAGCCCGGCGGCGTCAGCCGCCGGGATTCGACCGCCGATGTCGTCCGATCCGCAGGCGGACAACGCGACGACGGCGACCAGGAGCGCCAGCGGGGCAGGAAGCGTGACCGTCCCGCGCATCGCGGCGAGTCTAGTCGGCGCCTTCGAGGGTCTCATCCGCTACTGGCCGGCATATAGGCGCTTGGCCAGGTGCTCCGGCAGCTCGTTCGCGGCGATCGCCTCGGCGGCCCTGTCGATCTCGTACGGGACCCGGTGGTAGGCGGCCTCCCAGGAGCTCGTGTCGAGCTCGAGCCAGGCCGCACGAGGGTCGCCGTCACGGGGCTGGCCGACGCTGCCGGGGTTGACCAACCAGCGGCCGTTGGAGAGGTCCAGGCGCGTCCCGCCCTGGGCCGGCCCCCCCTTCGCGGGGTCGGACGGCAGGGCCGTCTCCGAGCCGGCGGTTCGCCGCCCGTTCTCGGGCGTGACGAAGAACAGGGCCACGTGCGAGTGGCCGATCAGGCTCACGCGCGCCGCCTGCGCCTCGATGCACTCCGCGGCCTGGTCGGGCCACAGCACGTACTCCCAGACCGGGTCGCGGGGGCTGGCGTGATACAGGGCCACCGGGCGGCTCTCGTCGGCGGGCCGCAGCCGGCGCAGGAAGTCCATGGTCTCCGACGAGGCGGTATCGCGGGTCCAGCGCACCGCGGCCGCGGCCGCGGGCGAGAAGGACGAATCGTCGAGCTCGCCCAGCACCGCCAGGTCGTGGTTTCCGACCAGGCAGAGCTCGCACCGCTCGGCGACGAGCTTCGCGCACTCGTCGGGTTGGGCCCCGTATCCGACCACGTCGCCCAGGCACCACAGCTCGTCGGGGCCGGTTTGCCGGACGTCGTCCAGGACGGCCTCGAGGGCGGGAAGGTTCGAGTGGATGTCGCTCAGGATCGCCAGTCGCACCAGCGGGGGCGGACTATCGTAGGGCCATGACCAGCCGCGTCGGCAGGAGGCGGGCGGTGAGAGTTGGCGCCGCGGCGGTTGCGATGGTCTTGGTGGCCGAGGGTGCAGTGTGGCTGCTGCGGCCTCGGGAGCGCCCGATCGATCCGGTGCCCGTCTCGGAGCACGAGTACTTCACCCAGGCGCAGATCGAGCGCGGCCGCGCGTACGGCAACGGGCAGCTATGGCTGTTCTTGGGCGCGGTGGGGGCTCAGGGGGCCGTCCTGGTCACGGTGGCGCTCGGCCAGCCGGGGCTCGTCCGGCGGGGACTCGCGCGGCTGGGCGCTCGGCCGGTGGTGGGAGCGGCCGCCGCCGGGGCCGGGCTGTCGGTCGGCTTGTGGGCCGCCTCGTTGCCGGCGGCCGTCGCCGCGCACGAGCGCGCCGTCGACTACGGCATCTCGACCCAGTCGCTCGGATCCTGGCTGGCCGACGCGGGCAAGTCGGCGGCGATCGGCGCCGTCTTCGCGGCGGGCGGGGGCGCGCTGCTGATCGCGCTGGTTCGCCGCTTCGAGCGGCGCTGGTGGGTGGCGGGCAGTGTCGCGGTGGTGGCAATCGCCGCCGTCTTCCTGTGGCTGGCGCCCGTCGTCTTGGCGCCGCTCTTCAACAAGTTCTCGCCGCTGGCGCCGAGCAGCCCGGCTCGTTCCGAGGTGCTCGCGCTCGGACGCCGGGCCGGGGTGGACATCGGCGAGGTGTACAAGGTCGACGCGAGCCGCCGGGTTCGCTCCCTCAACGCCTACGTCGACGGGCTCGGGCCCACCAAGCGCGTGGTGCTGTACGACACCCTGCTCCAGCGCACGAACCGCCCCGAGCTTCGGTCGGTCGTCGCCCACGAGCTCGGGCACGTCAAGCACCAGGACATCCTGAGAGGCCTCGCGTTCGTCGCGCTGGTCGCGCCCCTGGGGCTTCTGTTCGCCGGCGAGCTGGGCGGAGGCCTGGCCGAACGGGCCGGGGTGGACCGCCGCGGCCCCTCCGCTGTGCCTTGCTACGCGCTCGGGCTGGCGCTCGCCGCACTGGCGCTCGGGATCGTCGGCGACCAGCTCTCGCGCCGCGTCGAGGCGAGCGCCGACACCTTCGCCCTGCGCCTGACCCATGACCCGGGGGCGCTGATCCGGGTGCAGCGTCGCCTGGCGCTCGCCGGCGTCGCCAATCCCGATCCGCCAGGGATCGTCACCGCGCTGCTGGGAACCCACCCGCCGACGGTCGAGCGGATCGGGGCCGCGGTCGCCTACCGCGACGGCGCGCGGTAGCGGCCGGCCGCAAGTGCCGCTCTAGTATCGCGGCATGCCCGATCCGCTCGAGCAGCTCCGGGTGACGATCCGCTCGGCGGCGGACTCGGTGTGCGACGGCGAGACCAGCGCGATCGCTCCGACGCTCGAGCGGCCGCCGAAGCCCGAGCTGGGCGATTACTCGACCAACGCGGCCATGCTCCTGGCCCCCGCGCACGGCCGGCCGCCCCGCGAGATCGCCGAGCGCCTGCGCGAGGAGCTCGGCGCCCGGCTGGGCGACAGCGCCGAGCGCGTCGAGGTGGCGGGGCCGGGCTTCGTCAACGTGTTCCTGGCCGACCCCTGGCATCGGCGGGGCGTCGCCGCGATGCTCGCCGAGAGCGAGGCGTTCGGGCGAGGCTCGCCTGCTCGCCCGGAGCGCGTGCTGGTGGAGTTCGTCTCGGCGAACCCCACCGGTCCGCTGACCGTTGCCGCCGGCCGGGGGGCAGCCTACGGTGATTCCCTGTCCCGGCTGCTGGAGCTCGCCGGCCACCGGGTCGAACGCGAGTACCTGCTGAACGACGTCGGGACCCAGGTGCGCCTCTTCGCGGACGCGATCGCTGCGCGGATGCGCGACGAGGAGCCGCCCGAGGACGGATACCGGGGCGAGTACGTGACGGAGCTGGCGCGCCAGCTCGCGTCCGCCGGGGCCGACCCCGCCGACCTCGAAAGCCTCGCTCGGGCGGGCACCGCGGCGATGCGCGCTCGGATCGAGGCGACGCTCGAACGCTTCGGGGTGCGCTTCGACACCTGGTTCTCGGAGCGCTCGCTCCACGACCGCGGCAAGATCGAGGAGGCGATCGAGTACCTGCGAAGCCGCGGTCACGTGTACGAGCGTGAGGGCGCCGTCTGGCTGCGGACGAGCGAGCTCGGCGACGACAAGGACCGCGTCGTGATCCGCTCCGACGGTGAGCCCACGTACTTCGCCGCCGACATCGCCTATCACCGGGACAAGCTGGAGCGGGGCGCGGAGCGCATGATCGACCCGGTCGGCGCCGACCACCACGGCTACGTCCCGCGCATGCGGGCGGCGATCGAGGCGCTGGGCCACCCACCCGACCTCTACGAGGCCCCGATCATGCAGTTCGTCCGGCTGGTGGAGGGCGGCGAGCGAGCGCGGATGTCGAAGCGAAAGGGCGAGTTTGCGTCGCTGGACGAGCTGGTGGACGACATCGGGGTCGACGCGGCGCGGTTCTTCATGCTCCAGCGCAGCCACGACACGGCGCTGGACCTCGACCTCGAGCTGGCCCGTCGCCAGTCGCAGGACAACCCCGTGTACTACGTGCAGTACGCGCACGCGAGGATCGCGAGCATCCTCCGCAAGGCCGTGGAGGAGGGGAGGGCGGACGGCGCCGCGCCCGGGGAGGGCGTCGACGAGGATGCCCTCGCTGCAACCGCCGCGGCGGACGAGGTCCTGGGAGCGCCAGCCGAGCCCGCCGAGCGCGCTCTGGCCCGGAGGCTGCTGGAGTTCCCGGCCGAAGCGGCCGGGGCGGCCGACCGCCGCGCCCCGCACAGGCTCGCCGCCTACGCGGCGGCGACCGCGGCCGACTTCCACGCCTTCTACCGGGATTGCCAGGTCGTGGGGGCGGAGGGCGGCCTGGAGCCGGCGCGCCTGGCGATCTGCGTGGCCGCGAAGCGGGTGATCGCCCGGACCCTCGGGCTGCTCGGTGTCAGCGCTCCCGAGCGCATGTAGCGTGCGACCGTGGCGGCTGGCGCCGTGTGGCGATGTAGATTGACTCGCTCCTGCGATCCGACGAGGAGGATGAACATTGACCAAGGCTGATTTCGTCGAGCTGCTCGCACGCGACGAGCGGATCGGAAACAAGAAGGCGGCCGCCGAGGCCGTGGAGGCGGTCCTGGACACGATCGCTTCGGCCCTGTCGCGCGGGGACGACGTCAACTTCACGGGCTTCGGCAAGTTCAGCGTCGCCGAGCGTGGGCCCCGGCAGGGTGTCAATCCCCGCACCCGGGAGCGAATCACGATCCCGGGCGGTCGGGTGCCGAGGTTCTCCGCGGGCGCCGGGCTCAAATCGCAAGTGAAGGGCTGATCGGCCGCACCGGGACGCTGTCCGGTCTCGCCTCGGGCCGCGCGGCGGCGTGAGCCCGGCCCCGTTCGCCGACCGGCTCACCCAGCTCGTCGCGGAGCGCCAGAGCCAGCTCTGCCTGGGGCTCGATCCGGACCTGTCGCGGCTGGACCCGGCTGCTCCCGGATCGGAGGGGCCGGTCGCTGAGCGCGCGGCCGAAGCGCTCGTCGCCGGCTGCCGGCGCCTGATCGAGCAGGCGGGAGGGGCGTGCGTCGCGGTCAAGCTCCAGCTCGCGTGCTTCGAGCGCCTGGGGGTCGCCGGCTGGGCGGCGCTGGAGCGCACCGCGGACGCCGCACGCGAGGCGGGGCTGCTCGTGATCGCCGACGGCAAGCGGGGAGACGTGCCGGTGAGCGCGAGGGCGTACGCGCAGGCCCTGTTCGGCTCGACGCCTACTCCCTGGGGCGAGGTCGGGGGCCTCGGCGCGGACGCCGCGACGGCGAATCCGCTGCTCGGCGGGGACTCCCTGGAGCCGCTCGTCGCCGGCGCCGCTCCGGCCGGGGCGGGCCTGTTCGTGCTCGTGCGCACCTCCAATCCCGGCGCTGCCGACCTACTCGACCTGCCGTCCCCGGACGTTCCTCTGTTCGAGCGCCTCGCGACTCTGGTGGCGGACGGCGCTGAGCGCCTGATGGGCTACTCGGGGCTGTCCGGCCTGGGGGCGGTGGTGGGCGCGACCGAGCCACGGCACTTCGCGCGCCTGCGCGAGCTGATGCCCCATTCGGTCTTCCTGGTGCCGGGGGTCGGGGCGCAGGGGGGAGAGGTGGCCGACCTGGGGCCGGCGTTCGGCGACCATCCGGCCTCCGTGATCGTGAGCGTGTCCCGCACGATCGCCGGCGCGGACGACCCGGGCTCCGCGGCCGGCGAGCTGCGGGCCGAGCTCTGGAGGCTGGCCGGGGGCTAGGGCGGATCCGCCTTCCCTGGGCGCGGCGTTGCCGAGGGGCGGCAAACGTCCATCCGCCGCACGCGCCGGGCTACCATCGCCGTGCAGGCCCGATCCCGTCCGTGCGGCGCGCGCCCGGTAAGACATGGAGCCACAAGCCACCGAGACGACGCCGCGACCCGATCCGATCGCCAGGGTGCTCGCCGTCGCGGCGCTGATCGTCGCCGCGATCGTGGTGGTGGTGATCGTCTCGGACTCCGTTGGAGGGTCCGGCGGCGGGAACGCAGACGGGGCGGGGGGAGGCCGCGCCGGGCACAGCAAGCCGCACGAGAAGTACTACGTCGTCCAGCCCGGGGACACGTTCGGCGGCATCGCCGAGAAGCAGGGGATTCCGATCGCTCGGCTGGAGGCGTTGAACCCCAAGCTCGACACCCAGCTCCTGCCCCAGAAGGGATGCGTCAACCTGGTTCCCGAAGGGTGCAAGGTCCTGGCGGGCGGCGGTTGACGCTCGGTCGGCGGGCCCCCGGTTTGGGGGCGCTGGCTCTGGCGGCCGCCCTCGCGCTGACGGCGCCGGGCCCCTCGCGGGCTGCCGGCGTCCCGCCGCCGCCCCAGGTTCCCGCCGCGGCGTGGACGTTGGTCGACGCCGGCGACGGCGACCGGCTCGCTGCGGCCAACCCCGACGACTCGCGCGCCATGGCCAGCACGACGAAGCTGATGACTGCCTATCTAGCCCTGCGCGACCTGTCCCTGGACCAGCGCCTCGTGGCGCCCCCCTACGACCCGCTTCCGGGCGAGTCGCTGCTGGGCTTGACCCCCGGCGAGCGCGTCTCGGTCCGCGACCTGCTCTACGGCCTCGTGATGGCGAGCGGAAACGATGCGGCGGTGACCCTGGCGGACGGCGTATCCGGCTCCGTCCCGGCGTTCGTGGAGAAGATGAACGGCGCGGCGCGGCGCCTCGGGCTCGGCGAGACGAGCTACGCGAACCCGATCGGGCTCGACGATCCCGGGAACTACTCCAGCCCCAGGGACCTGGTGAGGCTGACGCTCGATCTGCGGCGCAATCGCCTCTTCAGGCGGATCGTGGACACCGCCAGGACCACGCTCAGAAGCGGGGCCCATCCGCGAACCATCGTCAACAGGAACGATCTCGTCGCGACGGTCCCGTGGGTGAACGGGGTGAAGACCGGCTACACACCGCAGGCGGGCGACGTGCTGGTCGCCTCCGGGACGCGCAGGGGCGTCACCCTGGTTTCGGCCGTGATGGGGGCGCCCACGGAGGCCGCTCGGGACCAGGCCAGCCTGTCGCTGCTGCGCTACGGGTTCTCGCTGTACCGCCGGGCCACGGCGGTGGAACGGGGCGAGAGGGTCGGCTCGGTCGGGGTCGCGAACGCGGATGCTCGCCTGACCTTGATCGCGGCCCGGCCGGTTTCGGTGACCGTTCGGCGCGACCAGCGAGTGGAGGTCGATCTGAAGGTCCCCTCGGACGTGTCCGCTCCCGTGGCGCGCGGCGATCGAATCGGAACCGCCCTCGTCACCGTGGACGGCGAGCGGCTGGCCACAGTGGCGGCCCTGGCGTCGCGGGACCTGGCCCCCTCGGGCGGGGGATCCGTCGCGTCGCGGGTGGACGACGCCGTGCCGGGCCCGCGGGCCGTCGCCTGGGCGGCGATCGGCGGCGCCTGCGCGATCGTGATAGGCATTGTCATCGCGCTGACCCGGCGGCGCCAGTCGCCGGGTCGGCGGGGACGAGGCGAGGTGGCACAGTGATCCTCACGGTTACCCTGAACGCCGCACTGGACCGCACGGTCGCGGTTCCCAACTTCCGCCTCGGGCACCGGCATCGCGCCGTCGAGTCGCGCACCTTCGCGGGGGGAAAGGGCGTCAACGTCGCCCGGGCCCTGAAGCTGCTCGGCCGGCCGGTGATCGCCACGGGCCTCGCGGGCGGGGGCACCGGCGCGCGCATCCTCGAGCGGTTGGTCGAGGAATCCATCCTCCACGACTTCACCCGGATCGGCGGGGAGTCGCGGACCAACCTCGCCGTGATCGATCCGACCTCGGGCGAGCAGACCGAGATCAACGAGCGGGGCCCCGAGGTCAGGGAGGAGGAGATCGATCGGTTCGTCGAGAAGCTTCTCTATCTCGGGCAGGGGGCGAGCCTGTGCGTGCTCGCGGGAAGCGTCCCGCCCGGCGTCGACCCCGGCATCTACGCCCGCCTGATCGCCGAGCTCCGCCGACTGGGCACGGTCACGATCCTGGACACGGACGGGGAGGCGATGAGGATGGGTCTGCGGGCCGAGCCGGCGGTCGTGGCGCCCAACGTGGACGAGGCCGAGGAGGCCGTCGGCCAGGAGTTCAACGACGCCGAGGACTTCGCGCTGGGGCTCGGAGGGCTGCTGGAGATGGGCGCCGGCGATGCCGTCATCACCAGGGAGAACGGTTGCGTCGCCATCGTCGGAAGCGGCGGGAAGCGTCGCCGCTACGAGGTCGAGATCGAGCCGCTGGAGCCGGTTTCGGGGGTGGGCTCGGGCGACTGCTTTCTCGCCGGCTACGTGGCGGCCCGCTACGAGGGCGCCTCGGCGCCCGAATGCCTCGCGTACGGGGTCGCATGCGGCGCCGAGTCCACCCAGCACTTCGGCGCCGGCGGCCTCGATTCGAACGCGGTCGATCGTCTTCTCCCCCGGGTCCAGGTGCGAGAGCTCGACATCCCGGCCGGCGTCTCCTGACGCCGGCGCCTGCGCGGCCGCCTGGTCACGGGCCGACGTAGTTCACGTGCCACCACTCGCCGGGGGTCTCGGTCTTGGCCCAGCCGTAGACGGCGCCGATCTGGTCGATCACGCTTCGCATCGCGGGGTCGGCGAGATCGACGGCGGCGCCGTACTCGTGGGTGGAGGTCCCGGGCACGGCGGCCAGGGCCCCCTGGCCGGACAGGTAGAGGTCGTACAGGTAGAGCTGCTGGCCGTAGGAGCGGTAGGCCGACAGCGGGCCGGCGGGATAGAGGTCGATCCCGTACTGGCTCAGCGACGCCTGGCGCATCGCGTTCCAGTTGGCGGCGGCGTTTGACGCGAGGTAGGCCTGCGCGGAGGGGCAGGACGGGCAGTACACCGGCGCGGTCCAGTACGGGGGGAGGGCGGATGGAGGCGCACCCGGAGAGACGGCAGTCCCCGAGCCGCTCGGCGCGGTGCCCGAGGCGGGGATCTGGATCGTCTGTCCGGCCAGCAGCCAGGCGTCGGAGGCCAGCCCGTTGTAGGCGGCGAGCGCGCTCGGCGAGACGCCGTTGGCCGCGCCGACCGACGACAGCGTCTCGCCGGGGACGACGGTGTGGGAAATGGACGCGCTCGCGGGCGCCGCGGCGGCCGCCGCGAGCAGCGCCGCGAGGGCCAGTGTCATGCGCAGTCTCGAAGGAGGCACTGAGTCCCATGGCCTTTGAGGCCGCGTCGCGCCCTCCTTCACGTGAAGGAGGTCATGCACCCGCGGCGGGCCTCCGATTGGCCCCCCCGACGGCCACGGAGCGTCGTGCCCGCTCCCTACAATGGCCGTTCACTCACCCGGCGCGAGGAGCTAGATGGAAGTCGAGATCGGTCGCGGCAAGAAGGGACGGCGGGCCTACGGGTTCGACGACATCGCCATCGTGCCCTCGCGGCGCACCCGCGACCCCGACGACGTCGACATCAGCTGGACGCTGGGCCCCTACCGGTTCGAGCTCCCGCTCCTGGCCGCGGCCATGGATGGGGTCGTCAGCCCGCAGACCGCGGCCGCGGTGGGTCGCCTCGGCGGCCTGGCGGTGCTGAATCTGGAGGGCATCTGGTGTCGCTACGAGAACGCCGAGGAGCAGCTCGAGCGGATGGCCGCCGCCTCACCCGAGACGGCGACCGCGACCATGCAGGACATCTACCGCGAGCCGGTGAAGCCGGAGCTCGTCGGACAGCGGGTCGAGGAGGTGAAGGCGCAGGGCGTGGTCGCCGCGGGGTCGCTGACGCCGCAGCGTGTCACCTCCCACTACGAGGTCGCCCTCGAGGCCGGGCTCGACCTGCTGGTGATCCAGGGCACCGTGATCTCGGCCGAGCACGTCTCCTCGAAGACTGAGCCGCTGAACCTGAAGGAGTTCATCGCCGAGGTGCCGGTGCCGTGCGTGGTCGGCGGCTGCGCCTCCTACTCCACCGGTTTGCACCTGATGCGGACCGGCGCGGTCGGCGTGCTGACGGGGGTCGGGCCCGGAGCCGCCTGCACGACCCGGGGGGTCCTCGGCATCGGGGTGCCCCAGGCGACCGCGATCGCCGACGTGGCGGCCGCACGGTCCCAGCACATGCTCGAGACAGGCGAGTACTGCAACGTGATCGCCGACGGCGGGATGCGCACGGGCGGTGACGTCTCGAAGGCGATCGCCTGCGGCGCGGACGCGGTGATGATCGGCTCGCCGCTGGCCCGCGCCACGGAGGCGCCCGGTCGCGGCTTTCATTGGGGCATGGCGACCTTTCATCCGTCCCTGCCGCGCGGCACCCGTGTCGCCACCACGCAGGACGGCTCCCTGCAGCAGATCCTGCTCGGGCCCGCAAGGGAGAACGACGGCACCTTCAACCTGATCGGAGCGCTTCGCACCTCGATGGCCACCTGCGGGTACGAGGACATCCGCGACTTCCAGCGCGCCGAGGTCATGGTGGCTCCGGCCCTCCAGACCGAGGGCAAGACGCTTCAGCGAGAGCAGTCGGTGGGCATGGGCTCGAACGGCCGCGCGGCGGTGGCCACGGGCGTCGCTGTCTCGGATGACTGACGGCCCCGCCGCCGTCCACCCGCGGACGACCGAAGAGGTGCTGGTCCTCGATTTCGGGGGCCAGTACTCACAGCTGATCGCCCGGCGGATCCGTGAATGCGGGGTGTTCGCGGAGCTGCTCCCCCACGACGTCGGCCTCGAGCGGATCCGGGAGCGGCGACCTGCCGCGCTGGTCCTGTCCGGGGGGCCCGCGTCGGTGTACTCCGAGGGCGCGCCGGAGCTGCGCCGCGAGCTGCTCGAGCTGGACGTCCCGGTGCTAGGCATCTGCTACGGGATGCAGGCGATGGTCCACGCTCTCGGAGGCCGGGTGGAGGGCGCCGAGGCCGGGGAGTTCGGCCGCACCGCCCTGGTCCTGTCGAACGGGGGAGGCCGCCTGATGTCCGGCCTGCCGAAGCAGCAGCAGTGCTGGATGAGCCACCGCGACAGCGTCTTCGAGGCGCCCTCGGGCTTCGTCGCCCTCGCCTCCAGTCCCGGCTCGCCCGTGGCGGCCTGCGAGAGCCCCGAGCAGGGGCTGTACGGGATCCAGTTCCATCCCGAGGTCGTCCACACCCCGTACGGGACCCAGATCCTCGACCGGTTCCTGCGTGACCTCGCGGGCCTCGAGCAGCGGTGGTCGCCGGCTTCGGTGATCGACGAGCAGATCGAGCGCGTCCGCGCTCAGGTGGGCGACGGCGGCGTGATCTGCGGCCTGTCGGGCGGGGTGGACTCCGCCACCGCCGCGGCGCTGGTGCACCGGGCCGTGGGGGACCAGCTCACCTGCGTGCTGGTCGACCACGGCCTGCTGCGAAAGAACGAGGCCGACCAGGTGGTGGAGGCGTTTCGCGACCAGGGCGTCCCACTGGTCCACGTGAGGGCGCAGCAGCGCTTCCTGGGCCGGCTGGCCGGCGTGGTCGAGCCCGAGCGAAAGCGGATGATCATCGGCGAGGAGTTCATCCGGGTGTTCGAGGAGCAGGCGGAAAGCCTGCCGCGCGTTCGGTACCTGGTGCAGGGCACGCTGTACTCGGACGTGATCGAGTCCGGGGGGGACGGGCGTGCCGGTGCCGACACGATCAAGTCCCACCACAACGTCGGAGGGCTGCCGGAGGAGCTGGGCCTCGACCTCGTGGAGCCGCTGCGGACCCTGTTCAAGGACGAGGTCCGAGCGGTCGCCGAGGAGCTCGGGCTGCCCGAGCGAATCGTCTGGCGACAGCCGTTCCCGGGCCCCGGCCTGGCGATCCGGATCGTCGGCGGCGAGGTCACGGCCGAGCGGCTCGAGATCCTCCGAGAGGCGGACGCGATCCTGCAGGAGGAGGTCCGCGCCGCGGGCCTGTACCGCGAGCTGTGGCAGTCGTTCTGCGTGCTCCCCGTGGTCCGCTCGGTCGGAGTTCAGGGCGACGGCCGCACTTACGCCTATCCGATCGTCATCCGGGCGGTGACCTCGAAGGACGCGATGACGGCCGACTGGGCGCGCCTGCCGTACGACCTCCTCGAGCGAGCCTCCAACCGGATCATCAACGAGGTCGCCGGCGTCAACCGCGTGGCGCTCGACGTCTCCTCCAAGCCCCCGGCGACGATCGAGTGGGAGTAGCGGGCATCTCCCGGTCGAGTGTGCGATTGACCACCGTTTAGGTGGCGAACTCCACACTCGACCTCAGGCTACGACCAGCGATCCCAGCGCTTCAGGGCCGGCCGGGGGTCGGTCGGGCGACCGCGGCGCCAGCCGCGCGGCCAGATCTCGAAGTGAAGCTGGCAGCCCACCGTCCGGGCGTTGCCAGTCCTGCCGATTCGGCCAAGGTTCTCCCCAGTCCTGACCCGCTGGCCGTCGTGGGGCGAGGCCGGATGGGCGAAGTGCGCGTAGCGGTAATCGGTCTTCGTGCCACGGGCGTCGATCACCACCCAGTTTCCGTACAACACCGGGTCCGATCCCCTGGCCTGGACCCTGCCGCCCCTGGCGGCGATCACCCGCGTCCCGCACGGGGAGAAGACGTCCTGGCCCTCGTGAACGCGGCCACCCGACCGAGGGGCGCCGAAGCGCTGGAGCGATCCGCCGTAGCCGTGGGAGCCGCGGACCGGGAACCTCCCGTCGCGCAGGCGAAACGCGGCGACGGCCTGCGGCCGATGACCGGGTGCCTGCAACTTGAAGCGATACCGGCCTCTCGGCGCGGCGTGCCCCGCCGAGAGCATCCCGTTCCAGCGCAGCCGGTGGCGGGCATAGGCCTGGCGCTCGGGCTGCTTCCAGGCCTCGATCAGCCTGCCACGGCGAACCAGCTTCACCGTCACCTTCACCCTGCCGCGGGCCCGGAACCGGTACCGCAGGCGGACCGGACGGCGCGAGTCGAAGAACACGTCGCGCGGCCGTGCCTTCGCTCCGAGGACGCGGAAGCTCCCGGGCGCCGGAAGCCCGCTGGCGGAGACGACGCGGAGCGGGCGAGGGGCGGGCCCCCCGTGGCCCGCGGTGTCCAGCGGCCGGGGATGGCCCGTGCGAGCCCCTCGGGGGACGATCACCTCGACGCGACGGCGGGTGGCGGTGACCGGAGGTGCCGCTACGGTTTCCCGCGCTCCGGGGAACCTGACCTCCACCGTCGTTGCCAAATGGCGCCCCCGCAGCAGGACCCGGGCGCCCACCGCGGCCTTGTGAAGTCCCGCGCAGCGCTCGAGGCAGCGCACGTCGGTGACCCGAGGCGCTCCGGCGGCGCGCGCCGTCGGGGGGGCCGCCGCCAGGGCGACGAGGCCCGCGATCGCGGCGACCAGCTCGAAGCGGAACTTGTGGGCCAAGCGGGGTCAGTCCGCCGGCTAGCTCCACCCGTCCCACTTCTTGAGGTGGCGTGTCACGCCCCTCAGGAAGGTGCCGCCCGCGTACCAGCCGGGCGCCGACCATTCCTCGAAGTGGAGGTGGCAGCCTTCGGCGTTGCCGCTCTCGCCCACGAGGCCGATCCGCTGCCCCGTGCGGACCACCTCTCCCTCGCGAAGGCGTGAGCGTCGCTCCAGGTGCATGTAGACGTAGTCGTGACCCGTCTTCTTGCCGTCGATTACGAGGTAGTACCCCGCGGCGCTGTGGTAGGCCTTCCACTGGACGCGCCCGCCGCGAGCGGCCACCAGGGGAGTGCCGCACCGCGCCATGACGTCCTGCCCCTGATGCGTGTGCCCCGTGCGGGGGGCGCCGACGCCGTCCCCGTAGCTGTGCCGTCCGCGGACCGGGAACTTGAACCGGTGGTAGCTGAATCGCGAGCCCGAGGTTGACGCCATGGTGCCGCTCTGCGGGCCCACCCGGAACTTGTAGCCGCCGTTCGGCGCCGGCTTTCCGCGCTGGAGGCCGTTCCACTTCGCGCTGTGAACGGTGTTCGGCTGCTGTGCACGCTCGACCCAGCTGTCCACGACCTTCCCGTCGGGTCGTCTGACCACGTCGATCCGCACGTCGGTGGGGTCAGCGCTCGTGAACACGTAGGTGACGCGGGGGCTCTTTCGGCCGTAGTAGTAGGACTTCCGGGGCTTGGCAGAGGCCCTCTGAAGCTTGAAGCCGCCGGAGCGCTGGATCTGCCCGGGATCGACGATCTTGAGCGCCGTGGGCGATCTGCTCGTACGGTAGGAGTCGGTCACCTTGGGCCTCCCGGTGGCGGCGCCGTCTGGCACCTTCACCTTCACCGAACGGCTGGCGGACCGCACCGGTACGGCCTCGATCCGCCCACTGCCCGCGGCGTTGAACAGGACCCTGGTGACGTGCTCGAGATGGCGACCGCTGAGCTCGACCTTCGAGTTGACGGTCGCCTTGTGGATCCCGCCGCAGGTGGAGACGCAAACCACGTCGGACAGCTTGGGCGCGTTGGGAGGCCGGACGCCGCCGCCGCCCGCAAACGCCACCCCCGCGCACAGCGACAGCACGACGACCGCGACCGCCGCGGGGACCGTGGATCGCAATGGGCGCCCGAATGGCGTGGTTCCCTTGGGCCTCAAACGGAGCTTCTCTCTTTCTCCGGCCTGCGGGGTTAGCTGTCGGGCTCGCGCCGAAAGAGCGGCGCTACGGACGCGTGTCGGTCCGATTCGCCCCCGGGGCGGTGTTCGACACCGCCCCTTTGGTTCCCCCGCTCCCACGCGGCTGGGCCGCGAGGACTCGGCAGGTCATTTGGGCGCGCGCAGTATAGCCACGCCGGCGGCACGCGTACTGCCGGCCCGAGCGCTCGGAAAGGCCTTGCGGAAGGCCTCGACTATCATCCCCCGGCCGCGCCCGTACGCGCCGGCCCGTGCGTCGGGCCAGTGCGAGTGAGTCGATGGGGGCGGCTTTTCGCGGCCCACGCCGAGACGATTCGCCGAGATGAAGACCTACGTAGCCACTCCCCGCGACCGCCAGCGCGACTGGTACGTGGTCGATGCCGAGGGCAAGACGCTCGGCCGGCTCGCGACCCAGATCGCCGACGCTCTGCGCGGCAAGCGCAAGCCGGAGTACACGCCCCACTGCGACACCGGAGACTTCGTGGTGGTGGTGAACGCCGCCAAGATCCGGGTCACGGGCAACAAGCTCAGCGACAAGCTCTACCACCGCCACAGCGGGTATCCGGGCGGCCTGCGCACCCGCACCCTCGCGGACATGCTCGAGCGCCGGCCTGAGGAGGTCATCCGCAAGGCCGTGAAGGGGATGCTCCCGCGCAACCGCCTCGCGCGCCAGCAGCTGCGAAAGCTCAAGGTGTACGCGGGTTCCGAGCACCCGCACGAGGCCCAGAAGCCGAAGGTCATGGAGGTCGAAGCGTGATCGAGGACGACGAGCGCCGCCAAGAGGAAGACGCGCCACAGGGCGAGCCGGAAGGAGCGCCCGGCGAGGCGGAGGAGACCCCGGCGAGTGACCCAGAGCAGGGCGCGCCCGCGGGCGACGAGACTGTGCAGCCTGACGCCGAGGAGCCGAGCGCCTCCGAGCCGGAAGCCGAAGGACCGAGCGCTCCCGAAGACGAGACCACCTCCGAAGAGGAATTTCGAGAGGAGTCCGAGGCGCCCGAACGGGCGGAGCGGCCCGAACCCATGACCGAGGACTCCGAGGATCAAAGAAAGCCGCCCGGGGCTGAGCTGGAGCCGATCGCGATCGAGCCCCAGCGTGAGCTCAGCGCCGAGGAGCGCGCCCGCCTGGAAGCCGAGGCCGAGGAACGCGCGCGCCGGGAAGCCGAGGCGACCGCAGAGGCCGGCGAGGAGCCGGCGCCGGCCCGCGAGCCGGCCGTCGAGCTGCCCTCCGACGCGCGCATCCAGGCCACCGGCAAGCGCAAGACCTCCATCGCGCGGGTGATCCTCCGGGCCGGCGGCGGCGGATTCGAGGTCAACAGCCGCAGCCTGGAGGAGTACTTCCCCCGCCACCAGCACCAGACGCTGGTCCGCCAGCCGCTCGTCGTGTCCGGATACGAGGGCAGGGTGGACGTCAAGGTGCGGGTCCAGGGCGGCGGCGTCTCGGGTCAGGCCGGGGCCGTCCGGCACGGCGTCGCGCGGGCGCTGACCGAGGTCGACGGTGAGCTCCGGGGAGAGCTGAAGCGACGAGGCCTGCTGACCAGGGACGCTCGAGCCAAGGAGCGCCGCAAGGCAGGGCTCAAGAAGGCCCGCAAGCGGCCCCAGTTCTCGAAGCGCTGAGCGGCTGCAAGCCGTCGTCCGGCTTTGCAGCGCCTTCGGCGCTCACCGGCACCTTCGGTGCCTGCCGGCCGGCTCGCTCACTTAGGTCTCAACTAAGCTCGCTTCGCCGACCTCCTTGCGTCCGCGCCAGACTCGGTTTTCGCCGGCTCAGAACCGCATGACTCCACAGCGCAACCTCTTCGGCACCGACGGAGTCCGCGGGGTCGCCGGCACCGAGCTGACCGCCGAGCTCGCCTTGGCGCTCGGCAGGGCGAGCGTGCTCGCCAGCGACGTCGATCGCCCGCAGGTCCTGATCCTGCGCGATACCCGGGAATCCGGTCCGATGCTGGAGGCCGCGCTGGCCGCCGGCATCGCGGAGGGGGGCGGCGACGCCTGGCTGGCCGGTGTCCTGCCCACTCCCGCGGGGTCGATCCTGGTTCGCCGTCACGGACTCGACCTGGCCGCCGTGGTCTCGGCCTCTCACAACCCTTGGCAGCACAACGGCATCAAGTTCTTCAGAGGCGACGGGCGCAAGCTGGACGACGAGGCCGAGGCCCGGATCGAGGCGCAGGTGGTTGAGGATGGTCAGGAGGCGCGGGCCGTGGGGCGGGTGCGGGACCTCGACGGGGCGCTCGACGACTATCGCCGGGCGCTCACCTCCGCGTTTCGCCTGGACCTCTCCGGGCGCAACGTGATCCTGGACTGCGCCAACGGAGCCACCTACCGCGCCGCGCCCTCGATCTTCGAGCGCCTGGGCGCCCGCGTCCAAGCCATCGGGACCGAGCCCGACGGACGCAACATCAACGAGGGGTGCGGCTCCGTGCACCCGCAGCGGTTGGCCGAGCGCGTCCGCGCGAGCGGGGCCGGGATCGGATTCGCGTTCGACGGCGACGGGGACCGGGTGGTGGCCGTGGACGCCGAGGGAACCGTGCGCGACGGTGACGAGCTCATCGCCCTGTGCGCTCGCCACCTCGCCGCGACCAACGCCCTGGGGGGCGGCGTGGCCGTCACCGTGATGACGAACTACGGCTTCCACGCCGCAATGGCCGAAGCGGGCATCCAGGTGGCGACCACGCCCGTGGGCGACCGACACGTGACCGCGGAGCTCGAGAAGCGAGGGTGGGCGCTCGGGGGCGAGCAGTCGGGACACATCATCTGGACCGAGTACGGGCCGACCGGCGACGGCATCGCGACGGCCCTGCTCGTCATGGGCGCCCTCGGCGACTCGGACCTGGCCGGCGTGATCCCCATGACCAGGCTTCCCCAGCGACTGCGAAACGTCGAGGTCGCACGTCGTCAGGCCCTCGACGACGCCGCGGCGGTTTGGGAGGCGGTCGAGCGCGAGAGCGAGCGGCTCCGTGAGCGAGGCCGCGTCCTCGTGCGCCCCTCCGGCACCGAGCCGCTCGTGCGCGTGATGGTGGAGGCCCCCAGCCAAGCCGAATGCGACGAGGTCTGCGCACGGCTCGCCGCACTGATCGAAGCCGAGCTCGGATAGGCCGCTCAATCACGGTTTACCCTTAGTCGCCTGCATGTGCGGGATCGTGGGATACGTGGGGAAGCGGCCGTGCCGTGACCTGCTGATGGCGGGCCTCGAGAAGCTCGAATACCGGGGGTACGACTCGGCAGGCATCTCCCTGCTCGAGGACGGGCGCGTGGAGTCGGTCAGGACGGTCGGCAACCTGGCGAACCTGCGCGCGGCGATCGGGCTCGACGGCGACGGGGCCCGGAACGGGGATGGACCCGTGGCGGTGGCGGCTCCGCCGGCCACGATCGGCCTCGCCCACACGCGCTGGGCGACTCACGGCAGGGTGACCGAGGAGAATGCTCACCCGCACGGCGACTGCAGCGACCGCATCCACATCGTCCTCAACGGGATCGTCGAGAACCACGCCGAGCTTCGGCGCGAGCTCGAGGCCGAGGGCCACCGCTTCAGCTCCGAGACCGACGCCGAGATCGTCGCCCACCTGATCGAGCGCCACGACCGCGGCGACCTCACAGCGGCGGTGCAAGCGGCGTTCGGTGAGCTGCGCGGCCATTACGCGTTCGTGGCCATGCACGCCGAGCATCCCGACGCCCTCGTCGCCGCTCGCCAGGAGTGCCCGCTCGTGATCGGGCTGGGCGAGGACGAGACCTTTGTCGCCTCCGCGATTCCGGCTTTCCTGGGAGAGACTCGCCGCGTCCTGATGGTCGAGAACGGCGAGGTCGTGACCATCGACTCGTCGGGCGCCCGGGTGACCGGGGGGGACGGCACGCCGATCAGCCGCGCCGTGGAGGAGGTGAGCTGGGACCAGGAGGCCGCCGAGAAGGGCGGCTATGAGACCTTCATGCTGAAGGAGATCCACGAGCAGGCCGACGCGGTCGCAGAGACGATCACCGACCGCCTTCCCGAGGTGGACCGGGTCGACCTCTCGGAGCTGGAGCTGCCGGAGGACCTCGTTCGGAGCATGCGCCGGATCGTGATCGTCGCCTGCGGCACCAGCTACCACGCGGGGCTCGTGGGCCGCTACGCGATCGAGCAGTGGGCCCGGGTGCCCGTGGACATGGACATCGCCTCCGAGTACCGCTACCGGGACCCGGTCGTCGGGCCCGACGATTTGGTGGTCGGGATCACGCAGTCCGGAGAGACGGCCGACACCCTGGCGGCGATGCGGCTTGCCCGCGAGCGGGGGGCGCAGGTGCTGGCGCTAACCAACGTGATGGGCAGCCAGGCGACGCGAGACGCCGACACGGTGCTGTTCACCCGCGCCGGGCTCGAGATCGGCGTCGCCGCGACGAAGACGTTCACGGCCCAGGCCGCCGCCATGTACCTACTCGGCCTGTGGATCGCGCAGACCCGCGGCACGCTCCCGTCGGGTCGCATCGCCGAGCTGATCGGCGAGCTGAAGCGCATCCCCTCGATGATCACTCGCACCCTCGACACCGTCGACGCCCCCGTGCAGGAGATCGCGGAGGCCGAGCATCGAGGGCGCTTCTTCCTCTATCTCGGACGCAACATCGGCCTGCCGGTCTGTCTCGAGGGCGCGCTGAAGATGAAGGAGATCTCCTATATCCCGAGCGACGCATACGCGGCCGGCGAGATGAAGCACGGTCCGATCGCGCTGCTGGACGAGTCCACGCCGGTGGTGTGCATCGCGACCGACAGCCCGATTCTGGACAAGGTCCTGTCGAACATGGCGGAGGTGCGGGCTCGCGGGGCGGACGTGATCGCGATCGCCACCGACGGCTCCGAGCGCGTCGCCGAGGTCGCCGACAAGCTCCTGTACGTGCCACCGACAGACTGGGTCCTGCAGCCGATCCTCGCCATCCTCCCGCTTCAGCTTCTCGCCTACCGCGTGGCCAGGCTCAAGGGGCTGAACGTGGACCAGCCGCGCAACCTCGCCAAGACCGTCACGGTGGAATAGCGAGCCGGCGCGCCTGCCCTCGTAGCATGCTCGCTGCGTGAACGCCCGCGCCGCCCGCATCATCCTGCTGGCCGCCATGCCGGCGGCCGTTCTCTTCGCCGGCTGCGGCGGAGACGGGGGATCCGGCTCCTCGTTCGCCGGCCCCGACCCCGCGACGATGACTCCGGCTGGCGCCCCGCTCTTCGCCGAGGCGGTCGTCCATCCCGAAGGCGACCAAAGGGAAGAGCTCGATTCCGCCCTCTCGAAGCTCCTCGCCACGGACGACCCCGGTGGCCTGCTGTCACGGTGGGTGGACGGCGAGCTGGCGGGTGCCGGCAACGGCACCGGCATCGACTTCAACGATGACGTCGAGCCCTGGCTGGGCCAGCGGGCCGGCGCGTTCCTGACCGGGCCACAGGGGGGCGAGGGAAGTCGCGAGCCATCGGGAGCGCTCGTGGTGTCGACGACCGACCCGGCCGCGACCCAAAGGACGATTGACAAGGCCGAGGCGGCCGGCGCCAAACCGGCGCAAGCGCGCAGCTACGAGGGCCTCGAATACCGGCTGGAGCGCGACGGCGACGCAGCGGGGATCGTCGGGGACTTCCTCGTCGTCGGCGACGAAGCCGGCTTCAAGGCCGCGGTCGACGCTTCGCGAGGCGAGTCGCTGGCGGAATCGGCGCCGTTCAAGGACCAGCTCGCCGAGCTGCCCGACGATGCGTTCGGCTTCCTGTACGCGGAGCCCCGAGGCCTCGTCGATGCGCTCCGGGCGGCGGGAGAGGTCACGGAGGCACAGGTGCGCGCGGCGGACTCGGAGATCCGGTCGGTGCTCTCCCAGCCCATTGCCGCATCGGTCTCGGCGAGCGCTGACCAGCTTTCGCTCCAAGCCTCGGCGGCGTCCAGCAGCTTGGCCCCAGCGCCTCAGGAATCCGACTTGCTGCGATCCTTTCCGGCCGATGCGTGGCTTGCGTTCGCCGCCAGCGACGCGGGACGGGCCTATGCGCAGGGGCTGGCCCAGGGCGACTCGACCGAGCTCTCGCGAAAGCTCGGCCTCGATCTCGGGTCGTTGGGCCACTGGGCGGGCGACATCGGCGGCTTTGTCGGCGGGACCTCGCTGTTCGGGCTCAGCGGCGCGCTCGTCCTGGAGACCGACGACGAAGAGGCTTCCGGGCGGAGCCTCGGCCAGCTCCAGCGGGTCCTGAGGAGGGACTCCTCCCTGCAGGTAGAGCCCCTGACCGGCGCGGGCGAGCGGGGTTTCTCGATCACCCCGGGGGGCGTCCCGGTTCGGTTCGAGGTCCTGTTGCGCGAGGGGAAGGTGGTCGCCGGCCTGCCGGGGTCGGTCGACGACGTCTTCGATCCGGGCGACACGCTCGCCGACTCGGATGCGTTCAACGCCGCCACCGAGGCGCTGGGAGAGGACTTCTCGCCGGTCGGGTTCATCGACTTCCAGCCGCTGCTCCAGCTCGTCAACGGCTTCCCTCAGGCCCAGACCGACCCCGACTACCAGGACGCAAAGCCCTACCTGGACCACCTGGACTACCTCACTGTCGGCGGTCGCGAAGACCAGGGACGCGCCGAGCTCCAGACGGTGCTGGGGCTTCGCGACTCGGCCGCCGAGGCGACGGACGGATCGTCCGCGACCTCGCCGGCCGTGGTGGCCAGATGACCACGCCGTCGCGTGCCGGAGACGGAGACGTCTCCATGGTCGGGCTCGACCTCCTGGAGGTCGAGCGGCTGGAGCGTGCGCTCGACCGCCGGCCGCGGCTCGCGGCCAGGCTGTTCACCGACGGCGAGCTGGCTCACGCCCGCGCGCGGGTTCGGCCCGGCCCTCATCTGGCTGCTCGGTTCGCGGCCAAGGAGGCGGCCGTGAAGGCGCTCGGCGGCGCGGCGGTCCCGCTGCGGGAGATCGAGGTGGAGGGCGGCGGGCGGGAGGCGCCCCGCCTGCGCCTGCACGGGCGGGCCGCCGCGATCGCGCGGGAGCGGGGGGTCGAGCTCCAGGTTTCGCTGACCCATTCCCACCAGCTCGCCGCCGCCGCCGTCCTGGCGGTGCCGGCGGGTCGCTGACCCCGGCGCTTTCGTACGGGAGCGCGCCGTCCGCGAGGCAGAGGGTTCGACCGCCGGCGGATTACGCTGGTCGCGAGATGGAGCCATGGCTGGACCCCGTCTACGACGCCGCCGGGATGCGGCAGGCGGACGCCTGGGCGATCGACGAGCGCCGGATCCCGTCGCTGGAGTTGATGGAGGCGGCGGGTGCCGCGGTGGCGGATGCGGCCCGCGCGATCGCCGCCGATGGCCCTGCGCGGGTGGTCTGCGGGAAGGGGAACAACGGCGGCGACGGGTTGGTTGCGGCCAGGCACCTGTCGGACACCGGCTACGAGGTCGAGGCCCTGCTGCTGTGGCCGGGCGACGAGCTCTCCGGCGACGCGCGGATCAACCTCGAACGGTTCCACGGGGTGGTGCGCGAGCCGCGCTCGGGGGAGATCGCCGCGGCGCTCGAGAACAGCGGGGTGCTCGTGGACGCGATCTTCGGCACCGGCTTCTCCGGGGCGGCCCGTGCTCCCGCCGACGAGGCGATCGAGGCCATCAACGGCAGCGGCGCGCCAACCGTGGCGGCGGACATCGCCTCCGGCGTGGATGCCTCCAGCGGCGAGGCGGAGGGAATCTCCGTGGAGGCGGACGTCACGGTCACCTTCCACGCCGCCAAGGTCGGGCACTGGATCTCGCCCGGAAAAGAGCGAGCGGGCGAGCTTCGGGTAGCCCCAATCGGGATTCCGGACGGGGCGCCAGGCAGCGCCGTGGCCGGCGTGATCCGGGACCCGGTGCTCGGGCTGGCGCCGCCGCGACGAGCGAGCTCCACCAAGTTCGACTCCGGCCAGGTCCTGATCGTCGGCGGCTCCCGGGGCCTCACCGGGGCGGTGTGCATGGCCACCCAGGCGGCGATCAGGGCGGGAGCGGGCTACGCGACGGTCGCCGTGCCGTCCGACCTCGAGCACATCTTCGAGGTGAAGCTCACCGAGGCGATGTCTCGTGGCTACCCAGGGGGCGAGGGGCGCCTCGCCAGCGACTCGGCCGACGACATCCTGAAGGCCGCGGCCGGGGCGGCCGCCGTGGTCCTCGGGCCGGGGCTCGGACGGGACGAGGACTCGCTCGAGCTCGCCCGGAGCGTCGCCCGGCGGATCGAGGCGCCGCTCCTGATCGATGCCGATGGGCTCAACGCGCACGCAGGGCGATTGGAGTCGATCGTCCAGCGGCCCGGGCCCACGGTGCTCACCCCGCACGCCGGTGAGCTGGGCCGGCTGCTGGGCCGGCCGTCCGCCGAGGTTGCCGCGCACCGCCTGGCGAGCGCACGTGAGGCCGCCGAGCGAAGCGAGGCCATCGTGGTCCTGAAGGGCGACGACTCGCTCGTGGTCGAAGGCGGACGGCTCGCGATCAGCGCCGGGGGCAGTCCGGGGCTCGCCACGGCGGGCACTGGAGACGTGCTGTCCGGGACCATCGGGGCCCTCCTGGCAAGGGGCATGGACCCGTTCGCGGCGACCTGCGCGGGCGTCCACGCGCACCAGCGCGCGGGCAGGATCGCGGCGGAGCGCCTGGGGTCAGCGGAGTCGGTGATCGCAACCGACGTGATCGCGGCCCTTCCGGAAGCGCTCCAATGACACTGGCGTCGAGCAGAGGGGGCGAAGCCCCCGATTGCGAGGCGACTGGCAGGTGGTCGTAATGGGCACGGCGTCGAGCAGAGGGGGCGAAGCGCCCGATTGCGAGGCGACTGGCAGGTGGATGTTGTGATGACTGGTGTCCGAGGTCGGCGTGCCGTGGCGGTCGTGGACGTCGGCGCGATCGGTCGAAACTGCGCCAGGCTGGCGCGGGAGCTTGGCGGCTCGGAGCTGTGCGCGGTCGTGAAGGCCGACGGCTACGGGCATGGGGCGGTCGAGTGCGCGCGGGCCGCGCTGGCCGGCGGGGCGACCTGGCTCGCGGTGGCCGCGGCGGCGGAGGCCGCGGAGCTGCGCTCGAATTTTCCCGATGCGCGCCTGTTCGTGATGGGGGCGCTGACGCCGGACGAGTTGGACGTCGCGCTCGATGCGGGCGCCGACGTGGCCGTCTGGCGTGCGGGCTTTGCCCGGCTCCTGGCGGGGCGTGGGGCCGAGCTCGGCGTACGGCCGCGCGTGCACGTGAAGTACGACACGGGGATGGGGCGCCTGGGCGAGCGCGACCCCGAGTCGGTCCGAGACCTGGTGGAGCAGGTGGCGGCGGACGAGCGGCTCGAGCTGACCGGCGTCTGGACGCACTTCGCGACCGCCGACGAGCCCTCCTCGAACTTCTTCGACGAGCAGCTCGAGCTCTTCGCCAGCTTGGTCGAGGCTGTGCGCGCCGACCACCCCCGCGTTATCGCCCATGCAGCCAACAGCGCCGCGACGTTCCGTGATCCGGCGTCCCACTTCGACCTGGTCCGCTGCGGGATCGCGATCTACGGCCTCGACCCGTTCCACTGCGACCCGTTCGCCCGCGAGCTGGAGCCGGCGCTCGAGCTTCGCTCCTACGTCGCCGACGTGAAACGCTTTGCGGCCGGCTCCAGCGCCGGGTACGGGCGGACTTGGAGGGCGCCCTTGGAAACCTTCGTAGGGGTGCTGCCGATCGGCTACGGCGACGGGGTTCGCCGCGGGCTGAGCAACAACGCCGAGGTGCTCGTCGGCGGCCGTCGCCATCCGATGGTGGGAACGGTGTCCATGGACAACGTGACCGTCGACCTCGGCCCCGATACCGCTGTCCAGCCCGGCTCGCCGGCTGTGTTGATCGGTGCCCAGGGGGACGAGCGCATCCTCTGCGAGGACGTCGCACGGCGCCTGGGGACGATCAACTACGAAGTCACCTGCGGCATCTCCGCTCGCGTGCCGCGCCTCTACGCCGGCGACGGCGGGGGATGACCGCGAGGGTCGCAGAGCTGCTGGCGGCGGCCCCGGCCGTGCGGGCCTGCCGCGAGGCGCTCGGGGCCCGCGACGACGCGTGGTTTGTGGGCGGGGCCATCCGGGACGCCCTGTTCGGCCGGGAGGTGAGGCATGTCGATCTCGTCGTCGGGACCGACGAACAGGCGCTCGCCCGGAGGATCGCGCGTGTGGTCGGCGGCCCTGCCTTCCCGCTGTCGGAGGAGTTCGAGGCCTGGCGGGTCATGGCGGCGGGCGGCGAGTGGCACGTCGACGTGGTTCGCATGCGGGGCGATCGAATCGAGGCGGACCTGGCGCTTCGCGACTTCACGGTGAACGCGATCGCTTCGCCGGCGGCGGACGTCCGCGCGCCGCTGCTCGACCCGCATGGCGGTCAACCGGACGTCGAGAGGAAGCTCTTACGCGTCGTCTCGCAGCGCAGCTTCGCCGACGATCCGCTGCGGCTCCTGCGCGCCGCCCGGATCGCCGCCGCCTTCGGACTGAAGATGGACGACGAGACGCTGGCGCTTGGACGCGCCGAGGCGCCTCGGGCGGGGGAACCGGCCGGCGAGCGCCAGTTCGCCGAGCTGCGCCTGATCCTCACCGGGCGGGACCCGGTCCGGGGCCTGGCCCTGCTGGACGAGCTCCAGGCCGCCACGACCGTGCTGCCGGAGCTGGAGGCCCTGCGCGGGGTCGAGCAGAACCCCTATCACCATCTCGACGTCCACGGGCACACGATCGAGGTGCTGTCGAGGGTGATCGAGGTCGAGACCGACCTCTCGGCCTTCGCCGGCCCGGTGGCCTCGGATGCCGGCGCGGTGCTGGACGAGCCGCTGGCCGACGAGCTCACGCGCGCCGATGCGCTTCGGTTCGCCGCGCTGTTCCACGACCTTGGAAAACCGTCGACGCGCACCGTGGGCCAGGCCGGACGCGTGCTGTTCATCGGCCACGATCGGGCCGGCGCGCGGATCGTGCGGGCCCTTTGCTCGAGGCTGCGAACGAGCCGGCGATTGGCGGATTACCTGGCCAACTTGACCCTCAACCACCTGCGCCTCGGATTCCTGGTCCACGCGCAGCCGCTGTCGCGGCGACACGTCTACGACTACCTGCTCGCGACGAGTCCCGACTCCGTCGACGTCACGCTGCTGACCGTGGCCGACCGGCTCGCGACCCAGGGCCATCGGACCAGCCCCGAGGCGGTCACTCGCCATCTCGAGCTGGCTCGCACGATGCTCGGCGAGGCCGTGGCGTGGCGGCGCCAGGGCCCGCCGCGGCCTCCCATCCGCGGTGACGACTTGGCGGCCGAGCTGGAGATCGAGCCCGGCCCGGAGCTCGGGCGGCTGCTCGGCGAGATCGAGGCGGCCGTGTTCGCCGGTGAGGTCTCGACGCGCGAGGACGCGATCGAGTTGGCGCGGGGCTTGGCCTAGCGGAGCTCCCGGCGTCAGGCAGGCCGCGCCAGAGCCGATCATCTAGGGTGGCGAGCGGATGTCGGCGGACTGCCTGTTCTGCGGGATCGTCGCCGGGGAAGTGCCGGCTCAGATCGTCGACTCCGACGAGCACACGGTCGCGTTCATGGACATCAACCCGGCGACCCGGGGGCACGCCCTGGTCGTGCCGCGCAGGCACAGCGACGACCTGATGGAGATCTCCGACGCGGACCTGGAGCGAACGACGGTCGCCGCCCGCCGTCTGGCGAACAGGATGCGGGCGACCCTGTCCCCGGACGGGTTCAACGTGTTGAACGCTTGCGGGCCGGCGGCCTGGCAGACGGTCTTTCACTTCCATCTGCACGTTGTGCCGCGCTACGACGACGATCCGCTGAAGCTCCCCTGGGTGCCGCGTGGCGGCGACCCCGAGGAGATCGCGGCTGTCGCCGATCGGATCCGGTCGGCCGGCGACGGAGGGGGTGAGGGATGAGCGACGCGCCAATTCGGCTGGAGCGCGACGGCGGAGTCGCGGTGATGATCCTCCACGACCCGCCGCTCAACCTGTTCGGCCAGGCGGCGTTCGAGGCGCTCACCGCCTGCCTCGACGAGGTGGAGGGGTCCGACGCCCGAGCGCTCGTGTGGCGCGCCGAGGGCGACCTGTTCACCGGTGGGGCGGACGTCAACGTGTTCCAGCAGATCGTCGATGCGGGGGGCGATCGCGAGGGCCTCGCCTTCGAGCCGCTGCTCCAGGCCGTCCGACGGCTCGAGGCGCTGCCCATGCCCACGCTGGCCCTGGTGCACGGGCTCTGCCTGACCGCGGGGCTGGAGGTGTCGCTCGGCTGCGACATGATCTGGGCCTCCGAGTCGGCCCGCTTCGGACTGGTCGAGGCGGTGGTGGGCCTGACGCCCGGCGCGGGGGGGACGCAGCGGATGGCCGAGCGTGCGGGCCCCGCGCGCGCTCGTGAGTTCGTGATGTCGCAGGGCCTCTACGAGGCGGCGACCCTGGAGCGCTGGAACGTCGTCAACCGCGTCCTGCCTGATGACGAGCTGCTCGAGAAGGGCATGCGATTCGCGCACCGGCTGGCCAGCGGGCCCACCAGGGCGCACGCGGCCACCAAGCGGATAGTTCGTGCCTATCTCGAGGGCGGCATCGACGAGGCCGACCGGGCCGTGGCCGAGGTGGCCCCGCCGCTGTTCGAGACAGAGGACCTGCAGCGCGCGGTGCGCTCGTTCCTCACCGAGGGGCCCGGGAAGGCGACGTTCGAGGGGCGCTAGCGGGTTCGACCGGAGCGCCGGCTGCCCTGGTCGTGACGTTAGTGCCGTCCGCTACGCTCTCCGCCGCGATGGGCAAGGAAGAGAAGATCGAGATGGAGGGCGAGGTCACCGAGGCCCTGCCCAACACGATGTTCAAGGTCAAGCTCGACAACGACCACGAGGTCCTCGGGCACATCTCGGGCAAGATGCGGCGCCACTACATCCGCATCCTCCCGGGCGACCGCGTGAAGATCGAGCTGTCGCCATACGACCTCGACCGCGGCCGCATCACCTACCGCTACAAGTAGCGCCCAGCGCGCCTGCGGTGATCGAGTGTGGATTTGTCCCCCAATAACGCGGCCAATCGTTCACTCGATTCGCACGAGCCCCGTGGGACCGTCACCGAGCCTTCCCAGCCGGGGCGCTACAGGTAGCTTCGGGCGGCGTCGGGGGCCGGGTCCGCCATCTCGACGATCAGGCTCGTCCAGGCGAAGTCCGTGGCCCCGAGGCCCTCGCCGGTGCGCGGGTTGTAGTACTCGCGAAGGCCCGCTCGCAGCACGACCTCCGACAGCCGTCGCGCCATCTCGTCGGCCTCGGCCTGGTAGCCGAGGCGGAGCAGTCCGATCCACAGAAGCCAAGCGGCGTTGACCCAGGTCGGCCCGCGCCAGTAGCGGCGCTTCCAGCCGCTGCCGCGTCCCGGTTCGAAGCTGGGCTCGGCGGCGGAGACGGACGACGGAGGGATCGGGAGCCAGAAGCGCGCGCCGTCCAGCAGGTGCTCTTCGACCAGGCGCCGCCCGATTGTCTCCGGCAGGTCCGGCAGGGCGAGGGGCGCCAGCGCCGCCCAGGTCTCGATCGTGGGACGCAGGCCGCTTGGCTGAGCCTCGTCGAGGAACATGCCGCGGGATTCGTCCCAAAGCCTGTCCACCAGCGCGGGGGTGATCGACGGCTGCCCGGCCGCCATCCGCGCCAGTCCCCACAACACGTTGGTGGCCACCTCGCACAGGACGGGGCCGCCGGCATCCCGCACCCGCCGCGCGTCCCATCCCAGACGCCGGTTGCGGGCGACGAGGAAGGGAAAGCCCAGCCTGGCATGGGCCCGGCGCCCCCAGACCGGGTCGAACTTGGGGGACGAATCGAGCCCGGACTCGTCCGGCTGGACCAGCCACAGGAGCCCATCGCCTTCGAGATCCCGGTTGGCGCCGAGCCACTCGTGGTGGCGGGCGATCCGCGGCTCGGCCGCAGGATCGCCGACCGCGATCCGCCACGCCCAGGCCAGCAGCGGCGGCTGGATCGTCCCGGTCATCGGGGCCGAACGGGAGGTCACGTTGTAGTAGAGGCTTCGCCACAGGCTGACGGGGTGCTCCCAGAAGACCACGTGCCCGACGAAGCCGTCCGGCCGGCAGGCTCGAAGCAGCGTCTCCAGCTCGTCGCGCGAGCGCTGGGGATCGAAGCGTCGCCAGACGGTCGCGGCGAAGCACGAGTCCCAGTACCACTGCCAGCGGTAGCGGGCGGGGCTCGGCCTCGTGTAGGCGTAGGGGGTCCCTCGCCGCTCCCCGTGCGCCCAGCTTGCCCCCAGGACGCCCTCGGCGAGGCTGGGGAGGCGCGAGCTCAAACGGCCGTGCGGCGCATGCCGCGAAGGGCCAGGGCGGTGAGGAGGGCCAGCAGGCCGGCCAAGGCCAGCAGGCCGGGCCAGGTGTCGGCCCAGGTCACCCCGCCTACGAACCCCTGGCGCGCCGCCTCCAGGATCTGCGTCGCGGGGTTGTACTTCGCCACCGTATGGAGCCAGCCGGTCAGCAGGGCCAGCGGCGCGTACGCGGTCGTAGTCAGGATGAGCACGAACATCCCGGCCTGCATCAGCGGCGCCGCCGCCTGCGACTTGAACTTCAGGGCCAGCGAGCAGGCCCACAGGGCGGCGAGCGTCCCCATCCCCATCACGATCAGGATCGCCACGGCGAGCCCGCCGATTCCCGGCCAGTGGGCGCCCATGGACAGCCCGACGACGATCAGCACGGTCGCCGGGATCAGCGACCGCAGGCTGGCCGAGATCACCAGGCCGGCCAGCAGCACGGGCCGCGGCGCCGGGGAGACCAGCAGCCGGTCGAACCATCCCTGCTCGATGTCGCGTGCCAGGTTGACCCCGGTGGCCGCGCCGGTGAAACCGGCGCCCTGCATCAGGCTCACCGGGATCAGGAAGCTCTGGTAGGAGTCGGTGCTGAACCCCGGGAGCCGGGTCAGGTTGCCGAACACGGCGGTGAGCCCGAGGAAGAAGATCGTCGGCGCCAAAACGCCAGGGATCGCCGCCCCGGGAACCCGAAGCAGCTCGTTGGCGGCGCGCCGCATCAGGGCCGCGATCATCTCCGTGTTGGCTCGCCAGCCCATGGGCCCGGCCCTCATCCACCGAGCCTCAGCCGGCGCCGCAGGGCCAGGGCGCTGAGGCCGATGCTGATCGCGGCCACCAGGAGGATCGATCCGAGCGCCTTCGCGAACGCGTCGAGCGACAGGGATGAGATCACCGGGTCGCGGATCCCCTCGACGATGAAGCTCAGCGGGTTGTACTCAGCCACGGTCGAGGCAGGCTCGAGCATCAGGTTGGCCGGAAAGAAGGCTGAGGACAGGAACAGGATCACGAACACCAGGGGAAAGAGGCCCTGGACGACCGAGGCGCGCCCGGTGCGCAGCGCGACAGCGGCGCCGATCCCGCCGAAGGCGACCGCCGACAAGGTCACGAAGAGGACCATCAACACCGCCCCGGGGACACCCTCCTCGATCCGCGCTCCGAAGATCAGCCCGATGGCGATGAACCAGATCGCCGAGAACGCCCCCAGCGCCGCGGTGCCCGCGAGCCGCCCGAGCACGATCGCGTAGCGCGAGATCGGAGCGGCCAGCAGACGGTCGGTGAACCCCATCTCGATGTCGACGGCCAGCGCGATCCCGCCGCTGTTCCCGGCCAGCAGAGTCGACTGGATCATCGCCCCCGCGAGGATGAAGTCGAGGAAGCCGTGCACGTGCGGAAAGCCGGGCAGGTCTACGCCTCGACCGGCCCCGCCGACCTGGATCGCGAGCAGCAGGGTGGGAAACACGATGATCGGAGCCATGAGCTGTGGCCGGCGGAAGGTCTGCTTCACGGCGCGGCGGCCGAGCGCCGCGATCACGCTCAGGTTGTCGCGCAGGCTCACTCCGGCTCGTCCTCCTCATCCGCCTCTTCGGCCTCGAGGTGGTGCCCCGTCTTGGCGAGGAAGACGTCGTCGAGGCTGGGCTCCACGAGGTCCAGCGACTCGACCGCCAGCCCGGCCTCGTCCAGGGCCCGGACCACGGGAGCGATCTCGGCGGCGCCGCGCTGGAGCTCGACCAGGACGATCTCGTCGCGGCGCGGAAGCGGCCTGCCGAACCGGGCCACGACCTGCTCGGCCCGGTCGGCGCCGCCGTCCAGCAGCGTGATCTCCAGGTGCGGCCGGCCGATCTGCTCCTTCAGCCGCGCCGGTGTGTCCTCGGCCACGATGCGGCCGAAGTCGATGATCCCCACCCGGTTGGCGAGCTGGTCCGCCTCCTCGAGGTATTGGGTGGTCAGGAAGACCGTCGTGCCCTCGCGGTTCAGGTTCGAGACCTCCCGCCAGATCGCCCGGCGGCTGACCGGATCGAGGCCGGTGGTCGGCTCGTCGAGGAACAGCACCGGCGGCTCGTGGACGAGCGCCGAGGCCAGGTCCAGCCGCCGCCGCATGCCGCCCGAATAGGTGCCGATCTGGCGGTCCGCGGCGCCCACGAGATCGACGCGCTGCAGCAGGGCGTCGGCCCGGCGGCGCCCCTCGTCGCGGGGAAGGCCGTGCAGCGTGGCCTGCAGGCGGATCAGCTCGCGGCCCGTCATCAGCGGGTCCAGTGCGGCCTCCTGCAGCGCCACGCCGATCGCCCGCCTGACCGCGGCCGGTTTCGAGACCACGTCGTGACCGGCGACGGTCGCGGTGCCCGCCGTGGGCCGCAGCAGCGTGGTGAGCATCCGCACGGTGGTCGTCTTGCCGGCGCCGTTCGGGCCCAGGAAGGCGTAGATCTCTCCCTCCGCCACCTCGAGGTCCACCCCGGCGACCGCCAGCACGTCGCCCGCGAACGTTCGCTCCAGTCCCTTCGCCTCGATCGCCGGCATCGCGGGGAGGATAGATGCGGCGACTTTGTGCCCTAGCCGGTGCCGGCGAGCGGCGGAGCCGCGTCCACCCAGCGCCGCCCGTTGGCCCGCTCGAGCGCCTCCGCGCAGTCCAGCAGGAGCTCCTCGTCCCCCCAGCGGGCGAGAAGCTGCAGCCCGATCGGCAACCCGCCGGAAGTCAGTCCAACGGGCACGCTGATCCCCGGGATTCCCGCGAGGTTGGCAATCCCCGCCTGCCGGGGATTTGCGTAGTCCGCCGGATAGGGCCCCGATGGAAGCTCGACGGTCGGGTTCTCCAACGGCGGCGCGGGCGCCGGCACCGTCGGCCAGGCGAGAACGTCGACCTCCTCGAACAGCCTGGCGAGCGAGCGCCGCACCAGGGTGCGAACCCGCTGCGCCTTGGCGATCACGACCGCCGGGATCAGCATGCGATAGCGCAGCAGGGCCCTGGCGACGAGGCTGACCTGGTCCCCCAGCCCAACGATGCGCGCGGGGGTCATCTCCGCGAGCTCCTCGGTCATCCCGATCAGGGTCGAGGACATGAGCACGTGCTCCCGTCCCGCGAAGTCGACCTCGCTGGTCGCGCCCCCGGCCGCGTTGCCCAGGGCGTCCGCGGCCTCGCGGCAGGCGGCGCCGATCTCCGGGTCGCAGTCCTCCCACAGCTCGCCCGGGACGACCCCGATCCGCACGCCGTCCGCCGTTCCCGCGTCGAGCCGGCGGCCCATGAGGACGCCTCCGAGGAGGCGGCAGTCGGTAGCGTCGCGGCAAAGCGGCCCGGAGACGACGGTCGTCGTCTGGGCGACGTGGTGGCCCTCCATCGCGGAAGCGCCGAAGGTCGGCTTCAGTCCAGTGAGCCCGCAGTAGGCGGCGGGAAAGCGAATCGAGCCGACCCCGTCGGCCCCGACGGCCCCGCCCACCAGGCGGGCGGCGACTGCCGCGCCCGGCCCGCTGGAGGAGCCGCCCGGACACCGGTCGGTGTCCCAGGGATTTCGCGTCGGGCCGTAGGCGGAAACGTGCCCCGTGCTGCCGGCCCCGTACTCGTGCATGCTGGCGACCCCGACGATCACGGCTCCCGCGTCGCGTAGGGCGCGGTACGGGCCGGATTCCCCCGGCGAGGGCGCGGGGCCCGGAAACTGTGCGGCCCCCAAGCGCTCGGCGCGCCAGGGCAGTGGCCATTCGTCCTTGATCGCCACCGGGACCCCGCGCAAGGGGCCCTCGGGCGCCTCGGCCAGCATCCGGCGCGACTCCTCGGGGAAGGTCGCGACGATCGCGTTGACGGCTGGGTTTCGCTCCTCGATCCGGGCCAGGGCGGCGT
Organism: Solirubrobacterales bacterium; assembly: GCA_044871225.1. GTDB lineage: Bacteria > Actinomycetota > Thermoleophilia > Solirubrobacterales > 70-9 > AC-56. The sequence continues at coordinate 44,664 of JBIOZP010000062.1, forward strand.
CGAGCAGGGCCCCCGGGTCGACCTCGCCCCCGGCCACTGCCGCAGCCTGCTCGGTCAGCGTGGCGTCCAGCAGCACCTCGTCAGCGGTGGCGCTCACTGCGGCGGCCCGGAAACGTCGACGCCCGGCTCGGGCTCGATCCCGTCGAGCTCCGCGCGGAGCAACGCCTCGATCAGCGGTCGATACAGGCCATCGGCCCCGATCATCACGGCGATCTCGTCGTCGTCGGCCTGGATCCCCGCGATCTCGAGACCGCCGCGCACGAACCTCTGTACCGCGTCCGATTCAGTCCCGCCCGCGGGATGATCAGGGCCTCGCGCTGCGCTCATCGCCGAGGGACCCTAATCTATGCGGGCGCATCCGCAGCGCCGGCCCGCGGTCAGGGAACGCCGGTAGCGGTGGCGGGTGGTGACGAGCATGACCGGAACGATCGAATCGAAAGCCGGCCGGCGGTGGCGCGCCTGGCGGACGATGGGCTTCGCCGCGCTGTGCGCGTGCCTGATCGGGGCTGTCGCCGTGTCCTCGGCCGGCGCCAAGCAGGCAACGATGCTGGGCAAGACGAAGAAGACGCCCGCCCCCAACTGCCCGAGGAACTGCGAGGCCGTGGGCAGCGTCACCGGGTTCCCGCTCGAGGCCAACGGCGAAAAGCAGCCGATGAAGATCCATCGCAACGGCAGCCTCGTCGCCTGGGCCATCGATTTGTCGAGGCCCAAGAAGTCCCAGCGGAACTTCTTCGGGACCGTCTTCAAGACCGATCAGTACGGGAAGACGCCAACGGCGCGCCTGGCGGTGATCAAGCACAAGCGCCGAACCAGGGCCAAATACAGGCTCCTGCGCCAGAGCCCCGTCGCCAAGCTCTCGAGCTATCTGGGCGACCGGCAGATCTTCACCCTGGATCGTCCGCTGAAGGTGCGGAAGGGTCAGATCGTCGCCCTGACCGTCCCGACCTGGGCGTCGAACTTCGCCAGCGACATCGGCGAGCGCAGCAACCGCTGGCGAGCGAGCCGCACCCGCCGCAACTGCTCACCGCGCAGCGGCGACCTCAGCGACATCAAGGCGTTCGCCCGCAAGAGCCGGCCGCAGCAGAAGGTCGGCTCCGTGCGCAGCTACGGCTGCGACTACACCGCCGCCCGGCTCCTGTACTGGGCCTACTTCGTTCGCGGCTGACCGCGCGACGCGCGGGCGTTCAGCAGGCGCCGGGGTGCTCGTCGCAGAACTGCTCCGCCTGCTCCGCCGGGCTGCCCGGCGGCGGCGGTACGTCGTGACCCGGGCGGTCCTCGTCGGAGCGCGGAGGCTTGGTCCCGCCGCTGCCCCCGCCGCTCCCGCTTGGGGTCGAGGTGGTCGTGGTGCTCTGGGGGGTCGTGGTGGGCGTGCTCGTCGTGGTGGCGGTCGTCGTGTCCCGGGTTGTGGTGGACGACGTGGTCGGCGCTGCGGTTGGGCTCGAAACGGTGTCGCTGGAGTCGTCGTTGCCGCATCCGGCCACCGGGAGGCCCGCCGCCAGCGTCAGGGCGGCGAGTGCTGCGGGGAGGCGGCTCATCGCTCTCCGTCGAGCGCCGGCTGGCGCAGGCGGCAATATGGGCAATCGCTCACGTCGAGCCCGAGGAGCTGATCGCAGCGGCGGCAGATCCGCAGGTTCTCGGGAGTCCGCAGGAGCGCCGAGTCGGACGGCGCCAGTGGGAGCGTCCGGGTGACGGGGCGCAGCTCCTCGCCCGTCTCGCGGTCGACGTAGACGGCGCCAGGCTGGACCGGAGACAGCGCCTCGCGGCCCGAGGCGGGCGCCCGCAGCCGATAGACCTGACGGGGGTTCACGAGCGGGCACGATAAAGCCTGCGCCGGGCGATGGCGGAGGATGTCGCCGGTGAAGGTCTTGATCTTCCACGGCTACCTGCTGCGGGGCACCGGCAGTAACGTCTACAACGCCAGCTTGGCGCGAGCGCTTGCCGGGCTCGGGCACGAGGTCCACCTCCTGTGCCAGGACCGCCAGGCCAGCTCGCTCGACTGGGTGAACGCCTTCGGCCGCTGGAGCGACGGTCGCCTGGAGGTGACCGGCGCCTCGGAGCGCTCGAGCCGGGGATCGGTGACCGCCTACGTGCCCGAGATCGGCGGCCTGTTGCCCGTCTACGTGGCCGACCGCTACCGGGGCTTCCAGGTGAAGACCTTCTCGGAGCTCTCCGAGGCGGAGCTGGACCGCTACCTGGAGGCGAACCTGGGCGCGGTCGCGGACGTCGCGGAGGCCGCCGGCGGAGTGGACGCGGCGCTCGCCAACCACCTGGTCATGGGGCCCGCGATCCTCGCCCGGGCCGGTGTGCGCTTCGCGGCCAAGGTCCACGGCTCGGCGCTCGAGTACACCGTGAAGCCGGAGCCCGAGCGCTTCCTTCCGTACGCCCGGGAGGGGACGGCGGCCGCCTCCGGGGTCCTCGTGGGGTCCCGGCACACCGCGGAGAGCCTGTGGTCGGCGATCGGGGACCCGGAGCTGGAGGCGAAGACACGGCTGGGCCCGCCGGGGGTGGACACGGAGCTGTTTCGGCCGCTCGCCGACGAGGCGCCCGGCGTCCGTATTGCCCGGGTGGCCGAGGCGTTGCGATCCGCGGACCCCGGGGGCGCGTTCGGCCGCGACCTCGGCTCGGCCGCCGAGGCCCTGCGGCATTTCGCCGCCGCGAAGGGTCCTCGCGTGATCCTGGTCGGCAAGCTGATCGTCTCCAAGGGGGTGGACCTGATGCTCGCGGCCTGGCCCCTGGTACAGCGGGAGAACCCCGGCGCACGTCTGCTCGTGGTCGGGTTCGGCGAGTACGGGGAAGCGCTCGAGCGCCTGTGGGCCGCTCTGGCGGACGGCGATCTCACCGCGGCTCGTGAGATTGCCGCGCGCGGCCGCGGGCTCGAAGGAGGGGAGGAGCGCCCGCTGCGGATGTTGAGCGCTTTTTTTGCGCGGGCCGGCGACGGCTATCGCGCCGCTGGGCGCGATGCGACCGGGAGCATCGCCTTCTGCGGGCGCCTGGAGCACGAGGAGGTCGGGCGACTAGTTCCGGCCACCGACGCGCTCGTCTTCCCGAGCACGTTTCCGGAGGCCTTCGGCATGGTTGCGGCGGAAGCGGCGGCGGCCGGCGTGCTGCCGCTTTCGGCGGCCCACTCCGGCGCCGCGGAGGTCAGCCGCGTCCTGGCGGCCGAGATGCCTCCGAGGGTTGCCGATCTCCTGTCCTTTCCCCTCGACGACGATGCGGTGCGCTCCATCGCGGAGCGACTGAACGCCTGGCTCGGGCTGGACCAGGCCACGCGCGAGCGGGCCCGGCGGGCGCTCGCCGAGACGGCGTCGCGGCTGTGGAGCTGGGGGGGCGTTGCGCAGGGCGTCCTGGCCGCCTCGGCCGGCGAGCTGGACCGGCTGCCGCGCGTACCGGCGGACTGACCCAAGTGCCGCTTGCGACTAGCTGTTCGACGCGCGCCGGACGCGGGAAGGCGGTCAATAGAATGCGCCTCGGTGTCCCGCGCCACCCTCGTCAAGCTGATCGCCGCGGTCCTCGTGCTGACCGCGATCACGGCCATCCCGATGACCCAGATCGCCTGGGACGGCACCCAGGCATCGGCGGAGGCGGACGACATCGACACGCTCCTGAACGTGATGATCGTCCTGTCGTGCTTCGTGTTCTCGATCGTCCTCGTGATGCTGGGGTACTCGATCTGGAAGTACAGGGCGAAGCCGGGCGACGAGTCCGACGGCGAGCCGATCCACGGCAACGCCAAGCTCGAGGTCACCTGGACGGCGATTCCCACCGTGATCGTGCTGTTCGGGGCGATCTACAGCTGGATCGTGCTCGGGGACATCGAGACCAAGGCGTCGGATTCCCTGCGGCTCGACGTCACGGCGCAGCAGTTCGAGTGGACCTTCAACTACCCGCAGGCGAACGGCAAGGTCGTGAGCTCGAAGACGCTCGTCGTGCCCGAAGGCCGCCAGCTCGACCTGCATCTGACGGCTCTCGACGTCATCCACTCCTTCTGGGTGCCCGAGTGGCGAATCAAGCGCGACCTGGTCCCCGCCGGGGAGGGGGGCAACGACATCGACAACGTCGTCGAGGTGACGCCGAACCGGCTCGGCACCTACAACGTCGTCTGCACCGAGCTGTGCGGGTACGGGCACGCGACCATGCGGGCGCTGGTCAGGGTGGTGCCGGAGGGGGAGTTCAACCAGTGGCTCTCGCGACAGAAGCCGGTCGAGCCGCAGGCCGGGACCCCCACCGGCGCGGCCACGGGGACCAGCTCCGGGGCCGGGGCAACCTCGAGTGGCGGGACCTAGCGATGGGTAGGGTGTTGGAAGGAGCATCGAACTGACGGCCGCGCTGAAGAGACCCGGGATGGCGCGCGGGGCGCTCGGCCTCGTGCTCGGAGGAGCTTTCGGCTTCGGTCTCGTGGTGCTGCTGCGGGCGCTGGCGGGGCTGGACGTCTTCCAGACGGAGCAGACCGGCTACCCGCAGGTGATCGTCCCGGCGATGTTCGCCCCCCTCGGCTTCCTGGCCGGCTTGGGCGCTTTCGACTACTGGTTCCGCTGGGCCGTGGGCGCTCCCACCTATCCGGCCGACCTGGAGCACAAGGACCACGGCGCCCACTCGTGGCGGGACTACTTCAAGTTCAACACCGATCACAAGGTGATCGGGATCCAGTACATCTGCACCACCTTCATCTTCTTCTTCCTTGGCGGGGCGCTGGCGATGCTGATGCGTGCCGAGCTGGCGCAACCGGGCACGCAGATCGTCGAGCCCGCGACCTTCAACGGGTTGTTCTCGACCCACGCGGCGCTGATGATCTTCGTCTTCGTGATCCCGGTGTTCGCGGGGATCGCGAACTACGTGCTGCCGTTGATGATCGGGGCGCCGGACATGGCCTTCCCGCGCCTTAACGCGCTCAGCTTCTGGATGCTGCCGTTCGCCGGCCTTTTGTTCCTGGCCAGCTTCCTGGTGCCCGGGGGCGCGTTCGACGCCGGCTGGACTGGCTACGCGCCGCTCTCGACCGGCGCTCCATTGGGCCAGTCCTTCTTCAACTTAGGGGTCCAGTTCGCGGGCTGGTCGTCGGTGGCGACGGCGCTCAACTTCCTGGTCACGATCATCACCATGCGCGCGCCGGGCATGAACTTCTGGCGCCTGCCGCTGCTGGTCTGGGCCAACCTGTCGACCTCGCTGCTGGTCGTCGCCGCGACTCCGTTCATCGCGGGGGTTCAGTTCCTGGTCCTCTTCGACCGGGCTCTCCATACGAACTTCTTCCAGGAGCTGAACGGCGGGGACGTGTTGAGCTACCAGCACATCTTCTGGTTCTACTCGCACCCCGCGGTGTACATCATGATGCTGCCCGGCTTCGGGATCGTCTCCGAGGTCATCTCCACCCACGCGCGCAAGCCCATCTTCGGCTACCGCCTCATGGCTCTGGCGCTGATCGGCATCGTGGTCTTGAGCTACACCGTCTGGGCCCACCACATGTTCGTGTCGGGCATGTTCAGCTGGCTGCGGGTGCCGATGATGATCACGACGCTCTTGATCGCGGTGCCGACCGGGATCAAGATCTTCTCCTGGCTCGGCACGCTCTTCGCCTCGAAGCTCCACCTGCGCTCGACGGCGATGCTGTTCGCGCTCGCGTTCATCGTCACCTTCACGATGGGCGGGATCAGCGGCGTGATGCTGGGCATGGTGCCCATCGACATCCACGTCTCGGACACCTACTTCATCGTCGCCCACATCCACTTCGTGCTGTTCGGCGGCTCGGTGTTCACGATCTTCGCCGGCATCTATCACTGGTTCCCGAAGATGACCGGTCGCCTGTACGACGAGAAGCTCGGCCGGGCTCACTTCTGGCTCACCCTGGTCGGCATGTACGGCACCTTCCTCCCGATGCACTGGATCGGCATGGAGGGCATGCCCCGCCGGGTGGCCGACTACTCGGCCCAGTTCGGCGATTGGAACCTGCTGATCTCCGTGTTCGGCTTCCTGCTCGGTGCCGCCCAACTGATCTTCCTCTACAACATGATCGTGAGCTGGCGCTGGGGCCCGCTCGCCGGCGGCAACCCGTGGCGGGCGAAGACGATCGAGTGGCTCGTCTCCTCTCCGCCGCCCGTCTTCAACTTCGAGCGGATCCCGCGCGTCGTCGGCGGCCCCTACGAGTTCGGGGTGCCCGGCGCCCGTCACGCGATCGTCGGGCCCGAGGAGGCGGAGGTCGGCACGGGCGAGCCCGCGGTGGCCGGCAGCGCGGGGGCTCGCAGCCCGTGAGCGACGCCCTGCCTGAAAGCGTTGACGGTTCGGCGAGCGGCCACGGCGGCGTCCTGCTCGCTTTCCTGAACGAGGTCGCGGGTGGCCGCAAGCTGCTCGAGACGATCCGCGACCGCACCGCGGCGGGAGTCGAGTCGGTGGCCCTCGTCGCCCCGCAGAACCAGCCGATGGCCGGCCAGATCGTGGACCGCGACGAGGTCCGCGAGGCGGCGCAGAGCCGAGTGGACGTGACGCAGGCGGTCCTGGCGGAGTTCGGGATCGATGCGGTCGGCGCGGTGATGGACCCGGACCCGGCCCTGGCGCTGGACGACGCGGTTCGCGCCTTCCAGCCCCGCGAGGTCCTGCTCTCGTGCCTGTACGAGACCCGCTTCGGGCTCACCCGCAAGGACTTGGTCGAGTGGGCGAAGCGCCGCTTCGAGGTGCCGGTCACCCACATCCCGGTTCGAATCGAGGACGACGCGGTGCGGTGGGACGTCACCCACACGCTGGTCGTGGCGACCCAGACGGTGGCCGGGTCCGACCTGGTCTCGCGGCTGAAGCAGAGGGCAGCCGAGCGGCCCCATCGCTACACCTTCATCAGCCCTCCCTCCGGCAAGCTGACGCGCGAGGAGGTGTGCGCGCGGCTGGCCCGCACACTCGCCGAGCTCTATCGCTCCGACATCGACGCCACTGGGCAGCCCATGAGCCCGGCACCGCGAGCAGCCGTGCAGAACGCGATCGAGCACTACCGCATCGACGAGATCCTGATCTCCACGCTGGCCGGCGAGCAGTCGAAGTGGCTGCAGGAGGGGCTCATCGACGACGTCCGGGCGATGACCGACAAGCCGGTGGAGCACATCGAGGCTGGGGACGGAGTGGAGCCGGTGCCGGTCGGCGCCGCGGGCTCATCGACGGTGGGCGTGGGGGAGGAGGCAGGCTGATGGAGGCGCACGCAGCAGCCGCCGACCACGCGGCCCACCCGCCCGAGGCCCATCAGAGCTCGCGGATCGACCGCCAGACCCTGGGCATCCTCCTGTTCATCGTCTCCGAGGCGATGCTCTTCGGGTCGTTCTTCGCCTCCTACTTCTTCCTGCGGGTGGTCGCCAACGACGGCCCATGGCCGCCCGAGGGGCTCGAGCTCCCCAAGGCGGTCGCCGGCGTCAACACGGCGATCCTGATCTCGTCGAGCTTCACGGTCCACTGGGCTCTGGAGTCCATCCGCCGGGGAAACCGCCGCGGGCTGATCCTGGGGCTGGGTGCCACCTGGCTGCTCGGCGCCACCTTCCTGTTCATCCAGATGAACGAGTACTGGCACATCGGGTTCAGCGCCCGCGACACGGCCTTCGGCTCGATCTTCTACGGCCTCACCGGCCTTCACGGCGCCCACGTGACGGTGGGGCTGGCGCTGCTCGCCGCGGCCAATATCCGCGCCTGGCGCGGCCACTTCACGCCGGAGCCGAACAAGCACCTCGGGGTCGAGGTGCCGGGCATCTACTGGCACTTCGTCGACGTGATGTGGATCATCGTCTACACGACGGTGTACATCCTCTAGAAACCGCTTGGCAGCCCATTCCGTTGTCCATCGGGCATCGATGGGATAACGGGCGGGACATCTCGCGGTGGAGGCGACCGTGACGGACTCGCTCGTCTGCGGCCATCCGGCCCCGAACGGCGTCTGCATCTGCACGAGCGACTGCATTTCGACGCCCGCCTCGGAGAATCAGCCGTCTGGCTCTCACCCAGTGTGGCTCGCGGGCTTTTCTGGCACATACGAAGCCCATGAACTTCAAGGTCGATATCTCCGCGCTCGGCGACTCGTCAATCGGCGGGCATGGAGTCCTGGTCTGCGTGGAAGGCGAGCTGGATCTGTACACAGCACAGCAGCTTCAAGGCGACCCCGAGGCGGCCATCGCGGGCGGCGGATGCTTCTAGAGCTCCTGCTACTGGTGACCGTCTGCATCGTCCGCGTCGTGAACCGCCCATCCGACACGCTCAATCAGCTGAGCAGAATGGTGTCCACTACGCAGATCAGCGGAGGTGACCTGCTCGTCGAGAGTGATCGCTCGCTCGCCCTCGGTGCCCTGATCGCTCATCACAATGATTCTCGGCATGACCGTCTCCTTCTGGTGGATGGGACCTCGCGGTACCACCAGCGTGCCGGTCAGACATCAATGGCGATTGAGGCTCTCAGCAACGCTAGCAGGTGGGACCCGGCCCGCTGATCATTGGGGCGACTGGGTTGCGTGCCCCGCTACTCCCGCAACCCAGGACCAGCGGAGCGCAATCGCAACTCAGCGAACCTCCAAGCTCGCTCGAGTTCGCGAAGTCGGCTAGGGCTCGTTGCGCGTGGTCCGTAGGCCTTGGCTTTATAGAGCTGGTATCGCTCGCGGGCATACCGGGCGTCGGCCTCAAGCATGACGAGCCTTGTGCTTGCGGCTTGGCGGGCGCTTTGTTCCTGGAGACTCATCGCAGCTCCCTCAGACGACGCGACTCGGCGATAGTCGAAAGTCTCCCGCCCTCCTATCGGCCAGCCGGGGCGCTCCTCGCTTGAAGGATGGCTCCAGGGTGAAGACCTCGGTGGCCACGTCCGTATCTCGGTCATGACTGCTCAGGAACGAGGTCACGCGTTGTCGAGTCGCCCGCACGATTGCCGCTCTGGCGTCGCGCTTGTAGCTCGCGGGGGTGAGCTTGCCGACCCCGCGAACGGTGTCACCCGCCTGGGGAGCGATCATGCTCAGGTTGAAGTCGCCTACTGCATCGACGAGAACGCAGGTGACGACGTTGCCGCGAATCTCGGTTTGGGCGCGGGTCGGGGCGTTGCCCGCATACTGCGTCCACAGCGAGACGAGGGACTTCGTGATCTCTGTCGGCAAACCCTCCGGCAGGCGGCTGGTTAGGTCGGTCATAGCCGACTCGCTTCCTCGACCCCCTCAGGGAAATCAGCGCTCGAAGGGCGGAGGGGGTACGTGGGAGAACCCAGCGGGCAGCTACAACCAGTCTACTCCCGCAGCCCGCCGGCTTCGAGGGCCCGATCGCGGTCCAGGAAGATTCGGATGCGTCTGATCTTTCCGGCGACAGGTCGTAGATCAGCGCGGCGGGCGTTTCGCTGGCGGCGGGGATGCCCGCCGCCTCGCCCGCCGGCCGCCCTCAGACGCAAGAAGCTAGGTACCCGGTTCAGCCCGACCGGCTCCAAACGTTCGACGATGAGGTGGAAGTCCGGTCGAAAGCACTGCTCGCTGTCCAACTGAGGCGATGAAGCTGACAGCGTCGTGATCGAAAGTCACTTCGGAGGCATCCCCCGCAAGGGCGATTCGTAACTCCGAGGCCGAGCGTTTTGAAATTATCGGCGTTGAGCTCTCCGGACGCGCTTACCACAAGGGCGTCGCCGCAATCCCGGCTTGGGTCGTAGGACTTCTTACGCCATTGCAGACAGGACACGCTTGCCGAATTCGTGGGGCCTCATGTGGATCATCGTCTACACGACGGTGTACATCCTCTGATCGAGCCGTCTTCGGCGGCCGTGTCGCAGTGTCCGCCCCACCACAAACGCCGAGGGCCGACCGGTACCGACGCTGATGACCGTCCACGTCCTATAGACGTCGAAAGTCATCAACATCGGTTGCGTGGGGGCGCTGGATAGCTCTTTTAGGCGGAGGGCGGCGGTGCCGTCGAGGGCTCACCCGCGGCACGTGCGCGCCACAACGTGATGCTCGCGACCAGGGTCCAAAGCAGGAACGCGAGGAACGCGAAGAACCCGAGTGGGGTCACCGCCACGATTCCGATCACCAGCGCCGGCCACGCGAGCCATGCCGGCAGCGCTCGCGAGCCGAGGCTGACGATGGCGGTTGCGAGCATGAGGGTCGCGACTCCCACCGCTACCGGGAAGAAGAAGTCGCTGTTGAGCGCGTTCAGCGCCTGGGCGGCCTGCGGCGTGAGACCGTCGTCAGCGACGTCACCCAGCGTGAACGTGAAGCCCGCGAAGGAGAGCGCGCCGATGATGAGAACGATGCCCCCGCCGAAGGCGACGGCCGACAGACGCCCGATCGCTCCCTCGGCTGCCCGGAGCGTCGACCTCAGCACGCCCAAGAAGAACATGAGCGCCACGGTCGACCAGCCCAGGAGCGCCGCGCCCCAGATCTGCGACGTGTCGTTGTCCACATAGAAGTCAAGGACCTTCTGCGGGGATTCGTCGATGTCCGGGGTCTCTCCGGAGACGATGAACGCGAGGACCGCCAGCAACACGAAGGCCACTCCAGTGAGCGGTGCAAGGACATGCCAGCGTCGTTGAGTCAACTTCTCTCCTTCGGGGATTGGCGGAAGGCTCGCAGGGGGCATTCGAAAAGGACGGCCGAGATCCTGCTCGCCTTCGGGCGTGGGCGCCCTATTCCGAAAGCCCGGCGGCCTCCAGCGCTGCGGAGCGGTCTGCGAAGAGCTCGACGCGAGCGATCTTGCCCCGCCGGACCGTGTAGAGGTATCCGGTCTGGCCGCGCACCTCAGCGCCGCTGCTGCGGCCACGGCCCCGGTGGTGGGCGACGAGGAGGATCACGCCGCCAAGATCTCGCGCTTCCTCGATCTCGAAGTGATACCCAGGCTCGAAGGTGGCGAACCAGTCGCCGAACCATCTCCCGACTGCATCGCGGCCGGTGAACGTCCCGCCCTGCAGGAAAGCGGCCGGATCGACTACGAGCTGCACATTCTCGGCGTAATGACCCATGGCTCTCGGGAAGTCCCGCTCGTTCGTGGCCGCGAACTGATCGAGCACGACCTCCAAATTCCCCTGCGACACCGCCTACTCCGAACGCCCTTCCGTTTCGAGGCCGGCGCCACCCCGTATCCGAGGCTCGCGCCTCATCCTTCGCGGATTTTCCAGAACGAGTCCTTCCGGACGACCGCGCCTTCCTCGCCGAACGTCCACAGATCGCATCCTCGGACCTCGACGCGCTCTCCGTCCGTGGTGGTGCCCCTGAGCGTCCACTCCGAAACGCCTCGATTGCCGCAGGCGAAGTGGTCGTCGTCGGCGTAGTGGACGTCGGGAATGCCCTCAAAGCGTGCCGCGAGGCCGCGGCGGACCTCGCTTTTTCCGACGAAGCGCGATCCCCATGGGTCGGGTCCGCGAGGCGACTCGAAGACACAGCCTTCCGCGAAGTGGGCCATGATCGCGTCCAAGTCGTGTCGATTGAACGCCTCCAGGATCCGCTTCAAGGCGACCGACCTCTCCTCGTCGACGCTCTCCTGCGACATCGCCCATCAAGTATCCCTCGAACGGGCAGTGCGCCGTGCGTCGCGGCGGGACGATCCGCGCTTACCCGCGCCTCCCGCCCCGTCTTCCGCCTTCGTTTGAACGGCGCGGTTAGGTTTCGGGCATGGAATCCCGGAAGCTCAGCCTTGGCTTGGCCGCGGCGGCGCTGGTGGTCGCGGTCGTGCTTTTCGTGGTCCTGCGGGACAGCAGCTCGGACTCCGGCGGCTCGAGCACCGCCAACTCCGTGTCCCAGCCCTTGCCCACCGGGGGCGGGGACAAGCCGCAGGGTGGCGGCAAGCCGCAAAGCGGGGTGGCCGTGCCGACGATCGTCGTCCGCGGCGGTGAGCCAGTGGGCGGGGTGCGGGACCTGAGCTTCAAGCAGGGAGACGACATCCGCTTTCGAGTCAAGTCCGACGTCAGCGACGAGGTCCACATGCATGGCTACGACGTCCTGAAGCCGATCAAGGCCGGCGGCAGCGTCGAATTCGACCTCCCTGCGACCCTGGAGGGCGTGTTCGAGGTCGAGCTCGAGGAACGGGTCCAAGAGCTGGCCGAGGTCACGGTCCACCCGTAGGCTCCGTCGGCGAACGACCGCACCGCGCCGGCCCTCGGCGCCTTTAGTGTCAACCCGCCCGCGAATCCGTCGAACCCTTGGGGACCTCGGAGAACCAACCTGCCGCAGAGCCGCCCGAAGGGAGGTCGCGTCGTCTTCGGCTCGTCGTCGCCGGCGTGCTGGCCGTCGGGACGGCCGCCGTGGTGCTGGTCGTGACGCTCGCCGGACCGAGTCGCAAGGATCCCCCCGAAGTCGCCGAGGCCGTATGCGTGGACGATTGGAACGCCGACGCGCAGGCCGTGGCCTTCGGAAGCCACCTGTACGGGGGCCACGGCTACACCGACGTCCAGGTGACGCGACTGGCTGGCGACGGTGGGCCGCTGACCGCTGACAGGGGAGGGAGCTGCGCGATCGCGTTCGCCTCCGGGACTCCCGACCCTGAGCCCGAGGCCGCTGCCCAGCTGTTCGACGGCCACGCCTGGAAGGCGGTGAGCTCGCTGCGAAGGGGGTCGCCGCGGCGCCTTGCGTCTCTGCAGGCCGCGGCCGTCGCCGGCGCCAACGCCACTCTCCAGGCCGACGGCCGGATCTTCCCCCGGTAGGTCGCGCCGCCGGCAGCCCGCTCACTCGGGCAGCTCCGCGGCCTCCAGGGCGTCCTCGCGCCTGGGAAAGATCCGCAGGCGAACCGCCTTTCCGTCACGCATCGTCCACAGGTGCCCGATCCGGTTCTCCACCACGGCGCTGCTGCCGGCCGGCCGCAGGCGCGTGGCCACGAACACCACGATCCGGTCGCCGCGCACGAAGAACTCCTCGGGCTCCACCACGACCTCGTCGAACGGCGCGAACAGGTCCTCGAAGAACCGCCTGGCAGCCTCGACGCCGCGATAGGTGCCGGGGTTGACGATCCGCTCCGCCGTTTGAAGCTCGAACTCCGGATGCGCGAACTGGGCAGGGCTGTCCCAGTCCCCGCGGCTGACGGCCTGATAGCCGAGCCGAAGCGTCTCGATGTCTCTCTGGGACACGAAGCGGAGCGCGTCTAGCGGTGGCGGGAGCTCAGCTCAGGGCGTTCAGGAACACGACGACCACCGCGATGGTCAAGATGCCCACGACCGCGACCAGCAACAGGGCTCCCATCGCGATCATGACCTGGCCCAGCCAGGCCCCCAGGCCTCCCACGGGGACAGCGTACCGCTAACTTCCACCGGCGCGATTCACCGAAAGGCCGAGATGCGCAACCCGTTGCGATCAGAGCGAGACGTGTTCCACGCGGTCGTGGCGATCGGCGTCGGAGCGGCCGGCGTGATCGCGCTGGCCCTGCTCACCAGGCCGCTGTTCGGGGCGGTGCTCCTTGCCGTCGAGGCCTTCATCGGGGTCTCGGTCCTATGGAGCCGCGCGCACGAGGCGCCCACTGCCGACCCCGACGAGCACGCCTCGGAGGACGTGGGCCAGCCCTGACCCTGCGCGCCCGGCGGCCTATTTGCCCTTGGCGTTGGCGTTGCCCGCGTACTTGAGCAGGAACTGGACCAGGGCATCGAGGTCCTGCGGGCTGAGCACCTGCTCGTAGTTCTTCGGCATCACGTTCGGGAAGCCCCGCACGATCTCAGCGCTGGGGTCCACGATCGACTCTCGCACCTGAGCGGCGCTCTGACCGGGAAGCTCCGCGTCCAGGTCGGGTCCCGTGGTCCCGGATGCCCCAGCGGCCTTCAGGGTGTGGCAGCCGGAGCAGCCGTTGCTCGCGAACACCTGGGCGCCCGGGTCGTTGGGAAGTTGCGGGCCCTTGATGCCCGGGGCGCCGGCCACGCTCGCCACGTAGCTCGCCACGTCCTCGAGGTCATCACCGGTGACCAGGTCGGCGGGCATGGACACGCTCGCGTCGCTGTTGGAGGGCCGTGGATTCTCCACCTGGGCCTTGACCACTCCCGCGACCGTGTCCGCGTCCATGCCCGAGGCGCGCGCCTGGGCGAAGGCGGCGTCCAGGTCGGGGCCGACCTGCGTCGTGCTGCCGGCGTCCTTGAGGGAGTGGCAGCTCGCGCATTTGCTGGTGAAGAGCTGCTGCCCGCGGTCCAGATCGCCGCTCTGGGCCACGCCGCAACCCGAGGCCGCCAGCAGCGCCAGCCCGAAGAGCGCGACGGCGGTGGGGCGTGCTGCTCGCCAGAGCATGGGCATCCGTCTCGCCACGAGGCGGGAATCCTATCGTCGCCACCCGCGCTTCTCGGAGGCTGCCGTCGGCCGCGGAGGTTTCGGATAGGGTTGCCTCAATACGCACTAGCTCCCCGGATTACGAATGGAAGTTCGCGAAGGCATGTCGAAGGTGGTCCTGACGGTTGGTCCGGGACACACGCTGCGCGATGCGGCGACCCGCATGGTCCAGAAGGGCGTGGGCGCGGCAGTGGTGATCGACGAAGAGTCGCCCGGCCCGCGGATCGTCAGCGAGCGCGACATCCTGAACTCCCTGGGTCGGGGCGAGGACCCGGACGTCGAACGCGTGGGCGACCACATGAGCGACACGCTGATCGCGGCGGCGCCGGCTTGGAGCCTGGAGCGCGCCGCGGTCGAGATGGCGAAGCGGCACATCCGCCACCTGGTGGTGATCGAGGACGGAGAGCTCGTGGGGATCCTGTCGATGCGCGACATCGTTCGCGTCTGGACCTCGGAGGGCGCAACCTCCGGGATGACGCCTCCCGAAGCCGAGGCCAGCGCCGCTTAGCGTGCCTTCCTAGCGCTCGCGGGTGCGCCGCAGCGGCACCGCGGGCAGGACCGCGGAGGTCACGCTCTGGCGGCGGGGGAGGCGGCCGAGCTCGTCGCCGGAATCGCGAACCCACGCCCAGAGCGAGGCCACGAGCACCACCGCGCCCGCCACGGCATACGGCCACCCGGTGAACAGACCGACGAGGAGGCCTGCGAGCCCCGCCGCCACGAGGAGCGGAAGCCACGAGGAACGCGGCACGTACACGAGCTCGCTGGGCGGCGGTGGCTGGCGACCGTCGCTCATCTTCAAGAGGTGTAGAAGACCGCGATCACGAACGCCAGGCCGAAGAAGAACAGCGCCATGCCCGCGGCCAGGAG
>JBIOZP010000063.1:0-4821 GCA_044871225.1 Solirubrobacterales bacterium
ATCGCGGCGGCCCCGCGGTAGAACGTGAACGGCGAGACGAGCATGCGGCCGTAGCGGATCGGCACGAGGTCAGGGACGCGAGACGCGTCCTGCTCGGCCAGCACGTCACGGGCGGACGGCCGCTCGGGCGCCGGCGCCCAGTCGCCGTGGCTCGAGCGGGGGACCTGCTTGCGAGCCCGCTTCCCACGGGTTACCGGGTCGCTGACCGGGGCCGTCGTGGCCACGCCCCGAGCCTACTCCCTTAACGAAAGGATTCTGGGAGCCTGCGGGTGGAAACCTCGTCGGGACGGTGAGGGCTTGCGTGTTCGGCCGCCGGACAGGATGATGAGCCGGTGGCTCGCGCCGCTGTACGACCTCAGACGCGACCCGGCTGAGCTTCATTCGCTCAGCGCCGACCCGCGGTACCGCGTGCGCCTCAGAACGCTGCGGCGCATCCTGGCCGACCTGTCGAGTTGCAGGGGTCGGGAATGTCAGCGCTGGGCGGATCCGTCGGTGCGCTGAGCGCTCAAGGCGGGTCGATCTCGTTGCCGCGGCGATGGAAGAAGGCGCCGAAGGAGCCCGCGAGGATCGCGACCGCTGAGATCGCCCAGGCCTGCAGGCCGATGTCGAGCACGCGCGCGGGCGTCGAGATCGGGTTGGGCAGCTGGGAGGACACCGTCAGGAGCTGGGTCGTGGTCCAGAAGACGGCGTCGCCGAAGTTGTGGATCTCCGTGCGATCGGCGTGGCGCTCGAAGAGGAAGATGAAGAGGCTCGCCACGGCGTCGAGCGTCACCGTCGCGATCGCCAGGGCGACCAGCCGAGAGCGCAGGTGCGCATGCGTGGGCGTGACTGCGCGAAATACCATGCCCACCTCACGAGCCTGCTGCTTCAGCGGCCGGTGCACGGCCGCCGAGTATCTAGGACGCCCCGGCTGGGTCGGGCGCTATGGCGTCAGACAGCCGCTCCCCGGCGCTCCGTCGCGACGGCAACCAGCGCGTCGACCACCTCGGGATCGAACTGCGTGCCGGCGCACCGGCGCAGCTCGGCGAGCGCCTCGTCCGGGCCGCGAGCCGGGCGGTAGGGACGGTCGGAAGTCATCGCGTCGAAGCTGTCGCACGCGAAGACGATCCGAGCCCCTACGGGGATCGACTCACCCGCGAGCTTGTCCGGGTATCCCTGGCCGTCCCACCGCTCATGGCTGGAGCGGACCAGCCTGGCGACCGGTTGCAGCGGGGGCGCCGCCGCGACGATCCGCTCGCCGATCACGGTGTGCCGGCAGACGTACTCCCACTCCTCCGCGCTCAGAGGGCCGGGCTTGCTCAGGATCGCGTCGGGGATCGCCATCATGCCGACGTCCTGCAGCTTCGCCGCTCGCATGACCTCGTCGATCTGCTCGGACGTGAGCCCCAGGCGCCGGCCGACGTCGCGAGCGAGCTGGGCCACGCGGTCGCGGCCGGTCTCGATCATCGGGTGCGCCTCGTGGATGGCGCGGCTGAGCACCTCGACGGTCTGGTCGCCCTCGGCCCGCCGGCCGAGCTTCAAGGCGTACATCCGGCGGTCGGCCGTGTGCATGATCTCCTCGGGCTCGCTCGTCTCCGAGGGGATGCGCACCGTCCCTCGGGAGGCCGAGATCGCGAACCCGTCTCCGCTTTCCGACAGCGCCGCGTCAGCGCGCAGCAGGCGATTCTCGACGTCGGGACCGTCCGGGATGAGGACGCAGAACTCGTCGCCGCCCAGCCGGTAGGCGCCACCCGGCGCGGCGGCCTCGACGAGGCGGTGCCCGAGCCGGGTGAGCAGGGCATCGCCCGCCGGGTGGCCGAAGCCGTCGTTGTAGCCCTTGAAGCCGTTGAGGTCGAACATCGCGAACACGAACTCCTCACCCTCGTCCACTCGATCGAGCACCCGATTGAGGTCCCGCTTGAGGGTGCGCCGGTTCGCGAGCCCGGTGAGGGCGTCCGTGGCCGCCTCGTGGCGGCTCGAGGCCACGGTCGTGCGGATCATGCTCGCCATCCTCAGGGCGGCCGCTGCCACCGCGGCGCCGGCGAGCACGATGGCCGAGCCCGGCAGGCGATTGAAGTGGTCGAAGATCAACAGCCCGACCGACGCCGTCACGAAGACGGCCGGTGCCAGGAAGGTGCGCCAGTCCACCTCGCGGCGGGTGCGCCCGGCGCGAACGCAAGCGGCCGCGGCCACGAGCAGCGACGCCGCGGGCCAGGCGGTGTCGAGCACGCCGCCGTCATAGGTGCCCCGGGTGACCTGGTCGAGGTAGACGAAGTCGGCGAACGCCCGCAGGAGCAGGCCCGCTGCGATCAGGCCGATACCGCGGCCCGGCCGCCAGCCCGTGGCCGACAGGGCCGCGAGCGCGAAGCCGAGCAGGATCAGGTCGCCGATCGGATAGGCGAGGTTGGTGGCGAACGTCATCGGCGCCCCTTGTGCCGCGGCCGCAAGCGGTCCGGCGAGCAGCGTGGCGGCAAAGATCGCGCAACCGGCCAGGGCGGCGATCAGCCCGTCCAGCCACGCCGCCGTGCCAAGCGAGCGCCACCCCACCCGCAGCGAGATCAGGCGCCAGAGGCCGTAGGCCATCGGGGGATACGAGGCCAGCCAGAGACCGTCCGCGATGGAGGGGTAGGGAACCTCGGCGGCCTCCTCGTAGAAGGCGATCCACCAGATGTCCCCGAAGGACCAGAGCGTCAGCCCGACGCCGACGGTGGCCCACACCTCCCGTTCCTCGTGCGTGATCCACGCGCGGATCAGGCAGAGCACGCCGGCGCCAAGCAGGACTCCCGCGTACAGGACGTCGACGAAGGGCTTGCCCAGCAGCTCGGCGTCAGCCAGGACGCCCGTGACGGTGATCGCGGCGTAGACCACCCAGACCAGCGCAAGTGCGGCGAGAGCCAGCCGCAAGCGGCGCGTACCCATGGGCAAGTGAGCGGCGGCCCCCATATAGGTGGCTATCGGCCGGGGTGCGCGGGTGCTTTACCGCTTGTTACGTGACTTGGTAGTTCGGGCCGTCGCCGCCCTCGGGCGGCGTCAGGCGCCCGCCCTTCGCGGTGATGGCCCCGCACTGCACGCAGTTCGACGGCGTGATGTGCAAGTCGACCTCCTTCTTGGGGTCGAGCTTGCCGTTGCCGTTCTCGAGCTCCTCCTCGGGGACCTCGTAGACCTGCGCCGGGCACATGTTCTGCCACATCAGCGCCACCTCGAGCGGCACCCGCTCCTGGATGCGGATGTGGTTGGGCGCGTCGTCGCGCGTGGCGTTGCCGGTGGCGAAGACCGAGGACAGCTTGTCGAAGGTGACCTTGCCGTCCGGCTTCGGGTACTTGCGCTCCTTGCCGATGAAGACGTCCACCGTGGCGTCGTCGTGGGTGGCCCAGCGACCGCCCGGGAAGCGTCCGCCGGAGATCTCCATCATGTTCGCGATCGCGCCGCCGACGAGGAAGCCCTTCGCGAACGGCTGGCGCATGTTTCGCGAGCGGTAGGTGTCCTTCTCGATCTCGGACTCCTCGACCTTCTGCGCGTAGTTCGACAGGTCGTCGCACGAACCGCCCGCCTTGAGCCGCTCGTAGATCGCCTCGGCGGCGAACATGCCGGCGTGCATGGCGTAGTGGACGCCTTTGAGCGTCGGCACGTTGACCATGCCGGCGCCGTCGCCGCAGATCGCCATGCCGGGCGCCCACAGCTGCTTCGGCCGCGCCCAGTAGCCGCCGGACGGCAGGGTCTTGGCGCCCCAGCCGACGCGCTTCCCGCCCTCGATGATCTTCGCGACCAGCGGGTGTGCCTTCAGCTCCTGGAGCGCGTCGTGGACCGAGAAGCGGGCGTCGCGGTAGTCGAGCCCGACGACGAAGCCCAGCGAGACCTTGTCCTCGCCCATCGGGTAGATGAACGAGCCGCCGAACTCGCGGTACTTGGCCGCGAAGTGCAGCGGCCAGCCCATCGTGTGGATCACGCGGTCGAGCGGCTGCTGGACCTCCCAGACCTCCTTGACGCCGAGCTCCCACTGCTGCGGGTCCTCGGAGCCGAGCTCGAAGTGGCGGATCGCCGCTCCGGTCAGGTGGCCCTGGGTGCCCTCACAGAGTACGGTCGCCTTCGCGATCAGGTCCGAGCCGGGCTCGAAGTTCGACAGCTCCTCGCCCTCGCGGCCGCGGCCCTTGTCGCCCGAGCGCACGCCCACCACCCGGCCGTCCTCGACCAGCAGCTTGGCCCCGGCGGTCTCGCCGAGGATGTAGACGCCGGCGTCCTCGGCCTGCTGGGCCAGCCAGCGGCCCAGCTGCGCGACCGACGTCACGTGGTTGCCGTGGTTGCGGAACGGCGGCGGCGTGGGCTTGAGCGGGATCGCCCGCTTGCGGTTGGGGAGCAGGTAGAGCGTGTCCTTGGGCACTGGCCCGTAGGTGGGCCAGTCCTCCTCGGGCAGGTCCGGGAACAGCTTCTGCATCGCCGACGGCTTCATCATTGCCCCCGACAGCAGGTGCGAGCCCGGCCCCTTGCCCTTCTCCACGAGCGCCACCGGCACCTCGCCGAGCGACTCGAGCAGCGCCTCGTCCTCGGCCAGCAGCTGGGTCAGCCGGATCGCGCAGGCGAGCCCGGACGGCCCGCCCCCGACGATCGCGACGCCGACCTCGATCCGCTCGTCCTCGGGATCGATGGGCGGCCCGACGAACTCCTTTGCGGAGTCGACCGGCGGCGGGTACTCGATCGGCGCTGTGGACACGTCCCCTAGCCCCTCTTGGCCTTCACTGCCTCGGTCAGCTTGGGCAGGATCTTGTTGAGGTCGCCCACGACGCCGAGGTCGGAGAACTCGAAGATCGGCGCGTTCGGGTCCTTGTTGATCGCGACGATGTTCTC
>JBIOZP010000064.1:0-2272 GCA_044871225.1 Solirubrobacterales bacterium
GGCTCGTGCTCCGGCTCGCGATCGCTGCCCCGCGAGGCAGCGACCGCACGCTCCGGCCGCGGCTCGAGGCGACCGGCGGCAGCCACCGCCCAGAGCACCGGCAGCCAGGTGGCGGTGGCGACCGCGATGTGGACCCAGACGAGCAGGGCGGGAAGCTCGAGCGCCCACTGGATCCCGCCGATGACGGCCTGGAGCGCGATCAGGCCGATCATCACGCTCAACGGGCGCAGGGCGCGGCGATCGCCGCCGTCGCGAATCAGGACGAACCAGACGGCGACCGCGGCGATCCCGAAGATCGCCGCCATGATCGAGTGGCGCTCGACGACCCACTGGAGGGTGTCGGCGCCCTTGAAGTCGAAGCGGCGGACGAGCTCGCCGTTGTGGTCGCCGGGGTGCGGACCGGAGGCCGTGCTGATCGTCCCGGCGAGGATCGTCAGCTGCCCGAGCGGGACCAATGCCCGGACCGACCAGACGCCGAGACGGTCGCTGGAGCGGCGGCGCTCGTCGGGCTCGTACCGCGAGCACCACATCAGCGCGAATGCGGCATCGAGGAGCATCATCGAGAGGATGAAGTGACCCATCACCAGCCCGGGCGCGAGGTGGTACTTGACGACGAGCGCGCCAAGGGCGGCCTGCGCGATCACGCCGAGCGGCAGCAGGGCCCCGAACAGCGCCAGATGCCAGCGATAGGGCCGGCGCCGGAACGCGAGCACGCAGGCGGCGATGACCATGATCCCGACGAAGCCGGTGAAGATCCGGTTGCCGTACTCGATGACGGCGTTGAGGTCGGCGGGTGGGACCGTCCCGCCGTAGCACTTCGGCCAGTCCGGGCAGCCGAGGCCCGATGCGGTCAGACGGACGGCTGCTCCGGTCAGGACGATCATCGCCAGCGAGCCGAGCGCCACCGCGGTGACGACCGAGTAGGCGTCGCGCGAGATCCTGAAGCTCGTGATCCGGCGGATGAGGCTCATTCCGGCCCGCCACGGTAGCGAGCCGGATCGGTCGGCCGCCTCCGCAGTGGCTGCCCAACCCGGGCCCACCCGCGCCGGTTCCGGTCGCCGGCCCGGGCGTCAGGCCCGAACGTGAGCTTCTCTTGGAAATTGCAAGGAAACTATGAGCAGGACTTCATTCAGGGAGGGGATCGTGTAGCCTGCGCGAACCTTGCAATTGGTAATGCCGAGTCTCGTCCCATGAGGGACGGGAGCGGGGGAACCAAGAGTTGGGGCGAATCCGCCGATAGGCGGAAGCGCAAGCTCCTTTAGCGCTAGCCCGTCAGCTAACCCCGTAGGCCTACGAAGGAGTCCTACGTGCGCAGAACTTCGAGAATCCCGCGGGTAGCGGTACTGGCTGCCCTCGCGGCATTTGCTCTCCTGCCGACCGCAGCAGCACAGGCGGGCGGCGGCCTCTCCACGAACAGCAGCCCGACCGTTGCCGGCTCGAAGGCGAAGCTCGTCAACGGCAAGGCGGTCGCACCCGCCGAGGCCCCCCGCCGCGTCCAGAAGGTGATCGCGGCCGCCAACAAGATCCGCAACAAGCCCTACAAGTGGGGCGGCGGCCACGGCAGCTGGAACGACAGGGGCTACGACTGCTCCGGCGCCGTCAGCTACGCCCTCCACGGCGGCCGGCTGCTGAACACGCCACTCGACTCGACCGGCCTCTCCCGCTATGGCCAGAAGGGCAAGGGCTCGTGGATCAGCGTCTACGGGAACCCGAGCCACGCCTACATGATCGTCGCCGGCCTCCGGTTCGACACTTCGATGACGCCGGGCAACGGCCCCGGCTGGAGCAAGACCAAGCGCTCCACGCCCGGCAAGTTCAAGGTCCGCCATCCGCGCGGCCTGTAGCTAGACGAACGGCGCCCGCGGGGCGCGACCAGGAACGTCGCACGAAGGCCGCCTCGGACCACCCCGGGGCGGCCTTCGGCGTTCCAGGATTCGTCCTCCGGTTCGGCGGGTACGTCAGACTTCCGATTCCCTGCGATGAGCGAGATCTGCGTCCGCATCACCGAGTTCACCGACCCGATCTGTCCCTGGGCGTACAGCGCCGAGCCGTTCCGGCACCGGATCAGCTGGCTCTACGAGGAGCGGATCGAGTGGGAGCCGCGGATGGTCGTCCTCGCGGCCACCCGTGACGAGCAGGCGGCGAAGTTCACGCCGGACGAGCTCGCCGAGAGCCTGCACAGGATCGCCGCCGAGCACCTGATGCCGATCGACACCCGCCCGAAGCCCTACCTGCCGCCGAGCCGCGAAGCCTGCCGCCTCGTCGTCGCCGC
>JBIOZP010000065.1:0-2952 GCA_044871225.1 Solirubrobacterales bacterium
TGAGCACCTGCGACTTGATCACGGTGGGGGCGCCGATGTCCTGCGCGATGCGCCGGGCCTCCTCCGCGGAGGTGGCGAAACCGTGCGGAGATGTCGGGATGCCCGCCTTGGCGACGATCTTCCGGGATTCGTATTCGAAGAACCTCATGGGAGGCGGCAGCCTATCCTGGGCCGCCATGCGCCTCGCCATCACCTGTTTTCTGGTGCTACTCGCCGCGCCTGCGAGCGCCAGCGCCGCCGACGTCCGCATCGCCCTGCTCACCGCGGACGGGGTCCAGTTCGGGACCCCGCACGAGCTGAGCGGCAGCCTGCGCGAAGGGACGGCGCCGCTGGCGGGCCAGCCGATCCAGCTGCAGGGCCGCGCCTATCCGTACAAGGGCGAGTTCAAGACGCTCGTCACGACGACCACGCGCCCGGACGGCACCTTCGCCTTCAAGCGCCGCTTCGACCGCAACATGGACCTGCGCGCCTACGCGCCGGCGCAGACCGTCCTCAGCGAGGCGGACCGCGCCTACGTCTACCCGCGGCCCCGCTCGACCTTCAAGGCGCTGACCCGCGACCGCCTGCGGATCACGCAGTTCCTGCGCACCGCCCCGAACGTCATGCTCACGGCCCGCACGACCTTCTACCTCGGCCCGAGGAACGCCAAGTCCGCCAAGCCGTTCGCCCGCGCCAAGCCGCGCAGGATCGGCAACGGGCGCTTCAAGGCGACCGCGACCGTCACCCTGCCGGCCGCCTGGAAGGGCGCGTTCCGGTACGGGAGCTGCTTCCGCTACTCCGAGGGCAGCGGGATGGGCGCCCCGGGCGCGCAGTGCCCGAAGCGCTACCGCTTCTGAAGCGCGAGCGTCGCCGCGACCCCGGCGATCACGAGCACCGGCTCGTCGATCGCCTGGAGGGCCGTGAAGCGGCGAGTGGTCAGGCCCTGGGCATGGAGGTACTGCTCCTTGCGGTGGTCGCGGTCGTGCGCCCAGGGGGAGCCGTGGGCGCCGTAGCCGTTGATCTCGACGACCAGCCGGTGCTCCGGCCAGTACGCGTCGACCTTCCACGGGCCGAGCTGGGCGTTGAACTGCGGGCTCGGTAGGGAGGCGGCGCGGAGCCACTTCCGCAGGCTCTGCTCCGCCTTGGAGCGCAGGTCGTCGACGCCGAGCTCCAGCATCCGCCGGAGCCGGGCCGTGCCGCGGCCGCCCCGGTGACGGTCGAGGGCCTGCTCGAGCTGACGGGGGTTCGTGAGGCGCTTGGCGAAGGCCTCCTGGACGGCCCGCTCGTAGGGGACAGGGTCGAGCGTGCGAGCGAGGTGCACGATCGTCACCGCCGGCGTGGTGCAGGGGAGGCCGACGTACTTGGTGATGTCCTTGGCGCCGAGTTCGATGCGGTGGATCAGCACGCCCGCGCGCTCACCGTGGCGGTCCGGGGCGACGATCACGTCGAGCGGCGGCTCGGCGAGCGGGCCGAACTGGGCGAGCTGGCCGGCGGCGTCGAAGCCGAGGGTGCCGTGCGGGACGGCGAGGATGGCCGCGCGGGGTTGGGTCAGGTCGTCGGCGATCGGCCCGACGATGTAGACGCCCTTGCCCCAGCTCGTGATCAGGCCGCGCCGCTTCGCACGCCTGATCGCGGGCTCGGAAAACCCGCAGGTAGAGAGCGTGGAGGTGGTGACGACCCCGTTCGTCTTGGCGGCCTCGGCCATCAGCGCGAGGTCGCGTGCATCCGTCCAGTGGACCGCCTCCTCGAATCGACCGTACGGAAAGCGTCGATCAGAGACGCTTTCCGTACGGTCGATCTCGGAACGGCGGCGAGGGGACCCCATGGCTCACCAAGCGAACCATGGAAACCCCGGCGAACCCAGGCGCTGCGCAGACTTGTGGCCCTTTCCTCACTGAGCCGTTGCAGTTCGGCTCACCGAGGCGTCACATGCCGTAGGCGGCCGCCAGGTCCGGGTCCTTGGCGGCGAGCATCTCGGCGAGGTCGACCATGACGCGGCACTGCTTCCAGGTCGCGTCGTCCTGCATCTTGCCGTCGATCATGTGCACGCCGCGGCCGTCGGGGATCGCCTCGATGACCTTCTTGGCGAAGGCGACCTCGTCCGGATCCGGGGAGAAGACCTTCTTGGCGATGTCGATCTGGACGGGGTGCAGCGACCAGGCGCCGACGCAGCCCATCAGGAAGGCGGCGCGGAACTGGGCCTCGCAGCCCTCGACGTCCTTGATGTCGCCGAACGGCCCGTAGAACGGGAGGATCCCGACGGCCGTGCAGGCGTCGACCATGCGGCCGATCGAGTAGTGCCAGAGGTCCTGCTGGGCGGACTGCCGGACCTCGCCGTCGGCGACGGGGTCCGAGATCACGCGGTAGCCCGGGTGGCCGCCGCCGACGCGGGTGGTCTTCATGCGCCGGGAGGCGGCCAGGTCGGCCGGCCCGAAGGACATCCCCTGCATGCGGGGCGACGCCGCGGCGATCTCCTCGAGGTTCGCCACGCCCTGGGCGGTCTCGAGGATCGCGTGGATGAGGATGGGGCGCGAGAGCCCCGCCCGCGCCTCGAGCTGCGCCAGTAGCCGGTCGACGTAGTGGATGTCCCAGGCGCCCTCGACCTTGGGGACCATCACGACCTCGAGCTTGTGCCCGATCTCCCCGACGACCTGCATCAGGTCGTCGAGCACCCACGGGGACTCCAGGGCGTTCACGCGCGTCCAGAGCGCCGTCGAACCCAGGTCCATGTCGCGTCCGACGCGGATCAGGCCCTCCCGCGCGGCCTCCTTGCGGTCCACGGGCACGGCGTCCTCGAGGTTGCCGAGCAGGATGTCCGTCTTGCCGGCGATGTCCGGTGCCTTGGCGACCATCTTCTCGTTCGAGAAGTCCAGGAAGTGGATCATCCGGGACGGCTTGAAGGGGATCTCGGTGAGAGGATCGGGTGCCCCGATGGCCAGGGGCTTGAGGAAGTCGCGCGGGTTCCGCATCCGA
>JBIOZP010000066.1:0-2531 GCA_044871225.1 Solirubrobacterales bacterium
CGACGCCGCGTACCGTCAACGCCTGGCAGAAGTACGACACGCTCGCCGCCGGCAACAAGTGGCACTCGACCGCCGACCTCGACCCCAACACGACACTCTGCCAGATCGCGAATCCGTGCCAGTTCTCCGAGTTGATCGCCCAGATGGGCCCAAACGCGCGCGTCTCGTTCAGCCTGGCGATCACCAAGGGCCGCGACAACGAGTTCACGGGCGCCGTGGACGCGATCACCGTCAACGGCACGACCTACGATTTCGAGCCCGAGGGCGTCTTCGCCCGCAGCGCTTAGCCGAGCTAGCACGCACGACCCCGCGAGGCGCGAGATCCCGATGGAGGGCAGCGAGGCAGCGTCCGCTGTGTCGCGATGAGGCGAGGCTGTCGCGTAAGTCGGTGCCGTCCGGCGCGCTTAAGCCTCGATCATGCGTTAGGCGCCGTCTGACCGGACGTGAGTCTGACTCGCGAGGTGGGCAGCGCGTCGGGTGGTCTCGCGTCGGAGCGGCGCGGGGGGGAAAGGTTGGTTGCGATGGGCGCTGACGGCCGGGCGGCCGTTGGCGCGGCAGCGCGTCGGGGCGCGTGGGCGGCGTCCGCGTGGCGTCCACCTCTTCACCCGTGGCCTGCTTCCTTGCGTGCACTGCGGCCAGGACATGACCCCGCGGAGCGACAGGACCAGCGAGGGCGAGGCCCGGGAGATCTACGAGTGCCGCGGGCGGCAGCTCCACGGCCCCGACTTCTGCAGCGAGCGGCCGGTCCCCCGCGCGCAGCTCGACGCGGCCGTCTTGCGTCACGGCTCGCCGCAGCTCGTCCCCGGACGCGATCCACTGTTGCGGGTGCGGCGGTCGTCAGCGCTCGGCGGCTCGTCCGCCGCTTTCGGGCGTCTGTTCCTCGTCCGGCTTCGAGGCACCGGCGTCGTTCAGGTCGGCCAGGACGGTCGCCAGCAGCTCGCCTTGCCGCTGCAGCTCGGGGACGACGAATCCCTCAACGCGCTCGCGGAGCTGCATGAGCTCCGTCATCGCATCTTCGACCGCAGCTTGCAGCTGATCCATCCGGGCATTTCTGCTCGCCGAGTCGACGCCCGCCCCGATATCTGCGGCCTCTCCGAACACGAGCTCCATGCTCGCCTCAGGGCCCAGGGCGTGCATCGCGGCGAGCCCCGTCAGCAGCGACACGGTTTCGGGCCGCTCTTGCCAGTCGTACCAGCTGCGCCTGGTCACCGCGCCTCGGGGTTGAAGCTCGCCGAACGTCTTGACCATGCGTTCCACCGAGGCGCCGGTGAGTTCGCGCGCCTGCTCCAGCAGCCTGCGCGCCTGGCTCTCGAGCGCCTCTCTGCTGGGAACTGGTTCAGGGGACACGGGGCCACCAGCGTAAGGCCGCTGGGCCGATGGCCGCGCATCGGATGCTTGACGGTCGCGAATCACGGGCATACACTGTGCGGTACAAGTGCAAAAGGGCGCCACTACCATACGATCTTCGCGCGGCGCGACCGTTCTTGCCCGAGTTCATACGTGTGCGCGGGCCTCCGAAGAGACCGAAAATGGCCAATTTGCAGGGGTTTTCAGGGAGTGGCGAGACCCGGACTCGAACCGGGGACACCACGATTTTGAGCCGCGAGTCCGCTACGAGCGAATGTGGCCGGTTTGCAGCCACAACGCGAGACGCCGTCGCGGGCCTGAATGCCCGCACTTTCCCGCGCTTTCCGCGCGATCGCGGAGTATTCGGGCGCGGGTTCTCGGACCTGTGCCTGAATAGCGTGGCGGCCGAGCGGGCGCACACAGAGTGTCTCACCGCCCCCGCCGCCAGGCGCAACCGCTCGCAGTCAAAGCCTCCTCGGAGCCCACTGCGTCCAGGCGAGCCGGACGTGCTCACGGTCGTAGGCCGCCAGGTCCGGGCGTGGGGGCGCGTCGGTCAGGCCGTCGGTGTCGGCCACCGCTGCTCAGGCGGATGGTGTGTCTGCCGTCGGCTGCATGGTCGGCGCCTGCGGGACTGCGCGCAAGCCGCTCGCTTCGCTCGGGCTCGGCCTGACGGCCGCCCTGCGGGTGCGCTGCGCCTCGCTGTTGGCGCCGGTAGCCGCCTTGTCAGACACCCAACCCGCCCCGAGAAGCGGGGCAAGGGGGACACCATGAATCGCTGGACCGGCACCGGCCACCTCACCAAGGACCCGAAGTTCCTGGAGACCGAAAGCGGGACCGCGATCTGCACGCTGCGGATCGCCGTCAAGCGCGCCAGCAAGCAGAAGCACGACGGGTACTTCGACGTCAAGTGCTTCGACGCGCAGGCCTCGGCGTGCGCGCAGTACCTCAAGGCCGGGCGCGAGATCGCCGTCGACGGGCGCCTGCTCTTCGACGAGTTCCAGACCCAGGACGGCAGCTACGCCTCCCGGATCTACATCGTCGCCGAGCGCGTCGAGTTCCTCGCCACCCGCAAGTCCTCCAACGGTCAGGCCAGCGACGAGGCCTCCCCCGATCAGCCCGCCGGCGGCGGCGCGGCGCGCGAGGCCCACGAGGCCGCCTGACCACCATCGCGGGCCCGCGGGGCA
>JBIOZP010000067.1:0-36692 GCA_044871225.1 Solirubrobacterales bacterium
GGATGAAGAGGCTTGAGAACATCCTCGCGGCGCTGACGCCGAAGCGCTGGCCGGTCCGCTGGAGGCTGGCGGCAGTCTCGGCGTCGCTGACGCTGGTCATCCTGGTGGTCTTCGCCGTCGTCGTCGGGCGGCTCGTGAGCAGCAACCTGCAGGACAACTTCGATGACGAGCTTCGCGACACAGCGGGCCGGCTGGCGCTCGAGCTCCAGTTCAGGAACGGCGGGCACGTGGAGGCCGATTCCGGCCAGATGGCAGCCGGGGCCGCGGCGGTGAGGGTCGTCGATCAGTTCGGAGGCGCCATCTACGCGACACTGGGCGCGCCGAACCTCGGCCCGCCGAGGAACCTCGACGGCTTCACCGACGTCGGCTCCCTGCGCGTCTACACCACGGACGTGCCGACCAGCTTCCCGGTCAACGCCTACCTCCAGTACGCCCGCGACACCGGCAGCCTCGACGCCACCATCCACCGCCTGTGGCTGTTCCTCGGCGGCGGTGTCCTGGGCGGGACGGTGCTCGCCGCGCTGGCGGGAATCGCGATCGCCGGCCGGGCGATGCGGCCGGTCTCCACGCTCACCGCGACCGCCAGGGAGATCGCCTCCACTCGAGATCCATCCCTCCACATCCCCGAGCCGGAGACCGACGACGAGGTCGGCGAGCTGGCCCGCACCCTGGAGCAGATGCTCCGGGAGCTCGACGCGGCGCGCTCCGAGACCGAGCAGATGATGCAGGCGCAGCGGGAGTTCGTGGCAGACGCCTCGCACGAGCTGCGAACCCCGCTGACCAGCGTGCTCGCGAACCTGGAGCTGCTCCAGGAGCGGCTCGCGTCCGCGCGGGGCCAGCGCGAAGAGGGCGAGATGATCGAGTCGGCGCTCCGCTCGTCGCGCCGCATGAGCCGTCTGGTCTCCGACCTGTTGATGCTGGCCCGCGCCGACGCGGGCCGAACCGGCGCGCGGCGCCCGTGTGACCTGGCCGACGTGGCTGCGGCTGCGCTGTCGGAGGTGAGGCCGGTGGCGAACGGGCACCGGCTGAAGCTGGCCGAGTCGGAGCCGGTGCGGGTGGAGGGCAACCCGGACGAGCTCCACCGCCTGGCGATCAACCTGCTCGACAACGGCCTTCGGCACACGCCCGCGGGCACCGAGATCCGCATCGCCGTCGGGCGCCGTAACGGTGACGCCGTGCTCGAGGTCTCCGACGACGGGCCCGGTCTCCCCCACGGCATGGAGGAGCAGGTCTTCTCGCGGTTCGTGCGCGGAAACGGTCCCGCCGACGTGGCGGGCGACGCCGGATCCGGCCTCGGCCTCGCGATCGTCAAGGCGGTTGCGACCTCTCACGGGGGAGGGGTCGAGGCGGGCCCCTCAGCCGAGGGAGGCGCCCGGTTCACGGTCACGCTCCCGGCCGAGAGGGGGCCGGCGGAGCGCCCCGAAAATTTAGATTTGAAGTCTTAGGAGGTCTTTACATGATCCCTATACTTTCTCTCTTGGACGAGACAACCCACCCGTCGGGGGCACCCCCCGACACCACCTCGACGGGTGAACGTTGGCCAGTCTGAGCCAAGCGACCCGCCGGTGTTCCCCCTCCCTGACACCGGCGGGTCAGTCTTTTCCGGGCCCTCCCGCCGCCCGCCTACGGGCAGCTCGCGGCGTCAATCCTTCGGTTCGTCTCCATCTCCTCGCAGATCGCGGCCTGGTTCCCGCCGCCCGGGAGGTCCTGATCCGCGGCGATCAGCGCGTCGACCGCGTGGTCGAACGGCTCGCGAGTCGTGTACATGAACTGCGAGGCGAGCACGATGCGGTCGAAGGCGATCGGATTGATCCCGTACTCCGTACGGAGGGCCCAAAGGGCGCTCGACCAGACCTCGCCGACGCAGTGGATCTCCATGTCGCAGCGAGACTGGGCGTGCGGCAGGCTCTCGTTGCGGTCGGCGCGACGCCCGCACCTGCGGTTGAACCCGTCCACGAAAGTTCCCCAGGTGACGCCATCCCAGTCGAAGATGCACACGTTGTCGCGGTTCCGCGTGCCGGGTGAGCGGGACGACATCGCGGCGGCCCAGTAGTCGCCGAACCCCTCGCCGATCGCACCCCCTTGCAGGCCGCTGCCGAAGCCGGGCTGCTGGGAGTCCTGGATCGCATGCCCGTATTCGTGCAAGATCACGTCGGCGTCCTCGGCGTCGTCGACGCCGCCCGAGCCGTACTTGATCCTGCGGGTGGCCGGGGAGAAGAACGAGTTGTCCTCGCGAAACGCGTCGGCGACCACCACTTGGGTGTGATCGTTGATCCCGCTCTGCCCGTGGAACCCCAGCCGCTGGATGTAGCGCTGTGCGCGGTCCACGTGGAAGTACGCCATCAAGCCCTCGAAGCGGTCCTTCGCCCGCCGCACGCTGTTCCACCTCAGGCCCCGCTTGCAGACCTCGTGCGCCGGATGGCGCCCGACCTTGGCGTGCACCCACTGGCCCCGCAGGCAGTGCTGCCCCCCCTTGATCCCGTGGAGCGTGGCCCGCATCCTCAGCGAGGTGAGCAGGCGTGTGTTCTTGTCGCGCCGGTCCTTCTCGAGCCCCGAGAGGCCGTCGTGCTCGACCACGGGATTGGGGTTGAAGAGCTTTGCGTGGCCGCGCCGCCAGTGGCGCAGGAGATCGCGTGTCCGAACGACGTCACCGGTCGCGGCGTCGATCAGCACCTCGAAGTCGCCGAGCGGCCGTCCCGAGGGGATCAGGACCCGCCACACGAGCCGGCCGTCGCCGTTGGGCAGCACGAACGCGCCCGCCGAGGCCTGGCCCCGAAGACGGCTCGAGCCGGTGCTGTCCAGGGCGGTCGCGACCGCCTGCGCCCGTCGAATCCGGGGCGCGGGTTGCCGATCGACGTGTGGGTGACTCGAGTCGGCGACCAGACGGGGAAGCTCCCCGACCGGGTCGTTGACGACCGCCTGGCCGTTCAGGACGGGAACGCCCCCGACCCGCTGCTGGTAGCGGTACACGGTCGCGCCACCCGGAAGCGGCACCACATCCACCGGCTCGAGCTGGTGCTTTGGCGCCGTGGCGACCCTGAGCTTTGCCGACACCGCGGCGGGCGCCCCCGCTGCGGAGGCGGGCCCGGCAAGCGAGACCGTGAGCGCGAAGGCCGCCAAGAGCTGCCCCCGGCGGGCCGCGCCGGGGCGCCATCCAGCCGTCCTGCGGGTCCCCCGACGCACCGAGGCCAGCGTAACAGCCGCCTTCCTCAAACCTCGACGATGACCGGCAGGACCATCGGCCGGCGGCGCAGGCGCTCGTACACGAAGCTGGCGATGTCGTCGTGGAGGTCCTGCTGGAGCAGGGTCGCCTCGCGCTCTTCGTGCTCGGCCGCGTTCCTGAGCGAGTCCCCCACCACGCCGCGAAGCTCCTCGACCAGCCCGTCGGCCTCCTCCACGAACGGGACGCCTCGGAAGATGATCTCCGGCGGCGCCACCTGCGAGCCATCGTCGGAGGAGATCGTGGCCACGACGATGAACACCCCGTCAGCCGACAGGGTCCGGCGGTCGCGCAGGGCGACGTCGTCGGGGTCCCCGATGTCCACCCCGTCGACGAAGATCATCCCGGCCGAGACCTCGTGGCCCAGGCGGGCTCCCGACTCGTCGATCTCCAATCCCAGCCCGTTGCGGCCCGTGAACACCCGGTCCGGATCGATGCCCACGGACTCCGCCAGCGCGCCGTGGAGGCGAAGCCGGCGGTGATCGCCGTGGAACGGCATCACGTAGCGAGGGCGGGTGAGGTTGAGCATCAGCTTCAGCTCCTCCTGCCAGCCGTGGCCGGAGGCATGGATCGGCGCGTCGGCCGCCGTCACGACCTCGGCGCCGATCTCGAAGATCCGGTCGATCGTCTCGTTCACCGAGCGCTCGTTACCGGGGACGGGCGTGGCCGAGAAGATCACCGTGTCGCCCGAGTGGAGCTCCACGTCGGCGTGATCGGCGTGGGCCATGCGCCGAAGGGCCGACAGGGGCTCACCCTGGCTTCCGGTGGAGATCGCGACCACCTTGTGGTCCGGGAACGACTCGATCTCGCGGGCCGGGATCAGCATCCCCTCGGGGACCTCGGCGATGCCGAGGTTTGACGCGATGTTGAAGTTCTTTCGCATCGAACGTCCCACCAGCGCCACGCGCCGGTCGAGCTGAGCCGCGGCGTCGATCACCTGCTGCACCCGGTGGACGTTGGACGCGAACGAGGTCACGATGATGCGGCCGCGGCAGCGTGAGAAGAGGTCGAGCAGGGCCGGGCCGACGCTCGACTCGGACGGCGCCACACCCGAGCGATCGGCGTTGGTCGAGTCTCCGCACAGGCACAGGATCCCCTCGCTGCCCAGCTCGGCGAGGCGCGAGACGTCAGCGGGCCTGCCGTCCACGGGGGTCTGGTCGAACTTGTAGTCGCCGGTGATCAGAAGCGCGCCGAGGCCGGTGCGCAGCACCACCGCCCTGGAATCAGGGATCGAGTGCGCCATGTGGACCAGCTCGAGCTCGAACGGGCCGAGACTGACCCTCTCCCCCGCCTCCAGCACGGCCAGCGGCAGGTCACGCAACCGGTGCTCCTCGAGCTTCGAGCGGACCAGCCCGACCGTCAGCGCGCCCCCGTAGATCGCCGGCGGGATCCCGATCTCGCGCAGCACGAACGGAAGGGCGCCAACGTGGTCCTCGTGGCCATGGGTCAGGACGATCGCCTCGATGTCCTCGGCCCGGTCGCGGAGGTAGGAGAAGTCCGGCAGCACCAGGTCGATGCCGAGCATCTCGCTGGTCGGGAACATCAGCCCGGTGTCGACCACGACGAGGCGCCCGTCGTGCTCGACGACGGTCATGTTCTTGCCGATCTCGCCCAGCCCACCCAGCGGTAGGACGCGGATGGAGGCCGTCAACCGGCTCTGTCCTCGCCCGCTCGAAGGCCGCGCATCTACGCGGCGCCGCCGGCGACCAGCAGGCCGTGCCGCTCGAGGGCCGTCCTCACGGCGGCCCGCTCACCGGGACTCGCGGGGACCATGGGAAGGCGCACGTGGCCGTCCACGATTCCGAGCATCTCGAGCGCTGCCTTGACCGGGATCGGGTTGCTGGTGACCACGGTCGCCTCGTAGATCGGCCGCAGCCCCGCGTCGAGCTCCTGCGCGCGCGCCTCGTCGCCGCCGACCGCCGCCTCGTACAGCGCCCGCATCTCCGGCCCGACCAGGTGCGAGGACACCAGGATGCCTCCCGTGCCCCCCAGGGCCAGGCACCGAAGGAAGACGCCGTCGTTGCCGGCGAGCAAATCGAGCCCCTCGATGAGGCCCAGCTCGTCGTCGTTGGCCTGCTTGACGGCGACCACGTTTTCGAGTTCAGCGGCCAGCTCCGCCAGGAACTCCGGGGGCAGGTTGATCACGCAGCGGGAGGGGATGTTGTAGAGGATCACGGGGGTGTCGCCAGCCGAGGCGGCGACCGCCTCGAAGTGAGCCCGAAGCCCCGCGCGATTGGGCTTGTTGTAGTACGGGGTCACGACCAGCACGGCGTCGGCACCGACGCGGCAGGCGCGCCGGGTCAACTCGACCGAGTGGCGCGTGTCGTTCGATCCCGTGCCGCAGACGATCGTCGCCCGGTCGCCGACCTCGTCCTTGACCGCGCGCAGCAGCTCCAGCTTCTCCTCGTCGGACAGCGTGGCCGACTCGCCGGTCGTGCCCGCCACGACCAGGCCGTGCGAGCCGTTGTCAACCAGGTGCCGCGCCAGCCGGCGGGCGCCATCGAGGTCCAGCGCGCCCCTCTCGCTGAACGGCGTCGCCATGGCCGTGATCACGCCGGAGATCGTTGCCATCGCACCTAGTATCGCGAACGCGGCGGCCGGCTTGCGGCCCCCGGCGGGATCATCGCCCGGCGGGTCATCGCGTCCCGAGCCCGGGCCGGCAGCCTCCTCGCCAGCTCCAGCTTCAGGCGCTCGCGCGCGGGAAAGTAGACCGCCCGGCGGCGCTTGAGGGTCGCGACGTAGATGCGCTCGGCCGCATCGCGCGGGGGGATCGGATAGGGGCTGCCGGCTCCCAGGCGAAGGCGGTCCCGAAGTCCGCCGGGGCGCGGCTTGCGGAAGGCGTTGGCCCGGTACATCGGCGTGTCGACGAAGCCGGGAAAGGCGGCCGTGAACGTCACCCCCTCGGGCTCCAGCTCCGCTCGCCCCGACTCGGCGATCGCCGCCAGCGCGGCCTTGCTGGCACTGTAAGCGGCCTCGTACGGCATCCCGACCATGGCGGCCAGGCTGACGATCGCGGTCACGTGACCGCCTCCGCGCGCCGCCATCCCCGGCGCGAGGTGCGACAGGAGCACCAGGTTGGCGAGCGAGTTCACCGCGAAGTCGTCGCGGGCCTGGCGCCAGTCGAAGGCCAGCAGCGACTGCGCTCGATCGAGGCCGGCGCCGGCGATCAGCAGGTCGGCCTCGGGATGCTCGGCGGCCACCGTGCGAGCGGCTCCGTCAACGGCCTCCAAGTCGGCGAAGTCCACCTGCAACGTCGCCACCTCCACCTCGCCATCGAGCTCCGCCTCCAGCCTCGACAGCCCGGCCGCGTCCCGGTCGAGCAACACGAGCTCGGTGCCGTCCTGCGCCAACAGGCGCGCGAGCTCGGTTCCCAGGCCGCCCGCCGCCCCGGTGAGCACCGCCTTGTCGAAGCGCCGGGTCGCTCGGAGCCTCGACGGGGTGCGCCCGCCGAGCACAGCCGTCTTAGGGGTGGCACGCGGGAGGAACCCCATGCGCCCGCGGTACCAGGGCTCGACGTGAAGGAGCTCGAAGCTGAACCCCTGATCGTCGGTCAGGTAGACGACCGACCACGCTCCCAGGTGCAGCGGGCGACTGTTCGGCCGCAGGCCCGCCCGCAGGCAACGCCGGTGCGCCTCCTCGAACGATCCACGATCCTCGAACCCGAAGGCAACGTTGAGCAGGCCCAGGTCGGAGATCCGGTAGCCCGGCGGCCACGGCCTGCCCCGCGGGCGCGTGTACTCGACGAGCTCGACCACGACGTCGTCCGCCCACAGGAGCTCGGCCTGGCGCTCGGCGCATTCGAGGCCCCACAACGCCTCGTGCTCGGGGCCATGGAGCCTCACCCCTTCGGCCGGCCGCAGGTCGAACGCCTCGGTCAGCACCCGCCGAGATCGGCCCAGCTCCGGGACCGAAAGGGTGACGGCGCGAATCGCAGCAGGGACCGCGGGACGCGGACGCTCCCGGGGGCTCGGGCCGCGAGGGTCGTCCTCCATCAGCTCGAGGAGCACCCCATCGGGATCGCGGACGCACACTCGGCGGCTTCCCGCCGGGCCGGCCGGCTCGCTCAAGGGTGGGGTCCCCTCGGCCCGGGCGCGTTCGATGGCCCGCTGCAGGTCCGCCACCCAGATCGAGGCCATCGTGTATCCGATGTCGTTCGGCCGCCAGTCCGCGGGCAGCCGCCGCACCAGCGGGCTGCGGAACTCGAACAGCTCCAGCTGGAGGAGCTCCTGGCGATCCACCAGCCACCAGCAGGTGGAAGCCGACCGGGGGACGCCCTGCACCATCGTCGCGAGCGGGCCGGCGAACAGGCTGGTGCCGCCGGCGGGCTCGAGCCCGAGGACGCGCCGGTACCACGCCTGCGAGCGCCGCAGGTCGCCGACGCTCAGCGCTACCTGGCAGAGGCGCATGGGTCCCCGGGCCCTCCCAACGGCACCGTGCCCGAGGTCTTCACCGCCATAGGGCGGAAAAGTCGGTCACGCTAGAGGAGGTGCTCGAGGCCGACGGTCAACGGCTGCGGCAGCTCAGCGACCCTGCGGACGGCGAGCAACACCCCGGGCATGAACGAGCGCCGGTCCGTGGTGTCGTGCCGGATGGACAGCGTCTGGCCCTCGCCCCCGAAGATCACCTCCTGGTGGGCCACCAGGCCGGGAAGGCGAACGGCGTGAATCGGCTCGTGCACCTTGCCGCCCGCCTCGCGGATCAGGTCGGCGGTGCGCTTTGCCGTCCCCGATGGCTCATCGAGCTTTGCCTGGTGATGGAGCTCGACGATCTCGCACTCGGGCATGTGCGGGGCGACCTGCCTGGCCAGCTGCATCATCAGCACGGCGCCGATCGCGAAGTTGGGCGCCACGAACACCCGCGTGCCCTTGCCCTCCTTCGCCGCCTCCTCCGCATCGGCGCGCACGGCCTCGACGTCGAATCCGGTCGTGCCGACGACGGCGTGAACGCCGGCGGCCAGGCACTCGCGCACGCTTTGGGGAGCGGTGTCGGGGGTCGTGAAGTCCACCACCACGTCGGCTTCTTCGAGCACGCCGGCGAGGGGCACGTCCAGGGCCGGGTCGGCACGCCCCGTCAGCTCGAGGTCCCCGGCTTCGGTGACGGCCTCGCACACCGTCCGTCCCATGCGCCCCGCGGCGCCCGAGACGGCCACCCGGATCATGCTGATGTAAGCGCCTCGCTGACCGACGCCGTGGCCTGCTTGAAGTGCTCCTCGTCGGGGCCGATGCACGCAGCCGACAGGCGCTCGGGGTCGTAGAACTCCGAAGCGAGGTCGGCGACGTCCTCCTCCCCCACGCCGTCGACGTGCGCGAGCATCTCGTCGAGCGACAGCAGGGGCACGTCGAACAGGACCGAGCGCGCTAGCCGCGCCATGCGCGAGCCGGTCGCCTCGAGCGCCAGGACCATCCGCCCCTTGACGTGCTCCTTGGCCCGGGTCAGCTCCTCGGCGCTGACCCCTCGGTCGCGAAGCGCGCCCAGCTCGCGGCCGATGATCTCGCAGGCTTCGCGGACGTTGTCCTCGCGCGTGCCGACGTACATCGCGACCATCCCCCGGTCCACGTACTGCTCGGTGTAGGAGCCCACCGCGTACGCGAGGCCTCGCTTCTCGCGGACCTCGCGGAAGAGCCGCGATGATGTGGAGCCGCCGAAGATCGCGTCGAGCACCCCCAGAGCGAAGCGCCGCTCGTCGTCTCTGGCGATACCGGGACCGCCGAAGCAGATGTGGTACTGCTCGGTGTCCTTGGGGTGAAACGCGAACCGCGCCGGGCCTTCCTCGGCGGCCTCGTCCGGGACCCCGTTCCGCTCCCCCTCGGGGGGCCTCAGGTTGACGCGGGCCAGCTCCACGATCCGCTCGTGCTCGAGGTGCCCGGCGGCCGCGACCACCAGGTTCGGGGCCGTGTAGCGGGCCCGGTGGTAGGAGTCGATCTCCGGCACCGGGATCGAGCTGATCACGGCGGCGTCGCCCAGCACCCGGCGCCCCAGCGGATGATCGGCGTGGACGGCGGCCGCCAGCACGTCGTGCACCCGATCCTGGGGCTCGTCCTCGTACATGGCGATCTCCTCCAGTACCACCTCGCGCTCGGAGTCCACCTCCACCGGGGGAAGCGCCGGAGCCAGCAGCATCTCGGCCAGGAGCTCGAACGCCTCGTCGGTGTGCTCGTCCAGCAGGCGGGCGTGGAGATGCGTGGACTCCTTGCTGGTCGCCGCGTTCGTTGCCGCTCCCATGCCGTCGAACAGCTCCGAGATCTCGATCGCCGAGTGGCGCTCGGTGCCCTTGAACAGCAGGTGCTCGAGGAAGTGCGAAACCCCGGCCTGGCCGGGGCCCTCGTCGCGCGACCCGGTGCGCACCCACAGCCCGAGCGCCACCGAGCGCACCGAGGGGACGGCCTCGGTGATCAACCGCAGCCCCGGGTCGAGCTCGGTGAGCTGGACGCCCTCTGGCAGGGGGTGGAGCTCGCGCTCAGGCAAGGGGGTTCCCGGAGTGCGCGGCGCGGCGCACGCGCTCAGTGGCGCCCGCGCCCGCCGCCGCGGCCGCGCTCGCGTCGCCCGCCGTCGAGCCGCTCCCGCTCACGCCGCCCGCCGCCGTTCCCGCGGCGCGGGCCGGAGTCGCCGGTCCCCACGTTGCTGAGCTCGTCGGGCGCCTTTCCCTCGACCGCAGGGTCGCTGGAGAGGCGCAGGCCGATGCGTCCGCGCTCGCGGTCCACCTCGACCACCGTCACGTCGAGCTGGTCGCCCTGCTTCAACACGTCCTCGACCGCTCCCACGCGCTCGCCCGGCTTCACGTTCGAGATGTGAAGCAGGCCGTCGGTGCCCTTGGTCAGCTCGATGAAGGCCCCGAACGCGGTCGTCTTGACGACCTTGCCGGTGAACCGGTCGCCGACCTCGGCCTCCTTGGTCATCGCCTCGATGCGCGCGATGCAGGCGTCCACGAGGGCCCCGCTCGGCGCGTACACCTGCACCGTGCCGTCGTCCTCGACGTTGATATCCGCCTCGAACTCCTCCGACAGGGCGCGAATCGTCTCGCCGCCCTTGCCGATCAGGGCACCGATCTTCTCCGGGTCGATCCTGATCTGCTCGATGCGCGGCGCGTGGATCGAGAGCTGCTCGCGCGGCTCGGGGATGGCCTCGTGCATCTGGTCGAGGATGAAGAGCCGTCCACGGCGGGCCTGCTCGAGCGCGTCGCGCAGGATCTCGAAGGTGACCCCGGAGATCTTGATGTCCATCTGCAGGGCGGTGATCCCGTCGGCGGTGCCGGCGACCTTGAAGTCCATGTCGCCGAGGTGATCCTCGACGCCGGCGATGTCGGTCAGCACCACGTGCTCGTCGCCTTCCTTGATCAGCCCCATCGCGACTCCCGCGACGGTGTCCGTCACGGGCACCCCGGCCGCCATCAGCGCCATCGAAGAGGCGCAGACGGAGCCCATCGAGGACGAGCCGTTCGACTCCAGCGTCTCCGAGACGACCCGGACCACGTAGGGGAACTCCTCCTGGCCGGGGATCGTGGGCGCCAGAGCCCGCTCGGCCAGCGCTCCGTGGCCGATGTCACGCCGCTTCGGGCCGCGCATGAACCCCACCTCCCCGACCGAGAAGGGCGGGAAGTTGTAGTGGTGCCAGAAGGTCTTCGACTCGACCAGGCTCAGGTTGTCCACGCGCATGTCCATGCGGCTCGTGCCCAGGGCGACGTTCGAGAGGATCTGCGTCTCCCCGCGGGTGAACAGCGCCGACCCGTGAACCCGGGGCGCGACGTCCACCTCGCACTCGATCGGGCGGATCTCGTCCTGTGCGCGCCCGTCCGGCCGCTTCTTTTGGACCGCGATCCGGCGGCGGATGATCTCCTTCTCCAGCTTGTCGAACGCTCGGGACACCTCGGCGCGCTGCTCGGGGTCCGCGTCCTGGCCCTCCGGGGCCCCGGCGTACTGGCCCAGCACCTCCTCCTCGACCGCCTTGGCGGCATCCTGGCGCGCCAGCTTCTCCGGGATCTGCGTCGCCTCGTCCAGCTTCGCAGCGTGCGTGGAGCGGATCCGCTCGACGAGCTCGGGGTCGATCTTCGGCACCTCGATCTGGAGCTTCTCCTTCCCCGCCTCGCGGCGGAGGTCCTCGAGGGTCGCGCAGATCTTCTTGATCTCGCCGTGCGCGATGTCGAGGGCGTCGAGCACCTCGGCTTCGGTGACGCCGTTGGCCCCACACTCCACCATCAGGATCGCCTCGCTGGAGCCGGAGACCACCAGGTCCATCTCGAGGTCCTCGGTGGCCTCCTCGGGCGGGTTGAAGACGAAGTCGCCGTGCAGCTTCCCGACCCGCACGGACCCGACGTGGGTCGGCACGGGAATCGGTGACACGGCCACCGCGGCCGAGGCGCCGTTCATCGCCAGGATGTCGTAGGTGTGCTCGTACTCCACGGACAACGGTTGGCAGACGATCTGCGTCTCGTAGTGCCACCCCGCCGGGAACAGGGGGCGCAGGGGCCGATCGATCATCCGCGCGGTGAGGGTGGCCTTCTCGCCCGCCCTCCCCTCGCGCCGGAAGAAGGAGCCGGGGATCTTCCCTGCCGCGTAGTGCCGCTCCTCGACGTCGACCGTCAAGGGCAGGAAGTCGACGTCGCGAAGGTTGCCGACCGTCGCGGTGCAGAGGACCATCGTGTCCCCCGACCGAACGACGACGGAACCGCTCGCCTGCCGGGCGAGCTTGCCGGTCTCGAAGGAGATCTCGTTGCCGCCCACCTCCGTCGAGACACGGCTCACGTGAAACATGCTCATGAGTGCGTTTTCCCATCCGGCCGCCCGGTTGGCGGCCAATCTTGATCAGAACTCTCGTTCTCTAACGAAGGCGATGTTACACGGGGTGTGCGGGCCGACCGGGGGCGCGTGCCACGGCGCGGAGCGCCCCGACCACGTCGCTGCCCACCGGCCGTCCGGCGACGAAGGCGGCCGGCGTTCCCGCGACCCCCGCTCGTATCCCGCCCTCGAAGTCCCGTCTCACCCGCCTCCGCACTGCCTCGGCGCGCCGGTCGCGCTCGAAGCGATCGAGCTCGAGGGCCAGTTCGCGCGCCCGCTGCCACAGATGCGGGTCGTCCACCCTGCCCTGGTCGCGGTAGATCGAGTCCACGAGCTCCCAGAACGCGTCCTCGCGCTGGATCGAGGCCGCTTCGGCCGCGGCGTGGAGGGCCGGCGCCCGAGAATGCTTCGTGGCCACCGGAAAGTGCCGGAACACGAGGCGCAGCGGCAGATCGGCCAGCTCGATCCAGGTGGCCGCGCAGTGCGGGCAGGCCAGGTCCAGGTACACGATCGCCTCCGCGCCCGCGCCGCGGACGTGATCCAGGGGTCCCGCCGGCGTGACCGCGGCACTGGTCAGCTCGCTCATCACGTCAACGCTACGCGCCGTGCGCGCCTTGCGGCACCGGGGCCGGGCTCAGGCGACCGTGGACAGGGCGTCGAAGATCAGGTTCGCGCCGGGGATCTCCGCCGGCGTGGGAGACTCGTGCACCCACCGCACGATCCCCTCCTCGTCGATCAGGACTAGCGAGCGGTTGCCGTGGCCGACGGCGTCGAGATAGGCGCCGTAGCTTCGTGTCATTTCCCCCTTTGGCTCGAAGTCGGAGAGCAGGGAAATCGAGAGGCCAAGCTGCTTGCGAAACGCCCTGTGCGCCCAGCTCGAGTCGACGCTCACCCCCACCAGGGTCGCGCCCTGCTCCTCGATCCGGTCCAGGACCTCCTGGTAGACCGAGAGCTGGTCGGTGCACACCGGGCTGAAGTCGAGGGGGTAGAAGGCCAGCACCAGCTTGCGGCCGCTGAAGTCGGAGAGGCGAACGGGCCTGCCCTCGTGGTTGGGGAGCGAGAAGTCCGGCGCCGGCGTCCCCGGCGAGATCATCGACATCCGCCAGCCCGGCGTCTCGCCGTGCGGCTCGGCGCCAACTGGCTAGCGCCGCAGACCGAGGTCGGCCACGACCTTGCGATAGCGCTCCAGGCTGGCGCTCTCCAGGTATCGCAACAGGCGCCGGCGCTTGCCGACCATCATCAGCAATCCCCGGCGCGAGTGGTGATCCTTGCTGTGCGTCCGCAGGTGCTCGGTCAGGTGGTTGATGCGCTCCGTGAGCAGCGCCACCTGGACCTCGGCCGAGCCCGTGTCGCCCTCCTCGCGGCCGAACTTGCCGATCAGCTCCTGCTTTCGCTCCTTGGTCAGGGTCATCGCGGAGGTGTGAAGCTAGCACAGAGGTTTCGGGCCTCTTCCGTGTCGCGATGCATCTGCTCGACCAGGTCTTCCACGGACGGAAAGCGGCGCTCGCCGCGCAGCCGGCTGACGAAAGCGATCCGCAGCGTGTGGCCATAGAGGTCGCCATCGAAGTCGATCAGGTAGGCCTCCACCAGGAGCCTGCGGCCCGTGTCGAAGGTGGGCCGGACGCCCACGTTCACCGCCGCGGGGCGCCCATCGGCGAACGCCGCGTAGACGCCGTGGCCGGGGCAGACGACGTCGTCGGCCGGGACGATGTTGGCGGTGGGGAAGCCGAGCTCGCGTCCGCGCCCGTCCCCCTCCACGACCCGGCCCTCGAGCAGAAACGGAGCTCCCAGGCAGCGCGTTGCCGCCTCCACCTCGCCGGCCGCGACCAGCGACCGGACTCGAGTGGAGGAGACGATCTCCCCGTCGACCTCGACCAGCGGGACGA
The DNA here is from genome assembly GCA_044871225.1 of Solirubrobacterales bacterium. Taxonomy (GTDB): domain Bacteria; phylum Actinomycetota; class Thermoleophilia; order Solirubrobacterales; family 70-9; genus AC-56. The sequence goes on from JBIOZP010000067.1 coordinate 13,878, forward strand.
CCCTGGTCCCGAACTCCTCACGGGCGCCCAGCATCTCGGGGTCTCCTCGGGCCTTCGCCCCGAAGCGGAAGTTCTCCCCGACCGAGACGCGCTCGGCCCCCAGGTCGTCCACCAGAATCCTGGAGCAGAACTCCTCCGGGGCGATCGAGGAGAACTCGTCGTCGAAGGGGATCACGACCAGCTCCCTCACCCCCAGCCCCTCGATCACGTCGCGCTTGATCTCGAACGGCATGATCAGCTTGGGCGCGGCGTCGGGGCGAAGGACGCGAAGCGGGTGCGGTTCGAAGGTCAAGACCGTGTCCGCGTCGTCGATCACCCTTCGATGGCCCAGGTGGACGCCGTCGAAGACACCGATCGCGATCTCCCGCGATCGGTGCTTCGCCTCTGAAAGCCGGGTGACCTGGATCTTCATCTGGCCGGTGTCTCGATCGGCAGCTAGGGCACCGCCTGCGCGAAACCCTTTCATGCGAGGGGCTGACCGCGCCTACGCCAGCACGACCTCGGGCTGAAGCACGGCGCCGCGCCGCCGGGCCACGGCCAGCACGCGGGCGTCGTGCGTCAGCCTGACGGGCCCGGTGCAGGCGTCGAACGCCGGGACCGCGCGACCGTGGCGGACCCACTCCGCCTCTCGCGCGTCGAGGGCCCGCTCGGGCAGGAACACCGTGGCGGCCTCGACTGCCAGCGGCTGGCCGCCGGCATCGTCCACCCGGAAGGGGCCGACCGCGATTCGCCGCAGGCGCTCGCAGAAAGCGTCGCCCAGGGTCTCGACCAGGGTCCGTACGTAGGTGCCGCTCGAGCACTCGATCTCGAACTCGGCGCGCTCCGCGTCCGCCCACAGGAGCTCGGCCCTGTGGACCTCGACCTCGCGCTCCGGCGTCTCGACCCGCTCCCCTCGATGCGCTCGCCGGTACAGGCGCTCCCCGCCGACCTTCACCGCCGAAGTCATCGGCACGCGCTGGCGGACCCGGCCCGTGGGCAGCTCGAGCCGGTCGGGGACCGCCCCCGTGTGCGTCAGATCCCCGTCCGGGTCCCCGGTTGTGGACCGCCATCCCAGGCGCGCGGTCGCCCGATAGGTCTTCGGCAGGGGCAGCAGGTAGCGCTGAAGGCGCGTCGCCCGGCCGAGGAGGATGAGCAGCAGCCCGGTGGCGAACGGGTCGAGGGTGCCGGCGTGGCCGGCCCGCTGGCCACGCTCGCGGCGGCAGCGAGCGACGACGTCGTGCGAAGTGACGCCTGCCGGCTTGTCGATCAGGAGGACCCCGTCCCGGGGGCTCTCGGCAGGATCGCCGGTGGACGGCCGATCAGAGCTGGGCGCGGGCGGCGGCACAGAGGATCTCGACCAGTTCGGCGTAACCGAGGTCAGTCGAGAATCCGGCCGCCCGGCGATGGCCGCCGCCACCGTGCTTTCGGGCGATCGCCGAGACATCGACCGCCCCCCCGGTCGAGCGAAGGCTGACCTTGCGCGCGGCCCGGCCGCCATCCGTCTTGTCACGGATCAGGGCCGCGACCTCGGTGCCCTCGAGTGAGCGGACGTGGTCGATGATCCCCTCGGTCAGCACCTCGCTGGCTCCGGTGTCGGAGTAGTCGCCGGCGGAGATGTAGGTCACCGCCAGCCGGCACTCTTCGAAGCGCTCGATGTTCTCGATCGCGCGGGCGACCAGGCGCAGCTTCTCGACCGGGACCCGCTCGTAGAGGCGGCGGTAGGTGTCGTGGACGTCCACGCCCGCCTCGATCAGCTCCGCGGCCATCCGGTGGGCCGCGGGGAAGGTGTTCTCGTACATGAACCGTCCCGTGTCGGTGACCAGCGCGACGTACAGGGCGCTGGCGATCTCGGGCGTCAGCGTGACCCCGAGCAGCTTGCCCAGCTCGAACAGGATCTGGGCGGTGCACGCGGCCTGCGTGTCGACCAGGTTGACGGTCCCGAAGCGCGTGTTGTCGTGGTGGTGGTCGATGTTGAGGACCCTGGCATCGCCGCGCTGCAGGAACTCCACCGGCATCCGGTCGATGTTCCCGCAGTCCAGGAAGACGATCGTGCGGTCGACCACGTCCGCCGGGGGCTCGTGGAAGACCTCCTCCAGGGACAGGAACCGGTACTCGACCGGCAGCGGGAACTCCTTCGCGCCCAGGAACATCACCGAGTCCTTGCCGAGCTGGGCGAGCATCTGGTGAAGGGCCAGCAGCGAGCCCAGCGCGTCACCGTCAGGGCCCTCGTGGGTCGTCAGCAGAAAACGGTCCCCCGCCAGGAGCTCCTCGACCATCTCCGCCGGCGACGCGTCCTCGCGTCCCACCACCGCGGGCACGGTGCCGCTCACGTGTCCAGGAGCCTCGAGACGCGCACGCCACGCTCCGGAGTCTCGTCGTAGTGGAAGCTCAGGCTCGGGGTCCGCTTGATCCGCATCTCACGCGCGATCTTCGCCTGGATCACGCCGTGTGAAGAGCGCAATCCGGCCAGGGTTGCCTCACGTTCGGACTCGCTTCCGAGCACGCTCACGTACACGCGTGCGGCGCGGAGGTCGGGACTTGTGTCTACGGAGGTCACGGTGACGAATCCAATTCGGGGATCCTCGAGCTCGCTCGCGATCGCGGATCCAATGACTTCGCGCAACACCTCGTTAACCCTCCTGATGCGCGAAGAACGGCCGGGATTTCCCGCTCGGTCCATCTCGAATCCCCTTCCCTGAGCCTCGGGCTCAGAGGGCGTTGCAGCGGCCGACTATAGCTGAGGGCGGATCGCCTCCCGCCGGGTCAGCCGCGCAGGTCCGTCAGGCTGAGGAGGTCGCGCTCGAACGCGCACCCGTCCGGGCAGCGGGCCTCGATGAAGCGCTCCACGTCGTCGGCTCGCCCCTGAACCTCTCCCCCGCCCACCAGCGCGCAGACCAGCGTCGCGCGCTGCCACGTGTCGTGGCCGTCGACCTCCGCCACCGAGGCGCCGAAGCGCTTCCGGACCTGCGCCTTCAGCGAGTGGACGGTCTTTCGCTTTGCCTTCAGGTCGTGGGAGTCGTTCAGGTGCAGCCGGACCTCGATCACGCAGACGTACGCGGCCATGGCCGCAGGGTACGCGGCCCGTCTACCGCTGGTTGACCTTTTGCCCGGTCCCCGGGCAATCCCACAACCACCGTGACGCGCAGCTATGCGGCCGTCGCGCAAGCACTCAGCCCTTCGGGCCGAGGCTATTCCAGCGTTTGCTCGACCTGCTTGGTCTCGAACAGCTCGAGCACGTCCCCCACCTTGACGTCCTGGTAGCCGTCGAGGACGACGCCGCACTCCAGCCCGGCCTCGACCTCCTGGACGTTGTCCTTGAACCGGCGCAGCGAACCGACCCGGCCGGTCCAGACGACGGTCCCGTCCCGCACCAGGCGGACCTGGGCGTTGCGCGTGATCCTGCCCTCCGTGACCTCGCAGCCGGCGATCGTGCCCACCCGGGAGGCGCGGAAGAGCTCCTTGACCTCCGCTTGGCCGATTTGCTCCTCGACCTCCTCGGGCTCGAGCAGGCCCTCCATCGCGGCTCGCAGGTCCTCCGTGACCTTGTAGATGACCGAATAGGTGCGAATCTCGACGCCTTCCCGCTCCGCGGCCTTGCGGGCCTCCACCAGCGGGCGCACGTTGAACCCGATGATGATCGCGTCGGAGGCCGCCGCCAGCATGACGTCGGACTCGCTGATCCCGCCCGTGGCGGCGTGGATGACGTCGGCCACGATCCGCTCCTGTGGCAGCTTGGCGATCTCGTCCTGCAGGGCGCCAAGTGACCCGGACACATCGGCCTTGAGGACCAAGTTGAGCTCCTTGACCTCGCCTGCGGTCGCCTTCTGGAAGACCTCGTCGAGGCTGATCTTGCGTGCCTGCTGCCGAGCCAGCGCCTCGGTCTTCAGCCGGTGCAGCCGCTCGTCGGCCATCTCGCGCGCGGCGCGCTCGCCATCCACCGCTTGGACGCTCGCGCCGGCCTCACAGACGGCGTCGAAGCCGAGCACCTCCGCCGGGTCGCCGGGCCCCGCCTCGTCAACCCGGGCCCCGGTGAAGTCGAGCAGGGCTCGCACCTTCCCCCACGTCGCTCCGGCGACCAGGGCATCCCCGACGTGGAGCGTTCCCCGCTGAACAAGCACCGTGGCCACGGGGCCACGGCCGGGATCCAGATGCGACTCGATCACGACTCCCGAAGCCGGGGCGTGCGGGTTCGCCTTCAGCTCCTCGAGCTCGGCCGCGAGCACGATCATCTCCAGCAGGTTGTCGAGGCCGTCCCTGGTCTTCGCCGAGACGTCGCAGAAGATCGTGTCGCCGCCCCAGTCCTCCGGCGTCAGGCCCTGCGAGGCGAGCTCGTTGCGCACCCTGTCGGGTTGAGCGTCCGGCCGGTCGATCTTGTTCACGGCGATCAGCATCGGCACCTCGGCGGCCCGAGCGTGGTCGATGGCCTCCACGGTCTGCGGCATGACGCCGTCATCCGCTGCGACCACGATCACCGCCAGGTCGGTGACCTTGGCCCCCCGCGCCCTCATCGCCGTGAAGGCCTCGTGGCCCGGAGTGTCGAGGAAGGTGATCTTCTTGCCGTTCTGGTGGACCTGGTAGGCGCCGATGTGCTGCGTGATGCCTCCGGCCTCGCCAGCGACCACCTCCGTCTCGCGGATCGCGTCGAGCAGGGACGTCTTGCCGTGATCCACGTGGCCCATGATCGTGACCACGGGCGGGCGATCCACGAGGTCCTGCTCCGAGTCCTCATAGACCGGCTCCTCGGGCGCCTCCTCGGCGGCGCTCACGACCTCCACCTTCTGGTCGAGCGCCTGGGCCAGGGCGGTGATGGTCTCGTCGGAGAGGGTCTGCGTGAGGGTCGCCATCTCGCCGAGCTCCATCAACTTCTTGATCACCTCGGCTGTCCCGAGCCCGAGCGTCTCCGCCACCTCCTTCACGGTGGCGCCGGAGTTGACCTTCGTCGGTGGCAGCTCGACGACCTCGACCGGCCCTTTCTCCTGCGGCTCCTCCAGCAGCGGCCGGCGACGCCGCCCGCCCCGGCGGCGCGGTGGCCGCTGGGGCGGGGCCTGCGGCATGTGCTCACGGCGGGAGGCCTGCGAATCGATCACGACCCGGCGCCGCTTGCGTCCCGAGCGCGCCTGCGATCCGCCCTGCCCGCCATCACGGCGGGCCGGGCGCGGGGCGTCGGACCCCTCGCGCGCCGGCGGGGCCCCGTCACCGGCCTTCGGAGCCGGCGCGGCGGCCTCGTCGCCCCGTGCCGGTTTCGCTTTCCCGTCCGTCTTCGCCCCATCGCCGCCGGCGGCGGCCAAGGCCTTCAGGGCATCCTGCTCCTCCACGCTGGAGGCGGCGGCCTTGGCCTCGATGCCCGCAGCGTTCAGTGCCGCGAGGACCTCCTTGCTGCTGAGGCCCTCCTGCTTGGCGATCTCGTGGACGCGCTTCTTGCTCATTCCTCCGGCTGCTCGACGCTCGCCTCGGGCTCATTGGGCGAATCGGCCCCCACGCGGGCGGCTTCGGGGTCGCTCTCATCGGCCTCCGTCGCGGCGTCCTGGGCGAGGGCTTCCTCGGGCGCGAGCTCCTCGCCGGCCTCGTCGCCCTCAGCGGACGGCTCGCCATGGGTCTCGGCGGCCCCGTCGGTGCTCTGGGTGCCGGCCTCCTCGCCTTGGGGCGTGGCCTCGGCCGCGGGTGCCTCGCCCGAAACCTCAGCCTCGGTGGATTCCGCCTGATCCTCGGATTCGGGGGCCTGGGGCTGGCCGTCGCCTTCGCCCGAGCCCTCGGCCTGTTCGAACGCCGACGTGGCGCGCTCGACCAGTGGAGCCACCTCCGCCTCGGCGGCGTTCGCGTCGGCAAGCTTTTGGATCTCCTCGTCGGAGAGGGTACCCAGCACCGTCACCTGATTGGTGGGGAAGCGTGCCAGCGCCTGGTGCTGCGGCAGGCCGCAGTAACGCGATCCTGTGAGCGCCGCGTTCGGGCATCGCCGGCCGGCGGACAACACCGCCGCGCAGCGGCCGTCGGCCTCCTCGCCCTCTTCGAACTCGATCTCCTCTTCCTCCTGGCTGAACTCGGTCTCGGACTTGATGTCGACCTTCCAACCGGTGAGCTTGGCGGCCAGGCGGGCGTTTTGGCCCTCGCGGCCGATCGCCAGGGAGAGCTGGTCGTCGGGGACGATCACGGTCGCCTCCTGCTTCTCGTCGTCCACGAGGACCTCGCGGACGCGCGCCGGCGACAGCGCCTTGGCAACGAAGCGCGCGGGCTCCTCGTTGTAGGGGATGATGTCGATCTTCTCGCCTCGGAGCTCGCTGACCACCATCCGCACCCGCGAGCCGCGTGGCCCCACGCAGGCCCCCACGGGATCCACGCCGTCGGCGTGGGAGATGACGGCGATCTTGGACCGGTAGCCCGGCTCGCGGGCGACGCCCACGATCTCGACGAGGCTGTCGGCGATCTCGGGCACCTCGAGCTCGAAGAGCTGCTTGATCAGCTCCGGGTTTCGCCGCGAGACGACGATTCCCGGCCCCTTGCCCTCGGCGTTCACCTCGGTGATCACCGCCTTCACCCGCATGCCGTGGTCGTAGCGCTCGTTCCAGACCTGCTCCGAGCGAGGCAGCAGCGCCTCCACCCGCTCGCGCAGCTGCACCAGCGTGTAGCGGTTGTCGGACTGCTGGATGATCCCGGTGATCAGCTCCCCCACCCGGTCCTGGTACTCCTCGAACATCATGTGGCGCTCGGCCTCGCGGATGCGCTGGAGGATCACCTGCTTCGCGGTCTGGGCGGCGATCCGCCCGAAGTTCTCGGGCGTCACGTCGCGAGTCGTGATCTGGTCCTCGTAGGGGGCCAGGAGCTCCGGGTCGAGCTCCGGCTCCTCCGGCTCGCGAAGCTCACCCGTCTCGGGATCGATCGTCTGCTCCTGCTCCTCGATCGCCTGCGCCATCAGCTTCTCCTCGAGCTCCGGGGGCAGGATCAGCTCGAAAACCCTGAAGTCCGCGGTCTCGCGGTCGAGGTCGACGCGAGCGTACTTGGCGGCGCCGGGGGTCTTCTTGTAGGCCGACAGGAGGGCGTCCTCGAGCGCAGCCATCAGCGTCTCGGCATCGATGCCCTTCTCCTGCTCGAGGCCCTTGATCGCGTCGACTATCTCGCGGGTCATCGGCCCTCCTCCAGCAGTGTCGAATGGTCCGGGACCAGGTTCGAGCGGCGGATGCGCGCCAGGGGGATCTCGACCTCGCCGGTTCCGGCGTCGAGGCGAACACGGCACTCGTCGGCGGCCGTCAGCGTGCCGGTGAAGCTCCGCTGGCCCTCGATCGCCTCCCGGGTCCGCACCCTGACGCGCCTGCCCATGTAGCGGCGGAAGTGCTCGGGCTTGGTCAATGGCCTGTCGGCCCCAGGCGAGGACACCTCAAGCGACCAGCTCTGCAGCAGCTCGCGCAACTGGTTGGTGACCCGCTCGCAAAGCGCGAGATCGACACCCTCAGGGTGGTCGATGTACAGGCGCAGGGACTCGGCGGCAGGGCGCTCCAGCGCGATCAGCTCCACCGCAGGATCCATGTCCCGAAGCCTCGATTCGATCTGCTGCTGGAGCTCCTCCAAGCCGTTTCCTTCTCGTTCCGTTGTCTTTCCCCCGCCCCTTCCGCGCCGAAAAAAAGGCGGGCCCGTGCCCGCCTTCAACAGGGTTCGGGTGAAGAAGAGGTGGCCTGAGTATAGCCCGCTCCCTCACCCTCACCCGGGGCCTTCGAGGCCGTCCACAGCCCATCGAGGGTGGGGTCCGAGGCCACCAGCGGTCGGCCGCCTCAGGACTCCAGAATCAGGGTCACCGGGCCGTCGTTGACCAGCGCCACCCCCATACAGGCCCCGAACACCCCGCGCTGCGCGTCGAGTCGCTCGCAGAAGCGCTCGTACAGAGGCTCCGCGACCTCGGGCGGCGCCGCTTCGGTATAGCTCGGGCGGTTGCCCCTGCGGACGTCTCCGTACAGCGTGAACTGGCTCACGCACAGCACCTCGCGGTCGCCGAGCGGCTCGTTCAGCCGGCCATCGGCGTCGTCGAAGATCCGCAGCTTTCGGACCTTCTCCGCGAGGCGGTCCGCGTCGTCGGCGGTGTCCCCGGCCGAGACCCCGAGCAGAACGAGCAGCCCCGCCCCGATCCGGGCGACGCGCTCCCCGTCGACTTCCACGGCGGCCTGGCTGACCCGCTGCACGACCGCGCGCACGGCGGCGCGCTAGGAGGCTGCCGGCAGCCGGTCCCGATACAGACGGTAGTCGCGCCGTTCGGGTCGCAGGTTCGAGGCCAGCGCGAGGTGATGGCGGGCCCGCTCGGTCTCGCCCGTCAGGCTGAGGGCGCGGCCGAGGCAGAAGTGCGCGAAGTCGTTGACCGGATGGGTCTCGACGACCGCCTCGAACTCGGCCGCCGCCTCGGCGAACTGCCGGTTGCGGAAGTAGGCGCGCCCCAGGGCCTCGCGGATCGAGCTCTTCTCCGGCGCCATCCGAGCGGCCTTGGACAACGGCACGGTGGCCGGCGCGAAGTCCCCGGCCTCCAGCAGGGACATGCCCCGCTGGTACAGGGAATAGAGGGAATCACCGGCCGCTTCGCTCATGCGTCCAGTGTAGAAGCCGCGGGAAGCGACCCCCGCCTGCGGAACCTGATCAGCGCCCGATGCTCGCGGCCCGCGCGCGTAGGGCCTCCACACGGTCAAGGATGGCGGCGGCGATCTCGCCCTTGGGCGCCATCGCGACCCGGTGCTCGCCGTCGGGCTCCAGGATCACGACCTCGTTGACGGCCGAGTCGAAGCCGATCTCGGCCCGCGAGACGTCGTTGAAGACGATCGCGTCGAGCCCCTTGCGGGCGAGCTTGGCACGAGCCCGCTGGATCGCGCCGGTCCCGTGCTCGGCGGCGAATCCGACCACCGTCTGATCGCCGCGCCGGCGAGGCGCGAGACCGGCAAGGACGTCCTCAGTCTTCTCGAGCGACAGCTCGAGCGTGCCGCCTGCCTCGCGGGCGATCTTCCCGGGCTGCGCCTGTCCCGGGCGGAAGTCGGCGACCGCGGCCGCCATCAGGAGCACGTGGCAGCGAGGGAACTCCTCGCGGAGCGCCTGCGCAAGCTCATCCGTCGTCTCGACGTCGAGGCGCCGGACACCCGCGGGCTCACCGAGCGAGACGTTGGCGGCGATCACGGTCACCTCGGCGCCACGCCGAGCCGCCTGCTCGGCGAGCGCCATTCCCATGCGGCCACTGGAGCGATTGCCGATGAACCGCACCGAGTCGATTGGCTCCCGGGTCCCGCCGGCCGTGACCAGGACCCGCAGCCCGTCCCAGGGAGCTTCCGCCGCGGGCAACAGCGCCTCCACCTCGGCGAGCAGGCGCTCAGGGGAAGGCAGCCTGCCCAGCCCGCGCTCCCCCCGCGACGCCAGCGCTCCCTCCTCGGGCTCGATCACGCGGACGCCCCGCTTCCACAGGGTTTGCAGGTTCGCCTGGGTGGCGGCATCCGTGTACATGCGGTCGTTCATCGCCGGGGCCACGGCCCGGGGCGCGGCACAGGCCAGGAACGACGTGGTCACGATCGAGTCGGCGATCCCGGCGGCCAGCTTCGCGATCGTGTTGGCGGATGCCGGGGCGATCAGGAAGAGGTCGGCGTTGGCGGCCACCTCGAGGTGCCCGATCGGGTCGTGGTCGGGGGCCGGGTCGCCCGGAAAGGCCCCCCGTAGCGGATCGCGCTCGAATTCGTCCCCCAGCACGGGGGCGCCCACGATCCCCTCGAACGAGGCGGCGCCGACGAACCGCCTCGCTGCCGGCGTCATCAGGACCCGCACCCCGTGCCCCGCCCTGGTCGCGAGTCGAGCCAGCTCCAGCGCCTTGTAGGCGGCGATCCCGCCACTCACCCCGAGGAGGATGCGGGCCATCGCAGCCCAGCCGCCCGCTCAGGCGCGGTAGCGGTATCCGAGCTTGCCCGCCGCCAGCTCCTCGAGCGAGATCGTGAGGTAGTTCCCCGACGGCGTGTCGACCATCGGCGGGGTGTACTCCTCGTAGCTGCCCTCGCCGAGGGCGCGGTAGTAGCTGTTGAGCTGGCGGGCGCGCTTGGCCACCACGACCACGGCCGCGTAGTGGGAATCGGTGCGTTCCAGCAGCTTGTCGACCCGCGGCTTGATCATCGTCCGGACGATTGTACGGACAGCTCGCCGCGGACGATTCGCTCGAGCTCGCGCGACGCACGATCGATGTCATCGTTGACCACCACGTGCTCGAACTCAGGCTGGGCGGCGAGCTCTCGCTCCGCCGTGCGCAAACGGTCGTCGATCGCCTCGCCCGAATCGGTCCCGCGCCGCTCGAGGCGCTCGCGAAGCGCCGCCGGATCGGGGGGGGCGATGAACACCTGCAGGGACTCGGGCATCGCGGCACGCACCTGCCGGGCGCCCTGCAGCTCGATCTCGAGGACGACCGACCGCCCGGCCTCGAGCCGCCGATCCACCTCGGATCTCAGGGTCCCGTACCGATTCCCGCTGTACGTGGCGTGCTCCAGGAACTCGCCGGCACGCGCGAGGCGTTCGAATTCCTCCGGAGATAGGTAGTGGTAGTCGCGGCCGTCCACCTCACCCTGGCGGGGTGCCCTGGTCGTGGCCGAGATCGAGACCTCGAGCCCCGGGACTCGGCGCAGGAGCTCGGCGATCAGCGTTCCCTTGCCGACCCCCGACGGCCCGGTGATCACGAACACGTTCGACACGGCGCCGAATCCTGACCGATGGAGCGGCGCACGCTCCACGCACGAGTGAAACGTGTCGGCGTCCGAAGCGCGACGACGGAGGAACGAGACGAGTGGCGGCAACTCGGGCGAGGGCGCCCAGCGCTAACGGCGGAGCTGCGAAACGAGCTCGGCCCGCTGGCGCTCTGAGAGGCCCCCGATCGTCTTCGAGGGCGAGATGCGACATTGGGTCAGGATCTTGTTGGCCTTCACCCGGCCGTACTTGGGCACGGCGAGGATCATGTCGAACGCCTTCGCGGAGAGGACGTAGTCGGGGGGATCGCTGAGGAGCATCTCGACGTTCACCTTCCCGGCCTTCAGGTCGCGCTTCAGCTGCGCCCGACGCGAGCGGATCTCGTTCGCCCTCCGTAGGGCCCGCATCCGCTGCTCGTGGGTGCGCTCGGGAACAGCGGAGGCGGTGTCGACGGAGGGAGCCATCGGGCGGCGGCGATCATATACCCGGCTTCGCGAGCCGTACAAGGCCGTCGCGGGAGTTTCCGCGAAATTCGCTTCGACCTTAAGTTGAGGTCGACTGAGCCATCCCCCCGCGGACCTCCGACAGGCTCTGAGCGCCGACCCCGAGCAGCTCGGATTCGAGCTCTTCTCGCACCCTGCGGCCGGCCAACGGGTCCCGGAAGTTGGCGGTCCCCACGGCCACTGCGGTTGCCCCGGCGGCGATCAGGGCGAGGGCATCGACGCCCGATTCCACCCCCCCCATGCCGATCACGGGGATCGACACGGCGCCCGCCACCTCGCGCACCTGCGCCAGGGCGAAGGCCCGAATCGAGGGGCCCGAGAGCCCGCCGCCGGAGCCGCCCAGCCATGCACGAGCCGCCCCGGGGGCCGCGGCGCTCGCCCGCAGCGTGTTGACGAGCGAAACGGCGTTCGCGCCGCCCTGCTCGGCTGCCTGCGCGACAGCCCCGGGCTCGGCGACGTTGGGCGTCAGCTTGACGATCATCGGCATCTGCGTCAGCGGGCGCAGGCGCCGTACCAGGGCCAGCGTCTCCTCCGGCTGCTGGCCGACTATCAGGCCGGACTCGACGTTCGGACACGAGACGTTCAACTCCAGGGCGGCGACCTCGGGGAGCCCTCCGATGCCATCCACCAGGCGGGTGAACTCCTCGTGGCTCGTGCCCATCACGGACACGATGAGCGGCACGGGAAGCTCCGCCAGCAGCGGCAGGTCCTGACCGCGGAAACCCTCGAGCCCCTTGTTCGGGAGGCCGATCGAGTTGATCATGCCAGCGGGCGTCTCGAAGATCCGCGGGGGCGGGTTTCCGGCCCGTGGGCCGGGGGTGATGGTCTTCGAGACGAAGGCCGCGAACGGGAAGTGGTCAATCAAGGGTGCCCCGAAGACCCGCCTGGCGGCGATCGCGTCGAAGGTCCCGGAGCCGTTCAGGACCGGGTGCTCGAGCCGAATGCCGCACAGCTCGAGGCCCAGGTCCATCAGTGCCCGGACCCCGGCACGAGGGCGGTCTCGATCGCGGCCGCGTTCACCACCGGGCCGTCGACGCACAACCGCATGTAGCCCCCATCCGCCAACGGCACCGCGCAGCCGAAGCACGCGCCGTAGCCGCAGGCCATCGGCGCCTCGAGCGCCAGCTCGGCGACGACTGCCGCCCGCGCGCACATCCGCCGGACCGCCTCGAGCATCGCCGGTGGCCCGCACGCGTAGACCGCGCCGGTTCGCGCCTCGGCCCCGTCGAGCATCACGGCCAGCAGATCGGTCACGTAGCCGCGGTGGCCGGCGTGCCCGTCCTCGCTCGCCAGGCGCACCTCGGAGCAGTCGAACAGCTCCTCGACCCCGCCCGAATGCCGGCGATCGCGGAAGCCCAGCAGGGTGCGGGTCGGGAAGCCCCGTTCGGCGAGCCGGCGGCGAAGGATCGCCAGCGGAGCGATCCCGATCCCGCCACCCACCAGGATCGCTCCCGCGGCGCCGGCGACGAGCTCGTGCGGGGGCGAGAACCCGCGGCCCAGCGGCCCGGTCACCCACAGCTCCTCCGCGGGCCGAAGGCCGGCCAGGCGCTCGGTCCCCGGCCCGACGGCCTCGACCAGGAAGTGGAGGACGTGGCCGTCGCCGGTGCGCTCCGCCTGGGCCACCGAGAAGGCTCGCGGGAGGTACGGGCGGCCGTCAGCCCCGCCCCAGCCGGAGTCCGCCGCCAGCATGTAGAACTGGCCCGGCAGCGGCTGCGGCCCCACGGGGTCGAGAGCGGAGAAGATCCTGTATCCGCCCGAGGAGCGGTTCGCCGTCACCTCGCACAGGCGCCGCCCCAACGGCGCGAGCACGCGGCGCTCAGACGGCGGCGCGATGACTGGGGTCTGCCTGACGGTCATGAAGCTCCTGCAGCGAGCGCGGTTCCGCGCTTCGCTCCCGCTGGGCGAAGATGGCCCGGGCGGCCGCCGAGGCGCCGGTCATCGTGGTCACGCAGGGAATCCCCTGGCGCACGGCGGCGGTGCGGATCTCGTAACCGTCCGAGCGCGCGCCGCTGCCCGTGGGGGTGTTGATCACCAGGTCGACCTCCCGGTTGCGGATGTAGTCGACCACGTGGGGCGAGCCCTCGGCGATCTTGTTGATCGCCGTCACGGGAACGCCCATGCGCGAGATCGCCTGGGCCGTCCCCCGGGTGGCGATGATCCGGAACCCCAGGTCGTGGAAGCGCGCGGCGAGCTGGGTGGCCGCCGGCTTGTCGGTGTCGGTGACGGTGATGAACACGGTTCCCCGGCTCGGGAGCGCGATCCCCGCCGCCGATTGCGCCTTGCCGAAGGCCGTGGGGAAGTCGGCGGCGATCCCCATCACCTCGCCCGTGGACTTCATCTCCGGCCCGAGCACGGAGTCCGCGCCCGCGAAGCGCCCGAACGGCAGCACGGCCTCCTTCACGCACACGTGGTCGGCCGGCAGGTCCGGAAGGTCCTCGTCCGCGAGCCTGCCCCCCAGCATCAGGCGGCAGGCGATCTTCGCCAGCGGGGCGCCGATCGCCTTCGACACGAAGGGCACCGTTCGCGAGGCGCGCGGGTTCGCCTCCAGCACGTAGAGCTTCCCTCCGGCGACCGCGTACTGGACGTTGATCAGGCCCACCACCCCCAGCTCGAGCGCGATCAGCCTGGTCGTCTCGCGGATCTCCTGGAGCATCTCCTCGCCCAGGCTCATCGGGGGCAGGACGCAGGCGGAGTCCCCCGAATGCACGCCGGCTTCCTCGACGTGCTGCATGATCCCGGCCACACGCACGTCGGTGCCGTCCGCGAGCGCGTCCACGTCCACCTCGATCGCGTCCTCGAGGAACCTGTCCAAGAGCAGCGGGTGCTCCTGGTCGGCCTTCACGTGCTGCTCCAGGTAGGCCAGGAGCCCGTCGGCCGTGTAGCAGATCTCCATCGCCCGGCCGCCGAGGACGTAGGAGGGGCGGACCAGCAGCGGGAACCCGACCTCCTCGGCGATCACCACCGCCTCCTCGGCCGACAGCGCGGTCCCGTACGGCGGATGGGCGATGCCGAGGCGGCGAAGCAGCGCGCCGAAGCGGCCACGGTCCTCGGCCAGGTCGATCGCGTCCACCGGCGTGCCGAGGAGGCGTGCGCCCGCGTCCTCGAGCGCCCGAGCCAGCTTCAGCGGCGTCTGGCCCCCGAACTGCACCACCACTCCTTCGGGGTGCTCGACCTCGACCACGGCGAGGACGTCCTCGGTGGTCAGGGGCTCGAAGTAGAGCCGGTCGGAGGTGTCGTAGTCCGTCGAGACCGTCTCCGGGTTGCAATTGACCATCACCGCGTCGCGCCCGGACTCGCGGACGGTCATCGCTGCGTGCACGCAGCAGTAGTCGAATTCGATTCCCTGGCCGATCCGGTTCGGCCCGGCGCCCAGGATCACGACGGAGGGTCGATCGCCCCGTCGCACCTCGGAGCTGGGGGCTCGCTCGTGTGCGGAGTAGTAGTAGGGAGTGCGGGCCTCGAACTCGGCGGCGCAGGTGTCCACGGACTTGAAGCTGCGGGTAAGCGAGCCGGTGCCGTCGCCGTCCCTCGCCAGGGCCCGGAGCTCGCGCAGGAACCACGGGTCGATGGAGGTCCTCTCATGGATCGTCTCGGGGTCGGTTCCGCGTCGAAAGGCCTCCAGGACGAGGTCGAATCGGTCTGGGGACGGGGTCTCCAGACGGTGCAGGAGCTCTTCCGTGTCCTCGGGCGGCCGGGGTTCGGAGTCGAGCTCGCGCGAGCGCATTGCCTTCGCGAACGACTCGCGGAACGTGCGTCCGATGGCCATCGCCTCCCCCACCGACTTCATGTGCGTGGACAGTCGCCCCTCGGCCCCCGGGAACTTCTCGAACGCGAATCGGGGCACCTTCGTGACCACGTAGTCGATCGTGGGCTCGAACGAAGCCGGGGTCGCCTCCGTGATGTCGTTCGGGATCTCCTCGAGGGCGTAGCCGACCGCCAGCTTGGCGGCGATCTTCGCGATCGGGAAGCCGGTCGCCTTCGACGCCAGGGCGGAGGACCGAGAGACGCGGGGGTTCATCTCGATCACCACCACCTCGCCCGTCAGCGGGTTGACGCCGAACTGGATGTTGGAGCCGCCGGTCTCGACCCCGACGGCCCGGATCACCCGTAAGGCCTGGTCCCGGAGCTCTTGGTAGAGCTGGTCGGTCAGGGTCTGAGCCGGGGCCACGGTGACGCTGTCCCCGGTATGAACGCCCATCGGATCGATGTTCTCGATCGAGCAGACGACGACCACGTTGTCGTTCACGTCGCGCATCAGCTCGAGCTCGAACTCGCCCCAGCCCAGCACCGACTCTTCCACCAGCACCTGGTTGATCGGGCTGGCGGCGAGCCCCTCGGAGACCACCTGGCAGAGCTCCGTCTCGGTGCGACCCACCCCGCCGCCCTCACCGCCCAGGGTGTATCCGGGCCGCACGATGGCGGGCAGGCTCAGCTCTCCCTCCGCAAGCGCCTTCTCGGCCTCCCCGACCGTGTTGATGATCATCGACCACGGGACCCGCAGGCCGGCGTCCTCCATCGTCTGCCGGAAGGCCTCCCGGTCCTCCGCCCGCCGGATCGCCTCGTGGTTCGCCCCGATCAGCTCCACCCCGAAGCGCTCGAGAACCCCCTCTTGATGCAGCGTGGTGGCCAGGTTGAGGGCGGTCTGCCCCCCCAGCGTGGGCAGCAGCGCGTCGGGTCGCTCTCGCTCGATGATCCGGGCCACCGAGTCGGGGGTCAGCGGCTCGACGTAGGTCCGATCCGCGAAGTCGGGGTCGGTCATGATCGTCGCCGGGTTGGAGTTGACCAGCACGACCTCGTAGCCATCGGCTCGCAGCACCTTGCACGCCTGCACGCCGGAGTAGTCGAACTCCGCCGCCTGGCCGATGACGATCGGCCCCGAGCCGATCAGCAGGATCCTATGTATGTCGTCGCGCCTCGGCATCAGGCGGCGGCTAGCTCAACGAAGCGGTCGAACAGGTAGCGGGCGTCGTGGGGTCCGGGTCCCGCCTCGGGGTGGTACTGGACGGCCGCGCCGGGCACGTCGCGCAGCACCAGCCCCTCGACCGTGCGGTCGTAGAGGTTCAGGTGGGTGAGCTCGGCGGCGCCGAAGTCCGTCTCCCAGCGAACGGGCTCGTCGACCTCGATCCGCCCCTCGCCGCTCGGCCCCTGGACCGCGAACCCGTGGTTCTGCGAGGTGATGTCGATTTTGCCGCTGCGCAGGTCCTTGACCGGGTGGTTGGCGCCGCGGTGGCCGAAGGGGAGCTTGAACGTCTCCAGGCCAACAGCCCGGCACAGGAGCTGATGGCCCAGGCAGATCCCGACCACCGGCCGCTTCCCCACCAGCTCGCGGACCGTGTCGACGACGTAGTCGAGCGCCCCGGGGTCGCCCGGCCCGTTGGCGAGGAACACCAGATTTGGATCGCGGGCGAGTACTTCGTCGGCGGAGACGGAGCACGGGAGGAGCGTCAACCGGCATCCACGCTCGCGGAGCTGGCGGATGATGGAGTGCTTGATCCCGGTGTCGATGCCCACCACGTGTGGGCCGGAGGCCGAGGCCAGCTCCCCGCCCAGCTCGACCGGCTCGCTCGGGGTCACCTCGCGCGCGTGGTCGGCACCGCTCATCGGCGCCTCTCGCGCCACCCGCTCCCGCGCCTCGCGATCGGGGACCTCGGCGGGGAAGATCCCGCCGCGCATCGCGCCCCGGTCACGGATGTGACGCACCAGGGCTCGCGTGTCGACACCCTCGATCGCGGGCACGCCGCAGTCGCGCAGCCAGTCGAGCCAGCCCCCCTCCGCCTCGGCGGCGTCCTCGGCGTTCTTGGCCTCTCGCATGATCACGCCGCGCGCCTGCGGGCGCTCGGATTCCATCGCCGCCACCGATACCCCGTAATTGCCGATCAGGGGGTAGGTGAAGGTGATGATCTGGCCGGCGTACGACGGATCGGTGACGGACTCCTGATAGCCGGTCATCGCGGTGTTGAAGACCACCTCGCCGGTGATCGCCCCACCGTCGCCGCACAGCTCGCCGTCGAACCGCGTCCCGTCCTCCAGCAGCACGTACGCGCTCATGACGGATTGGGAGCGAACCCGAGGATCACCTTCTGGACCTCCTTGAACTGCGGGGTGCCGGCGCGTCCGACCAGCTCGAACAGCGCCGTCTCGACGCTGGTGATCACCGCCCCGGCGCGCTCCATCTTCTCCAAGCCGACCGCCTTGTCGCCGTCGAATCGCGAGCCGACGGCATCCGAGGCCACGTGCACCTCGACTCCGTGGTCGAGCAGGTCCAGGGCCGTCTGGTTGACGCAGACGTGGGTCTCGACCCCGCACAGGAGCACCTGGTCTCGGCCCGCCAGGTCGAACCCGTCCGCCTCCGGCGCGGAGAAGCAGACCTTCTCGATCGCCTCGAGGCCGCCGGGAAGCGCCTCGGCCACGGGTGAAACGGTGCGTCCGAGGCCCTTCGGGTACTGCTCCGTGACCAGGATCGGGACCTCGATCGCCCTGGCTCCCCTGACCAGGGCAGCGGCGGCCCCCGCGACCCGGTCGAACCCGCGGATGGCTTTCCGGAAGCCCTCCTGGACGTCGATCACGACCAAGGCCGCCCGGTCGGGATCGAGCTTTCCGGCGCTCAAGTGGCCACTCCCATCGCAAAGCTCCGCTGGCGGTAGGCCACCCGCCCGCCGACGACGGTCGCCAGCACTCGCCCACGGAGCCGTCGCCCGGCGAAGCAGGAGTTCTGCGAGCGGCTCTCCCACCCGTCGGCCCCCGCCTCCCACTCGGCCTGGGGATCGAAGAGGACGAGGTTGGCCGGGCTCCCGGGCGCCAGCGTCGGCAGCTCCAGCCCGAACGGCCGGGCTCCGGCGCTCATCCGATCGACCAGGAGGCCGAGCTCGAGGACCCCGGGAACCACGAGCTCGGTGTGGAGCGCGGCGAAGGCCGTCTCCAACCCCGTGACCCCCATGGCCGCCTCCTCGAAGGGCACCTCCTTCTCCTCCACGGCGTGAGGAGCGTGGTCGGTTGCGACGCAATCGATGACGCCGGACCGCAGCCCCTGGACCAGGGCCCGCCGGTCGTCCTCGGAGCGGAGCGGCGGGTTCATCTTGAATCGCGAGTCGAGGCTTCGGACCTCCTCGTCCGTAAGGGCGAGGTGGTGCGGAGTCACCTCGCAGCTGATCCGGACCCCGGCCTGCTTGGCGGCCGCGACCGCTTCCACCGACTCGCGAGCGGAGAGGTGCTGGACGTGGATCTGCGCCTCCTCGTAGGAGGCCAGCGCAGCGTCGCGCGCGATCATCGTGGACTCGGCGACCGATGGGATGCCGGCCATTCCCAGGGCCGCCGACACGACGCCCTCGTGCATGACCCCGCCGAGGTGCGGCTCGTGGGCCCCGGCGGGCCGCGACAGATCGTGGTCCTCCTCGTGCAGGGCGATCGGGGCCCCGACCAGCCGCTGGTAGGCGAGTGCGCGCCGCAGAACCCGGGCGTTCGAGATCGGCAGCCCGTCGTCCGAGAAGCCGACCGCTCCGGCAGCGCGCAGCTCGGCCATCTCCGTGAGCTCCTCCCCGCCCATGCCTCTGGTGACGCAGGCCAAGAACCCGACGGGGACCGAGGCCTCCTCGCTGGCGCACTCGCGCAGCGCGCGCACGTCCGCCGCCTCCTGCACGGGAGGCCGGGTGTTGGCCATCGCCAGGATCGCGCAGTAGCCCCCGGCCGCGGCCGCCCGGGTGCCCGTCTCGATCTCCTCCTCGTGCTCGTCGCCGGGGGTGCGCAGATGGACGTGCGGGTCGAAGAACGCCGGCAGGGCCAGCTTCCCATCCGCCTCGATCACCTCGGCTTCGTCCGGCACGGTCGCGTTACCGGGCGCCGCGAGCTCGGCGACCTCCCCATCCCTGACGACGACGTCGTGGGCGCCATCGATCCCGGCACGCGGGTCGAGCACCGCCGCTCGCCGAAGCACCAGGTCTCCCGCCGGCCCGTCGTCTCCCCCACGCCAGTCCAACGAGGTGATCGCCCGCAGCTCGCTCACGCCGGTTCCTTGATCGGGGTGGGCTCGGGCAGCCTGCCGGGGTCGTCGGCGACGCCGCCGCCCGGCCGCGGGTGACCGCCGGCCAAGAGCTCGTACAGGATCGCCATCCGGACCACCAGGCCGCTCTCGACCTGCGCCGCGATCAGCGAGTTCGGGCCGTCGATCACCTCGGCCGACAGCTCAACTCCGCGGTTCACCGGGCCCGGATGCATCAGAAGCTGGCGCGGGCCGAGCCGGCGGGAGTCGATCTGGTAAAGGGCGACGTACTCGCGGAGGGACGGAACGAACGACTCGCTCATTCGCTCGCGCTGCAGGCGCAGCGCGTAGACGACGTCGGCGTCGGCCAGGCCGTCGAGGGTGTAGGAGACGGCGCAACCGAGCGCCTCTTCGAGGCCGCGGGGGATGAGTGTGGGCGGGCCGCAGACCGTGACCTCCGCCCTCATGGCGGCAAAGGCGAGGGCGTTGGAGCGAGCGACCCGGCTGTGGAGCACGTCGCCGACGATCCAGATCCGCTTCCCCTCCAGCGAGCCCAGCCGCTGGCGAAGCGTGAACACGTCGAGCAGCGCCTGGCTGGGATGCTCGTGCTTTCCGTCGCCGGCATTGATCACCGCGGCGTCGCTCCAACCCGCGACCAGCTTCGCCGCCCCGGCGTGGGGGGAGCGGATCACGATCGCCTCCGGGCCGTAGGCGCCCAGTGTCGCGATCGTGTCCTTCAGCGACTCGCCCTTGTCGACCGACGAGCCGGCCGCCTTCACGGTCACTACGTCGGCCGACAGCCGCTTCGCCGCGAGCTCGAACGAGGAGCTCGTGCGAGTGCTGGACTCGTAGAACAGGTTGATGATCGTGCGGCCGCGCAGGGTCGGCACCTTCTTGATGTCCCGGCGGCCGACTTCGGCGAATCCCTCCGCGCGCTCGGCGATGCGCTCGATGTCCGAGCGGTCGAGGTCGGCGATCGAGAGCAGATGTCTCATCACCACGGCCACCAGCCAGTCGCCTCGCACTCGCGGGCTTCGCCCGCTCTGCTCGACGCCATCATCTCTGGGCCTCGACCGCCGCCGCGATTGCCACCTCGTCCACCCCGTCCAGCTCCTGCACTCGGACGTAGACGCGCTCGTCCCGCGAGGTCGGCAGGTTCTTCCCCGCATAGTCGGGGCGGATCGGAAGCTCACGGTGCCCGCGGTCGACCAGGACCGCGAGCTGGACACGCTCGGGGCGGCCGTAGTCGAACAAGGCGTCGATCGCGGCCCGCACCGTGCGCCCGGTGTACAGCACGTCGTCCACCAGCACCACCGTGCGCCCGTCGAGGTCGAAGTCCAGATGTGACGCGTGGACCACCGGCCCCGCGCCGGGTTCCCGGACGCTGACGTCGTCGCGATAGAAGGAGATGTCGAGGTCCCCGAGTGGCACCTCGGAGCCGCTCAGCTCACCCACCAGCGCGTGGAGCCGCTCGGCCAGGATGACTCCGCGGGTGTGAATCCCGACCACGGCGACGCGATCGAAGCCCGGGTTCTTCTCGACGATCTCGTGTGCGATCCGCACCAGCGTGCGGCGGAGGTCATCGCGGTCGAGCACGACCGTATCGAAGTCGCTCAAGCTTGCCCCTTCCTGGCCTCGCTGGACCGGGTTAAAGGAACCGACCGGGCCAGCCTAGCAGCGCCCCTGGATGAGAGGATCGGGTGCCATGTGGCCGCGGCCAAGATGAGCGAGCGCGATGCCGCCCTGGAGGCGATCGAGGTGCATCGTGCCGCCGGGCGGCGCTTCACCGCCGGTGAGACCGCCAGTTACGTGCGTGACCAGGGTCGCGGCGCTCCGGTGATCCTTCTGCACGGAGTGCCGTCGAGCTCCTTCCTGTATCGCAAGGTGGTCCCGGCACTGGCCGAGGAGGGCCTTCGCGGCTTGGCCCTCGACTTCCCGGGCCTTGGGCTCGCGGATCGCCCCCGAGACTTCGACTACTCGTGGTCGGGCCTCGCCCGCTGGACCGGCGAGGCCATCGACGCGCTGGGGCTCGAGCGATGCCATCTCGTCGTCCACGACATCGGCGGGCCGATCGGCCTCGAATGGGCGATCCGCAATCCGAGCCGCGTCCACTCGGTGACCGCGCTCAACACCATGCTGGGTCTCGAGGGCTTCAAACGGCCGTGGACGATGCGCCCGTTCGCCACCCCGGGGGTCGGCCCCCTGTGGCTGCGCTCGGGCCCATCCGCCTTCACGGAGCTCTTCTACCGGCAGGGGGTAGCTGACCGAAGCGCCACCCCCCGCCACGAGGTCCGCGCTCACTACGAGCTCCTGAGGCGCGGCGATGGCGGCCGGGCCTTCCTTCGCATCATGCGCGGGTTCGAGCTCACCACCGCCAAGCAGCGTTACCTGTGGGGGGGGTTGGCGAATCGTCCCTGGCCCGCTCGCATCGTCTGGGGCGAGCGCGACCCGGCGCTGGGCCTCGACCAGCTTCACGCCGCGCAGAGCGTCCTGCGGATCGACGACCCCATTCTCTTGCCGGCCAAGCACTTCCTGCAAGAGGACCAGGCGACGGCCGTCGCCCAGGCGATCGCCGACCTGGCCGCGCCCCTGGGCTAGGAGGCCTCGGCCGGCTGGCGGGTTCGGGCGCGCGCCCCCTTCTCGACCAGCCGCGGCTCGCCGCGCTCCGGCAGCGGGATCTCCACCAGGTCGAAGTCGCGCGGCGCCTCGGTGGCCTGAAACGCTTCCCGGGCCTCGGCGAGAACCGCGCGGACGTCGTAGCGCGAGGAGACGTGGACGAGCGCCAGCAGGCTCACCGCCGCCTCCCGCGCCAGCTCGGCCGCCTGCCGGGCCGTCGAGTGCCCCGTCTCCGCGGCACGCTCGAGCTCGGCATCGGCGAAGCTCCCGTCGTGAACCAGGAGCTCCGCCTCGTGCGCGGCGATCCGGGTCATCTCGCAGGGCGCGGTGTCCCCGCTAATCACGACCTTTCGCCCGCGCCGGGGATCCCCCATCACCTGGCCGGGCTCGACGGGGCTTCCGTTCACGAGGACCGCCTCGCCGGCCTGCAGGCGGCTGAAATCGGGGCCCGCCTGGACGCCGAGGCTCACGGCCCGCTCGGGGTCGAAGCGCCCGGGGCGCTCGTCCTCGACCAGGGCGTACCCGTAGGCGGTGATCGTGTGCGCCACCGGGAAACAGCGGACCTCGTAGCCCCGGTGGCGGACCACGTCGCCCTGGGCCAGCTCGACCCACTCGACCTCGTAGGACAGCCGGCCCAGGATGCTCTTGAGGACGCGGACCAGTGAGCTCAGCCCGGGCGGCCCGACCACGCGCAGAGGCCGCTCGCGGCCCTGCAGGTCGTAGGTCTTCAACAGGCCCGGGAGCCCCAGGAAGTGGTCGGCGTGGTAGTGGCTGAGGTAGATCTCGTCGAGTTGCACGAGCCCGGTCGAGCGCTGCATCTGGCGTTGAGATCCCTCCCCGCAGTCGAACAGCAGCCGATCGCCGCCCACCCGTGCCAGCAGGCAGGCGGTGGCGCGCCGCGCCGTGGGCACGGAGCCGCCCGTCCCCAGGAAGACCAGCGACAGGTCCATGGCCCTACGGTATCCCGGCGGGGCGGGACTAGACTGAGCCCCCGGCGCCCGTAGCTCAGTGGATAGAGCGCCGGCCTCCGGAGCCGGAAGTCACAGGTTCGAATCCTGTCGGGCGCGT
>JBIOZP010000068.1:0-55951 GCA_044871225.1 Solirubrobacterales bacterium
CCTCGGCTCGCGCGTGTCCGAGGAGGCGCCGGCGGCGATCGACAAGGCGTTTCGGATCTACATGCTCCCGCAGGGCGTTTTCTCGGTCGCGGTGGCCACGGTGCTCTTCCCGACCCTGTCGCGCTTCGCGGCGCGTGGCGACCTCGATCGGTTGCGGGCGACGATGGCCAGCGGGATGCGGCTGATCCTTCTGCTGCTGATCCCGGCGACCGCGGCGATCCTGGTGCTCTCCGAGCCGATGGTCCGCCTCGTCTACCAGCGGGGGGCCTTTCACGCCAGCGACACCGAGCTGGTGGCGACGGCGCTGTTCTGGTTCGCGTTCTCGCTTCCGTTCAACGGGCTCTTCCTGCTGCTGACCCGCACCTTCTTCAGCCTCCAGCGTCCGTGGGTGCCGACCGCGATCTCCGGCGTCAACCTCGCGATCACGGCGATCGCCGCCCTGGCCCTGTACGGGCCGTTCGGGGTCGGCGGGATCGTCGCCGCGACCGTGGTCGCGACCGCGGTCAGCGTCCTCGCCCAGACGATCGTCCTGCGTCGCCAGCTCGGCCGCCTCGAGCTCGGCCGGTTCGTCTGGACGACGATCAGGGTGGGCGCGTCCGCGGCCGGGCTGGCCGCAGCGAGCTACGCGGTCTGGGACCTGCTCGACGTCGCGCTCGGGCGCAGCGTCGGCGCCCAGGTGATCTCCCTCGCCGTCGGCCTCGGTGCCGGCGCAGCCGTCTACGCCGCGGCGGTCACCCTGCTGCGAATCCCGGAGGCCGGCCAGATCGCCCGGCTGCTGCGGCGCCGGGACGCGGAGAGCATGCAGGGCGGCTAGGGCCACCGCCCGCGCTGCCGCACGCCCTACCCTCGCCATACTTCCCGCTCGCGCCGCGCGACCGCCCGCCTGCCAATGGACCACATCCGCAACTTCTCGATCATCGCCCACATAGACCACGGCAAGTCCACGCTTGCCGACCGGCTGCTCGAGCTGACGGGGACGGTCGGCGCCGAGCACCGGCCGCAGCTCCTCGACTCGATGGAGCTCGAGCGCGAGCGCGGGATCACGATCAAGGCGCAGGCGGTGCGGGCTTCGTATCGGGCCCGCGACGGCGACACGTACCTCCTGCACCTGATCGACACCCCCGGCCACGTGGACTTCTCGTATGAGGTATCGCGGAGCCTGGCCGCCTGCGAGGGGGTGCTCCTGGTGGTCGACGCGGCGCAGGGCGTCGAGGCGCAGACGGTCGCCAACACGTACGCCGCGGTGGAGGCGGGCCTGGAGCTGATTCCCGTCCTGAACAAGGTGGACCTGCCGAGTGCGGAGCCCGACCGCGTAGCGGCCGAGATCACGGACCTGGTCGGCGGCGATCCCGACGACGTGCTGCGGATTTCGGCCAAGACGGGCGAGGGCGTGGATGAGGTGCTGGAGGCGATCGTCGCCCGCATCCCCGCGCCCGAGGGTTCCCCCGAGGCGGCCCCCCGGGCCCTGATCTTCGACTCGGAGTTCGATCCGTACCGCGGCGTGGTGGCATTCGTCCGGCTTGTCGACGGCTCGTTCGGCAAGCGCGACCCGATCGTCGCCATGCAGGCGAAGACCGAGGCCGACATCGACGAGCTCGGGTTCCTGGCGCCGCAGATGGAGCCCGCCGCGCGGATGAGCGCGGGGGAGGTCGGCTACGTGATCACGGGGATCAAGGACGTCGCCCGGCTGCGGGTCGGCGACACGCTCACCTCACGGGGGCGCCCGGCCTCCGAGCCGCTTCCGGGCTACCGGGAGGTGAAGCCGATGGTCTTCTGCGGCCTGTTCCCGATCGACACCGACCGCTACGAGGACCTGCGAGACGCCCTCGACCGCCTGGCCCTGAACGACGCCGCGCTGTCCTATGAGCCCGAGACCTCGCAGGCGCTGGGGTTCGGGTTTCGCTGCGGATTCCTGGGCCTGCTCCACATGGACATCGTGCGCGAGCGCCTCGAGCGCGAATACGACCTCGAGCTGCTGGCGACGACCCCGAACGTCCGCTACGAGGTGAGGCTTCGCGGGGGCGACACCGTCGAGGTCAGAAGCCCGGCCGAGATGCCCGACCCGGCGTCGCTTGAGGAGGTGCTCGAGCCCTACATCCGCGCCACCGTGATCGCTCCCGCCGACTACGTGGGAGCGGTGATGGAGTTGTGCCAGGGGCGGCGCGGAACGCACGTCGACATGCACTACCTCTCGCCTGAGCGCGTCCAGCTCCGCTACGACCTGCCGCTGGCCGAAATCGTCCTGGACTTCTACGACCAGCTCAAGTCGCGAACCGCCGGATATGCCTCGCTCGACTACGAGCCATTGGGCAACCGGCCGGCCGACCTGGTCAAGCTCGACGTGCTCCTGGCCGGCGAGCGGGTGGACGCGCTCTCGGTGATCGTCCACGCCGACGACGCGTACCGGGCCGGCAAGGCGCTCGTGGAGCGGCTGCAGAAGACGATCCCAAGGCAGCTCTTCGACGTCCCCGTGCAGGCGGCGATCGGGTCCCGGGTGCTGGCGCGGGAGACCGTGAAGGCCCTGCGCAAGGACGTCACCGCGAAGCTCTACGGAGGCGACGTGACCCGACAGCGCAAGCTGCTCGAGAAGCAGAAATCCGGCAAGAAGCGGATGAAGCAGGTGGGACGGGTCGAAGTGCCCCAGGAGGCCTTCCTGTCGGTGCTGCAGATCGATGAGTGATCCCGAGGGCCGTCAGCGTGCGAACTTGGTGCTGGTGCGCGATGCCGTGGAGGCGTTTCAGCGAGGGGATCTCGAGGGGGTCCTGGCATCGGCAAGCGAGGACTTCGAGGTCTTCCTCCCGAGGAACCTGCCGAACTCCGGCACCTACGTCGGGCGCGACGGGTTCTTCACCTGGCTGGGGCAGTGGCTCGACGCCTGGGACGAGTTCATCGTGGAGATCGAGGACCTGGAAGCGGTCGGCGAGGACCACGTCGTCGCCGGCATGCGCCAATCCGGCCTCGGGAAGGGCAGCGGGATCCCGGTCGAAATGGAGATCGCCTACATGTGGGAGGTACGAGACGGAATCCTGCGGGCGATGCACATCTACTCGAGCCGCCGCGAGGCGATCGAGGTGGCGCGGGAGCGGGAGCATGGTCGCGCCCATGGCGAGCGATAGGCGCGGGCGATCCCTCGCTGACGTCCGATGACGCCAGGTCGGCCCGACCCGATCAGACCTGCTCGGGGGGCTCCGCCGGAGTGGGGGCGCCGCCGATCCGGTCCTGCCAGCGGCGGTAGCGCTCGCGGCTACGCTCGTACCTGGCAGTCGCCTTGCGCAGCTTCTCGCTTCCGGGCCTGTAGCGGCGGCGAGCCCACGGGGATTCCGGCTTCGCGAGGCGGATCGCGCCCACCAGGCTGACCAGGGGGACCAGGATGCCGATCACGGCAACCGTGTACTTGCCCTTCAGCGCCGCCACGACCGCGACCGCGAGGTCGAGCGCGAGGATCACCGCGATCCCCAGCACGGACCCCGTGTCGCGGCCCTCCAGGGGGGTGAAGCCCATCACCAGGGCCCCGCCGATCAGCGCCGCGATGATCACGGCGTCCACCGATTGGCGCCCCTCCTCTGCCCAGTAGACGTCTTGGAGGTGAAGCCACAGGGCGAACTCGTCGAGCGTCAGGCCCATCCCGATGCCGAATGCGACGGCCAGGACATCGAGCCAGGGGCTGGTTGGCTGAAACGCGAATCCGCAGAACCCCGCCAGCATCATCAAGACGATCCCGAAGACCAGGTGGTGAACGTGCACGCCTCCGGTCTGCACGCTCCCCGGCCACCACGGGACCCGCGGGCTGCGCATCAGGCGGGTGCTCATGCGGATGAACGCGAACGAGGCCAGAAAACCGGCCAGCAGCAAAAACCCGGCGAGCTGGCCCTTTCCCTGGGGAAGCTCGATCCGCACGCTCACCTCGGCCACCGACGCCACGCCGATATTCTGACGCCCCGATGGGGGTCAAGACCGACGCCGTGGGAAAGCAGTGGCCGCCGGCCTCGTTCGAGGTCGAGGCCGACCGGATCCGCCAGTACGCGAGCGCCGTCGGCGAGGAGAACCCGATCTACCACGACCCTGACGCGGCGAGGGAGGCCGGCTTTCGCGACCTGGTCGCCCCGCCGATGTTCTGCGTCGTCTACAGCGCTCCCGCGCTTGGCCCGGCGATCCTCGATCCCGAGGTCGGGATCAACCTCCCGGCCATGGTCCACGGGGGCCAGGAGTTTCGCTGGGGAGAGCCCGTCTGCGCCGGAGACGTGATCGAGACGACGGCCACCTGCACGGAGATCTACGAGCAGGACGGGCGGGGCTTCTACGTGTTCGAGTCCGTGTCCACCAACCAGGACGGCGACGAGACCGTTCGCGGCACCTGGACCGACATCGTCCGGGGCGTGTCAAAGGGAGGCGAATGAGCAACTTGGAGCAGGGCGACTCGCTGCCGGAGCTCAGGGTCACTCCCGACGCGGGGCTGACCAAGCGCTACGCCGAAGCCTCCGGCGACCCGAATCCAATCCACGTCGATCCCGAGTTCGCGAAGTCGGTCGGGCTTCCTGGGGTCATCCTCCACGGCCTCTATTCGATGGCCCAGGTTGCGCGCGCCCACACGAACGCCGCCGGAGGTGACCCGCGGGCGTTGAAGCGCCTCTCGGTCCAGTTTCGCGGCATGGGCTTCCCGGAGCAGGAGATCGTGGTCACGAGCACGGTGAGGGAAACCTCCGACGGCGTAGTCGTGACCGACACGGTCGCGACCCAGGGGGACAACCGGATCATCCGCAACGCCGAGGCCGAGCTCGCGCTCGACTGATCGCGGGCGAGAATCGGGCCCGGCCAGCCCACCCGTTCGCCGCCGCGTTCGCCCCGATCGCCATGGCCACAGCCGGGAGACCGAACGGGTGCACTCCTAGAATCAGGGCATGCTGACCCAGCGCCAGCAACTGATCCTCAACCTCGTGGTGGACGCCCACCTGGTGTCGGGGAAGCCGGTCGGGTCGAAGGCCATCGCCCACCGCACGGAGGTCAGGTGGAGCCCGTCCACCGTGCGCGCGGAGCTGGCGGAGCTCGAGCGAGCCGGCTACCTGACGCATCCGCACACCTCGGCGGGCCGCCTGCCCACCGACTCGGGCTACCGGTTCTATGCCGACTCCCTGCTCGCCTCTGGCGACCGCTCGCCTTCCCCGCCGGGGCCCGGCCTGGACCTGACTCGGATGCGGCGCGAGGTCGACGAGGCGATGCGCGACACCACCTCCGAGCTATCGCGGATCACGGACCTGCTGGCGGTCGTGACGGCACCGCCGGCGGCGACCGCGCGCATTCACAGGGTCGAGGTGCTGCTGCTCCAGCCACGCGTCGTCATGGTGGTCGCAATCGCCTCGAACGGCGCCGTGACGAAGCGGGTGTTCACCTTCGCGGACGCCCTGGACCCCGGCCTCGTCGAATGGGCGTCGAGCTATCTGAACGAGCGGCTCGCCGGCTTGGGAGTCGGCGCCCGGATGATCGCCGATCGCCTTGCCGACGACGAGCTCGACCCGGCCGAGAGCGCGTTCATCGCCGAGGTCGGCGACGCGTTCACCGGGCTCGACGGACGGGCCGAGGCCGACCTCTACGTGGACGGCGCTGCCCGGCTCCTGTCGGAGGACCGAGCCGGTGACCTGCCCCACGTGGACGCTCTGATGCGGGCCTTGGAGCGCCGTGTCGAGCTCCTCAGGATCCTGCGATCGGCGCTCGACGAACGCTCGGTCTTCCTGTGGATCGGGGGCGAGAACCCAGCGCCGGAGCTGCGCTCGGTCAGCCTCGTGGGGGCGAACTACGGGCTCGGTTACAGGAATTTGGGCACGGTCGGGGTGGTCGGCCCGCTGCGCATGGACTACGCGACGGCGATCGCCTCCGTCCGGGACGCGGCGGGCCATCTGTCGCGCTTCTTCGAGACCGTCTACGAGCGCTAATTGTTGACCCACTCGGCAGCCGTGCACACCTGGGCCGCGCGCGTCACACCTCGCATCTCATCGTCCTCGGTCGCTCGCGTGCAGCATGCACGCGTCGCTCCCTGCGTCCTCGATCTGCTTGGCGACGCGCACCCCCAGGCACACACGGCCATCGAGTCGGCCATCTGATGAAGCGCGACTACTACGAGGTTCTCGGCCTGGACCGAGGGGCCAGCGGCGCCCAGATCAAGAAGGCCTTCCGCAGGCTCGCGCGGGAGCTCCACCCCGACGTCAATAAGCACGACCCGAGGGCCGAGGAGAAGTTCAAGGAGGCGGCGGAGGCATACGAGGTCCTGTCCGACCCCGACCGCCGCCGCACCTACGACACCTTCGGCCACGAGGGGCTGCGGTCGGGCGGCTGGGCGCCCAGCAGTGGCGCCTTCGGGAGCTTCGAGGACGTGCTGTCGGCGTTCTTCGGGCGTGGCGATCCGCTGTTCAGCGAGCTGTTCGACTTCGGCAGGGCCGGCCCGGCGAGCGGCGGCGACGTCGCGGCCCAGGTCGAGGTGACCCTGGAGGAGGTGCTGACGGGGGCCTCGCGCGAGATTTCCTTCGAAGCGGTCTCGGCGTGCGAGCGCTGCCGCGGCAACGGCGCCGAGCCGGGAACCCCCATCCGCACCTGTGAGACGTGCGGCGGAAGCGGCCAGCTCCGCGAGGTGGCGCGGACGGCCTTCGGGCAGGTGCTTCGCACCGGGGCATGCTCGACCTGTGGGGGGCAGGGCCGAGTGGCCGAGACGCCGTGCGAGGAGTGCGAGGGAGAGGGGCGGGTCGTGCGCGAGCGGACCTGGGAGGTCGAGGTGCCTCCCGGGATCGAGTCCGGCCAGCGCATCCGGATCACGGGGGCCGGGCATGCCGGAGAGACCGGGGGGCGCTCCGGCGATCTCTACGTGCAGGTGCTGGTCGCCGACGACGAGCGCTTCGAGCGCCACGGCCAGGACCTGGTCGCGGTGGTGGAGGTGCCCGCGACCCGGGCGATCCTCGGCGGCACGATGAGCGTCCCCACCCTCGACGGCGAGCGCGAGCTCGAAATCGAGCCCGGCTCGCAGCCCGGCGAGCGCTTGGTGCTGGCGGGCGCGGGGCTCCCGTCGCTCCGCGGTGCGGCCAGGGGAGACCAGCACGTGGTCCTGGACGTCCGCGTGCCCGAGGGGCTCAGCAAGGAGCAACGCGACCTCGTCGAGCAACTCGATCGCTCCCTGGAGCCCGTCGGCTCGAGCGACGGGGCCTCGCGTTCGCGCCGCCGCAGGCGGGCTCGGCGCGGCCGGTGATCCGCCTGGCGGTCCGCTGCGAGCCGGAGCTCGCCGAGCGGGTCCTCGCCGAGCTGATCGAGCTTGCCCCCGGCGGGGTCGAGGAGGAGCGCGGCAGTGGTTACGTGGAGTACGCCGTGTACGGCGCCGCCGGCGAGCTTCCGGCGCTACCGGAGCTGGAGGCGATCGCAGGCCAGGGTCTCGTTCGGGTCGAAGCGAGCGAGGTTCCCGACGACTGGGCGGATCGCTGGCAGGACTTCCACCGGCCGCTCCTCGTCGGCGGACGGCTGTGGGTCCGCCCCTCCTGGGAGCCGCCGCGCCCCGGCACCCTCGACGTGGTGGTCGACCCCGGCCAGGCGTTCGGCACCGGGGCGCACCCGACCACCAGGATGTGCCTCGAGCTGCTGCTCGACGCGGCGCCGGAGGCCGAAGGGGACCGCGCGCTCGCGGATTGGGGAACCGGCTCGGGCGTCCTCGCGATCGCCGCCGCGAAGCTCGGCTTTCAACCGGTCGTCGCCTGTGATCACGAGCTGGCGGCGCTCGATGCGGCTCGGGCGAACGCTGCCGCAAATGGGGTCGAGCTCGACCTGCGGCGTGCGAACCTTCGCCTCGAGGCGCCGCCCGTCGCTCAGGCGGTGGTGGCCAACCTGACGGCGGGAGTCCTGCGCGAGGTCGCGGCCCGGCTGGAACGAGCCCCCCGGCGGCTGATCTGCAGTGGCCTGTTGACCGGCGAGGCCGACGACGTGGTGGACGCGTTCGCCCCCGCGGGCCTGCGGGAGCGCGAACGGCGAACCGACGGCGGCTGGGTCGCGATTTCTCTTTCCGCCCCCCCAACCGAGGGCGTGGCCGAGGTTTTCACGCCATGAGTGAAAACGTCGGCCACGAGCCTTCGGGGCGGCCGGGCGAGGGACCCGGACCGCCGGACGAGGACCGGGAGCTGCCGATTGCGGTCTTCGACTCCGGGATCGGGGGGCTGACGGTCCTCCACGAGCTCCTCGTCTCGCTGCCGTCCGAGAGCTACCTGTATCTCGGCGACACCGCCGGTTTTCCCTACGGCACGAAGTCGCCAGATTGGCTGCGCCCGCGGATCGGCGCCTCCGCCAGCTTCCTGCTGGACCGGGGCGCAAAGCTCATGGTGGTGGCGTGCAACTCGGCTACCTCCGCGGCCGGGGGACTGATCCGCGAGATCGCCGCCACGAGCGGAGTGGAGGTGCTGACCGTGGTCGATCCGGAGGCCGAGATCGCCGCCGCGATCACGGACAACGGCCGCGTCGGCGTCCTGGCCACCCCCACCACGGTCGAATCGGGGGCCTACCGCCGGGCGCTCGACGCCCAGGGCCGCGAGCTCGAGGTCACCGAGGTGGCAGCGCCCGACCTGGCGCCCCTGATCCAGAACGGGTTTCCGTTCGACCAGCGGGTAATGGACACCGTGCGCTCCTACTGCGCCCCCTTGAAGCGCGCGGGGGTGGACACGCTGATCCTCGGCTGCACCCACTATCCGCTCGTCGCCCCGATGCTGCAGCGGATGCTGGGGCGCGATGTCCGCCTGATCACGGCGGGCCACGCCCTGGCCGCCGCCGCGCAGCGCTCGCTGCAGTCGCGCGGCTTGGAGGCCGACCGTCCGGACGAGGGCGAATACCGCTTCCTCTGCACGGGGGAGCCGGAGGCCTTTCGCCGGCCGGGCACCCGGTTCCTGCAGATGCCGCTGGGCGAGATCGAGCACGTGGAGCTCCGGGCATAGGTCGCCTCCCAGGCCCCGGGCTACCCTGTAGTCATCAGCATCCTGGAGCAGGTTCAAGCCGACACGCGAGCGGCGATGAAGGATGGCCGGCGCGATCGCGCCGTCGCGCTGCGCATGGTCGCCAACGCGCTCCAGCAGGAGGCGAAGGAGGGGGAAGACGACGAGACCGCGGTCCTGCGGCGCGAGCGCAAGAAGCGGCTCGAGGCCGCCGAGGCGTTTCGCCGGGGAGGCAGCGAGGACAGAGCCGCGTCCGAGGAGTCGGAGGCGCGGATGATCGAGGAATACCTGCCGCAGCAGCTCTCGGATTCCGAGCTCGACGAGCTGGTGACGGCGGCCATCGAGCAGGCGGGCGCCTCCGGGCCCGGTGACCTCGGAAAGGTGATGTCCGCGCTGATGCCGCGGGTGGGGGCCCGCGCGGATGGCAAGCGGGTCAGCGGAGCCGTGCGCGAGCGCCTGGGCGGCGCCGCCTAGCGTCGGGGACCTTGGCGCGCAGGCAGCTCACGCTTGACAACACCGTCGCCGCCGAGCTGGCGGGCTCCGAGGACGCGGTGCTGCGCGAGCTCGAGGATCGGATCGGCTGCGACCTCCATCTGCGGGGCAACGTCCTGACTCTGGACGGCGACGAGGGGGAGGTGCGCGACGCCGCCGCGGTGGTCGAGGAGCTTCTCGAGCTGATCGACCGCGGGCACGACCTGGTCCCGGCGACCCTGGACACCGTCGCCGGGGCGATGGACGCCAGCCGGCGCCCGGCCGAGATCCTCGAGGACGTCATCTGGCGCCATCGCGGCATCCGGGTCGCCCCAAAGACCGTCAACCAGAAGCGCTACGTCGATTCGATCCGCGACCACACGGTGACCTTCGGGATCGGCCCCGCCGGAACCGGCAAGACTTTCTTGGCCGTCGCGATGGCCGTCGCCGCACTCGATGCCCGCCAGGTGAACCGCATCATCCTCACCCGCCCCGCGGTCGAGGCGGGCGAGCGGCTGGGGTTCCTGCCCGGCGACATCCAGGCGAAGGTGGATCCCTACCTGCGGCCGCTGTTCGATGCGCTCTACGACATGCTCGACCCCGAGCGCGTCAGCACCTACTTCGATCGGGGGATCATCGAGGTCGCCCCGCTTGCCTTCATGCGCGGTCGCACCCTCAACGACTCGTTCGTGATCCTGGACGAGGCCCAGAACACGAGCCCTGAGCAGATGAAGATGTTCCTGACCAGGCTCGGCTTCGGATCCAGGATGGTGGTCACGGGCGACGTCACCCAGATCGACCTGCCGCGCGACCAGCGCTCGGGCCTCGTCGTGATCGGCGAGATCCTCGCCCAGGTCGCGGACATCTCGTTCGTGCGGTTCGGGGGCGAGGACGTGGTTCGCCACGAGCTCGTGCAGCGGATCGTGGCCGCGTACGGGGAGTATGAGCGGGAGAGCGGCAAGAAGGATTGAGTCGGTGCCGCTCGATCTATCGGACGTTCCCGGGGACCTGCGCCCGGCCGCCTTGGCTGCGCTCCGGGCGGCGGGGGTGACGGACGGGCACCTCGCGGTTGAGCTCGTCCCTGAAAGCCGCATCCGCGAGCTCAACCGCCGTCATCGCGGGCTCGACGAGCCCACCGACGTCCTCTCCTTTCCGATTGACGGGACGAGCGCGGTCCGGGGGCCCAGGGAGCTCGGCGACGTCGTGATCTGCCCCGAGCACACGACCGACCTGCGCCGGGCCACCGTGCACGCCGTGCTCCACCTGTGCGGCTACGACCACGAGACCGACGACGGAGAGATGCTCGGTCTGGAGGACACGTTGATGAGGTCCCTTCGGGATGCGGGAGCCAGGGCCGCGCCCGAAGACCGCGGATGACGCGCGCGGGCTTCGTCGGGCTGGCCGGCAGGCCGAACGTCGGCAAGTCCACCCTGGTGAACGCCATCGTGGGTGCCAAGGTGGCGATCGTGTCGGATCGCCCTCAGACCACTCGACGCGCGATTCGGGGCATCGCCACGGCGCCGAGCGCAGGGTGGCAGATGATCCTGGTCGACCTGCCCGGTGTCCAGCGCCCCCGGGACTCCTTGACGCAGCGCATGCAGCGCCGGGTCGAGCGGGAGCTGGAGGACGCCGATGCGGCCCTCTTCGTGCTCGATGCGCATCAGGGCGTGGGGCCCGGCGACCGGTTCATCGCCAAGGCCATCCTTGGCGCCAAGCGCGACACCCCGGTCGTCTGCGCGGTCAACAAGTGCGATCGGCTCCGCGGGCCCAAGCTTGCGCCCGCGCTGGCGGCCGCGGCGGAGCTCGACGCGGTGGACGACGTGTTCCCGGTCAGCGCCAGGACGGGCGAAGGCCTAAGACCACTGACCGCCAGGCTCGCCGAGCTGCTGCCGGAGGGCCCGTTCCTCTATTCCGCCGAGGACCGATCAGATCTCCCGAGCAGGGTGCATCTCGCGGAGCTGATTCGCGAGCAGGCCCTGCACCGAATGCGCGAGGAGATCCCGCACGCGGTCGAGGTGGTTGTGGAGGAGGTGGAGCGCCGCCCGGACGACGAGCTGATCGAGGTGCGGGCACAGGCCTGGGTCGAGACGCAGTCGCAGAAGGCCATCATGGTCGGCAAGGGAGGGCGCATGGTGCGCGACATCGGCACCGCCGCCCGGCGCGAGCTGGAGCGCGACCTCGGAGCCCACGTCTTCCTCGACCTCCAAGTCCGGGTGCGCGAGCGCTGGCGCCGCGACGAGGCGCTCCTCGATCGCATCGGGATCGAATGATCGGCCAGGGCCCTTGGCACGCATCGGCGCCTGTCCGCCGATCGCGCTCAGCGATCTGCTCTGCCTGCCGATAACCACGCAGAGCGAACGATGCGGCCTGCGTATCGGGCCGCGGGAGCCGCGGGTGGACCAAGGACGGATGGTGAGCGAGACGCGAGACGGCGAGCGGCGACGACGCGTGCTGGGACAGGGGGCCCTGAGCCGAAAGACGGCCGCGTTCGTGATCGCGGTCGTCTCCGTGACGGCGATCGTCGGGTTGGCCTCCGCGCTCGGCTCTGTCCCCGGCGGGGGGCTCGCCCTGATGCTGGCCACGCTGGCAACCTTCGCGGCCGTCGGCGTCGCGATGCACCGCCTCGTGCGGGAGCTCCAAGCCGCCGCCCTCCAGTACCGGTCGATCCTGGACACCGCTCCCCAATCGTTCATCGCCGCCGATCCCCACGGCCGGATCGTCGAGTGGAACCGCCAAGCGGAGCGCGAGTTCGGCTGGTCGCGGGAGGATGTGATCGGCCGCCCGGTAGCCGAGGTGCTGGTTCCGCCGCGCCTTCGGGACGCATACGGCGAGCGCATCAGGGAGCTGCCGCGCGCCGATTCCTCCGCTCTCTTGCGGCGGCGGCTCGAGCTTCACGCGCTGCACAGGGACGGTCACGAGTTCCCGGTGGAGGTCAGGGTCTCGGGCCTTCGCACCCCGAAGGGCTATCGCTTCAACGCTTTCCTCCACGACATCGCCGATCGCAAGCTCGCCGAGGCAAAGCTTGCCCACCAGGCGATGCACGATTCGCTCACGGGGCTCCCGAACCGCACCCTGTTCAACGACCGGCTGGCGCTGGCGAAGGCACGGCTGATGCGAGGCGGCTCGATTGCGGTCCTGTTCTGCGACCTGGATCGCTTCAAGCCCGTGAACGACGACTTCGGGCACGCGGCGGGCGACCGACTGCTGCTGGACGTGGCGGCCCGCCTGCGCTCGAACGTGCGTCCCAGCGACACGGTGGCCCGCTTCGGCGGCGACGAGTTCGCCCTTCTGTGCGAGGGGGTCGAGCCGGGGGACGCCGAGAGGATCGCCTCCCGCATCCAGCGAGCGTTCGAGGAGCCCTTCGCGGTCGAGGGCCGCCAAATCGCCGTCACGGTCAGCATCGGGATTGTGGTCACGAGCGACCCGGCTGTCGCGGCCGACCAGCTTCTCGGCGACGCCGACTTCGCGATGTACGCGGCCAAGCAGGCGGGCAGGGCACGCCACGTCGTGTTCGGGCGCCGGCTTCGCCGATCCCCCGCCTTTGCCGCCGACGACCGTCGGTCTCGGCGCGGCGAGCGCCGTTCGGTTCGTCCCGGCACCCACTCGTAAACTCCTCCAAATGACGAGGGAAACGACCGCCGCCGCGGTCCGCTTCGACGAGCACGGCCTGATCCCGTGCGTGACGCAGGATTGGCACACGGGCGAAGTGCTTACGCTCGCCTACATGGATGACGAGGCGCTTCGGCGAACGCGCGAGACCGGAGAGGTCCACTTCTACAGCCGCTCGCGAGGCGAGCTCTGGCACAAGGGCGAGAGCTCCGGAAACGTGCAGCGAGTGCGACAGCTTCGCTACGACTGCGACGGTGACGCGCTGATCGCCCTGGTCGAGCCGGCCGGACCGGCCTGCCATACGGGAAGCCGAACCTGCTTTTACCGCGACCTGGACGGGAGCGCCGACCCGGCTCCGGACGCGCCTCCGGTGGACGGCGAGCCGGCCCCCGCCACGCACGAGGCGCTGCCGGTCCTCGAGCGCACGCTTGCAGAGCGCCGGCGGCTTCGACCCCCCGGGTCCTACACGGTCGAGCTGCTCGACGACCCACCGAGGATGGCCGAGAAGCTGGCCGAGGAGGCCGAGGAGGTCGCCAGGGCCGCCGCGTCCGAGTCGGAGGAGCGGGTCGCCGAAGAGGCCGCCGACCTGCTCTACCACCTCGAGGTGATCCTCGTCTCGCGCGGGATCTCGATCGCGACGGCGCTGGAGGCGCTGAATGGCCGTCGCCGCTGATCCGCGCCTGAAGATCGTCCCGCCGCTCGCGCAGGCTCGTCAGCTGGCGCGAGAGGGGAACGCCATCCCGATCCGCACGTCGTTCGTCGACGACTGCGAGACGCCGGTCTCGGCGTTCCTGAAGCTCCGCGACGAGGGCGCCTGCTTCCTCCTGGAGTCGGCCGAGCAGGGGCGCCTGGGGCGCTATTCCTTCCTTGGCTTCAGCCCCCGCGCCGTCCTGCGCTGGGAGGGGGGAGTTCTCAGCGAGTGGGCGGGCGACCGTGCCGCGGGCGAGCCGGCGCGCCGCGTGGAAGCACCGGATCCATATGCCGCGGCCAGCCGGTACCTGAGCCGCTACCGGCTGGCGCCGGTGGCCGGTCTCCCTCCATTCGCCGGGGGCGCCGTTGGGTTCTTCGGCTACGACCTGGTCCGCACGGTCGAGCCGCTGGGCCCGCCGAACCCGGATCCGATCGGGCTGCCCGACATGGCGCTGATGATCAGCGACGTGCTGGTCGTCTTCGACCACATGCGCCACGAGCTGACCTTGATGGCCTACGTCGTCCCCGACGAGCACACGGACCTGGACGAAGCTCACGCGAGCGCCGTCGCCGCGATCGCCGACGTGCGCGAGCGTCTGCGCGGCCCGGTGCCGAGGCCGACCTCGGCGCGAGCGCCGGAGCCGGCGAGCTTCGAGCCGAACATGAGCCGTGAGCAGTTCGAGGCGAACGTTCGGCGAGCGATCGAGTACATCCACGCCGGAGACGCGTTCCAGGTGGTCCCCTCGCAGCGTTTCTCGTCGGCGTGCCCCGTCGAGCCCTTCTCGATCTACCGCGGCCTGCGCACCATCAACCCCTCGCCCTACATGTACTTCCTGGACTTCGGCGACTTCCAGCTCGCCGGCGCTTCGCCCGAGCCGCTGGTGAAGGTGACCGGGCGCCGGGTCGAGACCCGGCCGATCGCTGGCACCTACCCGCGCGGCGCGAGCGAGGACGAGGACCGCCGCCGTGCCGAGGAGCTCCTACGGGACCCCAAGGAGCGTGCCGAGCACCTGATGCTCGTCGACCTGGGGCGAAACGACCTCGGGCGGGTCTGCGAGTACGGCTCGGTCAACGTGGACGAGCTGATGGTGGTCGAGGCGTACTCGCACGTGCTGCACATCGTCAGCCAGGTTTCCGGGCGGCTCCGGCCCGAGGTCACGGCGATGGACGCGCTGCGAGCGGTCCTGCCGGCGGGGACGCTGTCGGGCGCCCCCAAGATCCGCGCGATGCAGATCATCGATGAGCTCGAGCCGCACAAGCGCGGCTCCTACGGGGGCGCCGTGGGCTACCTGGGATTCAACGGGGACCTCGACACTGCGATCCACATTCGCACCGTGGTGGTCAAGGACGGCCTCGTCCACGTGCAGGCCGGCGGCGGGACGGTGGCGGACGCCAAGCCGGACTATGAGTACCGGGAGTCCCTGGTCAAGGCCGAGGCCGTGTTTCGCGCCGTCGAGCTGGCCGCCGGCCAGGCGGAGTGGCCGTGAGCGGATCGGCTCACGACGGTGAGGGTCGGATCGCCGCGGGCGAGAACGGGCAGGGCCCGCGCGTCCTCGTGATCGACAACTACGACAGCTTCACCTACAACCTGGTCCAGCTGCTCGGCGAGCTCGGCGCGCGGCTGGAGGTGGTGCGAAACGACGCCGAATCAGTTGATGCGCTGATCGAGCGCCGCCCCGACCTGCTCGTGATCTCACCTGGGCCCTGCACCCCGCGCGAGGCCGGAGTCTCGATCCAGGCGGCGCGGGCGTTCGCCGAGGGGGGCGTTCCCACCCTGGGCGTGTGCCTCGGCCACCAAGCCCTGGTTGAGGCGTTCGGAGGACGCACCGTCCGCGGGGAACCTGTCCACGGCAAGGACGCCGAGATCCAGCACGACGGCAGGGGGCT
The DNA here is from genome assembly GCA_044871225.1 of Solirubrobacterales bacterium. Taxonomy (GTDB): domain Bacteria; phylum Actinomycetota; class Thermoleophilia; order Solirubrobacterales; family 70-9; genus AC-56. The sequence goes on from JBIOZP010000068.1 coordinate 15,603, forward strand.
GTTGAGGGGACTCCCGAATCCCCTGCGTGCGGGCCGTTATCACTCCCTGGTCGCCGATCCCGAGCTGCCCTCCGAGCTCGAGCTCACGGCGAGCCTGGGTGAGGTCGTGATGGGGGTCCGCCACCGCGAGCTGCCGGCGGAGGGCGTCCAGTTTCATCCGGAGTCCGTGCTGACGCCGGTCGGCAAGGACCTGTTGCGCAACTTCCTCCAAGCCCAGCCCTGAGGCCCGCCGCCTTGCCCAACGACATCCTCAGCCGCGCCATCGACGCAGTCTGCTCGGGCACCCACCTGACCGCCGATCACGCCTCCGCGGTCCTGGACGAGATCATGGAGGGCAGGGCGGGCGAGGTTCAGACCGGCGCCTTCATGGTCGCGCTCCGCACCAAGGGCGAGACGGTCGCCGAGCTGGTCGGGCTGGCGAGAACGATGCGCCGGCTTGCCGCCGAGGTGGATGCCGACCGCCACGATCTCATCGACACCGCAGGCACCGGCGGGGGGCCGTCCACCTTCAACATCTCGACCGCCGCCGCGCTGGTCGCCGCTGGCGCCGGCTGCGCGGTCGCCAAGCACGGAAACCGCTCCAGCACCAGCCGCTGCGGCTCCGCGGACCTGCTGGAGGCGCTGGGCGTAAGGATCGACCTCGACCCGCAAGAGGTGGCCCGCTGCATCGAGGAGATCGGATTCGGGTTCATGTTCGCCCCCCGCCACCACGCGGCCATGAAGCACGTCGCGCCGGTGCGCCGGGAGCTCGCCGTGCGGACGATCTTCAACCTTCTCGGGCCCCTCACCAACCCCGCCGGCGCCACCCGCCAGCTACTGGGCGTCTCCGACCGCCGCTACCAGGAGACGATCGCCGAGGCCCTGGTCGGCTTGGGGTGCGAGCGGGCCCTGGTCGTCTCGGCCGCCGACGGGGTGGACGAGATCAGCATCCGCGGGGAGACGCGGGTGATCGAGGTCGCGGGGGGCCGGACCGAGGAATGGCTCACGCGGCCCGAGGACCTGGAGCTCGCGCCCGCCGACCTCGACGAGATCGCAGGCGGGGAGCCCGACCGCAACGCGGCGACCGTGAGGGCCGTGTTGGAGGGACAGCCGGGGCCGGCGCGAGACGTCGTCGTGCTGAACGCGGGCGCGGCGATCATGGTCGGCGGGAGGGCGCGCGACCTCCACGATGGGGTCGCCCGCGCTGGCGAGGCGATCGATTCGGGCGCTGCGTCGGGAGTCCTCGAGCGGCTGATCGGCCTCACCGGCGAGCTGGCGGCCTAGCCGGACGGCCGGCCCCGATCGTCTAGCCTTCTGCGGGATGAGCTGGCTCCAGGAGCTGGTCGCGGGCGCGCGGGAGGACGCCCGTCGTCGCAGTAAGGAGGTTCCGGTGGAGCGCCTTCGAGCCGGCCTCGAGGGGCGCGACGGCGCCCGTCCGTTCAACGAGGCGCTGGCCAGGCCCGGCCTCTCCGTCATCGCGGAGTTCAAGCGGCGTTCCCCGAGCCTGGGCGAGATCCGCGCCGGGGCGGGGGTCGCCGAGATGGTCGTCGCCTACGAGCGCGGAGGCGCCGCCGCGCTCTCGGTTCTCACCGAGGAGCGTCATTTCGGCGGCTCGCTGCACGACCTGCGGGCCGCCCGTGAGGCATCGGACCTACCGATCCTGCGCAAGGACTTCGTCGTCGATCCGTACCAGCTCTACGAGGCGGCGGCGAACGGCGCCGACGCGGTGCTGCTGATCGCCGCGGCGCTCGACGATGACGAGCTCGCCTCGCTGTACGCGGAGGCGCGCGCCGTGGACCTGGACTGCCTGGTGGAGGTGCACGACGACGCGGACCTGCAACGGGCGCTCGCGATCGACGCCGACGTGATCGGCATCAACAACCGCAACCTCGGGGACTTCAGGGTCGACGTCCAGACGACCGTCGAGCTGCTCACGGACGTCCCGGCCGGAAAGACCGTGGTGTCCGAGTCGGGTTATGCGAGGCGAGACCAGCTCGACGAGCTCGAGCGGATCGGCGTCGATGCCGTCCTGATCGGCGAGGCGCTGATGCGCGCGGACGACCCGGAGGCCATGGTCCGCGCGCTGACCCGCGACGAGGAGGCGACTCGCGAGCACTACCTCGAGCGCGCCTCGGAGGAGTAAGGCCGCCTCACCGCGGGATTCTTAGCGCCGCTGAAGGCACCCGTTAGCCGGGCTTAAGCGCGGCCCCCCAAGCTGGCGGGCATGAAGGGAATCCGCTCCGTCACCGGCGCTTTGCGCCGGTTCACCGCGACCTCGCTCGGCGCGGCGATCACCGGTGGGCTCGTCGTCGCCGTCGTCGGCCTGATCGCGATCACCGCCGGCTGGGTGAAGTCCTCCGACGACAACGGGGGCGGGACGACGCTCGCCGCCGCGCCACTTCCGCAGGCCACCCCGAAGCAGGTCAGCGGCAAAGGGATGACCGTCAACCAGATCTACCAGCAGGATGCCCCCGGGGTCGCCTTCATCCAGTCCCAGTCGTCCCCGCGACCGTCGGCGTTCAATCCCTTCGGCGGTGGCGGCGGCGGAACCGCGACCGGCTCGGGGTTCGTGATCGACCAGGAGGGACACGTGCTCACCAACGCCCACGTGGTGGAGGGGGCGGACAAGATCGAGGTGACGCTCGGCGACGCGGACAACTCGCAGCCGTTCAGCGCCAAGGTGGTCGGCAAGGACCCCTCCACGGACGTCGCGCTGCTGCAGGTGGACGCGCCATCCGACCAGCTCCATCCGCTTTCGCTGGGGAACTCCTCCAACTTGCAGGTCGGCGACGCGGTGGTGGCGATCGGGAACCCCTTCGGGCTCGACCGGACCGTGACCACCGGGATCGTCTCGGCGCTTCAGCGCGAGATCAAGGCGCCCAACGGGTTCACGATCAACAACGTGATCCAGACCGATGCCGCGATCAACCCCGGCAACTCCGGTGGGCCGTTGCTCGACGCCAGTGGGCGCGTGATCGGGATCAACTCGCAGATCGAGTCGCCGAACGGCAGCGGAAACGTTGGCATCGGCTTCGCGGTGCCCATCAACACGGCCCACCAGGTGACCCAGCAGCTCCTCCAGGACGGCCAGGTCGAGCACGCCTACCTGGGCATCAGCGGCGCGGATCTCACCCCGCAGATCGCCGACCTCTTGAACCTCCCCGTCGATGAGGGCGCCCTGGTGCAGACCGTGGTCCCCAACGGTCCCGCCGACGATGCGGGCGTCAAGGCCGGCACCGCGACCGTCTCCGTCGCCGGGCAACGCATCCGGGCGGGCGGCGACGTGATCACCGGGATCGATGGCAAGACCGTCACCGGCATGGACGACGTGATCAGCGTCGTCAACCAAAAGCAGCCGGGCGACGAAGTCGAGCTCGCGCTCGCGAACGGCGACCAGCGCCGCACCGTCACCGTGACGCTCGCCAACCGCCCCGCCAACGCGAGCGGGTAGCCGAAGCCGCTCGGGGCCGCTAGCCGGTATGGCTGGATGGGGGGCGTTTCAGGCAGCTCCTCATGGTCGGGGAACCCAGCGGGCCTGGTGGTTGAGATTTTGCCCGGGGGCCGGAGAAAAGATCAACCACCGCGTGAGAATGCGACCCCGCTTCGGGCGGGCCCACTGCTCTACCCAGCCTCACGACCCCGGGCATTCCCAGTCGCCGCAAGCGCCGAGCGGCAGCCGAGCACCCCCACGCCCCTAACCTTGCGAGTGTGAGAGTCAAGTTCTGCGGAGTCACCAACCTCGACGACGCGCAGGAGGCGGCGCGGCTCGGGGCCTGGGCGATTGGGATCAACCACCATCCCCGGAGCCCGCGCTTCTGCGAGCCGGAGGTAGCGGCCGAGATCGGAGCTGCCCTGAAGCGGCGCTTGGAGGTCGTTGGCGTGTTCGTGAACCCAACCCTGGACGAGCTCACCAACGCCGCCGAGGACAAGTCGCTGACCATGCTCCAGCTGCACGGCGACGAGGGGCCGGCGTTCTGCCAGGAGGCTGCGCGACGGACCGGCTGCAGGGTGATCAAGTCGCAGCGCGTCCGCAGCCTCGCCGACGTGCGGGCGGCCGAGGCCTACCGCACGGATTACCACCTGCTCGACGCCCACCGCCGTGGCACGTACGGGGGCAGCGGCGAGAGCTTCGACTGGGAGCTCCTGGCCGAACGCCGATCCGAGATCCCGCTGATCCTGGCCGGAGGGCTGACGCCCGAGAACGTGCAGGAAGGGGTGGAAGCGGCGCGACCGTTCGCCGTCGACGTCGCGAGCGGCGTCGAGGCGGAGCCCGGCATCAAGGACCCCGCCCGCATGGCGGCGTTCATGGAAGAGGCCCAGAGGGCCTCCGGCGCCAGGGTCTAGTGGCACCCCGCGCCGGCGCAAGCCCGCTCGAGGAGCGATTCGGCGCCTACGGCGGGCGCTACGTCCCCGAGGTGCTGATCCCCGCGCTCGACGAGCTCTCCGCGGCATGGGCCGACGCTCGGGGGGACGCCGAGTTCAGGGCCGTGCTCGACGCTCTGCTTCGCGACTACGTAGGGCGGCCCACGCCCCTGTACCGGGCGGACCGCCTCTCGGAACAAATTGGCCGCAGGGTCTACCTGAAGCGCGAGGACCTTGCCCATACCGGCGCGCACAAGATCAACAACGCCATCGGACAGGCGCTGCTGGCCCGCCGGATGGGCAAGCGGCGGGTGATCGCCGAGACCGGCGCCGGCCAGCACGGGGTCGCGACGGCTACGGCCTGCGCGCTGCTGGGGCTCGAATGCGTCGTCTACATGGGCACCGAGGACATCCGCCGGCAAGCCCCGAACGTCGAGCGCATGGACCTGCTCGGAGCCGAGGTAGTTCCCGTGGAGGCGGGAGCGCGAACGCTCAAGGAGGCGGTCAGCGCCGCGATCAGGGACTGGGTGGCGAACGTGCGCACGACCCACTACATCATCGGCTCGGTCGTCGGGCCGGCACCCTATCCGGCGCTCGTTCGCGACCTGCAGCGGGTGATCGGCGACGAGGCCCGCGAACAGGCGCTGGACGCCGAGGCGGCGTTGCCCGAGCGAGTCGTGGCCTGCGTCGGCGGGGGCTCGAACGCGATCGGGACCTTTCACGCGTTCCTGGATGACCGGAAGGTCGAGTTGATCGGGGTCGAGGCGGGCGGCGACGGGCTCGACCGCGGCCACGGGGCATCCCTCGTCGCGGGGCGGACCGGCGTGCTGCACGGGACGCTCTCCTCGGTGCTCGCCGACGAGCAGGGCCAGATCCTGGAGGCTCACTCGGTGTCCGCCGGGCTGGACTATCCCGGTGTCGGCCCGGAGCACGCGCACCTACGCGACACCGGCCGCGCCACTTACGAGGCGGTCACGGACGCGCAGGCACTCCGCGCGTTTCGCGAGCTCGCGCGGCTGGAGGGGATCCTGCCGGCTCTGGAGCCGGCCCACGCGATCGCCTGGCTCCTGGCCTCGCCCGCTCCGTCGGAATCGTCCGGTTACGACCTCGTTTGCCTGAGCGGCCGCGGGGACAAGGACCTGGTGGAGGCGGTCGCGCGCCTGGACCACCTCGATGGCTGAGGCCGTCGCGACGGGGGCCGACCGGATCGCGCAGGCCTTCACCGCCGCGCGAGGCCGGCAGAGAGCGGCTTTGATGCCCTACCTCATGGGTGGCTTTCCCGACCACGAGACGTCGCTCGCAGTCGCCGAGGCCTATGTGGAGGCGGGGGCGGACCTGGTCGAGCTGGGGGTCCCTTTCTCGGACCCGCTCGCGGACGGGCCGGTGATCCACGCCGCGGCCACGCACGCGCTGGCCGGCGGGGCGACCCTGGAGGGGGTCATGAGGATCTGCGAGCGGATCGCCGAGCAAGTGCCGGTGGCGCCCATGGTCTACGCCAACATGATCCTGGCCCGGGGGCCGGCGCGGTTCGCACGGCTGCTGGCCGATGCCGGGGCCGCCGGGACGATCGTCCCGGACCTGCCACCGGAGGAGGCCGGCGAGATCGGGGCGGAGCTCGACGGGATGGGCGTCGCGCTGGTCCCGCTGCTGGCGCCGACCACACCCCCCGAGCGACGGCGCCGCATCTGCGAGCGGGCCCAGGGGTTCGTCTACGTCGTCTCCGACACCCGAGTCACGGGTGAGCGCGAGGAGTTGCCGGACGGCCTGGCCGAGCTGGTGGCGGCGGTTCGTGCCGCCGCGCCCGTGCCGGCGGCGGTCGGGTTCGGGATCGGGACCCCCGAGCAGGCGGCCGCGGTCGGCCGGATCGCGGACGGCGTGATCATCGGCACGCGGCTGGTCCGGGCGGTCGCCGAAGCCCGCGGCCCGCGCGCCGCGGCCAAGGCGGTGGGCGCGTTCTTGGACGCCGTGCTCCGCGCGCTCGGCGGCTCCGAGCGCCGGGTCGAGTAGATTGCCGCGCGTGCAGCTCCTCGTGTTCACGGTCGTCGCCCTGTGCGCGATGATGGTCGCTTACGCGTTCGGGCTCGGCGGCGCGGTTGGCTTCCTGATCTTCCTCACGATCCTGTTCGTGGGGGTCTGCTTGCGCGTCTCGCAGCCGCTGATCGACCGCCTTCGCCCCTAGGGGGCCGCTCCCGCGCATGCCCGCGGGGCCTCCACCGATATCGTGCGCCCCGTGCGTGTAGGCGTGCTCACCGGCGGCGGTGACTGCCCGGGCCTCAACGCGGCGATCCGGGCCATCGTCCGCAAGGGCATCGACTCCTACGGGAACGAGATCGTCGGCTTCCGGGACGGTTGGCGCGGGCCCCTCGAGGGTCTCCACGAGGAGCTCACGATCGAGAGCACGCGCGGGATCCTGCCTCGCGGGGGGACGATCCTGGGGACCTCTCGGACGAATCCGTTCAAGCGCGACGACGGGCCGCAGCGGGTCAAGGAGGCGATGGCGGCCCTGCGCCTCGACGGGCTGATCGCGATCGGTGGCGAGGACACGCTCGGGGCCGCGGCACGGCTGCACGCCGAGCACGGGGTGCCCGCGCTGGGCGTCCCGAAGACGATCGACAACGACCTGGCGGCGACCGACGTCACCTTCGGCTTCGATACCGCCCTCCAGGTGGCGACGGACGCCATCGACCGCCTGCATACGACAGCCGAGTCGCACCACAGGGTGATGGTGGTGGAGGTGATGGGACGCCACGCGGGCTGGATCGCGCTCCACTCCGGGCTGGCGGGGGGCGGAGACGTGATCCTGATCCCGGAGCGGCCGTTCGACATCGAGGAGGTCTGCGAGATGATCGGCCGCCGCCACGCGCGAGGGCGGAACTTCTCGATCGTCGTGGCGGCCGAGGGGGCGGTGCCCCAGGAGGGCACGATGGAGCTCGCCGAGAGCACCAAGGACGAGTTCGGGCATGTGCGGCTGGGCGGGATCGGGGAGCGCCTCGAGCGCGAGATCGAGGGGCGAACGGGCTTCGAGACGCGCGCCGTCGTGCTCGGCCACATCCAGCGCGGCGGCACGCCCACCGCGTTCGACCGGGTGCTGGCCACGCGGCTGGGCGTGGGCGCGATCGACGCCGCGCACGAGGGCCGCTGGGGGACGATGCCGGCCCTGCGCTCCACGCGGATCGAGCTCGTCCCGCTGAGCGAGGCGGTCGCCGAGCTTCGCACGGTCCCGCCCGAGGACTACGAGGCCGCCGCTCCCTTCTTCGGCTAGATGACGCGCTGCCGGGGCGCGGCGCTCGCGCTCGGTGCCCTGGCGCTCGCCGCCGCCGGCTGCGGGACGACGGGCTCGGGGATCGAAGCGGGTGAGAGCGTGACCGTGTACGTGAGCATGCCGCTTCGCGGCCCAGAGGCACCAACGGGCGCCGGCGTGGTCCGCGGGGCGAGGCTGGCGCTGGCGGATGCCAGGGGAAAGGCCGGCGACCTTCGGGTGAGGGCGGTCTACCTGGACGACACCGCCGGGCGCGGCGCGAGCGCTCGGGGGAGCCCCGCGGCCGCCGCCGCCAACGCCAGGAGGGCGACGGAGGACTCGAGCGCGATCGCCTACGTCGGCGAGCTACAGTCGGGCGCCACCCGCGCCTCGGTGCCGATCACCAACGAGGCGCGGATGCTCCAGGTGTCGCCGGCAAGCGGAGCGGTCGACCTGGTGCAGCCCTTCCTGGGGGCCGGCGACGAGGTCCCGGAGGAGGTCCAGACCACCGGCGAGCGGACGTTCGGCAGGGTGATACCCAGCGATGCCGCCCAGGCGGAGGCGGCTGCCGCGTGGGCGCCGCGACTCGGGGCCAAGAGGGTCGCCGCGATCTCGGACGGCTCCCGGTTCGGCGACACCATGGTGACCGCGTTTCGGCGAGCGGCGAACGGCCTCACTCGCACTGCGCCGGAGCGATCGCAGCTCACCTACTACGGCGGGCTCGCCGGCGATACCGCGGCCGCGGCCACGCGGACCTCGCGTGGCCGGGTGATGGGCTCCGACGCGCTGCTTCCCCCGCTGACGAGCGACGGAGGCGCGGTCGCCGACGTGGCGACCTCCGCGGCCCAGGACCCCGCCCAGTTGCCGCCCGCCGGGCGGCGTTTCGTCGGCGTGTACCGCGGCCGTTACGGCGGCGCGCCCGATCGCTACGCCGCGTACGGCTACGAGGCGATGGCGGTCGTGCTCGACTCGATCGAGCGCGCCGGGGATCAGGGCGACGTCAGGGACGCGGTGGTCGGGGCCTTCTTCGACACGCGTGACCGCGACTCCATCCTGGGCACCTACTCGATCGACGAGGTGGGCGACACCACTCTCTCCCGCCTGGCGGGGTATCGCCTGGACGCCGGCAAGCCGGCGTTCGTGACCGCATTGCGCGCGCCTTAGCGGCCGAGCAGGTCTCGAAGCGCGGGCTCGAGCTCCGGATGGCGGAATTCGAACCCCTGCTCCACTGCTCGCCGCGGGGCCGCCCGCTGGCCGCCGGCGGCTACGGCGGCCAGCTCGCCGCCGAACCTGAGCCTGAGGGCGAGCTCGGGAATCGGCACCACGGCCGGCCTTCGCAGGACCCGGCCCAGCGACCTCGAGAACTCGCGGTTGGTGACCGAGTGCGGGGCGGTCCCGTTGTAGGCCCCCGAGGCGCGATCCTTCTCGAGCGCCCAGAGGAGCAGCCGGACCTCGTCCTCCACGTGGATCCACGGCATGTACTGGTCGCCTCCCGCCAGCGGCCCGCCGATCCCGAGCCTGAACGGAAGCAGGAGCTGCTTCAGCAGGCCGTGTTTCGGATCCAGGGGCAGCCCAGTCCGAATCACCACTACGCGAACCCCATGCTGCTCGGCCGCGTGGGCAGCCGCCTCCCAGGCGACGCAGACCTGCGAGTCGAACGTTGACCCCGGCTCGGTTGACTCGTCCACCAGGGCCTTGCCCCGATCGCCGTAGTAGCCGACAGCGGATTGGCTGACGAGGGCGGTCGGACGCGGATCGGCGGCGCCGATCGCATCGACGAGGTTCTTGGTCGCCCGCACCCGGCTGTCGCGGATGCGCTGCTTCGCCTCCGGGGTCCACCGCTGGTCGATCGGCTCGCCCACCAGGTTGACCACACCGTCCACCGCTTGGAGGGCATCCGGCGGCGGGCGCTCCTCCGCCGGGCTCCAGCCGTGCCAGACGACCCTCGCGTCGCGCCGGCGCGCTCGCTCGGGGTCGCGACTGAGGCCGACCACCTCGTGGCGGCGCGCCAGCAGCGCCTCGCTGAGGGCGGAGCCCAGGAACCCGGTGGCGCCGGTGACCAGTACGCGCATCACCGGCCTCCCCGTGTTCCGGGGCCGGCTATTCGACCGCGGAGAACGTTCCCGTCTCCTCTGAGACCCGCGCGATCCCCTCCCGGCGCGCCTCCTGGATCACGGCCTCGGCGACCGCCGGGGCCACTCCCCGATCGAAGACGCTGGGGATGATGTAGTCCTCGCTCAGGTCCCCTTCCTCGACCACCTGGGCGATGCCCTTGGCGGCGGCCAGCTTCATCTCCTCCGTGATTCGGGGCGCGCCCGCGTCCAGCGCGCCACGGAAGATCCCCGGGAAGCAGAGCACGTTGTTGATCTGGTTCGGGTAGTCGGAGCGGCCCGTGGCCATGATGCGCACGTACGGCTCGGCCTCCTCCGGCATCACCTCCGGGGTGGGGTTGGCCATCGCGAACACGATCGGGTCGTCGGCCATCTTTCCCAGGGCCGCGGCGGGGATGATCCCGGGACCCGACAGGCCGATGAAGAGGTCACAGCCCTCGATCACGTCCGCGGGCGACCCCCGAAGGCGCTCGGGATTCGAGTTCTCCGCGTACCAGCGCTTGATCCCGCTCATCTCCCCGGAGGCGTAGTCCTCGCGGTCGGTGGACACCGCCCCCTGGCGGTCGCACCCGATCACCCGCGTCACTCCGGAGGCGTGCATCATCTTCGTCACCGCCACCCCCGCAGCGCCGAGGCCGACGACCAGCACCCGCAGGTCCTCGAGTGGCTTGCCGACGATCTCGAGGGCGTTGAACAGGGCGGCCATCACCACCACGGCCGTACCGTGCTGGTCGTCGTGGAAGACCGGGATGTCGATCTCGTCCTTCAGGCGCTCCTCGATCTCGAAGCAGCGAGGGGCTGAGATGTCCTCGAGGTTGATGCCGCCGAAGGTCGGTGCCATCAGCTTCACGGCGTTCACGATCTGGTCGGGGTCGCGCGTGCTCAGGCAGATGGGGAAAGCGTCCACGTCCGCGAACTCCTTGAACAGCATCGCCTTCCCCTCCATCACGGGCATCGCGGCCTCGGGCCCGATGTCGCCGAGGCCGAGCACCGCGCTGCCGTCGGAGACCACGGCCACCGTGTTTCGCTTGATCGTGTACTCGAACGCCTTCGAGCGGTCGGCGGCGATCTGCTCGCACACCCTCGCCACACCCGGCGTGTAGGCCATCGAGAGGTCGTCGCGGGTCTTCAGCGGGTACTTGTTCTGCTGCTGGATCTTGCCGCCGCGATGCATCTGCATCGTCCGGTCGACGTAGTCGAGTACCCGCGCTCCGCGAGTGGAGCCGATCGCGCGCAGGATCTCCTCCCAGTGGGCCTGGTCGCGCGCGTCGATCGTGAACTCGCGCACGCGCTTTCCCTCGCTGCCGGCCCCGGGCACCAGGTCCACGCCCTGAAGCGCCCCGCCGGCCTCGGCGATCTGCGCGGTCAGCTTGCCCAGGGGCTCCTGCCGCGCGTCGAGCTCAACCCGCACGGTGACCGAGAACTGGGCGCTGACCGATGGAACCGTCGCCATCCGATTGATCTTATGCGGGCGTTTCCCCCGGGACCGGCGCGGGGGACGCCCACGCCCCGCGGGGAGGGCGGCAAGTAGGGGGCAAGCCCCCCGGTGGACGGGTTCTTGCCGGTATGCGGCAGGAACCCGTCCAGGAGCAGGCCTTAGGCCGGATCGCGGCCCAGCAGCACGGGATCGTGACCTTGGAGCAGGCTGTGCGTTGTGGGATCACGCCGAGCGGTATCTCGCGGCGGGTGCGTGCGGGTCGCCTCCATCGAATCCACCGAGGCGTATATGCGGTCGGTCACCGTGGATTGCCGTGGGAGGGCCGATGGCTCGCGGCTGTGAAGGCGTGCGGCGAAGGTGCGGTGCTGAGCCACCGCAGCGCCGGATCGCTCTGGCAAATCCTGGCGCGATCGGATGGGTCGATTCACGTCATGGTCCCGCGGCGCGGCGGCCGAGACAAGCACCGTGGCATCCGGGTGCACCGGTCGAGCACCCTCCTACCCAGCCAGTGCACCCTCCGTCACGCCATTCCCGTCACGACCCCAGCGCGTACGCTGGAAGACCTTCACCGCTCGCTGTCGGCGACGCAGTTCGCCGCTGCGCTGAGGCGGGCGGAATACCTCGGACTTCCAATCGGAGGTTGGTTCGCGCCCGACCGAAGCCACAGCGAGCTCGAATCGCGATTCCTCGCCCTCTGCCGGCGCCATCGCCTGCCGCGTCCCGAGGTGAACGCGCGGGTTGGCCGCTTCCTAGTCGACTTCCTCTGGCGGGAGCATCGGCTCGTGGTCGAAACCGACGGGTACCGCTTCCACCGGGGGCGGACGGCGTTCGAGGGAGATCGGCAGCGAGACGTGCAACTCAAGCTCCTCGGCTACGAGGTGGTCCGGTTCACGCATCGCCAGGTGGTCGAGCAGGGCCCGCAGGTGGCGCGGGCGCTGCGGGCGTTGCTCGCCCAACAGCGACGCCTCGTCATCCTGGAGCCGGTTCCGGACCAATAGGGCGAGGAAGGCGCCATTGAGCGCCCTAGGATGACCCTGTGGCCGCGACCAAGGAGGCCAAAGAGGCGCCTGCGCGCGAGGGCCGGGCCGCCGGCAAGGCCAAGAAGGCCGGCGAGGCGTTGCCCGGCGAGCTGTTCCTGATCGACGGGAACAGCCTGGCCTACCGGGCGTTCTTCGCGCTGCCCGAGTCCATCGCGACGGCCGACGGACGGCCGACGAACGCGATCTACGGGTTCGCGTCGATGATGGCCAAGATCCTGATCGAGCATCGGCCGCAGGCGGTGATCGTGGCCTGGGACGCTGGCATGTCCGGCCGCGAGCTCACCTACGAGCCCTACAAGGCCCAGCGGCGACCGCGCCCCGACCTGCTCGCCGATCAGTGGCCCCATCTGGCGCCGCTCGCCGAGGCGTTCGGATTCCACAACGTGAAGGTCGAGGGGTGGGAGGCCGACGACGTGATCGCCACCCTGGTTCGCGAGGCCCGCGAAGCGGGCATCCCGGTGATGGTGGTCTCGGGGGATCGCGACGTCTACCAGGTGGTCGACAAGGGGGTCCGCGTCATGACCACCTCGCGTGGCGTCACCGACACCAGGATCTACGACCGGGAGGGGGTAATCGAGCGCTACGGCGTCCCGCCCGAGCTGGTCCCGGACCTGATCGGGCTGAAGGGCGACACCTCGGACAACATCCCGGGCGTCCCGGGAATCGGCGACAAGACGGCAGCCCAGCTCCTACAGGAGTTCGGCTCGCTGGAGGCCGTGCTCGAGAACGTGGACAAGATCTCGGGTGCCAAGCGAAAGCAGAACCTGACCGAGCACGCCGAGGACGCTCGGGTCTCGAAGCAGCTCGCGATCTTGAAGCGGGACATCGAGGTGCCGATCGACGTCCGCAGGGAGGCGCGCGCGAAGCCGGACCGCAGCCGCCTGCGCGAGGTCGCGGCGGAGTTCGAGCTGCGCCAGGTGATCCAGCGGCTCGACGAGGAGTTCCCCGAGGACGTGCCCGGACGGGCGGTGGAGGAGACGCTCGTGGTCGAGGCCCAGGAGGGAACGCCCGCCGACCTGGCCGACGGCCCGATCTCGATCGCGGTGTCGGGCGGCCGCTGGGCCGGAAGCGACGGCAAGCAGGTGGTGGCGGGAGAGGCACGGGACCTGGCCGAGCTCGCCGAGGAGCTTCGCGGCCGGCCGTTGCTCGCCCACGACGTCAAGTCTCAAGGCGGCGGCGGTCGCTCCGGCCTGCTGGCCGTCGCTCCACCGGGGGCCATGCGGCTCGAGCACGACACGATGGTCGCCGCGTACCTGATCGACCCCGCCCGCCGGGTCTACGAGCTCAACGAGCTGGCGGCCGACGCGGGGTTGGCCGCGGCGCCGGCCGGGACCGACGCCGGCCAGATGTCGCTGGCTGCCGAGGAGGGCGAGTCCGGCGGCGATCCGGCGGCCGAGGCCAGGCTGGTGATCGAGCTGGTCCCACGGCAGCGGGAGCGGCTGCAGGAGTTCGGCCTCGAGCGCCTGCTGAGAGAGGTCGAGATGCCGCTGATCGAGGTGCTGGCGGCCCTGGAGCGCGTGGGGATCAAGGTGGACGCCGAGCGCCTGGCCGAGATCGGCGCGGGGATGGCCGAGCGGATCGCGCAGCTCGAGCGCGAGATCTTCGGCCTGGCGGGACACGAGTTCACGATCGGGTCGCCGCAACAGCTCGGAGAGGTGCTGTTCTCGGAGCTCGGGCTGACCAAGAAGCGGCGCGGCAAGACGGGGTTCTCCACCGACGCCCGAGTACTGGCCCAGATCCGCGACGAGCACGAGATCGTCGCCAAGGTGGAGAGCTGGCGGGAGCTGACGAAGCTGAAGAACACCTATCTCGACTCGCTGCCGGGGCTGATCGACGCCGAGACGGGCCGCATCCACACGACCTTCAACCAGGTCGCGACCACCACCGGGCGCCTGTCGAGCATCAACCCGAACCTCCAGAACATCCCGATCCGCTCGGAGATCGGCAGGCCGGTGCGGGCCTGCTTCGTCGCCGAGCACGGAAACCTGCTGCTGTCCGCCGACTACAACCAGGTCGAGCTGCGGGTCCTGGCGCACGTCGCCGACGAGGACGTGCTGCGCCAGATCTTCGAATCGGGCGACGACGTCCACCGCGAGACGGCGGCCGAGGTGCTCGCGATCTCGCCGGAGGAGGTCGGGCCTGCGGAGCGCTCGAAGGCGAAGATGGTCAACTACGGGATCGCCTACGGGCTCTCCGCCTTCGGGCTGGCCGACCGGTTGCAGATCCCCCGGGAAGAGGCCGCCGTCTACATCCAGCGCTACTTCGAGCGCTTCCCCGCCGTGAAGCGGTTCATCGACGAGACGATCGCCAGGGCGGAGAGCGACGGCTTCGTCTACACCCTCCTCGGCCGCCGCCGGGCGATCCCGGAGCTGCGCTCGAACCAGCGCCAGCGCCGCTCGCTGGGGGAGCGGCTGGCCGTCAACACGGTGATCCAGGGAACCGCGGCCGACATCATCAAGCTGGCGATGGTGCGCTGCCACGCGGCGCTCGCCGAGTCCGGGATGGAGATGAAGCTGGTGCTCCAGATCCACGACGAGCTGCTGTTCGAGGGGCCGGAGGCGGAGATCGAGCCCGCCACGGAGCTGGTCAGGCGCGAGATGAGCGCCGCCTTCGAGCTCGACCCACCCCTGGCGGTCGACGTGGGCGTCGGCCCGGACTGGCTGGCGGCGAAGTAGGAGCTGCCTTGGCGGAGCGCTACCAACGGCCGGGCTGGTTCACCAAGCACGTGTTCAACCGGCTGGTGGCCGGGCTGACCCGGCTCGGCGTCAGCGTCGCCGGCTCACGCGTGCTCGAGGTTCGCGGCAGGACGAGCGGCGAATGGCGGCGCACGCCCGTGAACCCGCTCCCGTACGAGGGCGCCCGTTACCTGGTGGCGCCTCGGGGGCACACCCAGTGGGTGAAGAACCTGCGGGCCAACCCCCACGGCCGGCTGCTCGTGGGCCGGCGCGTCGAGCCCTTCTTCGCCGTGGAGGTCGCAGACGACGAGAAGGGGCCGCTGCTGCGCGCCTATCTGAAGCGGTGGGCTTGGGAGGTCGGCGCCTTCTTCGGCGGCGTCGGTGCCGACTCGACCCCTCAGGAGCTCGCCCGCATCGCTCCCGACCATCCCGTGTTCCGGGTCGAGGAACGGGCCTAGCCGGGGACGGGCGGAGGCACTCCGGAGGCCGCCCCCGGCACAGAAAAGGCGGTCAGGCGGCGAGCCGCGCCGCCGGGCGCGCGCGCTCCAAGCGCGGGCGGGCGGCGAGCTCGGGCGGCGCGATCCGCAGGTAGTGCCCGAACGCCCAGCGGACGAAGCGGTCGCTCGCCATCGCCCGCAAGGCCGGCGCCAGGAGGCGTGGCGGCACGCGCGGGATCAGGCGCTGCACTCGCAGCAACGACTCGAACTTCCACCGGTGGGCGGCCGAGAAGGCGGCGTACCGGCGCAGCGCCTCGTCCCGGGTTCGTGCGCCCTCGACGACCGCGCGCAGCTCCCGCCCGCAGGCGATCCCGAAGTAGAACGCGGTGCGGATCCCCTCGGCGGTCAGGGGCAGGCAGTGTCCCGCCGAGTCCCCGGCGAAGAAGACCTCGTCCTCGGCCGCTCGGCGCAGCTTGTGCGGGATCCAGTTGCCCTGGTAGCGGACTGGGTCCCGGTCGAGGTCTCGGGCAAGGCGAACCGTCGAGCCCTTGACCGCCACGCGGGGGTCGAACGAGCCCACGCCGATCCGCAGCTCGTCCGCGGCCGGGAAGCTCCAGCTATAGCCCGCGGGTACGTAGCCCCGATCGATCCAGATCTCCAGATCGCTCGAGATCCCGTCCGGGTGGACTTCCAAGCCGCGGGACAGCGGCGCGGCGGGCGGCTGGTAGCCGTGGTGGCCGAGGACGCGCCTCCAACCGAGGCAGTCGACGACGAGGGGCGCCTCGAGGTCCCCGCGATCGGTGTGGATGGTGGTCCCCGCGCGCCCGTCGACCTTCGCCGTCTCGAACCGCGCGTCGGACTGCTCGAAGAGCCGCTCACAGAGCCCCGGGTAATCGAAGGTCGAGAACGTCCACGGCAGGCGCATGCGGACGGTCACATGGGGGGTGTGGATGACCAGGTCCTCGAACGTCTGCTTGATGGACGCCTCCACCCGCATCGCGCGCAGCCACTCAGTGGGCGCGGCGCAGGCGGAGGTCTGGCGCTCGCCGAGCTCGTAGCGGTCGACGATCAGCGTCCGCGCCCCCGAGTCGGCGAGCTCGCGCGCAACGGCAAGGCCGGCGAAGCTCCCGCCGCACACGAGGACGTCGCAGTCAGCCTTGAGCGGGGTTCGGTCGGAACCGCGCTTCGTGCGTCGCCTCGGCATCCCGGCGAGGGTACTTCAAGCGATGGCCGGCCGAAGACGGTGGCGTGACGGCCGTGGGCAGCGATACGCGGTCGCGGCCATCGCGGACAGCCCCTGGCCTGGTTTTGCCATAGTTAGCCGCCGTGTCCGCGACTGACACAACGGCGGAGGCTCCGCCGAAGAGCGCTGCGGGAGCCCCCACGGAGAGCCCCGGCAACCTGCTGATCGAGGTCGACGGCAAGCTCGTTCCCAACTACGACGCGACCATCAAGCCCTTCGGCGAGGGCGACGTCGTCAACGGCGAGGTGGTGAGGATCGACAAGGACGAGGTCCTGGTCGACATCGGCTACAAGTCGGAGGGGGTGATCCCATCGACCGAGCTGTCCATCCGGCGCTCCGTCGATCCCAGCGAGGAGGTCTCCCTGGGCGAGCGCGTCGATGCGCTGGTGTTGACGAAGGAGGACCAGGAGGGGCGCCTGCTCCTGTCGAAGAAGCGCGCCCGCTTCGAGAAGGCCTGGCGGAAGATCGAGGCAGCGGCCGAGTCCGGAGAGCCGGTCGAGGGGATCGTGATCGAGGTCGTCAAGGGCGGCCTGATCCTGGACCTCGGCGTTCGCGGCTTCCTGCCGGCGTCGCTGGTGGACATCCGCCGCGTCCACAACCTCGACGAGTTCAAGGGCCAGACGCTCGAGTGCAAGGTGATCGAGCTGAACCGCAGCCGCAACAACGTCGTCCTGTCGCGCCGCGCGGTGCTGGAGGAGGAGCGCAAGGAGGTCCGCGAGCAGATCCTCGGTCGCCTCCAGCCGGGCATGGTGGTGGAGGGGAAGATCTCCAACATCGTGGACTTCGGCGCCTTCGTCGACCTCGACGGGATCGACGGCCTGATCCACATCTCCGAGCTCTCGTGGAGCCACGTGAACCATCCGTCCGAGGTCCTGTCCGTCGGCGAGACGGTGCACGTCAAGGTCCTGGATATCGACCGCGAGCGCCAGCGGATCTCGCTGGGCCTCAAGCAGACCCAGGAGGACCCGTGGCGCAAGGTGCTGGACGAGTACCGACCGAGCGACGTGCTGGAGGGCAAGGTCACGAAGGTCGTCGCCTTCGGGGCCTTCGTCGAGATCATCCCCGGGGTCGAGGGGCTGGTGCACATCTCGGAGCTCGCCGAGCACCACGTCGAGAACCCCAGCGAGGTCGTCTCGCCGGGCGATCAGGTCTGGGTGCGAATCCTCGAGATCGACGAGAACCGGCGCCGGATCTCCCTGAGCGTGAAGCGCGCCGAGGGCCAGAACCTGCCGTTACGAGACCTGATGCCGCCGGAGCTGACGGGCGACGCGCCGGCCGCGCCCGAGGAGGTGCCGGACCTCGACGTGTCCGAGGAGGTCTTCCCCGAGTCCCCTCCACAGGCGGACGGGCAGGAGGCGGACGCAGCCAAGGACGCCGAGCAGGCCAGCTCGGACTCGAACGGCGAGGAGGGGCAGCCCTCAGCCGACGGGACCTGATGCCAGACTGCGGACGGTGCCGCCGCCGTTCGTTGGCCTGACAGGCGGGATCGCCGCCGGTAAATCAGAGGCGCTGGCCGCCTTCGAGCGGCTTGGCGCGGCCGTCCTCTCCAGCGACGCCGTCGTTCACGAGCTGCTCGGCGAGCCCGACGTTCGCGCGCGACTGGTGAAGCGCTGGGGCGAAGGGGTGCTCGCCGACGGCGGGATCGACCGGGGCCGGGTGGGGGGGATCGTCTTCGAGCGCCCCGCCGAGCTGGCTTGGCTCGAGGCGGTTCTCCACCCACTGGTGGGCGAGCGCGTGGCCCAATGGCGGCAATCGCTGCCGGACGACACGCCTCTCGCCGTGGTCGAGGTGCCGTTGCTCTTCGAGACCGGCATGGAGTCCGGGTTCGACGCGACCGTCTGCGTGGTCGCCCCCGATCGAACCCGCTCGTCCCGAAGTCGCAAGCGGGGCACCGCGCTACTGGAGCGGCGTGACGGCCGGCAGCTGTCCCAGGACGAAAAGGCCGAGAGGGCCACTCACGTGATCGCAAACGACGGCTCCCTGGCCGAGCTCGAGGCCAGGATCGCCGACCTCGTGCCGCAGCTCATCGCATCCGCGGAGGATGCCGAGTGAGCCCCGTGAAGACCGTTGCCCCCGCCCGGCGGTCGCGAAGTCGCGCCGCCACACGGTCGAGATTTCGCCGGCGGCGGTGGCTCGCGGTGGCTGCCGCCGCGGTCCTCGGCGGCGTGGTGGCGATCGGGATCACCCAGATCGACTTCGAGAAGGCGATCCTCGAGATCACGTTGCCGCTCCGCCATGACGACGTGATCAGGCAGCAGGCCGCCGACAAGGACCTGGACGCGGCTTTGATCGCGGCGGTGATCTACGAGGAGTCGAAGTTCCGGGACAACCAGAAGTCGAGCGCCGGCGCGATCGGGTTGATGCAGGTGCAGCCGCGGACCGCCCTCGACATCGCCAAGCACAGCGGCGCGACGACCTTCGTCGTCCGGGACCTGCGCGACCCGGAGATCAACATCCGCTACGGGAGCTTCTACCTGAGGGAGCTGTTCGACCGCTACGAGGGCAACGAGGTGGCGGCCCTCGCCGCCTACCACGCCGGCCCCGCCAACGCGGACCGCTGGGGCGGCTCGGACCTGGCGCTGGACAAGATCGGGTTCCCGGAGACGCGGGGTTACGTCGAGGGCGTGCTCGACAAGCGCCAGCAGTACCGCGACAACTACGCCGACGACCTCGGACTGTGAGCGGGGCATAGTCCGCACCCCCAAGGGAGGAAGCCCCCCGTCGGGAGCGCGGCCGGGGCTCTCCAGTGCTTGCCGGCGGCCGGGGAGGTCCTCGCTATCGTGGCCTGCGTGGCGCGCTTCGAGCTCAACCCCGCCTACACCCCGACCGCCGACCAGCCGAAGGCGATCGCCGGCCTCTCGGAAGGGCTGATGAGCACCGACGAGCGGTTCCTCACGCTGCTCGGCGCCACCGGGACGGGGAAGACCTTCACGATGGCCGGGGTGATCGAGCGGATCCAGCGGCCGGCGCTGGTCATCGCCCACAACAAGACGCTGGCGGCCCAGCTCTGTAACGAGTTCCGCGAGTTCTTCCCCGACAACGCGGTCGAGTACTTCGTCAGCTACTACGACTACTACCAGCCGGAGGCCTACGTCCCCGCGCAGGACCTCTACATCGAGAAGGACTCGTCGATCAACGACGAGATCGACCGGCTCCGCCATTCCGCCACCGCAGCGCTGTTGGCGCGGCGCGACGTCGTGATCGTGGCCTCGGTGTCGTGCATCTACGGCATCGGGTCCCCGGAGCTCTACCGCGAGCAGATGCAGCTCTTCAAGGTGGGCGAGTGGGTCGAGCGGGACGAGCTGTTCCGGAAGCTGATCGGGATGCAGTACGGGCGCAACGACACGAACCTCACCCGCGGCACCTTCCGGGTCAAGGGCGAGCTCTTGGAGGTGTTCCCCGCGTACGCCGAGACCGCCTACCGAATCGCGCTGTTCGGCGACGAGGTCGAGTCGATCCAGCACTTCGACCCGCTCACGGGGGAGGTGTTCGACGACATCGACCACGTGGCCGTGTGGCCCGCGACCCACTACGTGACCAAGGACGAGACGATCGAGCGCGCGGTGGTCGAGATCAAGCAGGAGATGAACGAGCGGCTCGCCTGGTTCGAGCACCGCGGGAAGCTGTTGGAGGCCCACCGCCTGCGCCAGCGCACCGAGTACGACCTCGAGCTGTTGAAGGAGCTCGGCTTCTGCCCGGGGATCGAGAACTACTCGCGGATCATCGACGGGCGGGCCGAGGGGAGCCCGCCTCACACGCTGATCGACTACTTCCCCGACGACTTCGTCGTCTTCGTCGACGAGTCCCACCAGACCATCCCGCAGCTTGGCGGCATGTACGAGGGAGACCGCTCCCGCAAGCAGACCCTGGTGGACCACGGCTTCCGGCTCCCCTCCGCCCTGGACAACCGGCCGCTTCGGTTCGAGGAGTTCCTGACCCGGATGGGCCAGATGGTGATGGTCTCGGCCACCCCGGGCGACTTCGAGCACGGGTCCTCCGCCCGGATCGTGGAGCAGATCGTGCGCCCGACCGGGATCGTGGACCCCGAGGTCGAGGTCCGCGAGACGCGCAATCAGATCGACGACCTGATGAACGAGGTGCGCCGCCGGGCCGAAGCCCAGGAGCGCACCCTGGTCACCACGCTGACCAAGAAGATGGCCGAGGACCTGACCGCCTATCTCCTGGAGCACGGCTTCCGGGTCCGCTACCTGCACTCGGAGATCGACACGCTGGAGCGCATCCAGATCGTGCGCGACCTGCGACTCGGCGAGTACGACGTGCTGGTCGGGGTGAACCTGCTTCGGGAGGGGCTCGACCTGCCGGAGGTCTCCCTGGTCGCCATCCTGGACGCCGACAAGGAAGGGTTCCTGCGAGGCGAGACCAGCCTGATCCAGACGATCGGCCGGGCGGCCCGAAACGTACGCGGCACGGTGCTGATGTACGCGGACCGCGAGACCCAGGCCATGCGCACCGCGATCGAGGAGACGGATCGGCGTCGTGAGATCCAGCTCGCCTACAACCGCGAGCACGGGATCACTCCCGAGACGGTCCAGAAGGGGATCTCGGAGATCACCGAGTTCCTGGCGATGGAGTCGCGCGCGGCCCCCGCCCGCCGCCGCCGCGTCGAGCGCGCGGGCGAGGCGCTGGACAACCCGGCCGACCTCGAGAAGCTGATCGTGGAGCTCGAGGAGGAGATGCTCGCCGCCGCCGAGGACCTGCGCTTCGAGGAGGCGGCGAGGATCCGCGACGAGCTCAAGGAGCTGCGCCGCGATCTCGAGGCACTGCGGGCCTGAGCGAGCCGATCCGATGCGCTGGCTGGTCGACGGCATGAACGTGATCGGCACGCGCCCTGACGGATGGTGGAAGGACCGACACGGCGCGATGGTCCGCCTGGTGGACCTGCTGGAGCGGTGGGTGGCCGTCGAGGGGGACGACGTCGTGGTCGTGTTCGAGCAGCCGCCGCGCCCGCCGATCTCCTCAACCGTGATCGAGGTCGCCCACGCCCCGCGGCCGCGCCCCGACTCGGCCGACGACGAGATCGTCCGCCGCGTCTCGGCCGAGCCCGACCCGGCGAAGGTCCGCGTGGTTACGTCTGATCGGTGGCTGGCCGATCGCGTCCGTGCGGCCGGCGCCACGGTCGAGCCCGCCGAGTCCTTTCGCGCCCGGGTTGAGGGCGAGTAGCCGCAACTCAACACGCAGCGTGGGCGTCATTCCCACGCCATGCCACTGAAACCTCGGCCACGGTTGGGGGCGGGTGCGGGCTTTCACGACCGCCGACCCGCGAGAGGTACCCTCGGTGGGACAGTGGACCTGGAGAGGCTGATCGAGCAGACGAGCGAGAGCGTGCGCTCCGCCCTGGAGGCCGCGCAGCGGCGGGCGGACGAGATCGTGCGCGACGCCGAGGCCGAGGCACAGCGGATTCGCGCCGAGGCCGAGGCCGAGGCTCAGCTGCGGCGCGACCGGGTGCGCAACGCTCTGGAGGAGCTCGAGGCCGGGCTTGGCGAGCGGCAGCGGCGGCAACCGGAGCCCGCGGCGACGCCATCCCCGGCGCCCACCCCAGCGGCCGCTGAGCCGCAGCATGAAGCTTCGGGCCCTGGGACCACCGCCGCGCCCGCCGGGTCAGACGGCGGCGACGGTGGCGCGGCGCGGCTGGTGGCGATGAAGCTGGCGCTCGACGGGACCCCGCGCGAGGACGCTCGCAGGCAGCTCGAGGCCGACTACGACGTCGACGATCTCGACTCCCTCCTCGACCGGGTGTACGCCAAGGCCGGCAAGTAGCAGCTAGCCCGGCCTTTCGAAGGTCCCCGGGCCGCCGCCCTGGCGGGCCCCGGCCGCGTACTCGGCCATGTCCTGAGTCCAGAACTCGAGCACGTTTCCGTCGGGGTCGGTGACGTAGATCGCCCGGTCGGCGCCCAGCTGGATCGGCCCCTCGGGCCCCACCCCCGCGGCGCGCAGGCGCTCGAGCAGCGGCTCGAGCTCGCCGCGCGGCAGGTGGAAGGCGAAGTGGACATGCGCGCCACCGCGTCCTCCGGCCAGGCCTACCTGCGGGGTCCAGAGGCCGAGGCGGGCACTCGAGCCGATCAGGTACCAGACCCGGTCAGGGCGCCCCTCGCCGTACATCGTCTCCTCGAAGCCGAGCAGGTCGCGGTAGAAGCGGCGCGCCACTTCGAGGTCGGACACCTCCAGGACGAGCTCGGAGATGCCGGTCACCGGCGGCGGCTCGGGCACGCGGTTGAGCCTACCGGCGCCCGTGCAAGGCTTGGGCGATGGTCCCCAGGGCGTACAGACACCTGCTTCAGAACCGCAGCGTGCGCCTCCCAGTGGCCGGCGCGGCGGTCGGGCGGCTGCCAATCGGCTCCGAGCCACTCGCGGTCCTGTTCCTGATCCAGGCGGCCACCGGGTCATTCGCATCCGCCGGGGTGGTCGAGGCCTGCTTCTCGGTTGGCGCCGCGGTGGGGCTGCCGCTTCAGGGACGGCTCGCCGACCGCATCGGGCAGACGCGGGTCCTCGTCCCCGCGGCACTGGTCAACGCGGCGGCCATGGTGACCCTGGTGCTCGCCGCCGACGCGGATTCGCCCCTGGCGACCCTCGCGGCGGTGGGCGCCCTGGGAGGGGTCTCGTTCCCTTCGCTCTCCACCTGCATGCGGAGCCTGTGGGGAACGCTCGTGGATGATCGCGACCAGTTGCAGACGGCCTACGCGCTGGACGCGGCCGTCATCGAGTTGGCGTTCATCGTCGGCCCGCTGCTGGCCGCCGGCATCACCGCCACCGCCTCGCCGAGCGCCGCGGTGCTCGCCGGAGCCGTTCTCACGTCGACCGGCACGGCCATGTTCGCCGCCTCGCGCGCGTCGCGCACCTGGCGGCCCGTCGAGGTCGCGAGGCATTGGGCGGGACCGCTCCGCGCGGCGGGGATCTGGGTGCTCGGCGGCGCGTCGATCGGCTTCGGGTTCGCCAACGGCGCTCTGACGCTGGCTCTAACCGCCTTCGGCGAGGACCACGGGGCGACCGAGATCGTGGGGCCGCTGATCGCAATCCAGGCGGTGGCGAGCCTGATCGGGGGCGTCTGGTACGGGACCCGGAAATGGCAGTCGCCGCCGTGGGAGCGGTATCCGCGGCTCATCCTCCTGCTCGCGATCGGCTTTGCGCCGCTCGCCCTGGTCTCGTCGGTGGAGCTGATGGGGCTGCTGATGGTGTTCGCCGGCCTCGCGATCGCTCCGGCCACCGCCGTCGAGTACCTGCTGATCGACGGGCTCGCCCCGCGCGGCACCTCCACGGAGGCGCAGGGCTGGGTGATCACCGCGACCGTCCTCGGCTCGGGGCTGGGTGCCGTGGCGGGCGGCGCGATCGTCAACGGGGGCCACGTGAGCCTCGGCTTCGTCGCGGCCTTCAGCGGGGTGGCTGTGGCGTGGCTGTGCTCGGCGCTCGGCCGGCCGGCCCTGCGCCCGGCGCCCGAGGCGGCCTGACGGACTTACGGGAACGCCCGTTCGCCCCCCTAGAATCAAGTTATGTTGTTCGCGGAGGGTTTAGCGACGCGTCAGGCTGGTCAGGCCGCGCAGCCGCCGCAAGTGCGCTTGTCCTACGAGCGTCAGGTAGTGGAGCTACCGACGTCCTGATGACGGTTGGCCGCATCGTCGTCTCCGGGGCCCGCGCCCACAACCTGAAGGGCATCGACCTCGAGCTGCCGCGTGACGCGCTGATCGTGATCACCGGCCTGTCGGGATCCGGGAAGTCCAGCCTCGCCTTCGACACGATCTACGCCGAGGGGCAGCGCCGCTATGTCGAATCGCTGTCCGCGTACGCTCGTCAGTTCCTGGGCCAGATGGAGAAACCCGACGTCGACTCGATCGAGGGCCTCAGCCCGGCGATCTCGATCGATCAGAAGACCACCTCGCGCAACCCCCGGTCCACGGTCGGGACGGTGACCGAGATCTACGACTACCTGCGACTCCTGTGGGCGCGGATCGGCAAGCCGCACTGCTACAACTGCGGCGCTCCGATCACCGGTCAGTCGCTCGAGCAGATCACCGATCGCGTGCTGACCCTGCCCGACAGGGCGCGATTCATGGTCATGGCGCCCGTGGTTCGAGGGCGCAAGGGCGAGTACGGGCGCATGCTGGATGAGATGCGGGCTCAGGGCTACGCCAGGGCGCGGATCGACGGCGAGCTTCGGCGCCTCGACGAGCCCATCGAGCTGGACAAGAAGTTCAAGCACGACATCTCGATCGTGGTGGACCGGCTGGTGATGAAGGAGGGCGTCCGAAAGCGGCTCGCCGAGTCGGTCGAGGCTGCCTCGCAGCTCGCCGAGGGGTTGGTCGAGGTGGAGGTCATTTCGGATGATCAAGGACCCGCCCGCAGCGGACGCGAAGCGGAGCATGCGGGCGGCCGTGATGAGCGTTCAGACAAGAAGAGCGCCGGCCGCGCAGCGAAGCAAGCGGACGGCAATTTGCTCTTTTCTGAACGCTTCGCGTGCCTGCGCTGCGGCACGTCGATGCCGGAGCTCGAGCCGCGGATCTTCTCGTTCAACTCGCCGCACGGCTGCTGCCACCGGTGCCACGGGCTCGGTTTCCAGCGGGTGATCGATCCGGAGCTCATCGTTCCGGACCCGACGCTGGCGATCTCCGAGGGAGCGCTGGACCCCTGGACCAAGGCAGCGTCGGTCTACCATCGCCGGCTGCTGGAGGCGGTGTCGGAGAGCAACGGCATCGACATCCACGTGGCCTGGCAGGACCTCCCCGAGCGCGATCGAGAGCTGCTCCTGAACGGCACGGGGGACGATCGCCACACGGTCTCCTACCGCAACCGGTTCGGGCGGCGCCGCGTCTACACGGTGCGGTTCGACGGCATGCTCACCAGCCTGGAGCGGCGCTACGAGAACACCGACTCGGAGAACACGCGCGAGCGGATCGAGGGCCTGATGGCCCTGCGCCCATGTCCGGCCTGTGACGGCGCGCGCCTTCGCCGCGAGAGCCTGGCGGTCACGGTGGGCGGGCTCAACATCCACGAATACACCCGCTTCAGCGCTCGAGCGGCCCTCGAGTGGATCCAGTCGCTGGAGCTCACCGAGACCGAGCACGCGATCGCTCGGTTGGTGGTCCGCGAGATCGCCGAGCGGCTGCGGTTCCTGGACAGCGTCGGGATCGGTTACCTGTCGCTGGAGCGGGCCGCGACCACCCTCTCGGGAGGGGAGGCGCAGCGAATCCGGCTCGCGACCCAGATCGGGTCGTCGCTCGTGGGCGTCCTGTACATCCTGGACGAGCCGTCGATCGGCCTGCACCAGCGCGACAACGCGAAGCTGATCGACACCCTCCAGCGGCTGCGCGACCTGGGTAACACGGTGATCGTGGTCGAGCACGACGAGGGAACGATTCGCGCTGCCGACCACGTCGTCGACCTCGGCCCCGGGGCGGGGGAGCACGGCGGGGAGCTGGTCGCCGAGGGTCCGCCCGCGCAGATCGCCCGGCAGTCCGGCTCGTTGACCGGCCGCTACCTGAACGGCAAGCTGGCGATCCCCGTCCCGGAGCTCCGCCGACGTCCCCGTGGCGAGCTCGTGGTGCGGGGCGCCCGCCAGCACAACCTGAAGTCGGTCGACGTCCGCTTCCCGCTGGGCGTCCTGTGCTGCGTCACCGGCGTCTCGGGATCGGGCAAGTCCACCCTGGTCAACGAGATCCTCTACCGGGCGGTCGCCAACCGCCTGCACCGGGCGCGGCTTCGCCCCGGGGCCCACGACCGAATCGAGGGCCTGCAGGAGGTCGACAAGATCATCAACATCGACCAGTCGCCCATCGGGCGAACCCCGCGGTCCAACCCGGCGACGTACACCGGCGTCTTCGACCATATCCGCGACCTCTTCTCGCGCACGAAGGAGGCCAGGGTTCGCGGCTACAAGCCGGGGCGGTTCAGCTTCAACGTCAAGGGCGGCCGGTGTGAGGTCTGCCGCGGCGACGGCCAGATCAAGATCGAGATGCACTTCCTGCCCGACGTCTACGTCCCCTGCGAGCAGTGCCACGGGCGGCGCTACAACCGCGAGACGCTGGAGGTCCGCTTCAAGGGCAGGTCGATCGCCGACGTGCTCGAGATGTCGGTGGAGGAGGCGGTCGAGTTCTTCGCCCACATCCCGAAGATCAACCGCCGCCTGCGGACCCTCCACGACGTCGGTCTCGACTACATCCGGCTGGGACAGCCCGCGACCACCCTGTCCGGGGGCGAGGCGCAGCGGGTGAAGCTGGCGACCGAGCTGTCGAAGGTGGCGACCGGCAAGACCCTGTACATCCTCGACGAGCCGACCACGGGGCTTCACTTCGCCGACGTGCAGCGGTTGCTCGAGGTCCTGGCGCGGCTGGTCGAGGCCGGCAACACGGTGGTGGTGATCGAGCACAACCTCGACGTGATCAAGTCGGCTGACCGGATCGTCGACCTGGGGCCGGAGGGCGGTGAGGCCGGGGGAGAGGTGGTCGCGACCGGGACCCCCGAGCAGGTCGCGGCGACGCCTGGCTCCTACACGGGGCAGTACCTGCGCGATTTGGTCGAGCCGGCCGAGCGCCCCGCGCGACCGCGCCGGGTCTCCCGCCGTCGCGAAGCCCTCGCCGCGTAGCCGCCCCCGCCGCCCCGGGCCGCGCGCCAGGTAGATTGGCGCGGTGCTCGATGGCCAGCTCATCGGCGTCGACGTCGGCGGCACCAAGGTCGCGGTGGCGGCACTGGAGGGCGGCCGACTCGGCGATTCCCTCGTCAGGCCCACCGAGGTCACCAGCGCGGAGGGGCTGGTCGACGAGATCGCCGCGGGGATCGACTCGCTGCGCAACGATCGGGCGGTCGCGGTCGGCGTGGGGATGCCGTCGGTGGTGGAGCTCGGAACCGGGCGGGCGCGCACCAGCGTCAACCTGGACCTGCCGGAGATCGAAGTGGGGAGCATCCTGCGGGAGCGTTTGGGGCTGCCGGTGTTCGTGGACAACGACGCCAACGTGGCGGCGCTCGCCGAGGCGTGCGACGAGCGGGGACGGCTCGCGGTCCGCAACCTTGTCATGTTCACCGTGGGGACGGGGATCGGCGGCGGGCTGGTGCTGAACGGGAAGGTCTACCGCGGGGCGACCGGCGCCGCCGGCGAGCTCGGCCACACGCTGGTCGGCGTGGACGTCAGCGCGAACGTCCCGGCGCCGCGAGAGTTTCCGCAGTCCGGGTCGCTCGAGTCCCTGGCCGCCGGGCGCGTTCTCGACTACCTGGCAGAGAGGATCGCGGCCGACAGCCCGTTCTCCATCCTGGGGCGACTGGCGGCTGGCGGCACGCGGGTCGACGGCCACGACGCGGTGGAGGCGGCCAAGGGCGGCGACCCCGACGCGATCGAGGCCATCCGGATGCTCGGGGAGCGCCTCGGGCTCGGGATCGCCAACGCGCTGAACGTCTTCGACCCCGACGAGGTCGTGATCGGCGGCGGGGTGTCGGTGGCCGGGGAGCTGCTGCTCGAGCCCGCCGCGAAGCTCGCCCGGCGCTTTGCGCTGCCCGGGGTCGGGGAGCGGACCGAGATCCGGCTGGCGCGCTACGGGAGCTGGGCCGGGGTGCGCGGCGCCGCGCTGCTCGCCGGAATGGAGCTCGGCGAACATCCAGGCCCCGTGCCCGCGGCGCGGGAGGTGGAGCGCGCGTGACGGTCGAGACCGCGGCCGCGAATCCCTTCGCCCAGGACGTCACCCAGCCCCTGCCGGTGCCGACGACGCTGGTGATCTTCGGCGCCGGCGGAGACCTGGCGTCGCGAAAGCTGATCCCTGCGGTCTACAACCTGTCGGTAGCCGGGCTGCTGCCGGACGAGATGCGCGTGATCGGTGTCGCCCGGCGCCACGACGTCCACTCGTTCCGCAAGACGGCCCACGAGGCGATCGAGAGCCATTCGCGCACCGGGCTGGACGAGGAGGCCTGGAAGGCGCTGGAGCATCGGCTCGAGATCGTCCAGGGCGACTTCGGCAACCCGAAGCTGTTCCAGGAGCTGGCGGACCGGCTGCGGCACGACGACGATCGCTTCGGTGCCACACAGCGGGTGTTCTACCTCGCCGTGGCCCCCAAGTTCTTCGCGCAGATCGCGAAGTCGCTCGCCGAGGTGGGGCTGGGCTCCGGGTCGGACCCGCCCACCCGCCTGATGATCGAGAAGCCCTTCGGCCACGACCTCGATTCCGCGATCCGCCTGAACGCCGAGATCGCCTCAGCCTTCGACGAGGCGCAGGTGTTCCGCCTCGATCACTACCTCGGCAAGGAGACGGTCCAGAACCTCCAGGTGCTGCGCTTCGCGAACGGGATCTTCGAGCCGATCTGGAACCGGCGCTACGTGGAGCACATCCAGATCACCGTCGCGGAGGACCTAGGCATCGAGCATCGCGCGGCGTACTACGACTCCGCCGGCGCGCTCAGGGACGTGATCCAGAACCACGTCATGCAGCTATTGGCCCTGGTGGCGATGGAGGCGCCGGTTCGCTTCGACGCCGACACCATCCGTGACGAGAAGGTGAAGCTGCTGCGCTCGGTTCGCCGCTACAAGCCGGACGAGGTGCCCGACTACGTCGTGCGCGGCCAGTACGGGTCCGGCTGGATCGGGGGGGAGCAGGTTCCGGCTTACGTGGACGAGGAGGGGGTCCCCGACGACTCGCGGACCGAGACCTACGTGGCGATGCGCGTGGAGGTCGACAACTGGCGCTGGGCGGGAACGCCCTTCTACGTACGCACGGGAAAGCGCCTGGCGCGGCGGGTGACCGAGATCGCGGTGCGGTTTCGCCCAGCCCCGCACCTGCCGTTCGCCGGCTCGGACATCGGTGACGTCGAGCCCAACGAGATGGTCCTGTCGGTGCAGCCGGACGAGGGGGCATCCCTGCGCCTGGTGGCCAAGGTGCCGGGGCAAACGATGAGCGTCCGGCCGGTGCAGATGGAGTTCAAGTACGGGACCTCGTTCCTTGGGGACTCGCCGGAGGCCTACGAGCGCCTGCTTCACGACGCGCTGCGCGGCGACGCCACCCTGTTCACCCGCGCGGACGAGGTCGAGGCCGAATGGCGAATCGTCCAGCCGATCCTCGATGCATGGCCGACCGCGCCGCCGCCTTCCATGTACGAGGCCGGGGGCCAGGGCCCGCCGGAGGCCGACGAGCTGCTCGCGATCCGCGGACGGAGCTGGAGGCAGATATGAGAACGGTGTCCGAGCGCGCTCGCTGGAAGGGGGAGGGCCTGCGAGGCGACCAAGTCGCGGCGGAGCTGGACCGACAGCACCGCGAGCTTCAGGCCAAGGGGCGCGCGCAGGCGCTGGCCCGCACCCTGAACCTGATCGTGGCGCCGACCTCGGCCCGCGCGGCCAAGCGAGTCGACGAGGTGCTGGCGCAGCTCGGCACGCACAGCCCGTCCCGGACTTTGGTCCTGCGCCGACACGGCGTCGAACGCCTGGACACCGAGGTCGTGATCGACTGCGAGTTCCCCGACGTCGCCGGCCGGGTCGGCATCTGCCACGACCGGGTCGTGCTGACCGCGGACGACGGCCGGCTGGGACATGCCGCCTCTCTGCTTGCACCGCTGCTGCTCAGCGACCTGCCGACGATCCTGTGGCTGCCCGATCCCGCGGCGCCGATTCCGGACCCCGACCTGCTCGAGCGAGCGCAGCAGCTCCTGGTCGATTCCACCGCTGGCGACGGCGCCGACTTCGGGAAGCTCCACGGCCTGGCGGCGCGGGCCAGGATCCACGACCTCGCCTGGGGCCGGCTGGAGTTCTGGCGCGCAGCGACCTCCGCCGCCTTCGACAGCCCGGAACGGCGCGCCCTACTTCCGCGTGTCACCAGGCTCGACGTGCGCTATCAGGGGGACGCGCTGTCGGCCGCCCTGCTCCTGGTCGGATGGCTCGTCGCTCGGGCGGGCTGGAGCCCCGGGAGGGTCGAGACCGATCATGGACGGGCCCGCGGCAAGGCGACTCGGCCCGACGGCGGCGAGGTGTCGCTCTCCCTGAGCCACGATCCCAAGGCGCACGGCTGTGGCGGTGTCGAGGGGCTGACCTTGGGATCGGACTCCGACGAGGTGAAGGTCCACCGCGGCGCAGCCACGAGCCGCCTCAGGGACCTCTTCGCCGAGGCGCTCCAGCCGATCCCGTCCTTCGCCAAGGGCTATCCCGAGGCTCTCGAGGCGGCAGCGGCGATGGCCGGCCGCTGACCCGCCGCCCGCATCTCCCACGGCGCTAACGCCGGGTGCGCAAGGCGGCCCCGATCGCTCCGCCGAGATCGCCCAGCGATGCCACCAGGACCTGGGGTGGATGGTCGTCGTCGAACAGGTGGGGGTGCATCGCCTTCGCGATTCGCTTCGCGTAGGGCTCCCCCAGCCGCGTGCCGATGCCGCCTCCGATGATCACCAGCTCGAGGTCCAGCAGGTTGATCACGGAAGCGATTCCGGTCCCGAGCGCCGCGACCGCTCGCTCGATCAACTCCTTCGCCAGGGAGTCGCCTGCGTTCAGGGCACGCTCCCAGATGCCGCTGGTCAGCCGATCGTGTCCGTGCTTCTTCATGATCTTGAACAGGTCCGTCTTTCGCCCGCCCTCGTGCTCGCTTCGCGCCCTCGCCTCCATCGCAGCCCGCCCCGCGTAGGCCTCTAGGCAGCCTCGCCGGCCGCACGGGCAGCGCGCGCCGTCCTGCTTGACCACCATGTGGCCGACCTCACCCGCCCCACCGCGGCCCAGCCAGGGCTTGCCGTCCAGGATCAGCCCACCGCCCACCCCAGTCCCCCAGAACACGCCGACCAGTGAGTCGTACGGACGGCCGGCGCCCAGGCGGAACTCGGCTTCGGTCGCCACCTGTACGTCGTTGCCCACGCTGACCGGCGGGCCGAGCTTCTCGTTGAGCCAATCCCCGAGCTCGAACTGTCCGTCCCATCCCGGCAGGTTGAGGGCCCTCGAGACCGCCCCGGAGCGCTCATCGACGTCGCCCGGAGCGCCGACTCCCACCGCCTCCAGCTTGCTCGGCTTCAGGTTCGCGGCCTCGGCGGCTTCCTGCATCGCCTCCGCCATCTGCATCGCCACGTCCTCCGGGCCGCCTGACCTCGGCGTCGGGCGGCGCGCCTCGCCGAGCACCCTCCAGCGGCCGTTGACGACGACGGCCTGGATCTTGGTCCCGCCGAGGTCGATGCCGCCTCGGGCGATCATGGGCGCATGCTATTGCGGTGCCTGACAGGGCGGGTCAGCGCCGTCGTCGCTCGCGGTAGAGCCGGATCAGGGAGTTGGTGGATTCGTCGTGGCCCAGCTCGGGGTCGGCAGCGGCCCGCAGCTCGGGGACGATGCGCTTGGCCAGCACCTTGCCGAGCTCGACGCCCCACTGGTCGAACGAGTCGATGTGCCAGATGGTTCCCTGGGTGAACACGCTGTGCTCGTACAGCGCCACCAGCGAGCCCAGCGTACGGGGCGTCAGCTCCTCGGCGAGGATCGTGTTGGTCGGCCGGTTGCCCTTGAAGACCCGGTGCGGGACCAAGGCCTCCGGCGTCCCCTCCTCGCGCACTTCGGCCGCCGTCTTGCCGAAGGCGAGCGCCTCGGTCTGGGCGAGGACGTTCGCCATCAAGAGGTCGTGGTGCTCGCCGACCGGGTTCAGCGAGCGGCAGAACCCGATGAAGTCGCAGGGGATCAGCTTCGTCCCCTGGTGTATGAGCTGGTAGAAGGAATGCTGGCCGTTGGTCCCCGGCTCGCCCCAGTAGATCGCCCCCGTCTGGTAGCTCACCCGATCCCCGGCCAGCGTCACGTGCTTGCCGTTCGATTCCATCGTGAGCTGCTGCAGGTAGGCGGGGAAGCGGTGCAGGTACTGGTCGTAGGGCAGGACGGCGACGGTCTCGGCGTCGAAGAAGTCGCCGTACCAGACGGCGAGCAATCCCATCAGCACCGGCAGGTTTCGCTCGAGCGGCGCCTCCAGGAAGTGCTGGTCGACGTCGTGGAAGCCGGCGAGCATCTCGGCGAAGCGCTCGGGGCCGACGGCGATCATGGTCGAGAGCCCGATCGCCGAGTCCATCGAGTAGCGGCCGCCGACCCACTCCCAGAAGCCGAACATGTTGTGCGGGTCGATGCCGAACTCGGATACGCCCTCGGCGTTGGTCGACACGGCGACGAAGTGGTCGGCGACCGCCTCCCGGTCGCCGAGGGCGTTCAGGAGCCACTCCCGCGCCGTCGTGGCGTTGGTCATGGTCTCGAGCGTCGTGAAGGTCTTCGAGGAGACGACGAACAGGGTCTCCTCCGGCTCGAGGCCGCGAGTCGCCTCGGCGAAGTCGGTGCCGTCGACGTTCGAGACGAAGCGAAAGGCCATCCCGCGATCCGAGTAGTGGCGCAGGGCCTCGTAGGCCATCACCGGCCCCAGGTCCGAGCCACCGATCCCGATGTTGACCACGTTGCGGATCGGGCGCCCGGTGTGCCCCCGCCACTCGCCGCTTCGGACCCGGTGGCTGAAGTCGCTCATCCGGTCGAGCACCTCGTGCACCTGCTTCACCACGTCGACCCCGTTCACGACGAGGGAGCGCTCCCTGGGCATGCGCAGGGCGACGTGGAGCACGGGGCGGCCCTCCGAGACGTTGATTCGCTCGCCGCGGAACATCGCCTCCCGGCGGGCGGGGAGCTCGCACTCGCCCGCCAGCGAGACGAGCAGGTCGAGCGTTTCGTCCGTGACTCGGTTCTTCGAGTAGTCGAGGTGAAGCCCGGCGGCCTCGGCGCTCATCCGCTCCCCGCGGCCGGGGTCGCCGGCGAACAGCTCGCGGAGATGCAGGTCGCCGACCTCGGCGCGGTGGGCCTTCAGGGCCCGCCAGGCGGGCAGTTGGGTGAGCGGGGGAACGGGGGTGCCCACCGGTGGCCGCTCAGGCGGTCAGCGTCGGTGAGGCGATCTCGCGCGCCGCGGCCCGGTCGACGACCAGCTCCACCGGCCCGTCCGCCAGCAGGCTCGCCGGCGCGCGTGGGTCGGGGCCGGAGAGCGTCGCCGCCACCGCCTTGGCCTTGGCTTGGCCGACCGCGAGGATCAGCGCCGTACGCGCCGCGCGCAGCGCGTCGAGCGTCAGGCTGACGCGGTCGGGAGGAGGCTTGGGCGCATCGTGCACGGCGACGCAGACCTCGCCGCGGGACTCAAGCGCCGCGGCGCCGGGAAAGAGCGATGCCGTGTGCCCGTCCTC
Source organism: Solirubrobacterales bacterium (assembly GCA_044871225.1). Taxonomy (GTDB): domain Bacteria; phylum Actinomycetota; class Thermoleophilia; order Solirubrobacterales; family 70-9; genus AC-56. Next base: position 49,259 of record JBIOZP010000068.1, read on the forward strand.
GCCCAGGCCAAGGAGCGCGATGTCCATGGCCGGGAGCCCGCCGGGCCCGCGCGGCACGCGCTCGCGGATCGTGTCCGCGTAGGCAGCCGCCGCCTCCTCCGCCGAGCCGCCCGTTGGCACGGGATGCGCGGTCGCCCTCGTCGCGCGCAGCAGCGTCTCGTCGAGCAGGCGGTAGTTGGACTCCGGGTCATCGGGCGGAACCATGCGCTCGTCCCCCAGCCACAGCTCGACGCCGTCCCAGCCCTCGACCAGCCCCGGCAACAGCTCGTAGGTCGCCCTGGGGGTGTGGCCGCCCGCCAGCGACACGTGGACCGTCCGTCCAGCGCGCTGTCCCGCGGCGATCGCGTCGGCGATCCGCTGCGCCGCGAGGCCGGTCGCCTCGGGCGCCGTGTCGGTGACGGTCAGCGTGGCCATCGCTCGCGCTACTTGGCGGCCTTCTCGGCGTGTCCGCCGAACGCCTTGCGCATCGCCGACAGCACCTTGTCCGCGAAGTCGTCGAGGCCGCGGGAGGCGAAGCGAGAGTAGAGGGCCGAGCTCAGGACCGGCGCCGGCACCCCTTCTTCGATCGCGGCAATGGAGGTCCAGCGTCCCTCCCCCGAGTCAGAGACCTGGCCGCTGTACTCGGCGAGGTCCGGCGACTCCTGCAGGGCTTCTGCCGTCAAGTCGAGGAGCCACGACGAGATCACGCTCCCGCGGCGCCACACCTCGGCCACCTGCGGGATGTCCAGATCGTACTGGTAGTGCTCGGGATGCTCCAGAGGCGCCGTCTCGGCGTCGACCTCGCGCTCGACCTTGCCGGCGTTGGCGTTCTTGAGCACGTTGAGGCCCTCCGCGTAGGCGGCCATCAGGCCGTACTCGATCCCGTTGTGGACCATCTTCACGAAGTGCCCCGCGCCGCTCGGGCCGCAATGCAGGTAGCCCTGCTCCGCCGGCGTTGGCTCGCCCTCCCGGCCCGGAGTTCGCGGAGCCGTGTCCGTGCCGGGAGCGAGCGAGGCGAAGATCGGGTCGAGCCGCTGGACGGCCTCGTCCGGGCCGCCGATCATCAAGCAGTAGCCGCGCTCCAGGCCCCAGACGCCGCCGCTGGTGCCGACGTCGACGTACTGCAGGTCGTGCTCGCCCACTCGCGCGGCCCGGCGGAGGTCGTCGCGGTAGTAGGAGTTCCCGCCGTCGATCACCGCGTCACCGGCATCCAGCAGCGGGACCAGCGAATCCAGCGTCTGGTCGACGATCGCGGCTGGCACCATCAGCCACACCGCGCGGGGGCGCTCCAGCTTGCCGACCAGGTCCTCCAGCGAGCCGGCGCCGACGGCGCCCTCGTCGGCGAGCTGCTGCACCGCCGCGGAGCTGACGTCGAACGCCACGCCTTCGTGGCCGGCGCGCATCAAGCGGCGCACCATGTTCGCGCCCATGCGTCCCAATCCGATCATCCCGAGTTGCAATGGAGCTCCTTTCCGGACCGTCGCGCTGGCGCGGGCGAGCCCGGTCGCCTCACCCGGTCGCCGCGAGCTTGCGGCTCTTCTCGTCGATTGACTGCAGCAGCTCGTTCCACGAGGCATCGAACGTCTCCGCCCCCTCGCGTTGCAGCCTGGAGGCGAGCTCGGCGACGTCCACGCCGGCCGCCTCGAACTCGCCCAGCAGCTCCTCGGAGTCCCCGCCGTCGGGGGACAGGGGGTCGCGAACCTGCCCGTGCTCGGCGAAGGCCAGCAGCGTCTTGTCGGGCATCGTGTTGATCGTGAACGGGGCGGCGAGCGCCTCGACGTAGAGCGTCTCGGGGGCGTCCGGGTCCTTGGTGCCGGTGCTCGCGAACAGCAGTCGCTGGGGCCGGGCGCCCTCGTTTGCCAGGCGCTGCCAGCGCTCGGAGTCCAGCACCTCCCGGTAGGCGCGATAGCCGTGCGTCGCCACGGCGATCCCCAGGCGGTTGCGGAGCTCCCCGGGAACCTGGTCCGCAACCGCCACGTCCCAGCGGCTGACGAAGATGGATGCCACCGACGGAACCGCAGGGTCCAAGCCCGCTTCGATCCGCCGCTCCACGCCGCGCATGAACGCCTCGGCCGAGGCGAGGTACTGCTCGGTGGAGAAGAGCAGCGTGACGTTTATCGGAGTGCCGGCGAAGATGGACTCCTCGATCGCGGCCAGGCCGGCGTCGGTGCCGGGGATCTTGATGTAGACGTTGCAGTTCGCGCGCGAGTGGAGATCGGCAACCTGCGCGATCGTGGCCGTGGCGTCCTCGGCCAGCAGCGGGGAGACCTCCAGCGAGACCCAGCCGTCGACGCCGTCGGTGCGCCGGTTCGCGGGCTCGAACAAGCGCGCCGCGTCGCGCAGGTCCGCGAGCGCCAGTTCGAAGAAGACCTGCTCGGCGTCCAGGCCCCGCTCGCGCAGCTCGACGATGTGGCGGTCGTAGGTGTCGCCGGCCGTGATGGCCTTGGCGAAGATCGTCGGGTTGGAGGTCAGCCCCGTGATCGAGAGCTCGTCGATGTAGCGCTCGAGCGTGCCGTCGGCCAGCATCGTTCGGGTGATGTTGTCCAGCCACAGGCTCTGGCCGAGCTCGTGCAGCTCCTGGGCCGCGTTCATCACAAGAGCTCCCGCGCCGCCTCGACCACGCGGTCGGGGGTGAATCCGAACTTCCGCTGGACCTCCTTGAGCGGCGCCGAGGCGCCGAAGGTGTGCATGCCGACGATCTGCCCCCGCGGGCCGACGTAACGGTCCCAGCCCAGCGTCGACGCCTGCTCCACGGCGACGCGTGCCTGAACCGCCTGCGGCAGGACCTCCTCGCGGTACTCCGCCGGCTGGAGATCGAACAGGTACCAGGACGGCAGGCTCACCACGCGCGCCTTGACCCCGTCGGAGCACAGCTCCTCGTAGGCGTCGATCGCCAGCGCCACCTCGCTTCCGGTCGCGATCAGGATGACCTCCGGCTCGCCCTCGCAGTCGGCGAGCACGTAGCCGCCGCGCCGAAGGCCCTCGGCGGACTCGTACCTGGAGCGGTCCAGCACCGGCACGTCCTGGCGGGTGAGGACGAGCGCGGTCGGCTGATGCTTCTGGGCCATCATCACGCGCCACGCCTCCGCGACCTCGTTGGCGTCGCAGGGGCGGATCACGTTCAGCCCCGGCATCGCGCGAAGCGAGGCGAGCTGCTCGACCGGCTGGTGGGTGGGGCCGTCCTCGCCGAGCCCGATCGAGTCGTGGCTGAACCAGTGGATCACGGGCAGCTCCATCAGGGCCGACAGCCGGATCGCCGGCCTCGCGTAGTCGGAGAAGATCAGGTACGTCGACCAGACCGGGCGCAGCTTGCAGAGCGAGAGCCCGTTCGAGATCGCCGCGGACTCGTGCTCGCGCACGCCGTAGTGCAGGACGCGGCCGGAGCGGTCCTCGGGCGAGAACGTTCCGGCGCCGTCGAAGTCGAGTCCGCTGGCGGCGGAGCCCGTCAGGTCCGCCGAGCCGCTGAGCAGCCAGGGGACCCGCGGGGCGATCGCGTTGAGGACCGCGTGCGAGGCCTTGCGGGTCGCGATCCCCTTCGGGTCGGGGTCGAAGGTCGGGATCTCGGCATCCCAGCCATCCGGCAGCTCACGGCGCTGCAGCTGGTCGATCTGGGCGGCGACCTCTGGATCGCCCTCGGTGACCCGCTGCTCCCACTCGGTTCGCAGCTGGTGTCCACGGGCGCCGATCCCGTCGGCGAAGTGGTCGTAGACGCCGTCGGGCACCAGGAACTGGGCGTCCTCGGGCCAGCCGTAGGCGCGCTTGGTCTCGCGGACCTCCTCCGCGCCCAGCGGCTCGCCGTGGGCGGCCGCCGTGTCCTGCTTGTGCGGCGACCCGTAGCCGATGTGGCTGTCGACGATGATCAGGGTCGGCCGGTCCGCATCCTCGCGGAACTCGTCGAACGCCCTGATCAGCAGCTCGAGGTCGTTGGCGTCCCCGACGCGGGTGACGTTCCACCGGTAGCCCATGAAGCGGGCGGCGACGTCGTCGCTGTAGGTGAGGTCGGTGCGGCCGTCGATCGTGATGCGGTTGTTGTCGTAGATCCAGCAGAGGTTGTCCAGGCGCTGGTGACCGGCGATCGACGCGGCCTCGCTGGACACGCCCTCCATCAGGTCGCCGTCTCCGCAGATCGCGTAGACGTCGAAGTCGAAGAGCTCGGCGCCGAAGTGGGCCCCGAGCCACTTGCCTGCGATCGCCATCCCGGCGGTCGTGGCGATGCCCTGTCCAAGCGGGCCCGTGGTGGTCTCGACCGCCGACGTCAGGCGATACTCGGGGTGTCCCGGCGCCCGGGAGTCGAGCTGGCGAAAGGACTCAATGTCGTCGAGGCTCACGGACGGGTCGTCGCGCACCTCGTAGTCCGAGTCCACGGCCCGAGTCCGCGTCAGGTGCAGCAGCGAGTAGAGCAGCATCGACGCGTGGCCGGCCGAGAGCACGAACCGGTCCCGGTTCGGCCAGATCGGGTCCGAGGGGTCGAACCGCAGGAACCGCTGCCACAGCGTGTAGGCCACCGGGGCCATCGCCATCGGGGTTCCCGGGTGGCCGGAATTCGCCTTCTGGATCGCGTCGATCGAGAGGGTGCGGATGGTGTTGACGCAGAGGACGTCGGTGTCGGTCGCGGTGGGCTGGGCGATGGTCGACATCCGTGGTCAAGGCTAAACGATCGATCTCGCGTGCCGCTGGCTCTCGGCGCCGCTCGGCCGGCGGTTACATTCCTCGCCGTGTCGCCACGGACGGACGTCGAAAACGAGAAGCGCATCGCCGCCGAGGCGGCGGCGGAGCTGGTCGAGGACGGTATGGCCGTGGGCCTGGGAACCGGCTCGACGGTCGAGTGTCTCCTGGCGCCGCTGGCCGCAAGGGGGCTCGACATCCGCTGCGTCGCGACCTCGCCCGCGACCGAGCGCGCGGCCGTCGACCTCGGGCTGCGCGTCGAGGCCTTCGACGGCCTCGAGCGCCTCGACATCGCCATCGACGGGGCCGATCAGGTCTCCCCCGAAGGATGGCTTGTGAAGGGCGGAGGCGGCGCGCACCTGCGCGAGAAGATCGTGGCCGTGGCCGCCGAGCGCTTCGTCGTGATCGTCGATTCCGGCAAGCCGGTGGATCGACTGACCCCGCCCGTGCCGCTGGAGCTGACGTCGTTCGGCGTCGCGGCGACTCTCCGTGCCCTGGGGAACGCCGAGCTGCGCGACGCTCCGCCGAGCCCCGACGGTGGCGTGATCGCCGACTACCTCGGGCCGGTGGGTGACCCGGAGGCGCTCTCGGGGTGGCTGGCGGCCACCCCGGGGGTGATGGAGCACGGGCTGTTCCCGCCGGGCATGGTGGGCGAGGTGCTCGTGGGCCGCGGGGAGCGCGCCGAACGGCTGGAGCGGGTTCCCAGGCCCTGAAGGTCCGGCCCGGTCATCGCCCGGAGGGGCAGCCGTTCGGCGTGAGAGTCTTCGACCATGGCCGATCCCAGCGGCTGGCGACTGTGGTGGTTGAAGCGGCGCTGGTACGAGCGCAACCACAGGCTCGCCCGGCGTTGGCGGATCAACCGGCACATGGCGCGGGCGGGCGCCTACGTCCGCCACCCCGTGGAGGGCGAGGTCCTCGAGGCGCTTGACGAGGGCCGCCTGAGGATCGGCCAGGGGACCCTGCTGCAGCCGGGATGCTGGCTGACGCTGTCCCCGCAGGCGACGATCCAGATCGGCGAGGGTTGCTTCCTGAATCGCAACGTGATGCTCGCGGCTATCGACCGGATCGAGATCGGGGACCACGTCATGTTCGCCAACGGTTGCTTCGTCGGCGACGCCGCCCACCGCTTCGACGACCCCGACCGGCCGATTACGTGGCAGGGTTTCACGTCGAAAGCGCCCGTGCGGATCGGATCCAATTGCTGGTTCGGTGTCAACTGCGCGGTGACCAGCGGGGTGACGATCGGGGACCGCTGCGTGATCGGGGCCAATTCGGTGGTCACCGACGACCTCCCCCGCGGGGTGATCGCCGCCGGATCTCCCGCCAAGGTGCTGAAGGAGATCGAGTTCCGGCCCGGAGCAGGGGAGGGGTAGGTGGGTCGTCGCCTGGGCCGAGGCGCTGCCGGTCCTCGGCGAGCGCATGCGGCTCGAGCCGGCGGGCACCCGACGGCGGCTGCCCTCGCCGGCGTCGTCCTGGCCCTCCTCGGCGTGATCCTGGCTGGGTGCGGGAGAGATGGCGGCGACTCGAGCACGGGGGCGCCCTCCACCGTCAAGTCGCCCGACTCGAGAATGGCCACGCAGACCACCACCGCTGGCCCCGAAGCGGATGGCGAAGGACTTCCCGCTGCCCTCGGGTCTCCCAAGGCGGTACGACTTGCCGTCGAGTCGGTCCTCACTGCGGACGATCCCGCCGAGGCATGCGGCAAATACGTCACGCCCCGATACGTGAGGGTCAGTTACGGAAGCAAAGAGGGTTGCGTGCAGGCGCAGCGGCCCGGCAGCGCGGCGCGTTCCCTCGCCTCGTTTCGAATCGGGCAGGAAGGTGGGCAGGGCACGGTTGTCGAGGCATCCGCGATACCTCGCGGCGGGCCCTATGGCGGCAGCCGGGTGACGATCGGTCTCGTGTTCAGCGGCGACCACTACCGCGTCGACCGGCTCAACTCCGACGTCCCGGTGGGCCCGTGACCGCCTCGCCGCCCGGGCCCAGCGTTTCGGACCGCATAGGTCTTAACCGCGCCACGTCACCCTCGGCATGGACGGGTTTCTGCCG
>JBIOZP010000069.1:0-24683 GCA_044871225.1 Solirubrobacterales bacterium
GCCCCCCGTCAAGCGGATCGAGCTGATCGACGTCGAAGAGCTCGCCGAGCGGCTCGCCGGCGACGACGGGGTGCTGGTGCTGGACGTGCGCGACGAGGAAGAGTTCGAGCGGGCCCACATCCCGGGCTCGGTCCACATCCCGTACGCCCGCCTGCTCGAGCGGCTTGACGAGCTGCCGCGCGACCGGACGATCGCCGCAGCCTGCAGCGGCGGCAAGCGAAGCGGGCTCGCCGCCTCGCTCCTGCAGCGTGAGGGCTACGACTCGGTGATCCACGTCGCCCACGGCGGCATCGGCACCTGGCAGCGCCGCGGCCACCCTGTCAAGTCCAATTAGCCCACCAACTCCTGGTCCAATTAGCCCGCCAGCCCGACGGGTCCGAAGGCTGACTCGCGACGCTCTCCACTTCTCGGGAGGACGGATGGCGGGCCATGGGGGCTGGACTGCGGCGCAACTCCAGTTGTTCACAGACAATTGTCACGACAACCGGGGCCGGCCCCCAGCGCGGGACCGCAAGTCGAGTTGTCATGACAACTGGAGAGCGTCGCGACCAGCCCCCAGGTTCGCCATCCTCTGCCCGTCAGCGCGCCAGCTTCTTGCCCGGGTTCAGCAGGCCCTTGGGGTCGAAGGCCCGCTTGATCTGCGCGTGCAGGTCGAGCGCCCGCGGGGCCCAGTAGCGCGCGAGCTGTCCACGCTTCAGCGAGCCCACCCCGTGCTCGCCCGAGATCGATCCCCCCAGGCGCACCGCCAGCTCGAACAGCTCCTCGGCGGCCCGCCCCGCACGGTTCAGGGCGTCGGCGTCGCCGGGATCGACCAGAAACGTCGAGTGCAGGTTGCCGTCGCCGGCGTGGCCCCAGCTGCACGCCTCCAGACGGTGGCGATTGCCGATCGCCACCGTCTCCTCGATCGCCTCGCGCAGGCAGTCGAGGGGCACCACGATGTCCTCGCTGACCTTTCCCCCCCGGCGGGCCTCGATCGCGATCGAGACCCCGTCGCGCCATCTCCACAGCGCCTCGACCTCCGCGCGCGCGGTCGGCGTGGCGATCGTCAGCGCTTCCCGGGCCATGACCTCGGCCAGCTCGCCCCGCAGGCGCTCGGCCTCTGCCCTGGCCCCGTTGGCCTCGGCGATCACCATGAACCCCGCGGCTGACGGGATGCCGCCCGGAAACGAGCCGCCGGCAGCGCCCAGCGCCCCGTGGTCGAGGTACTCGAGGGCGGCCGCGCTCACCCCGGCGCCCACGACGCCCTCGATCGCCCGGCAGCCGGCGTCCGCGTCCCGGTAGGCGCCCACCACCGGCAGCGCAGCTTCCGGGGCCGGGATCAGCCTCAGCCAGGCTGCGGTGATCACCCCCAGCGTTCCCTCGGAGCCGACCAGCAGGCTCCTCAGGTCATAGCCGGCAACGTCCTTGCGGAACGGGCCGCCCACCGTGACGACGTCGCCGGGCGGGACGACCGCCTCAAGCCCGGTCACCCAGGCGCCCGTGGCGCCGTACTTGAACGCGTGCGGCCCCCCCGCGTTGGTCGCGACGTTGCCGCCGATCTGCGATTGCTCGGCCGCTCCCGGATCGGGCGGGAACAGCAGGCCGCTTTCGCGAGCCAGACGGCGCACCTCGGCGGTCCGCATGCCGGCCTCGACGCACATCCGCCACACGAGCGGCTCGAATGACCGCACGCCCGTCATCCGCTCCAGGGACAGTAAGACGCCGCCGTGGGGTACCGCGCCGGCGGCGAACCCCGTCCCGCCGCCCCTGGGCACGATCGCCACCTCGTGCTCGCAGCACCATCGGACCGCAGCGGCGACCTCGTCCGTGCTTGCCGGCAGCGCGAGGGCGTCCGCGTGGCCCTCGACCCCTCTGCGCTCGGTCGCATCGGCCAGGTAGGCCCGCGATGGCGCTCCCACGGCGTCGCGCCCGAGCAGCTTGGCGAGCTCCGCCTGGATCTGGGCCGAGCGGCGCCCGGCCTGGGTCTCCTCCTTCAAGGCCAACGCGGGTTCGTCCCGGGAGCGAGTATCCCACGGGGGCTGCCGTGGCGCCCGCATCGCGCCGTGCAGGGCACGAGCGCCGGGGGCCCGCATCCAGCGATGTGCGTACACTGGCCCGCCAGTGAGGGGAGGCGTGTCGGAAGCGAAAGGAAGTCTCGTGCCCGTTTACGTATGTCCCGCCTGCGGGGAGCGGCTCACCCCCGAAGCTGGCTCGATCATGCCGAGGCCGTGCCCGCGCTGCCTCGAGCGCACGGGCCGTGTCGTGGAGATGGTCGAGCAGGGCGCGAAGGCGAAGGCGCCCGCTCAGCCGGGCAATCGGCCCTGACCTTTCGCGAGAGCTTCTCCATCGCAAGGCCGGCGCAGAGGCCTCTCAGCCCGGCTTGGTCGTCATCGAGATCCCCGTCAGGCCGATGTCGGCGGCGTTGTAGCCGATCTCGACCCACGACAGGCCCGCGTCGACGACGTCCTCCTTCGAGACGAGACCCTGGTGCGCGCGACGGCGGGCACCCGCCGGTGAGGCCCTATTCGACCGTCCAGGTGTCGCCGGAGCGAAACAGCGAATCGAGGTCGTCCGTGCCGACCTCCGCCCGGGCCGCCGCTAGCTCTCGGCTCGTGGCCTCGCCGTAGACGGGGCGGTCCACTGCCCGGAAGATCCCGATCGGGGTGGGGCCGGTGGGCCGCTCGGAGAGGTGGGCGAGGGCGAACGCCAGGCTCGGGTTCGGATCGTGGGCGTCGTGAACGAGCACCGCATCCGCGCCAGCGGCGTCGCCGATCCCGAGATGCCCGTCGGGTCCGCGAACCACACCACGGTCGCCATCCGTCCCCACGCGGATCGGCTTGCCGTGCTCGAGCCGGATCTGGTTGGCCTCCCGGCCCTTGCCCCGCACGGCGTCGAAAGCCCCGTCGTTGAACACGTTGCAGTTCTGGTAGATCTCGACGAAGGCCGAGCCGGGATGCTCGGCCGCCGCCCGGAGCACGCCCGCCTGGTGCTCGCGGTCAGTGTCGATCGTCCGCGCTGCGAAGCTGGCTTCCGCCCCCAGTGCCAGCGCCATCGGGTTGAAGGGATGGTCGAGCGAGCCGAACGGCGTGGATTTCGTCACCTTCCCCTCTTCGCTGGTCGGCGAGTACTGGCCCTTGGTCAGCCCGTAGATCTGGTTGTTGAACAGCAGGATCTTGATCGGCACGTTGCGCCGCAAAGCGTGGATCAGGTGGTTGCCGCCGATCGACAGGGCGTCACCGTCTCCGGTGACCACCCAGATCGAGAGGTCCGGCCGGGCCAGGGCTAGGCCCGTGGCGAGCGCCGGCGCACGGCCGTGGATCCCGTGGACGCCGTAGGTGTTCATGTAGTAGGCGAAGCGCCCGGCGCACCCGATCCCGGCCACCCACACGATTCGCTCCGGAGGCAGGCCCAGCTCGGGGAGGAACTGCTGGACCGTGGCCAGGATCGCGTAGTCGCCGCACCCGGGGCACCAGCGAGTTTCCTGGTCGGAGGCGAAGTCCTTCTTGGTCAGGCCCCCCGCCCCGTTTCCGTTGCCGTCCAGGTGGCCGTTTTGCCCCGCCTCGCTCATAGCCTCTCCACGATCGCCTCGTCGAGCTCCTCGGCGAAGATCGGCAGCCCCTCCACCTTCGTGTAGCTCATCGCGTCGACCAGGAACTCGGCGCGGATGATCTTCACGAGCTGCCCGCTGTTCACCTCGGGGACCAAGACCTTCGGATAGGAGCGAACCACTTCGCCGGTGTTCCACGGCAGCGGATTCAGGTGCTGCAGGTGCGCGGCGGCGACCTTCTTGCCGCGACGACGAAGACGTCGCACGGCCCCGGTGATCGCTCCGTAGGTCGAGCCCCAGCCGAGCACCAGGAGCTCGGCGCCCTCCTCGCCGTCGACCCGCAGCTCGGGGATGTCGTCCGCGATCCCGGTGACTTTGTCGGCGCGCAGACGCGTCATGCGGGCGTGGTTCTCGGGCTCGTAGCTGATGTGGCCCGTGACGTGCTCCTTCTCGAGCCCGCCGATCACGTGCTGGAGCCCAGGGGTGCCCGGTCGCGCCCACGGGCGCGCGAGCCGCTCGTCGCGCGCATAGGGCCAGAACCCGCCGTCGTGGTTGGGCGCCGTAGCGAAGCCCGGGTCGATCCGCGGCAGCTCGGCGGCGTCGGGAATGGACCAGGGCTCGGAGGAGTTCGCGAGGAAGGTGTCGGAGAGCAGGATCACGGGTGTGCGATACCGCACCGCGATCCGCACCGATTCGAACACCGCGTCGAAGCACTGCGCCGGGGTCGCGGCGGCGATCACCGGCAGCGGTGACTCCCCGTGGCGGCCGTGGATCGCCATCAGCAGGTCCGCGGCCTCCGTTTTCGTGGGCATCCCGGTGGACGGGCCCGCTCGCTGGGTGTCGATCACGAGCAGCGGGAGCTCCAGGGCAACCGCGAGTCCGATCGTCTCGGCCTTCAGGTCCATGCCCGGCCCGCTTGTGACCGTGACCCCCAGATGGCCTGCGAACGAGGCCCCCAGCGCCATGTTCGAGGCCGCGATCTCGTCCTCGGCCTGGACCGCGCGAACCCCGAAGCGCTTGTGCCGCGACAGCTCGTGCAGCAGCTCGGACGCGGGCGTGATCGGGTAGCTGGCGAGGAACAGCGGCAGCCCGCTGCGCGCGCTGGCGGCGATCAGGCCCAGCGCCGCGGCCTCGGTTCCGTTCACGCTGCGGTACGTGCCGGGCTGGGCGGGCGCCGGCTTGACCTCGTAGTGGACCTGAAGGAGCTCGGCGGTCTCCCCGAAGTTGTGCCCCGCCCTGAACGCTGCCAGGTTGGCCCTCATCACGGCCGGCTTCGAGGCGAACTTCTCCTCGATCCAGCGGATGGTCACGTCCACGGGGCGGCTGTACATCCACGAGACCAGGCCGAGCGCGAAGAAGTTCTTCGAGCGCGCCGCGTCGCGGGAGGTGATCCCGTCGATGCCCTCCGTGGCCCGAACGGTCATCGAGGTCATCGGGACGCGGAAGACCTTGTAGTCGTCGAGCGTCCCATCCTCCAGCGGGCTCGACTCGTAGGCCGCCTTTCGCAGCGTCGTCTTCGTGAACCCGTCCTCGTTCAGGACCACGATGCCGCCCTGCTCGAGCTCCGGAAGGTTCATCTTCAGGGCCGCGGGGTTCATGGCCACGAGCGCGTTCGGGCGTCCGCCCGGGGTCAGGATGTCCCTGGAGGCGAAGTGGATCTGGAACGCCGACACGCCGGCCAGCGTGCCCGCCGGCGCGCGGATCTCCGCGGGGAAGTCGGGCAGCGTGACGAGGTCGTTGCCGATCAGGGCGGTGGCGGCCGCGAAACGGTTGCCCGCGAGCTGTATGCCGTCGCCCGAATCGCCCGCGAAGCGGACGACCACCCGCTCCTTTTCCTCGAGGACCTTGGTCAAATCGCAAGAAAGCGCTTGGCGCCTCCGCGAGCGATTCTACGCACCGGGCTCGACGGGCCGATCACCCCGGCGCCGGGCGGTCAGTATCCGACGCCGCCTCCACCGCCGGACGCCATGATCGCGATCACGACGACGGCCACGATTGCCGCCAGCATGGCGAGGCCGATCCAAATCCGTCCATTCGTTGCCACGAGTCCCACCTCCGAGTGGGTCGTTTGATGTTCCATTCGGGTTACTGACAGCGAAGGCGGCAGGTTCAAGGCGCGGGTGTGCCGCTCACCCCGAGCCGCCTTACCAACCCCTAACCAACCTCTTGCCCCGCCGTTGACCGTGCCTGACCGCCGGCTGACGAGCGTCGTCGATGCTGACCGCGCATCGTGAACCCGACCCAAGGAGACAGACGATGACGACGACGCTCAAGCGCGGGACGGTCATGGCCGTGTCCCTCCTCGTGGCCGCCCTGTTCAGCGCCCTGGCGGTCAGCGAGGCGCAGGCGGCCCTGAGGCACTTCGACGGCACGGTCCTGTCGAAGAACCGCGACGCCAGGACCTTCCGCATCGAGACCGAGAACGGCCGGACCAAGAAGTTCCGCGTCAACCGCTCCACCGAGTTCGAGCGCATCGACGGCGGTTTCAGCGGCCTGCATCGCCGCCTTCGGGTCGAGGTCGACGCGAAGCGGACCGACCGGGGCCTGCTCGCCCGCCAGGTCGAGAAGCGCCGCGCGGGCAGCGGCGGCCGCGGCTAGGCGAACGACGCCGACACACGACAGAGACCAAGGAGGAATCACAAGGTGAAGAAGACCGTGTTGATAGCCCTGACGCTGGCGCTCGTGATCGGCGGGGCGACCGCCGTGTTCGCGGCCGCAGGCGACGACCAGGCGCCAAGTGGGGCGACCACCTCGTCCACGACCACGACGACCACGGGCGAGGACGTCTCGGGCCCGTGCGACGAGGCCGAGCACGCCGGCGACCCTCGCTGCGCCGGCGGTGACGGCCGGCCCGCAGGCGAAGACGACCACGGCCGCCACCATCACGGCCAGGGCGCAGGTCGCGGTCCCGGCGACGACCACGGCGCCGTCCGCGAGCCCGGTGAGGACCTCTCGGGTCCGTGTGACGAGGCCGAGCACGCCAACGATCCGCGCTGCGCGCCCGGGCAGGCGGGCACCGGCCACGGAGACGACCACCACGGCGCGATCGACGACGACGCGGGCGAGATCGACAACAGCGGCCCGGGGAGCGCGAACAGCGGCCCCGGCAGCTCCAGCAGCGGTCACTCCGGGGACACGGAGGACCACGGGGACGACAGCGGCCACAGCGGCCCCGGCGGGGGCGAGGGCAGCGACGACTGACTCTCCGGCGGCTGGGATGCCGACGGAAACGGGGCGGCCGGGCCGCCCCGTTTCCCGTTGGCCGCCCTCCTGACGGCTCCCTACGATCAAGCGATGGCCGTCGCGAAGAGGACCATCCTGCTGGTCGAGGACGAGGCGTCGATCGTGCAGCCGCTGGCCGACGCGCTCGGCCGTGAGGGCTTCGACGCCCACGTCGCCACCACCGCCGCGGAGGGGATCGATCTCGGCCGCCAGCTCGAGCCGGATCTCGTCCTGCTCGACCTCATGCTTCCGGACGGGTCTGGGTTCGACGTGTGCCGCGAGCTTCGTCGCACCAGCGACGTGCCGATCGTGATGCTCACCGCGCGCGGGGACGAGGCCGACCGCGTCGTGGGGCTCGAGCTCGGCGCCGACGACTACGTGGTCAAGCCCTTCAGCGCCCGGGAAGTGATCGCTCGCATACGAGCGGTGCTGAGGCGCGCCGGGGGCGCCCCCGCCACCGCGGACGGCCCGATCGAGATCGGCGACCTGCGGCTCGATTCCGAGCGGCGCACCGTCGAGCACCGCGGCGAGCCGGTCGAGCTGACACGCAAGGAGTTCGAGCTGCTTCAGCGCCTGATGCGCGACGCCGGGCGGGTGATCACTCGCGAGCAGTTGATCGAGGACGTGTGGGACATGAACTGGTTCGGCTCCACCAAGACTCTCGACGTCCACATCTCGGGACTTCGCCGCAAGCTCGAGGAGAACCCCGCCGCCCCCCGCTACATCCACACGGTCCGCGGCGTCGGGTTCCGGTTCTCGGCCGCGCGCGAGGCCGAGCGCTGACCGAGAAAGCGCTGCGCCAGTGAGCCTGCGCACGACCCTCCTCGCGGCCTTCGCCTACGTGCTGCTGGTGGTGATCGTGGTGCTCGAGGTGCCGCTCGTCCTGAACATCTCCCGCCGGGTCGACGCCGAGGTGAAGGCGGAGTCGTCAGGCCAGGCCCAGCTGATCGCGACCACGGCCAGCGACCAGCTCGACAGTCGCGGGGAGATCCAGCAGCTCGTCCGGCGATCGGCGCGGGCCCTGGGTGGCCGGGTGATCGTCGTCGACCGGGTGGGCAGGGTGCTGGTGGACTCGGAGGGGCCGGGCCTGCGCGGCGCCTCCTACCGCAGCCGGCCAGAGATCGCCCAGGCGCTGGGCGGCGAGACCTCGCAGGGCACCCGGGAGAGCACCTCCCTGGGCGAGGAGCTCCTCTACACCGCAGTCCCCGTGCTGCGGCGCGGGCGGCCGGTCGGGGCGGTGCGAGTGACGCAGAGCGTCGCCGCCGTCCACACCGAGGTCCGAAACGACGCCCTGGCGCTGGTCGGGGTGGGAGCGGCCGCCTTGGTGCTCGGCCTTGGCGTCGCCTGGCTCCTGGCCGGCTTTCTCTCCAGGCCACTGGGATCGCTGGGCGCCGCCGCGCGGCGAATCGGCTCCGGCGACCTCGAGGCGCGGGCGCCCGAGACCGGGCCTCACGAGCAGCGCGAGGTGGGCCGCGCCTTCAACGAGATGGCCACCCGGCTGAAGGAATCGCTGGAGGCCCAGCGCGACTTCGTCGCCAACGCGTCGCACCAGCTTCGCACCCCCCTCACCGGGCTGCGACTGCGGCTCGAGGCGGCCGGCGACCGCTCGACCGAGCAGCAGGTGATCCAGGACGTGGAGGCGGCCGAGCGCGAGGTGGCGCGGCTCGAGGGACTGCTGAACAACCTTTTGACCCTGGCGAAGCAGGGGCAGCCGCCACCCGCTCCAAGCCCGGTCGATCTCGAGGCCGCCGCAGCGTCGGCCCGAGACCGCTGGCACGCGGAGGCGCGGCGCCAACACCAGCGCCTGTCGCTCTCCGGGCCGGCCGGGCTGGCTGTCCTCGCCTCGCACGAAGACGTGAGCATCGTGCTCGACAACCTGCTCGAGAACGCGATCAAGTACTCGCCACCGGGCGGCGAGGTGACCGTCGAGTGGGGTGCCGACTACTCGCGGGACCGCGAGCAGGCAGGGTTCGTCGCGATCTGCGACCGCGGTCCGGGGCTGGCCGCCGGAGAGGAGGAGCGTGTCCTCGGCCGCTTCTACCGGGGTGGGGCGGGCGCGGGGCAGCCCGGCACCGGGCTCGGGCTGGCCATCGTCGACGTCCTCGCCCGACGCTGGCATGGATCCGTGAGGCTTCGCAACCGGGCCTCAGGGGGGCTGCGGGCGGAGGTGGACCTCCCGCTTGCCCCTCGACGGGGGAGCGGCCCCTCGGACGGCTTGCCAACCCTTGAACCGGACTTGGGAAAGCCCTTACCGGGGCGCCGATAGCGTGATCCGCCCATGACCATCCGCCAGAAGATCGCCCTCACCTCGCTCGCCATCGGAGGCCTGCTCGCCGCCGCCGCCATGGGGGTCTTGGCAAACGCGATCGCGGGCGACTCGATCGGGCTCTCGGCGAAGCCGCTTCGGGCAGGGGCCCAGCTGGCGCCGGCGAGGGCGTCCCGCCAGTCCGACCGCCCGGAAGGGCGCCGCGGCCACGGGCAGGCTGACCGCTCCAAGCCGGCGGGCTCGTCCACGGCCACCACCACGACGACCACCATCCCCGAGCCCGGCGACGACCACGGCGGCGCCGTCGAGCCCGGCGACGACCACGGCGGGCTGGGGGTGGACAACTCCGGGCCGGGGTCCGTCAACAGCGGAAGCTCCGGCGGGAGCGGGCATTCCGGCAGCGGATCGGACGACTGAGCCGGGGGAGATCGGACGGCTGAACGGCCCGGCGTCGTGAGACAATGCCGGGTGGTGAAGGAGGAGCCCGGCAGGCGTAGTCGCACGAGGGCCGCGATTGCGGCGGTAGGCGCGACGGCCCTCGCGATCACGGCGCTCCTGCCTTCGGTCGCGAGCGCGGGACCGCTGCCCAGGATCGACACCAGCGACGCCGACCGCTGCGACTTCATCGCCAAGCCCAACCGGGGGCTCTGCCTGCTGCCGTTCCCCAACGACTACTACACGGTTAGGGATCCGAGCACGCATACCGGGCTGCGAGTGAACCTGAAGACGGCCGCGATGCCCGCGAACGTGGACGGCAAGCACGTCGACGCCCGCCCGTACAACCTCAACGACGGCTTCAGCCCTGGCCAGCCGATCCTCCTGAAGGTCCCGGGCCTGAACAGCAAGGCGGCCACGGACCGCACGGGCGCGGTGCCGATCGACCACATCGGCCGCTACAAGGACCGGGACGCGCCGATCGTGCTGCTCGACGCGACCACCGGCAAGCGGTGGCCGATCTGGGCCGAGATCGACTCGAACGCCACCGAGCCCGACAAGGTGGCGCTCGAGATCCACCCGGCCAGGAACCTCGTCGCCCGCCACCGCTACATCGTCGCCCTGCGGAACCTGAAGACGGCTGGCGGCCAGACGATCCAGGCGCCGGCGGCGTTCCGCTACTACCGCGACCGCGTGCCCTCCGATCAGCAGGCGATCAACCAGCGCCGCCCGCACTTCGAGAGCATCTTCCGCACCCTGGGCCAGGCCGGAATCGGGCGACGGCACCTGTACCTGGCCTGGGACTTCTCGGTGGCGAGCGACCAGAACATCGCCATGCGGATGCTTCACATGCGAAACGACGCGTTCGCCCAGCTTGGTGACAGGAACCTCGCCGACCGGGTCGCGCAGGGACGATCGCCGTCGTTCCACGTCAGCCAGGTGACCAACTTCACCCCCTCGCAGAACGCCCAGATCGCGCGCGAGGTGAAGGGCACGTTCACCGTCCCCTGCTACCTGGCGCCCAACTGCGCGCCGGGCGGGCGCTTCCGACTAGACACCCGCCGCCTGCCCACCCGCCATGGCGACTGGACGGCGAACTTCGATTGCATCATCCCCCGCTCCGCCGTCTCCGGCACGCCGGCCCCGGCGCGTCCCTCGCTGTATGGGCACGGCCTGTTCGGCAGCGCCGGCGAGGTGGCCTCGAGCGGCCAGGCGGAGCTTGCCGACACCTACAACTTCATCCTCTGCGCCACCGACGAGATCGGCATGTCTTCGGCCGACCTCGGCAACACCGCCGGGATCCTCCAAGACCTGTCCGCGTTCCCCGAGCTCGCGGATCGCCTCCAGCAGGGGCTCCTGAACGAGCTCTACCTGGGGCGACTGATGATCCACCGGAACGGCCTCAGCAGCCACCCAGCCTTCCACGTCAACGGCACCATGGGCACGCCTTCGGTCATCAACCGCCGGCAGCTCTACTACGACGGCAACAGCCAGGGCGGGATCATGGGCGGGGCGCTGACCGCCGTGTCCCCGGACTTCACCCGCGCGGCGCTCGGGGTGCCGGCGATGCGCTACTCGGTCCTCCTGCCGCGCTCCGTCGACTTCGACACCTTCGCCGCGGTGCTCTACCCCCGCTATCCGGATCAACTCTCGCGACCGCTGCTGTTGTCGCTGATCCAGATGCTGTGGGACCGCGGCGAGCCGAACGGCTACGCGCGACGGATGACCGACGTGCCGCTGCCGCAGACCCCGCCGCACAAGGTGCTGATGAACGTCGCCTTCGGCGACCACCAGGTGACCAACTGGGCAGCCAACGTCGAGGCCTGGACCATCGGCGCCTCCACGCACGCGCCGGTCCTCGACCCCGGTCGCTGGCCCGGCGTGGACCTGCTGTACGGCATCCCCCGCATCACCGACTATCCGTTCAGCGGATCGGCGATCGTCTACTGGGACATCGGGCCCATCCGGCCAGATCCCGACAACCCGGGTGAGACGATCGGCGTCGCCCCGCCGCCGCTGGCCAACGTCCCCAACCGCGCGGGCGAGGACCCGCACGGCGCCCCTCGCGGGGCGCCCGACGCCCTGAGGATGGTGTCGCAGTTCCTGCGGCCGAACGGGGCGATCACCGAGGTCTGCGGCGGCCGGCCCTGCTACGCGGGCGGCTGGACCGGGCCCTAGCCGGAGCCGTCGAGGATCACGGGGTGCCGATTCCCCGCAGGAACGGCACCAGGTGGTCGAGGAAGGCGTTGTTCGGGTAGGCGCCCGCCGGGTCGTTGTGCGCGTAGGTCGCCTGCCGGTTCACCAGCGTCAGCTTCGCCGGTGGGAGGTGGGACTGCTGCGCGAGGGCCCGGGCGGCGTCGATGACTCGCTGTCCTCCCAGGGAAGCCGCGAACGCGTAGATCGGGGCCTTGAGGTCGTCGCCGTGCGTAGCGGGCACCTGCAGGACTTGCTGCGCCGGGTTGCGGTTGCCGGCGGCGACCGCGCCGGCGTCGATCGTCAGGCGCAGCGGGTGATACCAGGCGACGCCGTCGACGTCGTGGAGCCCGGACCCGAAGAACATCCTGGCGTAGCGCACGATCGGTGTGATCTCGCCTGCCTGGACCCAGCCCCGGGGGTCGCCGCTGGCCGCGAGGCGGCCAACGTGGGCCTGGAACGCCGCCACGTTGGGAGGCGAGGTCTGGGTGTCGGACGCATACCCCCATTGGGCGAGGTTGGTGGCCGGCACCGGGGGCTTCAGGTTCGCGGGCAAGAGCGGGAACGACTGCCCCAGCGAAGGCCCGTTCGGGTCGATGATCGCCGCTCCGGACCCACCGGCGGCGAAGAGACCCGCGAAGGGGGCTGGGATCCCACCGAAGGCGAGCCAGGGGGAGCCCGCCTGGAGGTCCTGCAGCTTCTGCTCGGCCTCGTCGCGGGTGATCGGCGTCGGGCTGCTGCCCCCGTCTATGTAGACGAGGCCGGAGAGTCCCTGTGCCCCGGCCGCACCGTTGAAGTCCCAGGTGGCGTACGCCGTCGTGATCGAGCCGCCGAGCGAGTGGCCGCCGAGGACGACTCGGCGATCGCCCTGGCGGGCGGCCAGCACGACACGGCGCAGGTCGTTGACCTCGACCCGCATCCCCCAGTCGCGCGCGTACCCGACCTCCGAGTCCGGGATCAACCGGAAGTGATTGGCGATGCTCGAGTCGACGAGCCAGCGAAGGTAGTAGTCGAATGCATGCTCGGGGGTGGCCCGTCGCTCCTTGGTGAGCTGGTACACGGACTGGTCCTCGAGCAGGTTCTCGCGGCGCTCGACCGCCCACACCTGCCACCCCGGCAGCTTCTCGACCAGCGTCCTCGCCATCGGCGCGAAGTACGCGGAGCTCGACGAGGTCCCGGGATTCAGGACCAGGACGTTCCGGGCCTGGGGGGAACCGAACTTCAACACCCCGACCTTGTCGTAGCGATCGGGAGTGCCGGGGTCGTTGAACCCGTTCATCCACTGCACCCGGTGCGCCCCGGCCGGCGACGCGGCCGCCCCGCAAGCCAGCACGACCGCGATCGTCGCCAGCGCCACCCTGATCCCGGTGCCCTGCAAGCTCATCTTGCTCCCCCTCCCGTGGAAACCGACCCCTCGGCGCGCGTGCCGCATCGCCCGAAGCGTACTCCGAGCCCAACCCGATCCGGCGACCGATGAGACTGGGCGGAAGCGACGGTCATATTCACCGAGTGACGACACGAGAGGAGCGGTGATGCTCACCGACAGCAAGGCATACAGCGGGTTCGCGGTCGACGACCTGTCGAGCGCACGGGAGTTCTACGGCCAGACGCTGGGCCTCAGGACGTCGATCCTGGACGAGCAGAACGGCCTCATGACGCTGCACGTCGCCGGCGGCCGGGACACCCTGATCTACGTGAAGCCCGGCCACGAGCCGGCGAGCTTCACGATCCTCAACTTCCCCGTGGCCGACGTCGAGGCGGCCGTGGAGGAGCTGGGGCGGCGCGGGGTGAGCTTCGAGCGCTACGAGGGCTTCAACCAAGACGAGAAGGGCATCGCTCGGGGCCCGGGGCCCCGGATCGCCTGGTTCAAGGACCCGGCCGGCAACATTCTCTCCGTGCACCAGGAGCCCTAGGGCGAGCCGGTCAGCCCCGAGCGCCCTCGCGGCCCCTCCGCACCACGGCTCGAGCTGGTCAGTCCAGGCGCTCGGGCAGGCCGAAGCGGCCGAAGAAGTCCTCGAAGCGCTCGGGGACGATGGGCTCCTCCGGCCAGCGCCGGTAGGCATCCGGGTCGCGGGGATCGGTTGAGCGGACGATGAACGCGGTCACGTCGCTGATCGACCGTCCGCGGAGGGAGAGGACGTTCAGGGCGAATGCCAGGTAGGCCTGTTCGCCCTCGTGCCAGCAGTAGAAGGCGAGCGCCGGCTGCCCGCTGGCGCGGACCAGCGTGTGGCGCCAGCGCCAATCGCCCGTGAGCGGGCCGACGCCCAGGAACTTGACCAGCGCCTCGCGGCCCTTGTGCCAGCTCGGGGCGGGCGGCATCGAGAAGCTCGCGTCCTCGGCCAGCATCGCGACCACGCCCTCGATGTCGCCTCGGTCCCACGCGTCCACGTAGCCCTCCACCACCTCGCGCACGCCGTCGTCGCCCAGCGTCCGGAGCGTGGCCTGCTGGCTCTGCTCCGGCAGGCGGTCGTCAACCGTCGCCCGAGCGCGCTGGAGCGCGCTGTTGACCGAGGCGGTGGTGGTCTCCAGCGTTTCGGCCACCTCCTTGGCCGAGAATCCCAGAACCTCCCGCAGGATCAACACGGCGCGCTGGTTCGGGGGAAGGTGCTGAAGCGCGGCGATGAAGGCGAGCTCCACCGCCTCGCGCCGCTCGTAGCGCGCCTCGGGCGCCGCCAATCCGTCCTCGACACCGAGCTGCTCGTCGGGATAGGGCTCGATCCACACGGGCTCCGCTAGCGGCAATTGGGGGCCGTCGTGGGGATCGATCGGGGGCCCGTAGTCCACGGGCAGCACCCGCTTGGGGCGCCGGGCGATCGCGTCCAGGCACGTGTTGGTGGCGATCCGGTAGAGCCAGGAGCGAACGGAGCTTCGGCCCTCGAAGCGGGGCAGGCCGCGCCAGGCGCGCAGGAACGCCTCCTGCAGGGCGTCCTCGGCGTCGTGAACCGAGCCCAGCATGCGGTAGCAGTGGGCGTGGAGCTCGCCGCGGTGTCGCTCGACCAGCCGCTCGTAGGCTCCCTGGTCCCCGTCGCGGGCGGCTTGGAGGAGCTCCTTCTCCCCGGCGCCCGAAGCTTTCGATGCCGTGCTCACGCTCATCAGGGTAGACCGGGGCGCGGGCCCGGGCTCATCGCCGTCGCCGTACCGCCGGACTGAGCGAGTGGGCGGCGATTAGTTCCGCGCCCGGCGACGGTCAACAGTGCACCGATGCCTGACCTGGAATCGAGTCCGGTGGTTCACCTGGAGCTCCACACGGGCGATCTCGTTCGCGCGAGCGGCTTCTACGCCGAGCTCTGCGGCTGGAGCCCGAGCCGGGTCCACGCGGGGCGCGGCTCGTACCTGGCCTTGGAGCTGGGGAATGGAATCGGCGGCGGCATCGTGGAATGCCATACTGCGCGTCCCCTTTGGCTTCCGTACGTCGAGGTCGAGGAGATCGCCGGCGTCACGGAGCGGGCGCGCTCCCTCGGGGGCTCGGTGTTGCTGGAGCCCCGTGAGGGGCCGGCGGGCTGGCGCAGCGTGGTTGCCGTCCCGGCGGGCGGCGAGCTCGCCTTCTGGCAGCCGAAGCGCTGAGCGCGTCCGCAGGCCCACCGATGAGTAGAGGGCCCCACCCCGGTCGTAACCACGATGACAACCACAGAGACACACCCGACGACAACAGAACGAGGCGGCGCGAGCGCCGAGCCAAGCGCCGACCCAAATCGCTGGATTGCGCTCTACGTGCTGTGCGTGGGGATGCTGATGATCGTCCTCGACGTCACGGTGGTGAACGTGGCGCTGCCGTCGATCCAGAACGACCTCGGCTTCTCCCAGTCGAGCCTCGCCTGGGTGGTTAACGCCTACCTGATCGCGTTCGGAGGGCTGCTGCTGCTGGCCGGGAGGTTCGGCGACATCCTCGGGCGCAAGGACGTCTTCCTGGCCGGCCTCGCCCTGTTCACGTTCGCCTCGCTGATCTGCGGGCTCGCGCAAAGCCAGGCGATGCTCGTCGGCGCCCGCTTCGTACAGGGCGTCGGAGGGGCGATGACCTCCGCCGTGATCCTGGGGATGATCGTGACCATGTTCCCGCAGCCTCGGGAGCAGGCCAAGGCCATCGGGGTCTATGGATTCGTCGCCTCGGCCGGCGGCTCGATCGGCCTGCTGGCCGGCGGCGTGCTCACCCAGTCGATCAACTGGCACTGGATCTTCTTCATCAACATCCCGATCGCGATCGTCACCGCTTACCTGGCGATGCGGCTGATCAGGAGAGACCGGGGAATCGGCTTCGGCGACGGCGCCGACGTCCCCGGCGCGATCCTGATCACGAGCTCGCTGATGCTGGGCGTGTACACGATCGTGAAGCCGGCGGCCGAGCACGGCTGGGGCTCGGGCCAGGCGCTGGGGCTCGGCGCCGTTTCGCTGGCGCTGCTGGTCGCCTTCGTCGTCCGGGAGGCGCAGACCCGGAATCCCTTGATCCCGCTGCGCATCTTCCGCTCCAGGAACGTCTCGGGGGCGAACGCGATCCAGGCGCTGACCGTCGCCGGGATGTTCGGGCTGTTCTTCCTCGGATCGCTCTACCTGGAGCGGGTGCTGGGGTACGACGCCCTCCACATCGGCCTCGCCTTCCTGCCGGCGACCATCGTCATGGGAGTGCTGTCCTTCCGCTACGCCGAGCCGCTGATCACGCGGTTCGGGGCGCGCAGGACGCTGCTCCCCGGGCTGGTGCTGGTCGGCGTCGGTCTGGCCTTGTTCACGCGGGCGCCCGCGGATGGCCGGTACGTCCAGGACGTACTTCCGGTGATGCTCGTGCTCGGGCTCGGCATCGGGGTCTCGTTTCCAGCGCTGATGTCGCTGGCGATGTCGGGGGCGACGCGGCAGGACGCGGGGCTCGCCTCAGGGCTCGTCAACACGACGGCCCAGGTCGGCGGGGCGCTGGGGCTCGCCGTCCTGGCGACCACGTCTGCCTCGCGCACCGACGACCTGATCGTGGGCGGTGCGACCAGGGCCTCCGCCCTCACCAGTGGGTACCACCTGGCGTTCTGGATCGGCGCCGCCCTGGTGGTCGCAGCGATCGTCGTCGCCGCCACCGTCCTCGAGCCGGCAGAGGATTCAGCGCAGGCAGCCGAGCAGGCTGCGAAAGACGGGACCGCTCCCCCGCCTGAGGCCGCCCCCGCGGCCACCGACGAGCCCTGCTCGGAGGCGGCCTGAGCCGCGTCGCTTCGGCGCCGGGCTCAGCCGGTGGGTGGGAGCCCTCAACTAGGCTGGATCGATGGCCAAGGCCGTCTACTACTGCGCGATGAGCCTCGACGGGTACATCGCCACCGAGGACGACGGGCTCGAGTGGCTGACTCAGTACGAGGGCGGCTTCGAGCGCGCGGACGCGGAGCCGATGGAGGGCACCTACGACCGCTTCTACGAGGGAGTCGGTGCGCTGGTGATGGGGTCCACCACCTACGAGTGGGTGCTGGCCGAGGTGGACGAGTGGCCGTACGCGGGAAAACCAACCTGGGTCTTGAGCTCTCGCGACCTGCCGATACCCGGAGGCCACGACGGCGACGTGCACATCGTCGAGGCGGATGTCTCCGACGTCTGCGACGAGTTGGGGTCCGCGGCCGGCGAGCGCGACCTGTGGGTCGTCGGCGGCGGCAATGTCGCCTCCCAGTTCGCCGACCGTGGGCTACTGGACGAGGTGCAGGTGACGATCGTGCCCGTGGCCCTCGGGATGGGTAAGCCGCTCTTCGACCGGCCCCTGCCCGGGGGCCCGATGCAGCTCCTGGGAAGCCGCGCCTTCGACACCGGGATGGCCGAGCTGCGATACGCGATCAGGCGCTGAAGCGCAAAGGGTTCCTGCTCAGGCGTCGGAATCCGAAGCCAATGCAGGAGACCTCTTTGCGCATATCCTGCTCGTGATGCCCGCGAGCGCGAGCTCACCCCCACCGCTCAGCACCAACCCGCTGGTGCGCATTCGGGAGGACCTCAGCGTCGAGCGGCACGCCACCCGACGCGGTCCGCTGCCCCCCGGCTCGAAGCTCCCCAGCATCGGGCGCACCGAGCGGATGCGCCGCGACCCGCTGTCCGTGCTGCTTCCGGCCTACCAGGAGCATGGCCCGATCTTCGCGATCCGGATCTTCCACGCGGTCCACGTGTTCATGCTGGGCCCGGAGGCGAACCGCTTCATCCTGGTCACCGACCGCGAGAAGTTCCGCTGGCGCGATGGCAGCCTCGGCGACCTGATCCCGCTGATCGGCGACGGCCTGCTGACGACCGACGGCGAGTACCACGACCGCGCCCGCGAGATCATGGTCCCCGTCTTCCACCGCGAGCGGATCGAGGCGGCGTCGGAGGTGATGACCGCCGAGGCCGAGCAGGCCTTGGCCGGGTGGCGCCCGGGAGGCCGGCTCGACCTCTACGACTGGACCCGCCACGTGGCGATGCGTGTGGCGATGCGCGCGCTGTTCGGGCTCGATCCCGACCGGGCGGGGGTCGACGTGGCTGCAACCTTCGAGCACGGGCTCTCGTTCTACGAGCGCGAGTACTTCCTCCAGGTCATGCGCGGCCCGGGAAGCCCATTCGCGCGGCTGCGCCGGGTGCGGCGCACGCTCGATCGGATCATCCTGGGCGAGATCGAGCGCCGCAGGCGGGCCGGCGACTCCGGCGAGGACATCCTGGGCCTGCTGATCGAAACGCGCCACGAGGACGGCACCCGGTTCACCGACGAGCAGGTGCGCGACCAGGTGCTGACGCTGCTGTTCGCCGGCCACGACACGACGACCTCCACGGTCGCCTTCCTGTTCTACGAGCTGGCCCGCCATCCCGAGTGGGCCGAACGCCTGGCCGCCGAGCGCGGCACGGTGGTCGGCGACCGCGAGGCCGGCGCCCAAGAGCTCTTCCGCGAGCTGCCCGATCTGGGGATGGCGGTGGACGAGACCCTTCGCCTGTACCCGCCGGCGTGGATAGGCCCTCGCCGAGCTGCCGAGGACTTCGAGTTCGGTGGCTATCGGGTCCCCGCCGGGCTGCCCGTCAACTACTCCTCCTGGGCCAGCCACCGCCTCCCCGACGTGTTCGAGGAGCCGGACTCATTCAAACCCGAGCGCTTCGCCCCCGAGGAGCGCGCGAAGCTCCCCAAGGGCGCCTACGTCCCCTTCGGCGGCGGCCCGAGGATCTGCATCGGGATGCGCTTCGGCGAGCTGGAGGTCCGCGCGATCGCGGCCGCGATCCTGCGGGACTTCAGGCTCGACCTGGAGCCCGGCTGGCAGATGCGGGTGCGCCAGATGCCGACGCTGTCGCCCCGCGGCGGGCTGCCGGTCCGGATCCGCCGCGCCTAGGCCCCTTCGCCGCCCCCGTCCGGGAGGCGTTTCTCTGCATCGCGGAGGACTCGGCGCCTCGAGGCGCACCGCGCAGCATGCGCAGTAGTCGCTAGGCGTGATTGTTAACAAATACTGGTAGGAACTTGACCATCCCTGAAGAAACTGCATAGCGTGCCGCCAATGGCATCCCATCCCAGGCAGGGGCTTACCCGATCCGAAGCCCGCGGGCGGACGCGACGCAAGCTCCCTCGAGCGCTCACAGGGGCACTGCTCACGCTCGCGCTGGCGGGCGGGCTCGGCGCGTCCCCCGCGACGGCCATCCCGCCGGAGAGGTGCGACGCGGTCGCCGGCCCGGGCCAAAGCGCCCCGGATCTGCTCGACCGGCTCGGCCCCGGGCAGACCGGCTGCTTTCGCGCCGGGACCTACCGGTTCTCCCTGCTGGGCATCAACTCGGACGTGACGCTCGGTCCGTACGGGCGGCAGAGAGTGACCTTGCAGGGCGAGATCAAGGTGCGGCCATCGGGAGCGGGCTCGACGATCCAGGGGGTGACGCTCGACGGCCGCGGCGGCGACAGCCGGATCGGCCCCAGGATCTATGCCGACCGGGTGACCCTGCGCAACAACGAGATCACCAACCACCACACCTCGATCTGCGTGCAGATCGGCAGCTGGTACGACGGCCCGCCGCCGCGCGGCGTCGTGATCGAGCGCAACCGGATCCACGACTGTGGCGAGCGGCCGACCACCAACAAGGACCACGGGGTCTACGTGTCGGAGGCCAGGAACACCGTGATCCGCGACAACTGGATCTACGACAACGTCGATCGCGGGATCCAGCTCTACCACGACGCTGACGGATCGAAGGTCACCGGCAACGTGATCCTGCAGAACGGCGACGGGATCGTGATCAACGCGGACTCGAGCGACAACGAGATCTACGGAAACATCATCTTCGACTCCGTCTTGGGCTGGAACGTGTACGGCGGGAACGACGGCTCGGGGTCGAACAACTACGTCCACAACAACTGCCTGCGGGCCCTGAACCCCGATCCCCACTACAACGTCAACGGCGGCATCCAGCCCGAGCAGCTCCACTTCCGGGCAAGCCACAACCGGATCGCTCCCATCAACCACGTGTTCGTGAACCGCAAGGGCCGTGACCTGAGGATGCAGTACGTGAGCGCCTGCCGAGGCATCTACAAGGGCACGCTCTCGCTCCCCTGGGCACCCAAGCGCTGAGCGCTGTCGCCCAGCTCCGGCTCGTTCCACTCGGCGGCGCGGACGCGAGAATCCACCTGCCTCGGCCGAATGGCGATTCGCTATGAATCGCCAACCCGCCATGGCGGAACGGATCGCGCCACAGACGATGCGAGCCTCGAATCTGCGCTATCGCCCCCGCGGATACCTCCGGCACGCGGCGGGGCTGCTGGGCCCCACAGCCGCGATGGCGGGGAGGGTGGCACTGGAGGACCAGGCCGCCCTGCGCTGGCGGCGGCTGCGAGCGGCCGCCAGCGACCGGGTCCGCCAGCGCCTTCGCCCCACGCGCCCGCGGATGCGGGCCCTCTCAGCCCGGCCGGGTGGGAGATTCGAGTGGCGCGAGGCCCCCGCTCCCGGCCCCGCGGGGCCGCTGGGCGCGATCGTCCACCCGATCGCCGTCGCCACCTGTGACCTCGACCGACTTCTCGGCCTGGGCGCCACACCGTTCGCCCTTCCCCTCCACTTCGGCCACGAGTGCGTCGCCGAGGTCCTGTCGGTGGGCGAGCGGGTGACGAGCGTCCAGCCCGGCCGCCGGGTCGTGGTCCCGTTCCAGATCAACTGCGGCACCTGCCCTCCGTGCCGCCAGGGTCGAACCGGCAACTGCGCCGGCGTGCCGCCAATCTCGATGTACGGATTCGGGGTCGGCGGCGGCCACTGGGGCGGCGCGATCTCGGACCAGCTCCTGGTCCCCTATGCCGACGCGATGCTGGTCGCCCTCCCCGAGGGCCTCGACCCGGCCGCCGCCGCCAGCATCGCCGACAACGTCAGCGACGGGTACCGCCACGTCGCCCCATATGCCGAGGACGTCCTGTGCCGTGACGGTGAAGCCGACTTCCTGATTGTCGCGGGGATCTCGCGCCGGCCGCTCGTCAGCGCCAGCGTGCCGCTCTATGCAGGCCTGATCGCCCGGGCGCTCGGCTTCCGGCATGTGCACCTCGTCGACAGCCGCGCCGGAGTCCGCGAGCACGCCGCCGCCCTGGGGCTGCGGCCGCTGAAGCCCTCGCAGGCTCGCCGGCATCCTCCGGCTCCACTCGTCCTGGATTCATCGGGGAGCCCGGCGGGACTTCGACTGGCCCTGGGCCACACGGCCCGGGACGGCACCTGCAGCAGCGCGGGCGGCCTTCACCGCAGCGTCCGGATCCCGACGGGGACCCTCTACGGTCGAAACGCGACCTACCACGTCGCCCGCACGCACGTCCGCTCCCTGATCCCGCGGGTGCTCGACCTGGTGACCGACGGCCGGCTGCGTCCCGAGCTCGTCACGACGCACCTCTCCAAGCTCGACGACGCTCCACGAGCGATGGGGAACCACGTGCTCCGCGGCGAAGCCACGAAGACGATCCTCGTGGAGTAGCGCTACTCCGAGAGCCCGGCGGCTTCGAGGGCTTCGGTCTCGCTCCGGAACATCTGAGCGCGGACCACCAAGCCGTCACGAAACTCGAGCAGCTGGAAGAACTCGGGCGACTGCACCACGACTCCGCTTTCGGCCCCTTCGCCGCTGACTCTCAACTTGGCAAGAACGAGGTCCTCGTCCATCGCTCCGCAGTTCTCCAGGTGCACCTGGAAGTTGTCGAACATGTCCACCCAGGCCTGAAAGAACCCGATCACGGCTTCGGGGCCTCGGTGAGTCCCCGCGTCGGGAAACGCGTCAAGCGTCGTCCACTCGATGTCGGGGCTCGCGAGCTTGATTGCCGCCTCCACGTCGCGGCTGTTCATCGCCTCGACGACCTGCGCGAAACGCTCGACGTTCTCCTCCTGCGACATCGCCGGAGCAGTATCTCGCGAGACGAGACCCTCGGCCACGGCGGAGAGCGGCAAGCCAGGGCGTTCAGTCGGGCTATCCGGGGCCTGAGGGGGCCGGCCGTCAGGCCGCCACGCGGTCGGGCGCCGTGGCGCTGACGATCCAGGTCGATGCCGGCGCCAGCACGCCGTCTTGTCCGCGGTCGTAGTCGGCCAGCACCTCGCGGATCTCGGCTTCGAGCTTGGGCCGGATCTCCTCGGCCTCATGGCCCACGAGGCGGATCACCTCGGCCGCGGGCCCCAGGGCCATGTTGAACCGCACGGCGTGGTCGAGGTCGTTTCCGATCTTGATCGGCAGGTCGCAGCGCCGTAGCGAGATGTCCTCGAAGCCCGCGATCGTGAGCTGCTCCGTGACGGTGTCGGCGTCGGCCATCGAGAACGGACCCGGGCCGCACGTCGGCTCGTCGCTCTCCTCGGGCTCTTCGAGGTAGCGTTCGACGACGGACTCGGCGCGCTGGACCCAGGGGTTGTCGAGCTTTCGCCGCCAGACCACCCCAACCAGCCGAGCGCCGGGCGACATCGCGGCGCGGACGTTCCGCATCGCTGTCACCGGGCTGGCGAAGAACATGATCCCCATGCGAGAGAAGACGTAGTCGTAGGGGCCGCCGAGGTCCATCACCTGGACGTCACCGGCGCGAAAGGTCACGTTCTCGACGCCGGCCTCGTTCGCCTCGGCGACCGAGGCCTCGATGAAGGGCTCCGAAACGTCCACCCCCACGGCCTCGCCATCCGGGCCCACCAGCGCGGCCAGGTGCTGGGTGGTGTCCCCGAAGCCGCAGCCGATGTCGAGCACCCGGTCCCCGACCTTCGGGGGGTGGGCGCTCAACGCGACCTCGCCGTGGTCGGCGAGGCCCCGCACGATCAGATCGCGGTACTCGACGAAGCGGTCGAACAGGACGCCGCTCCAGGCCTCGGTCGCCTCCTCGTTGTCGACTGCGACGTCCAGGCTCCGATCCGAGGCGGTGGGCTCCACGGCCGTCGATCCTACTCCCCGTCGGGCGCCTGAACGCTCAGGGCGCGAGCGGTGCCCGAGCCCCGATGGGCGATCCCGTACCGCGAGCCCGGCGCCGCCAGGGCCAGCATCTCAGGGCCTGCCCGATGAACGTCAGCGCCGATCGCCACGTCGAGCTCTCCCGCGAGCACGTAGAGCGCGGTGACGCTGGCATCCGTGGCTTGCCGGCCGGACTCGAACGGACCTTCCAGCTCCCATTCCGCCACCCGAAGCTCCGGCAGGGCTGTCTCGAACACCACTTCGGGGCGTCCGGTTCGCTCACGGCCGTCCTTCCTCGGCCCGCGAAGGATGGCCTCGGCGGTCGGCAGGCCGCCGTCCGGCGGCGGGTCGAAGCTGTCGAACCCGCCCGCGCCATGGCCCCCGCGCAGGAACTCGGCGAAGCCGCCGTCTGGAGCATGGAAGTTGAGGAACCGGGTCTCGTCGGCGCCCTCGTTGACGAACGAATGGACGAGGTTCTGCGGCACCGCCAGGAACCCGCCTGCTTGCAGGAGAACCGGGTCGGCGCCGGGGCCCAGCTTGAACGCCAGCTCTCCGTCGAGCACGTAGAAG
Organism: Solirubrobacterales bacterium; assembly: GCA_044871225.1. Taxonomy (GTDB): domain Bacteria; phylum Actinomycetota; class Thermoleophilia; order Solirubrobacterales; family 70-9; genus AC-56. The sequence continues at coordinate 23,535 of JBIOZP010000069.1, forward strand.
GAGTCGACGTGCTCGCGGTGCACGTGGGGCTCGGGCCCCCGCTCGCCCGGCGCATAGCGCGACCAGCTGATCGAGAGCTCCTCGCGGTCGGCGAGGAGCAGTACCTCGCGCTCCTTGCAATCGGTGATCGTCTCCCCGTGCGACCGGGGCAGCGGCCCGCGAGCACCGGCCGTCGGCGTCATTCCGCCACCGTATCGGGCGCTCCGCGTGCCCCTACAGCTCTTCCTGCGCCAGCGCGTAGCCGATCTGCAGGAAGTCCGCGATCGTCAGAGCGGCGAGGGTGGAGGTGGCCAGGCGGGTCTCGCGGGGAGCGACCACGACTCCCCCGGTGAACCCGGCCGCGATCCACAGCGAGAGGCAGTACGGGCAGCCCAACAGCTCGCCGACCGCCGCCTGGAAGCCTTCGCCCCGGGCCTCCTCCGACACCTCGGCGGGCCCTCCCTTGCCCTGGTAGCGGCGAAACGGCGCGCGCAGGAAGCTGGTCACCTTGTCTTTGGCGATCAGCCTGCTGAGCTTGTGGGTGGCGGCACCGATCGTCACCAGGTCCCTGGTGCTGATTCGTTCCGGCAGCTCGACCCCGCTTCGCCTCGCCGCGATCAGGAATGCGGCGCATCCGCCCAGGAAGATGGCGCTCATCGCCGCATAGGGACCCAGGGGGGGTCGCTCGTCAGGCGACGCGTAACCCGCCAACGGCCCATCGGTCTCGGCGCGCTGATCGGACTCGAGCGACTGCATGGCCACCTCGCGCGGCTACCCGAGGCGACCGTCGCACAAACCGCCGGCAACGGTGGGGTCTACCGCGCCCTCTCGGTCTGGCTGACGGGCTCGCCCTCGACCAGGGAGCTGCGGCCGTCCCCCCACGCGTCGAGCAGGTACGCGGCCCACCGGCCCTCCACGAAGACGAGCGCCCGCGCCCCCCAGAGGATGTCCCTTGCCAGCGCCGGCTGCTGTCGCGCGAGCCCTCCGGCGAGGTCGACCGCGGCGATGTTCTCGTGCACCGCGTCGGCGAGGACGTGCTCGTCGAAGAACTCGGTCGCCCGGCCGTCGAAGCCGAGCCGTCGCAGGCCGTCGGCGTAGCGGCGGTTGGGAATCGAGGAGGTCATCTCGAAGCCGGCGAGGTGGCCGACAAGGGCGCCGCGGCGGCGCCGG
>JBIOZP010000070.1:0-56064 GCA_044871225.1 Solirubrobacterales bacterium
GATCGCGGCGAGGGCGTCGCGGAACGCCCGCGCTTCGGCCGCCTGCCGTCCCTCCTCCCCGCTGAGCGACACCGGCAGCCCCACGATCACGAGCTCGGCCCCGTGCTCGGCGACGACTCTCGCGGCGGCCTGGGGGCTCGGTGGCTCGATCACGCCGACCGGGCGCGCGATCGTACCGGTTGGATCCGAGACCGCGTATCCGGCGCGCGCCGATCCGTGGTCGATTGCGAGCACGCGCATCCGCCGGACAGCTAGGCGGTGAGTCCGCGCTCGATCGCTTCCCGGGCCACCCTCAGCGCCTCTTCCAGGCGGCCCGGGTCCCTGCCGCCGGCCTGAGCGACGTCGTCGCGCCCCCCTCCCCCGCCCCCGACCACGGCCGCCGCCTCCCGCACGACTTCCGCCGCCGACAGGCCCTTGCTGACGGCCGCGTCCGTGAAGCTCGCGACCAGCGCCACCTTGCCGTTGTCGGTGCCCCCCAGAACCACGGCCGCGTCGCCGAGGCGGGACTTGATGCGGTCCGCCAAGTCCAGCAGCTCCCCTTGGTCGGCACCCTGCCCCGTGCTGACCACCACGCTGACTCCGGCGAGCTCCTCGCCCTCCTCGCCCAGGCGGTCGGCCTGCTCGGTCGCCCGATGGGCATCGAGCTCGGCCTTGACCCGCTCCAACTCCGCCAGGCGCTGGGCCGCTCGCCGGGCGGCGACCAAGGGATCGCGGCTCGATCCCAGCAGCGCGCCCGCCTGCTCGAGGGCGTCGCTTCGCTCGCGAAACCAATCGATCGCGGCCGGACCGGTGACGGCCTCGATTCGGCGCACGTTCGCCGCGCTCGAGCCCTCGGAGACGATCGCGAAGATCCCCACCTCGGCCGTGTTGGCGACGTGCGTGCCGCCGCAGAGCTCGCGCGAGACCTCGTCGACCTCGATCACGCGCACCCATTCGCCGTACTTCTCGCCGAACAGGGCCATCGCGCCGAGGGCCTCGGCCGCGGCGCGGTCCATGTGGAGCGCGCGAACCGGCAGGCTTGCCTTGATCCACTCGATGACGCGGTCCTCGATCCGCCGGAGCTCGGCAGGGCCGAGCGGAGCGCCGTGCGTGAAGTCGAAGCGAAGCTTGTCGGGCCGCACTCCCGACCCCGCCTGGCGGACGTGCGTCCCGAGCTGCTCGCGCAGGGCCGCGTGCAGGAGGTGCGTGGCGGTGTGGTTTCGCATCGTCGCGTGACGGGTGGCGCGGTCGACCCGCGCCTCGACCCGCGCCCCTGACGGGGGAACCGACCCGTCCACGCGGATCACCTGGTCGTCGCCCACGCGGTACACGTCGGCAACTCGCGAGCCCGATCCGTCCCAGGCGATCAGGCCCGAGTCGGCGACCTGCCCGCCGCCCTCCGCATAGAACGGACTCTCCTCGAGCTTCACCAGCGCCGCCCGCGGGCCCTTTTGACCCAGCTCCTCGGCGGCGATCACCGCCGTCTCGGCGCTGAGCCTCTCGTAGCCGACGAAGGTCGAGGGCGGAGCCGCGGAGGCGAACGAGAGCACCGCCTGGTGGCGATCGGGCACCTGGGGCTCCGCGCCCGTTCGCGCCCGCACCCGCTGCTTCTCCATCAAGGCCTCGAAGCCAGCGTCGTCGACCGACAAGCCACGATCGGCGAGGAGCTCCTTGGTCAGGTCGTAGGGGAAGCCGTAGGTGTCGTGGAGCTTGAACGCGTCGGCGGCGTCGATCCACGAGGTCTCCTGTTCCTGGGCCTCGGCGACGAGCTGCTCGACCAGGGCCGTGCCCCGATCGAGCGTGCGGCCGAAGGCGGTCTCCTCGCCGCCCACCCAGCGCCTGATCGTCTCGCGCTGCTGGACAAGCTCGGGATACGCGTCCGCCATCAGCTCGATCGTCAGCTCCGCGAAGCGGCCCAGCCACGGGGCCTCCAGCCCCAGGGTGCGTCCCTGCTGGATGGCCCGGCGCATGACGCGCCGCAGGACGTAGCCGCGCTCCTCGTTGGACGGCACCACGCCGTCGGCGATCAGGAAGGTCATGCCACGGGAGTGGTCGGCGATGATGCGCATCGCACGGGTGGTCTCGCGATCATCACCGTAGGAGCGGCCGGAGAGCTCCTCCGCCAGGTCGATCAACGGCCGAAACAGGTCGATCTCGAAGACCGACCCCGCGCCCTGCAGGATCATTGCCATCCGCTCGAGCCCCATCCCCGTGTCGATGTTGTTCTTGGGGAGCGGGGTCAGCGAGCCCTCCTCGTGCAACTCGTAGCTCATGAAGACGTGGTTCCAGTACTCCAGGAAGCGTTCGGTGTCGTCCCCCGGCCGCTCGTCGGCGGCGCCGTACTCGGCCCCGCGATCCAGGTACATCTCCGAGCACGGCCCGCACGGGCCGGTCAGGCCGGCCTGCCAGAAGTTCTCCGTGCGCGGCAGCAGGACGATCCGGTCCTCCGGGATGCCCTGCGCCTTCCAGAGGTCGATGGACTCCTGGTCCGGCCCGAGGTTGAGCTCGTCGTCGCCCCCGAACACGCTCACCCAGATGCGCTCCGGATCGAGCCCGAGCACGTCCACGGACAGCTCCAGACCCCACTCGATCGACTCGTCCTTGAAGTAGTCGCCGAAGCTCCAGTTGCCGAGCATCTCGAAGAATGTCAGGTGGCGTCGGGTGTTCCCCACCTCCTCGATGTCGGGGGTGCGAAAGCATTTCTGGCCCGAGGCGATCCTGTTCCGGGGCGGCGTCTCGTCGCCGCGGAAGTACGGCTTGAACGGCTGCATGCCGGCGATCGTCAGCAGGGTCGAGGTATCGTCGGACGGCGGAATCAGCGACGCGGAGGGCACGCGCAGGTGCCCTCGCTCCTCGAAAAACGAGAGGTAGGCCTCGCGGAGCTCGCTGGAGTTCACGGCAATTCGCAGTCTAGGCGCAGATCGTCGCGTGCCCGACGACGAGCTCCCCGCTCATCAGGCACGCGGTCTGCCCCGGTGCCACGCCGAAGGCGGGCTCGTCCAGGGCGAGCCGCAGCTCGCGATGGTGGCCGGCCGCCGCCTCCACCGAGCAGCCGATCGGACGCGAGCGATAGCGCAGCTTGACGCGGTCGACGCGCTGGCCGTCGCGCAGCAGGAAGGCGTCGCGAACCCGCACCCGGGTGGTCGCGAGCGCTTGCCGCGGACCGACAACGACGCGGTTGGCGGCGGCGTCCGTGGCCAGGACGTAGACCGGCTCGCCGCCGGACACCCCCAGGCCGCGCCGCTGGCCCACCGTGAAGTTGTGGTGGCCGCGGTGGCGCCCCAGGATCCTGCCGGAGGCGTCCACGATCTCCCCTGGGCGCTCGCGCCGGCGCGCGTGGCGGGCAAGGAACGCCCGCTTGCCCTGGCCGGCCAGGAAGCACAGGTCCTGGCTCTCGCGCTTCGCGGCGACGGGCAGGCCGGACCGCGTCGCGAGCTCGCGCACCTCGGGCTTGGTCAGGCCGGCGAGGGGGAAGCGAAGGGCGGCAAGCGCCTGCGGGCGCAGCGCGCAGAGCATGTAGGTCTGGTCCTTGGCGTCGTCCGCTGGCGTGGCCAGCAGCGGCCCGGCGCCATCGTCGGCGATTCGCGCGTAGTGGCCGGTGGCAAGGGCCGCAGCGCCCACTCGCCGTGCCAGGGCGATCATCGCGTCGATCCGCAGCTCCCCGTTGCAGACCACGCACGGGTTCGGGGTCCGGCCGGCCTCGTGGCCGCGCACGAAGCCCTCGACGACGGTGCCGCGAAACGCATCCTCCAAATCCAGCGTCAGGTGCGGGAGCCCGACCCGGTGAGCGAGCGCCCGGGCGCCGACCACCGCCTCCGGCGAGCAGCAGCTCCGGGCCCCGTCGGTATGGCGGTCGGCCCACAGCTTCAGGGTCACGGCCACGACCTCCGCGCCGCGCTCGCGCTCGAGCAGGGCCGCGACCGCAGAGTCCACGCCCCCGCTCAGCGCCACCAACACCCGGTCTCCGCGGCCGGGCGGGCCGGCCAGGAACGTGTCCGACGAGGCCGCGGCGCCGAGCGAGCGGTGAAGCGCGTCGGCGGCCAGGTCCGCGGCATGCTGGCCCTGCGGGGAGAGCCCGCCGAGCGCCGCGGCGATCTCCGCCGGCCCGATGCGGGCCGTCTCCAGGAGGTCGGCGCCCTCGACGGCCTCGGCGACCGCCGCCCCCGCGGCGACGGTCGCCGCACAACCCTCGGCGTCGAAGCGCGCCGCGCCCACTCGGCCGTCGTCCAAGAGAAGCGAGATCCTCACCAGGTCACCGCACGGGGCTCCGCCGGCGGCGCCGCTGAACGCGCCCGCCGGAGCCGCGGCTCGGCGCGATCCGTCGCTCAGGTAGTGCTCCAGGGCATCCAGGCTCATGCGAATGACCCGAGCCTAGCCACTGGGCCCGAGCCGATTCCGCCGGGACGGGCCGGAACGCCTACTTCGGGTAGTACGGGAGGTTGGTAGGGCCCTTGTAGAGGGCGTCGCGAACCGCTTGATCGACGCTGTCGGGGCCGCGGAAGCCGTAGCTCACGCTGGCCGTCGGGGTGCCCGTGGTAAGGCGCCGTGGGCGGACCACGATCAGCGCGGGGACGCGGTTGACGTCGACCCCGGCCGCGATTCGCGCGTAGCGCGAGATCCGGGCCGCGTGGGTGACGAAGACGGCGAGGTCGCTGCGGCTGCGGAGGCCCTCGACGCTCCTGCGAACCGCGGAGTCGTCCAGGCCGCGATGCCGGAACACGAACAGCACCACCGCCTTGCCATCCCGGTATGCGTCCACAACCGGCCTGGGCAGCCCGGGGCCGGCCGCGAACTCGCCGACGGGCTCGCCGGTCGCCGGGCCCGGCACCGGGGCCGGGGCGGTGCCGGCGGCGGCCGGAGCCGCGGGAGCGACGCCGGAGGCGGTGGCGCCCGCTGCGGGCGCGGTGGCCGCCGGATCCGCGGCCGCGTCGGCGGGCGGGTCGCTGCCGCCTCCCTGGGACATGCGGGTCAGGAGCAGGAACGCGACGATCACCGCCAGCGCCGCCAGGACGCCGATCTGGGCGACGGGGTTGTCGTTCAGCGCCTTTCTCACCGAACCCCTCCAGCCCGCCGCGGCGCGAAGAAGAAAGGCTCCAACTTGCCGACGCCGCCCGGCTTGAGAACCCTTCTCAGAAGGTGGGCGTCTACCGGAGGGACCGCAAGCGGCCCGCCGGAAACCGACCCCCAAGCCGATTGTGCTGGCTCACAATAGGAGCGGCTATCGAACAAGCTCGAGCCTCGAATGACCATAGCAGTCACTCCCGTAGCTCGGCAGGCGATCCAAAAAGCTTGAAGTTGGAGCCTCGCGTCAGCCGCGGCGGCGAAGCTGGATGCCCAGCTCGCGGAGCTGTTCCTGGTCCACCGGGGCGGGCGCGCCCGTCAACGGGTCGGCTCCGGAGGCCGCCTTCGGGAAGGCGATCACGTCGCGGATCGATTCGGCCCCGTGGAGCTCCGCGGCCCATCGGTCGATGCCGTAGGCGATTCCGCCGTGTGGCGGCGCGCCGAAGCGAAACGCGTCGAGCAGGAAGCCGAACCGGGCCGCGGCCTCCTCGGTGCCGATCCCGAGGACCTCGAAGACCGAGCGCTGCACGTCGGGCCGATTGATCCGGATTGACCCGCCGCCGAGCTCGATCCCGTTCCAGACCAGGTCGTAGGCCAGCGCGCGCGCGGACCCCGGGTTGGCCGGGTCAAGATCGCCGGCGGGCGACGTGAACGGGTGGTGAAGCGGATTCCAGCGCCCTGCCTCCTCGTCCCACTCGAACAAAGGCCAATCCACGATCCAGCACAGCGCCTGCGCCCCGGCGGGCACCAGCGAGAAGCGCGTTGCCAGGCGCTGTCGAAGCTCGCCCAGCACCCGCGCCGCATCCCGGGGCCGGTCGGCCACCAGCAGCATCAGGTCGCCTTCCGAGGCATCGAGCGCGTCGCTCATCGCCGCGACCTCGCTCGCCGACAGGAACTTGGCGACCGGGGAGCGCCAGCCATCCGATTCGCGGATCGCCCAGACCAGCCCCTTCGCGCCGAGCCCCTGTGCCTCCTCCACCAGTCCGTCGAGCTCGGCGCGCGAGAGCTCGCGGCGGCCGGCGTTCAGCCCTCGCACGACCCCCCCACTCTCGATCGCGCCGCGAAAGGCGTTGAATTCGGTCTCCCTGAGGAAGTCCGTGAGCTCGTGCAGCTCCAAGCCGTAGCGCGTGTCGGGCTTGTCGGTGCCATAGCGCCTGATCGCGTCGTCATAGGACAGCCTCGCGAGCGGGATCGCGACCTCGATCCCGAAGCCGCCCATGACCTCGGCCAGCAGGCGCTCGTTCAGGTCGAGCACGTCGTCGGCGCCCACGAACGACATCTCCAGGTCGAGCTGGGTAAAGTCGAGCTGGCGATCAGCCCGCTGGTCCTCGTCGCGAAAGCAGCGGGCGATCTGGTAGTAGCGCTCGAAGCCGGCGATCATCAGGAGCTGCTTGAAGAGCTGTGGCGACTGCGGCAGCGCGTAGAAGGAGCCGGGCTGGAGGCGGCTCGGAACCAGGAAGTCGCGCGCGCCCTCAGGCGTCGAGCGGGTGAGCACCGGGGTCTCGATCTCGTAGAACCCCTCGCGATCGAGAAATGCCCGGATGGCGCGAACCGTTCGGTGGCGCACGGCGATCGCGTCGCGCATCCGATCGCGGCGCAGGTCCAGGTAGCGGTAACGCAGGCGGAGCTCCTCGCCAACCTCCCCGGAGAAGCTCTCGATCTCGAACGGCGGCGTGTCGGCATCGGCGAGCAGCCTCGCGCCCGTGACCCTGATCTCGAACTCCCCCGTGGGAAGCTCGGGGTTGACGGTCTCCTCGGAGCGGCGCACGACTTCGCCTTGCGCGCACACCACGTCCTCGGAGCGCAGCTCGTGGCCGAGCGCGAACGCATCGCCGGCGGTGTCCGGGTTGAAGACGAGCTGCACGATGCCGGTGCGATCGCGAAGGTCGACGAAGATCAGGCCGCCGTGATCGCGGCGCCGGTGCACCCAGCCCGCCACGCGCACCGGGGCCCCCACCCGGTCGCCGAGGACCTGCCCGCACCAGGCGTCGCGGTACTCGTTCGGGCGAAGCGCTGGGAACTCCCCGGTCGGCACCGGGGGAGTCTCGCATCGCGCCCCGTTCGGGGGCGTCGCGAGGGCCCTGGTCAGCGTCCGGCCAGCTCCTCGGCCACGCTCCCCAACTCGATCTCGCGCTGCTCCCCGGAGCGCATGTCGCGAAGCTGTGCCCCTCCCTCGCTGTCGAGGATCACCGCGTGGGCGGCCCCCAGTCGGTCGGCGTGGCGCATCTGTCCCTTCAGGCCACGGTGCCCCAGGTCGAGCTCGACGCGCAACCCCGCATGGCGCAGCTCGCTGGCCAGCGCGAGCGCCCGCTCGCGCTGGTCGCCCTCCGCCGCCACGAAGACGTCGCGCCGAACCGGCTCCTCCTCGGCGTCCAGGGCCAGCAGGATGCGCTCGACGCCCGCCGCCCAGCCGCTCGCCGGCGTCGCCGGGCCGCCGAGCAGCTCGACCAGGCCGTCGTAGCGCCCCCCTCCGGCCACCTGCGACTGGGCGCCGAGCCGCTCGGAGTGGAACTCGAACACCGTCCGCGTGTAGTAGTCGAGCCCCCTGACGAGCGTGCCGTCGAGCTCGTAGGCGACCCCCGCACGGTCGAGCAGGTGGCGCACGGCCGCGAAGTGCTCGGCGTCCTCCCCGTCGAGCCGCTCGAGCATCGTCGGCGCCCCGGTCAGCGCCGCCCGCGTTGCCTCGTCCTTGGAGTCGAATGCCCGCAGCGGGTTCTGGTCGATCCGCTCTCGGACCTCGGCCGCCAGTTCCCCCTCGTGGCGGCGCAGATAGGCAGCCAGCTCCGCCCGGTACTCGGCCCTCGCCTCGGCCGAGCCCAGGCTGCTCAGTCGCAGGGTCAGGGCCGGGACCCCCAGGCCGCGCAGGAGCTCGTCGAGCAGGATGACGAGCTCGGCGTCCACCAGCGGGGAATCCGACCCGATCGCCTCGGCGTCGAGCTGCGTGAACTGGCGAAAGCGGCCCGCCTGGGGGCGCTCGTGGCGGAAGGCCGGGCCGTGCCACCAGAGCTTCACCGGATGGGGCAGCTTCTGCATTCCCCGCTCCAGGTAGGCGCGGACGATGGACGCGGTGCCCTCCGGCCGCAGGGTGAGGCTCCGGCCGCCCTGGTCCTCGAAGGTGAACATCTCCTTGCGCACGACGTCGGTGGACTCCCCGACCCCCCGCTCGAACAGCTCCGTGTCCTCGAAGATCGGCGTCTCTATCCGCTCGTAGCCGGCCCTCTCGAAGAGCTCCCGGGCGGCTTGCTCGATGCGCGCGCGCGCAGCGGCGTCAGCGGGCAGGACGTCGAAGGTCCCCTTCGGGGCCTGGAAGCGGGGCGCCATCGGCGCGAGCTTAGAGCCTGCCCGGTACGCGACCCGGGGCGGTTGCGTGCCGGCGCTTCGCGCGAGGGACCGCTAGCGGGCGAGCTCGGCCAGGAAGGGGTTGGTGGCCTTCTCGGCCCCAAGGGTGGTGATCCCCATGTGCCCCGGATAGACGGTGGTCTCCTCCGGGAAGGCATCCACCAACCCGCGGATGCTCTCCCGCAGCGTGTCCCAGTCCCCGCCGGGCAGGTCCGTTCGCCCGACCGACCCCTTGAAGAGGACATCACCGGAGAACAGGGCGCCCTCGTCGCGGATCGCGTAGGTGACGTGCCCGGGGCTGTGACCCGGCGTGAACAGGACGTCCACTTCCAGGCCCGCGAGCTCCAGGCGCTCGCCTCCGGCCACGGTTTCATCCGCTTGGTAGCTCTCGTAGGGCCCGAAGCCCGGCCAGGGAACGTAGGCCATGATGTCCGCGAGCACCGGCACCTCGATCTCGGGGCAGTACACCGGCGCCTCCGTCGCCCTCGCGACCGGGGCCACGGCGCCGATGTGGTCGAAATGGCAGTGCGTGAGGAGGATCGCCTCGACGTCCAGCCCCAGCTTCTCGACCGCCTCCAGGATCCGGTCGGCCTCGTCGCCCGGATCGACGATCACTCCCCGGCTCTGGTCGCTGCCTCGCGCGACGTAGCAGTTCTCGGCCACCGGCCCGACGGTGAAGGAGCGGACGTCCACGCCGGTGAGGGTAGCGGCCGGCCGCGCCGCTACTCGCCGCGCAAGCTGCGCTCTCGCTGGCGTTCCTTCGACGCCTGCCGGCGCTTGTAGAAGAAGGTGTCCATCAGGTGCCCGAGCGGGATGTAGATCAGGAGCATCGCGGCGGCGAGCGGCAGGGCCTCCAGGACCGGACGGTGGAAGAACGCGATCAAGAGCACGGCGAACAGGCCGGCTCCGAAGAGGCCTCTGGTCACCGCGCTTCCCCACGTCGGAGGCAGGTCGCGCTTGGTGGTCATCTGCTTTCGCGCGCGCGCTCGCGCCTCCTGGCGGCTGCGGGGCCGGGCTCGGCGACCGCGGCGGTCGATGCTGCCGCCTTGGGTCCCCCGGCGCTTTCGCCGCCGCTTTCGTGTCTGGGCCATTGCTGGAAGATATCCGCGGCCCGCTCCGTGAGCCGGGTAGTTTCTTGGAAACCGGGAAGAGAGGTGCAACGAGATGGCGAGTGATCCGGCGACCGCGAAAGGCCTCGAGGGCGACCTCGACGCGCTTCTGTCCGTGGAGAGGTTTTCCCCTCCCGGGGAGTTTCGCGAGCAGGCGCTGATCAAGGACTGGTCCCTGCACGAGCGGGCCGAGCGCGATCTGGAGGGCTTTTGGGCCGAGCAGGCGGACGAGCTCCTCCACTGGGACGCCAAGCCGGAGCGGACCCTGGACGACTCCAACCCGCCGTTCTACAAGTGGTTCCAGGGCGGCAGGCTTAACGTCTCCCACAACTGCGTGGATCGCCACGTGGAGGCCGGCAAGGGCGACAAGGTGGCGTTCCACTGGCTCGGCGAGGAGGGCGAGGAGCGCGCGATCACCTATGCGGAGCTGCACCACGACGTGCAGCGGTTCGCCAACGCGCTCAAGGAACACGGGATCGGCAGGGGCGACGTGGTCGGGATCTACTTGCCCATGGTCCCCGAGCTCGTGGTCGCGATGCTCGCCTGCGCTCGAATCGGCGCTCCGCACAACGTCGTGTTCGGCGGCTTCTCGCCCGACGCGGTCAAGGAGCGGATGGAGTTCTCGGGCGCGAAGGCGCTGGTCACGATCGACGGCGCGCGGCGCAAGGGAAAGACGGCGGCGATCAAGGCGGCGGTCGACGAGAAGATCGCCGGCGTCGGGTCGATCGAGACCATCTTCGTCGTCCGGCACACGGGCGAGGAATGCGAGATGCGCGACGGGCGGGACCTCTGGTTCCACGAGGCGCTCGAGGCGGCCGCGGACGAGTGCGCGCCCGAGCCCCTCGACGCAGAGCATCCCCTCTTCGTCCTCTACACATCGGGATCGACCGCGAAGCCGAAGGGCGTCCTCCACACCACGGGCGGCTTCCTGCTGGGGGTCACCTGGACCCACCGTTACGTGTTCGACCTGAAGCCGGACCAGGACGTCTACTGGTGCGCGGCCGACGTCGGCTGGGTGACCGGCCACAGCTACATCGTCTACGGGCCGCTGTCGAACGGCACCACCAGCGTCATGTACGAGGGCGCACCCGATTACCCGGACAAGGACATCTGGTGGTCGATCGTCGAGCGATACGGCGTGACCATCCTCTACACCGCGCCGACGGCGATTCGGGCCTGCATGAAGTGGGGGGCCGAGTACCCGGCCGGGCACGACCTCTCCTCCCTGCGGCTGCTGGGAACGGTTGGCGAGCCGATCAATCCCAAGGCGTGGCTCTGGTACCACAAGGTGGTCGGGGGCGAGCGCTGTCCGATCGTGGACACCTGGTGGCAGACCGAGACCGGCCACATCCTGATCAGCCCGTTGCCGGGCGTGACCGCGACCAAGCCTGGGTCGGCGACCAAGCCCCTGCCGGGCGTGGACGCCGCGGTGGTGGACGAGCGCGGCAACGAGGTGGAGGACGGCTCGCAGGGGCTGCTGGTGCTGCGCCGGCCGTGGCCGGGGATGTTGCGAACCCTGTACAGGGAGGACGACCGGTACCGGGAGACCTACTACGGACGCTTCGGCGACACCACGTACGTGGTCGGTGACGCCGCCCGTAAGGACGAGGACGGCTACTTCTGGGTCTTGGGCCGCGTGGACGACGTGATCAACGTCTCGGGGCATCGCCTGTCGACGGCCGAGATCGAGTCGGCCATCGTCTCCCACCCCAAGGTGGCCGAGTCGGCGGTGATCGGGCAGACCGACGAGACCACCGGGCAGGCGATCTGCGCCTTCGTCACGCTGGAGGGGGACCTGGAAGGCTCGGACGCGGTCGCAGGGGAGATTCGCGAGCAGGTCGCCATGCGTATCTCCAAGATCGCGCGTCCGCAGCGCATCGTCTGGACCGGCGACCTGCCGAAGACGCGCTCCGGGAAGATCATGCGCCGGCTGCTGCGCGACATCGCCGAGGGCCGCGAGCTGGGCGATGTGACGACCCTCCGCGACCCCCAGATCATGGAGCAACTCGAGCAGAAGGTGCAGGAGCGCCGCCAGGGCGAGGACGGCGCCTAGGGGCGCCCGCTCCAGGCGCCGCGCGACCCCAGCGACGATCGCTCAGGACGCCACGCGGCGCTCGATCACCTGTTTGGCAGGGTCGAAGCCGACCAGCGGCGGGTCGCCCGGCAGGCCCTCCAGCGCGCCCGCGGGCACCAGGCCGACGACCTCAGCGGCCGTCACCCGTGCCCCGTCATCGGCGGCGAGCGAGCGTACCCGTCCGATCACCTCGGCGAGCGGTACCGCCACCGGGTCGTGGACGTTGGTGGACACCTGAGCGCGTCGATCGCCGAGGCCGATGCCTATCGCGCGTACGCCGGGCAACCCCCCGCCCGACTCGCGAACGCCGGCCGCGATTCGCCGGGCGGTGGCGACGTCGGCGTTCTCGAGCTCGACGTTGAACGCCGCCAGCGGAGGGCGGGCCGTGACCAGCGTGGCACCGGCGGTCGGATGAGGCTCCCCGGGGCCGAAGTCGGGCCGGAGCTCGCCCGATTCGAGGCGCCGCCCGAGCTCCGCCAGGCCACCTCCGCGAAAGAACGCCCGCTCGCTGCGCTCCGGCCCGGAGGCGAGCGCGCCGTAGAGAAACACCGGGACCTGAAGCTCTGCCGCGATCGCGCGCGCCGCCGACAGCGCCTGCGCCGTGGCCGCGTCGCGATCCTCCTCTCGCGTCCAGACCACCGGGCAGACGTCCAATGCCCCGATGCACGGATGCGCGCCTTGATGGGCGCGCATGTCGATGGTCTCCACGCACGAGCTCGCGCCGCCGAGGAGCGCTTCGGTCAAGGAGTCGGGGGAGGCGAGGGACAGGACGGTGCGGTTGTGGACGGGGTCGGAGTGCGCGTCCAGCAGCGCGGCGCCCGCCGCGAACGCCTCGGAGATGGCTCCGATACGGGCCAGATCGCGCCCCTCGGAGAAGTTCGGGACCGCCAGGAGCACGGGCGGGTCGCTCAAACGACCAGGTCGCCCCCGCGGACCACGGGCGTCCCGTCAACGGAGACGTCGGGCTCGAGCACCACGCAGTCGAGATGGACCGGGACCTGCACCGTGCCGCCGATCGCCGCCGATGCTCCGAAGGCGACGTGAGCCGTGCCCACGATCTTCTCGTCCTCCAGCACCTCGCCGCTCAGGCGAGCGTTCTCGTTGGTGCCGATTCCCAGCTCGGCGACGTTGGTGCCGCCGTCGCCGTGGGCCGTCAGCAGGTCCATGAGCCGGTTGCCGCGCGGCCCAGCCGCCGAGACCAGGCGCCCTGCCTCGATCGCGAGCTCCGCGGGCTCCCCGCCATCGACCGCGGCGATCGTTCCGGCGACGACCAGGCGGCCTTCGCTCGTCCCCTCGACCGGCGCGATGAATCCCTCTCCGCAGGGCAGGTTCCCGAACGCGCCGGGGTGGCGCAGGTCGCCGGCGTCCGGGATCCCGGCGCGTCCTTCGATTCCCAGCCGCAGATCGGACCCCCGCGGGCAGGTCACGTGGGCTTCCCTGGCGGCGGTCAGCAGGTCGGCGATCACCTCGCCCCGCCGCCTGAGCTCGGCCATGTCGACGCTCATCAGGCGGGCGAGCATGTCCTCGGTCGCCCCGGGAAGCGTGGCGATCCTGGCGCCGGCCTCGGTTGCGGCCCGGCGTGCCGCCGTGTGCGAGAGCGACTGGACCGTGGGCGCCAGGACGACGTCCGCCCGCAGCATCGCCGCCGCAATGGAGTCGGGCGGCTCACCGGCGTGCGAGGCCCGCTCGGCCATCACGGCCAGGATCCCGTCGCCCCCCGCCTCTTCGGCGGCGACGCGAAGCCGCTCGCCCAACCCCTGGGTCGCGGGATTGCAGACGATCAGCACGGCCTCTCCCTCGCGCACCCCCATGCACTCGCGCACGATGACCCCGACGGCGCGCTCCAAGTCGCTCATCGCTTCCCAGCCTAGCCGCCCCCCAAACAGCCGAGCCGCCCCCGAAACGGGCCTGCCACGACCGCCCCGGCCTGTGATCGGTGACGCGGCGGAGGGTTGGATTGGTCAGGTTGCCGAGCGAGGCACCCGGACGACGATCATGCTGCCGGGGCTGAAGACGTCGCTACGGCTGTACTCGGCAACCCTGACCTGCTTCCCTGCGGGTTGATCGGCATCCCGTTTCTGGTGGCGCGCAGGGCGCTGGCGCCGGCGTCACTACCCCTTCGTGGACAAGCTTGCTCGACCTCCGGTGGTCTCCCATCACGCGGCCGTCGGCCCATGCTGCTCCTCCTTCGAAACGGTGCCGGTCTTGCTTCAACCCGCGTGACAAACAGTACCCGTTTCGAAGCCGCTCAAGCCCTCTCGGTCTTGGGCGTCCCCGCGACCGGCGGCGAGGTTCCCGGCAGCTGCCCAGCGGCCCGAAGACAGCGCCTGTTCGGGAGCCGATATGGCTTTCGACGTACATAGGACCCAAAGCCACGGGCGGGGTGACGGAAGCGTCACGCGCGCAGGGGCCGCCCCGCGCGCCCCCCCAAGTCGCCACCCCAAGCGGGGGCTACCCCCACACCCGCCAAGTCGCCACCCCAAGCGCGATCCCGCCGACCCGTATGAGCTTTCAGGCGTGGAGAACCCACAACCCCATAAGCGTCAGTGGCGCCAAACCCCGCCGCTACGATTCGACCCCCCGCCGGAGTAGCTCAGCTGGTTAGAGCAGCGGAATCATAATCCGCGTGTCGGGGGTTCGAGTCCCTCCTCCGGCATGGCTCTGCAGAGCGGAAAGCGCGCCTTGGGAGCGGGTGACGGCCGAGCTTCGATGCCGACCGGTGTGGCGGTTACCGTCCGGCGGGATGGGTCGGCCGCCCGAGCCGCACAGCCGTTTCATCGTCGGCATCCGCGCCGACGAGGACGGGTTTCTCGAGGTCGCGCAGCCTGCCGAGCTGCTCGAGATCGAGTTCGCCGGCGACGACCCACTCACGATGCGCCCGGTCCAAGTCGAAGACCCCCACGACGGAATGGGGCTGCCGGAGCCGGCGAGCGAGTTCGACCCCGATAATTTCTGAGGCGGGCGCCAAATCAGTCCGCCCGGCGCTTGAGACAGGGACCTACTGCCCCGGCGCCGGCCAGATGACCACGGCTCGGGTGCAGACCTTCCGCCGGCCTCGATGGGTGCGGAACTTCAACCTCGTCGCCTTGGCCTTCACGCGCGTATAGCCGGAGTAGTCGGCAAGGGTCGCCCAGGCCCCGAAGTAGCTCGACAGGTCCACGTCGAGGTCCGTGGTGGTCCCATCCGATGACATTCCCACCAGTCGCACTTCGCGCAGGGCCCTGCAGTAAGCGGAGCGGGAGGTCAAGTGGCCGGTGTCGAGGAAGACGCTCGAGCCCAGCTCCACGTGGCCGTCGTGGGTGATCGTCGTGGGGATCGATCTGCGCGCGACGGCCGTTCCCGTCCCGAGGACCCCAACCATGACCAGCGCCACGAGCACCGACATCCCCCGCTTCATCCCGACTCCTTCCCGTTGCCTGTCCCGACCTTATCTTGAGGCGAGGACGGGCACCGTCGTCCCGGTTGCATGGGGTCCGCTGAGCGCTCCGTGGCGCCCCCTGCTCATCACTTCACCTCAGGCACCGCGGCGCCGATAGGTAGGAGGTGAGCCAGGGAACCAACGGCCGAGTGGCCATGCAGGAGATGGCGGGAATCACGCCTCCGAGCGGCCAGGAGCGGCGCCGGTTGGGCGACGCCGTGGTCGAATTGGGGTTCGTTCCGCGTGAGGTCGTGGAGCGGGTCGTGACCGAGGCACGGGAGAAGCGCCGCCCTGTCGGCGAGATGCTGGTGGAGACGGGCGCGCTCAGCTCGGACCAGCTCGCGCACGCGCTGGCCGACCGCAACGGGCTCGACTACGTCGATCTCAACTCGTTCGAGGTGGACACGGGGGCCGCGAACCTGATCAGCGCGGAGGATGCCCTGCGATTCAAAGCCGTGCCCGTGGCCTTCATCGATTCGGAGACGATCTTGGTCGCCACCGCGAATCCCGCGAACGTGCTCGGGATCGACGACATCGCGATGGTCACCGGCTACAAGGTGCGGTTGGCGGTGGCGGCGCCGGAGCACATCGAGGCGGTGATCAAGCAGCTTTCGAACCTCGAGGGCTCGGTGCAGGAGGTCGAGGACGAGACCGAGGAGGAGGAGGACACCGGGGCCGAGGTGATCGAGCTTCGGTCCTCCGCCGAGGAGGCACCAGTGGTGAAGCTCGTCCACTCGGTGATCGCCGACGCGGTCGCCCGCGGCGCCTCGGACATCCACTTCGACCCACGCGCCGGGCACATGCGGGTTCGCTTCCGCGTCGACGGTGTCGTCGTGGACTCCGCCACCGTGCCGCGGCGCCTGGCCCCCGGGCTCGTCTCCCGGATCAAGATCATGGCCGAGCTCGACATCGCCCAGCGGCGAGCCCCTCAGGACGGGCGCGTGGGGCTGACGGTCGACGGGCACCACGTGGACATCCGCGTCGCGACCCTCCCCCTGGTCCGCGGCGAGTCAATCGTGATGCGCATCCTGGACAAGGAGCGGCTAGTCACCGACCTCGACCATCTCGGGATGGTGGCGGATGACCGTGACCTGCTGGAGCACTCCGTCAAGCAGCTCCACGGCGCCGTGCTGGTCACCGGGCCCACCGGCGCCGGCAAGACCACCACCCTGTACGCGGCGCTGAGCGAGATCAACACGCCCGACAGGACGCTGATCACGATCGAGGACCCGGTGGAGTACGAGCTCGAGGGCGTCAAGCAGGTGCAGGTGAACCCCGCGACCGGAGTCACCTTCGCGCGCGGCCTGCGCTCGATGATCCGCAACGATCCCGACGTGCTGATGGTCGGCGAGATCCGCGACCGCGAAACGGCGCAGATCGCCATCGAATCAGCTCTAACCGGGCACCTCGTCCTCTCCACGCTCCACACCAACGACGCCCCGATGGCGCCCGCGCGGTTGATCGACATGGGCATCGAGCCATTCCTCGTCGCCACCGGGCTCGAGTGCGTGATCGCCCAGCGGCTGGCGCGCCGTGTGTGCGAGAACTGCCGCCAGCCGGTGAAGATCAGCGCCGAGACGCTGAAGAGCAGCGGCTTCCCCGACGCCGAGAGCCCGATCGACGCCTACGAGCCCGGAGGCTGCGTGGCGTGCGGGGGCATCGGCTACCGCGGCCGCATCGGGCTCTACGAGGTGATGGTGCTCACGAAGGAGCTTCGCTCCCTGATTCTCCAGAAGGCATCCGGCGAGGAGATCGCCGCCGCCGCGGTGGAATCGGGAATGCGCCGGCTACGCGACGACGGCTTGGAGAAGGTGCGCCGGGGCATCACCACGATCCCCGAGGTACTGCGCGTCGTCGGCAGGTAACCGCGGTACACCGCGCCCGGGCTCGGCGCGAGGCAGGGACGTGGGTCGACTAGCGCGTGAGGATGTACGGCCCGCAGGGGGTGGTGCCGTCGGAGTCGAGCAGGATGTTCCCGTTCTCGTCCTTGTAGTCGACCCGGAGCGTGCTCCCGGTGACCGTGACCTCGGCGTAGCTGTTCTGCCCGCCCTGGGCACACTTCATCCCCATGCCGTTCGGCGGCGGGGGCTTGAAGAACGCGTTCGAAACGATCTCGCCGGTGCCCTCCCGGCCCGTGGCCTCATCGATCTCCTGCCAGAACGGCGTCGTGGCAACCGGGCCGATCACGAAGTCCTGATACGGCGTATTCGACGGCGCCGTTGAGGGCGCGTTCGCCGGCGCGACGTCGTTCTCCAGCGTCCGGTAGCGGACCACGTTGGCGAGCGCCGCGTGTGTGTCGGTGGTCAAGAACACGAGGTGGTCGATGTTCGCGTTCTGCAGCGCGCGGAGCAGCTTCACGCGCTCGACCGCGTAGCCCTCCCACCGGTCATATGGCAGGGCGTAGAACTGCTGGATCGGGGTCTCGTTCATGACCACCTTCCAGCGCGCGTTGGAGCTCGCGACGGTTTCGATGAACCGGTTCTCTTGGGCCGGGCCCAGGAAGGTGCGGTTGGGGCTGTTGATCCGGTTCTTGCAGGCCTGGGAAACCGGCTCGGCCAGCGACGGCACCAGTGCCGAGAAGGCGGCGCGGACGTTCTCCGGGGCCGTCGGCGCCAGGTCCGGCTCGCCGGTCTGCGGGTTGTCGCAGACATGATTTGATGACGCCTTGGAGCTCCGGAAGGAACGCTCGTCCAGGAAGAAGAGCTGCAGGTTCTTGCCCCAGCGGAAGGTCCGGTAGATACCGCGGTCCTGGCTGTAGGTGACCGGCATGTAGTCGCGGAAGGCCTTGACGCCGTTGTTGTAGAGCCCACGGCCGTTCTCGGGCACCGAGAAGTCGTTGACGAACTCGTGGTCGTCCCAGTGGTTGTAGATCCCGGTGGCAGCCCGGGCCAGCCGCATGTTGGGGATGTCCAGCTTCTTGCGGTACAGGGCCCACTTCGCCGGCACCGTGAGAGCGGTCCCTGCTCCCGGAACCTCGGGATCCGAGTAGATGGTGTCGCCGAAGTCGATGTTGAAGTCGTTGTTCTCCCTGACCATCGAGGCGAACGCCTTGAAGTTCCCCCAGAACGGGTTGGTCTGCCCGGGAGCCGAGACGGCAGTCTCGTCACCCGAGAAGGCGAACCGGATCGTCTTGCTGGTGATGGGGCTCGGGGCGGTGCGGAACCTCCCCTTCACGCTGCACGGGTTGCCATCCAGGAAGCAGAACCGGTAGTGGTAGACGGTGTCGTGGCGGAGCTGGCCGAAGGTCGTCTGAACCGTGTCGTTGTTCGCGTCGCTCGCTTGGAGGACTCGGCTCCTGACCACGTTCGTAAACGCCGGGTCGGTGGCGAGCTGCGCCCGGATGGAAGCCTGGCGGTTGGCGCGCCCCCAGACGAGCGCTGACGAGGAGGTGATCTCCCCCGCCGTCACTCCGCTGGTGAAGGCATCCGCCGCGAGCGCCGAGGCCGGGACCAGCATCGCGGCAGTGGCCGCGGCGGTGGCCGCTCCGGCCAGATAGCGCGTGAACCTCCCCACGACTCGGAGTCTATGCACATGGGCGGTCACGCGCATCCCCGCGGCCGCTAGCCGCTAGGGGTTTCAGGTAGGCACGGCAGAGGAATCAACCGCCGCCGGAACCTCATCCACCGCTGGACACCGTCTTGGAGACGACGTGCGAGTCCCCGGGGAGGTACGGATAGCCGCCCTGGCGCGGGACTCGGGCCTTGAAGCGAAACCTCTGCGTGCCGGAGACGTGGCGGAAGGTGTGGGAAACGTGAGCCAGGCCCTCTTCGTCGGTGCGTTTCACGAAATCGGTCGAGAAGGGGACCCAGCGCCCGCCGGGAGGCTTGGCGAGGAACTTGACCGCCCGCCGAGCGTGGAATGGCCCGGCGAGCCTCGCCCGCAGGGTGAGCGCCTGCCCGTTGTGAAGCTCTCCGCGCGGGCGCGCCCTGAGCCCCACCCGCGGCTTGACCGCGAGGTGGATCGCCTCGGTCACCACTCGCTCCGGCCCGCGCCAGTAGGTTAGGTAGACGATCCGCGACGGGCCGGCTCCAAGGCGCGCCGCGACGGTCCCGAGGGCATCGGTTCGCAGCGGCGGGGCCACCAGTCGCTCGGTCGAGTTGTGCAGCGCCGGGCGGGCCGAGATGCAAACCCGGGCTCCCACAGCCGGTTCGCCGGCCAGTCGGAGGAGCCTGCCGACGACCAGCGGCCGCCGTCCGAACCGGACCCGCTTCGCAACCCCGCCGCCGGCGAAGGACAAACGCGCGCGCGCCTTCGGCGCCGGATCCGAGATCGGGCAATCGTTGTCGATCCGCACCTTCCGCCGAGCGCAACGCTGGTTCGGGCTCGCGTCCGAGTAGTCCTCGGCGCAGATCGCGATCGTGTTCTCGCCCTCGTGAAAGCCGGCCAAACGCGTATCGACCGGAATCGCCCTGCGCACCAGATTGGGGCACGGACTCAGCGCCAGCGCGAGTTGGCCGGTGACCCTGCAGCCCGGCTCGACTGAGTCGAAGCGCCTCCGGTTGGCGCCCAGCGAGAGCAGGCTGATGCCCGCCCCGCGGTCACGCGCCTTCGCGGTCAGGCGCTGCTTGCCGCGCTGAACGGGAGCGGCCAGGAGCCCGCCGCCCAACCCCGTGACCGTCGGCGCCGAGGCATCGAACAGATGGAACCGCGCAGCCTTGACGAAGAGCTCGGGCAGATCCGACCTGCCGCAGCGCTCGGTCCCCCGGGTGCATCTGAGCTCAGCCACGAGCTGGTCGGCCCTGCGGTTCGCTCGCCAGCCGAAAGTCTTGTAGCGGCTTCGCGGCGATCCGATCGCCTGCGAGTCCCCGCTCCCCCGGGCCGTCAGCAGGAGACGCGGGCTGTAGGCGCCGTCGCGCCTTCCGCGGGCCATCAGCCTGCCACGGATGAAGTACGTGCCCGCCGGAGCGGCCGCGACCCAAGCCCCGTAGCGGCCGGGCGCCGTGCGGCTGGGCTTGTGGGCCACCCCGAGCCCCGGGCCGGACGCGCAGGCGGCCACCCCGCGAAACGTAGGGGAGGTCCGCAGGAAGTGAAAAGCGCCATGGCCCGCTCCGAGTCGCGACGCGCACTGGGCCGCCTGATAGGGACCGGCGCTCGCGGGCGGCGCGAGCGCCGCGGTTGCGATCAACGCCAGCGCGGCCAGGCAGCAGGCCGATGCCCGGCGGGTCAGCGAAGCGTTCTTCCCCGACGCCCCTAGCACTCGTAACCGAACTCCGGTGGACAGCTCGATGACGCCTCCGCCCCCTGCGGGGGAGCGGACGGGGACGAAGCGCCGGCGGCGGGAGGCGCCGGCGGCGACGCCGGGGCGGGCGCGGGCGCGGGCGTCGCGACCTGGGTGGGCTGCGGTGGAGCGGGCGAGGCGGCGGTCGGGATGGCCGTGGCCGTGGGTGCGGCGGCCCCTCCTTCATCCGTCCGGCTCCTCGACGTGGCCCGGCTCTGGGTGGTTCGACGCGGGCCCCCCGGTGCCTCGTCTTGCTGCCGTCCCGCGGGTTCGGCCCGCGCCCGGTGGGAGGGCGGGGTGTGCCGCGGGGGCTTCGCGACGCGCGGCGGGCCGGCTTCGTCGCTCGGGCCCCCGGCGATGCCGACCAACAACGCCACGGTTGCCGCCACCAGCAGCAGGAGGCCGCCGAGCGCCACCACGCGGACTCGCGCGCGATGCCGTGGAGCTTGGACGTGGCCGCCTGGCTCCGCTGCCAGGCTGGTCGCGGTCCACGCGCCCGGGTCGCGCTCGAGAAGGCGCGCCGCGGTCGCCTCCAGGCGGCTTCGCGCCCGGCCGCGTGCCCTGGCCGTCGCCCCTGGCGGCAGCCACCTGCCCAGCCTGCCGAGCGCCTCGTCCAGGTGCTCGAGGTCCGCGTCTAGCTTCATCCGCGGGGCCGTGCCCCAGGGGTTGGCCCACCCCGCGAGCCCGAATGCCCGGCGGTCGCCCTCGCCATCCTCGCGGCCGTCGAGCGGTACGGCGGTCCGGCCGGACAGCCACCCGCGCTCCAGCCGCGCCAGCATCGCCGCCAGGCTCAGGTCCTCGTAACGGTGGACCGGGCGCCACCGCGGGCCGGGTCGAGCGGCCAGCGACCTGCGCTCGGAGTCGAGCTGGAAGAAGACGCGCTTTCTGGCGGCGTCCCTGCCGTTTCCCAGGCCGGCTGGCGCCGCCCCGAGATCCTCTGTTGTGCGCTGACCTTCCGTGGCCTGCCCCTCCACCCGCGAAGCCTTCCTAGTCTTGCATGCCAGCCCGGAGCCAAGGCCGTCCTGTGCAGGGATTTGCCCCTCCGGGAACATACCCGGCCTTAACGTGGGGCGCGGATCACCGGGCGGCCGAAGTCTCCCTCAGCGATCAGGGAGAGTCAAGCCCGGCCTCGGATGGCCGGCGGCGGCTAGTTGTTCACGACTCGGAAGCTGCCGCGCATGAACGGGTGGACCCGGCAGAAGTAGGTGTAGGTGCCGGGCGCCAGGTTCTTCGGCGTGTCCCATGTATCGCGCCCCGAGGCCGGAGCGTGGAAGCCCGCGTAGTTGAAGCCGAGCTGGCCGGAATCGAACGACCGCGGCCCGTCGGCGATCGGGTAGGCGATGCCGGTCGAGCGGTTACACGGCGCCTTGCATGCCGTCAGGGTGTGGAAGACGTTCTCGGCCGGCTCCGCGTCGTGGTTCAGGAATGTGAGGCTCTGCCCGAAGTTGACCCTGGGCGGGTTGGGGTTGCCGAGCTGATTGAGGTCGCCCTGGTTGTACTCGTAGGCCTCGATCCCGATCGGCTCCTGGGCCGGGACGGAGGGCAGCGTGCGCGGGTCCGGCAGCTCGGTTGGAGCCCCGCCGTGGTTTCGGTTCTCGTCGAGGTGGCTGTGCGTGAGCACTCCGGTCTTCGGGACCTGGCCGCTGAACGCGTCCACCCCTCCCGCGTCGCTCCCGTTGTAGACCGCCACCGGCATGATCCCCATCACCTCGTACCAGTCCGCCCGTCCGACGTCGTAGGTCGCGTGGACGCTCAACGTGTCGCCGGCACGGAGCTTGACCCGCCAGTTCGCCGGCGTGGCCCCCATCGCGACGTCCCACGACACCGCGCCAGCCGGCTCGTAGTAGTGCGCGCGCGAGGTGAAGACGTTGGTTCGGCTGCCGCCCCGCTCCACCCGCAGGCCGGTGCTGAGGCCCCCGGGGTGCAGGTGTCCGACCGTGCCGACCAGGGTCACCGGGCGGTTCGGGCTCCACGACTGCTGAGGGCCGATTCGCTCGCGCTGGCGGCCCGTGGCCTGATCCGGGAACGTGTAGCGGCCGTTGTCCCCCATGCCCCTCAGGGCGTTGAAGACGGGGTAGACGGGGCTCGAGATCCCGTCTCGCGGAATTGGCCCGGAGACGTCCATCCACTTCGTGTGCACGGTGCGGATCGAGTCCGCGGCGGGCGAGGTGTCGGGGACGAAGTCGAGCCTCCACACGATGTAGACGCGCGCGGCCTTCCCCACGAGGTCGTGGATCATGTCGTTGACGCGCCAGGTGTCCGAGGGGAGCGATCGCCAGCCGAAGCCCCGCGGCATCTGGACGATCGACTTCTCCTCGCCGGTGGCGAACTGGGGGCCGCCGTTCACGAGCCACACCGCGTGGTGCAGGTGCAGCACGTCCACCCGCGGCACGTTGCCATTGGCATAGATCAGCTCCGGATCGAATCGGGTGATGTAGCCCGGCTGCTGCGGGAACAGGTTCGTGGGGTTCAGGCGGATGATGTTCTGGCCCGGCTTGACGGTCACGGGCCCGTAGCAGAAATTCAGGTGCTGGACCCCGGCGTAGTCCACGTGCGGGATCGAGTTCGGCTTGTTCTTGATCGGCGCGGGACAGGGAGCCGCGCTCGCCTGCTGGGAGCCGAACAGCATCGCCCCGAACACGCATAGGAGCCCCACGAGCCACCGCCGAGCAAACGGCAGGGCGCCGCGCGTCGAGACAGCGGTCAAACCGGGAACGAAGAGCCTCTCCCCCCGGCGCGTCCATGCGCCACCGGACATGGCGGCACCCTACCACCCGCGTCCGAGGTCACCCCTGGCGGCTACCTGGTACCGGCGACACGGCTCACGACCGGTTCCAAATCGGTTAGGGTCGCGCCGAGTCCGCTGGACAGAACGCCCAGCGTGCTCAGAGGCCGCTTGGCCTTTCGGGGTGGCACTCCCCGGGAAAGGCGAAGAGGCCTTCGTCGGTATCGGTCACAACCGAAAAAGGAGGAGGCGTGAAGACACCCTTCACCGCACTCAGACGCCGCCTGAGGCGGCCGTCCCCGAGCATGATCGTCGCGATGGCGGCGCTGTTCGTCGCCCTGGGCGGCGGCGCGTACGCCGCCGTGGCGACCACCGCCGAGCAGGCAGCCCACAGCAAGGGGGCGCACTGGGGGCTGATCCCCAGGAACACGATCGGGTCCGCGGTAGCCGACCTGCGGTCCGGCCCGTATGGCTCGTTCGGGCACTCCGCCAGTGCACAGCATCCGCCGTTCGGCACCGGGAGCCTGGGCATCCAGGTCTCCGACAACGCGATGAGCGGGGGCACCCCGCAGGAGAAGGCTGCCTTCGGCAACGAGGTCGACTTCTTCGGCGACCAGGTCCAGAACCTGACCGCGATCGGGTTCCGTGTCTTCCAGACGCAGGAGAACGCGGCCATTAGCCCAAGCAACCTGCCGAACATCACGCTGGAGATCGACCCGAACGTCGGCACCTCCAACTACACGTCGATGGTCTGGATTCCCAACCCGATCCCGTCGGGGCAGCTCGACGAGTGGAGCACGTTCCAGAGCGCGGCCCACACCGGACAGTGGTACTTCACCGGCGCCGCTGGGACCGTCACTGGCTGCAACCAGACGACCACGTGCACCTTCGCGCAGGCGAAGCAGTCTCTGGTCGACAACAACAACGGCCAGAACCCCGTCGGCGGGAGCATCTACACGGTGCAGATCGCCAAGGGTCGTGACAACGCCTGGGTCGGGGCAGTCGACGGTCTCCGGATCAACGGCACGAGATACGACTTCGAGGCCTACGGAGTCAACGACACGCCCGCTCAGGGCTAGCTCAAGCGTGGGGACAGGCGGCCGCCCACTCGGCCGCCTGAGCTCCGCGCCGGCCGCCCGCCGGACCTCGCGAGAGGCCCGGCGGGCGGCTTCTCATTCAGGAGGCCGGCCCTGCGGCGGCTCCCCGACCATGCCGTTGCGCTGCGCCCAGAGCACGGCCTGCGTGCGGTCGGTGACCCCGATCCGCTCGTAGATGCGGGTGAGGTGGGCCTTCACCGTCTTCTCGCTGATCTCCAGGCGCCTGGCGATGAGCTTGTTCGGCAGCCCCTCGGCCAGGGCAGCGAGCACCTCCCGCTCGCGGTCAGACAGGTCGGCCGTCCGCTGCTCGGCCCGCTCGGCGAGAACCGCCTCGGCCGCCTTCGGCGCCAGCGGCGCCTCGCCGCGGGCCGCCGCCCGAACCGCGCCGAAGAGCTCATCTGGCGGCGCGTCCTTCAGCAGGTAGCCGGCGGCCCCCGCGTCGATCGCGCCCAGGATCCGCGTCCGCTCCGAGAAGGCGGTGAGGACGACGACGCGGGTCTCGGGCCGGGCCTTGAGCATCCTTCGCATGGCCGTGGGCCCGTCCATCCGCGGCATGGAGAGATCGCACAGGACCACGTCCGGCTCGGTCTCGTTCACGAGCTCCACGGCCCGCTCCCCGTTCCCTGCCGTGCCAACCACCTCGATGTCGCCGGCACTGGCGAGCAGCTCCTCCAGCCCGGCCCGCACCATCTCGTGGTCCTCCGCGATGACGACCCGGATCATGGACGGCCGATCCGCACTCGGATCCGGGTGCCGGCTCCCTGCTCGGAGTCGATGTCGAGCGTGGCGCCGGCCGCCGCCGTAAGGTCGCCGAGCAGCCGTAACCCGAAGTGGCCCTCGGGGGCGCCGTCGGCGCGAAGGCCCGCGGGCAGGCCTCGCCCGTTGTCCTCGACCTCCAGCTCCGTGCAGTCGTCGGAGTCGCTGACGCGCACGTCGATGCGGTTCGCCTCGGCGTGCTTGCACGCGTTCCTGACCGCCTCCTGGGCCACCCTGAACACGAGGGCCTCGCGCTCGGGGTCGAGGTCCAGCGCCTCCGGTACGTCGAGATGCGTGGCGATGCCCTGGCGTGCGGCCGGCGCCAGGAGGTCGGCCAGCGCCGGCTTCAGCCCCGCCTCCCGCAGCCTCGGCGGGTAGATCTCCACCAGCAGGCTGCGAAGCGCGCGCACGGTGTCGCGGGCCTGTTCCGCCCCGCGGCGCAGCATGGCGCTGCCGTCGCCGTTGGACCCCGTTCGCTCGGCCGCCGCCTCGAGCGAGAAAGAGAGCCCGGCGAGATCCTGGACGACCCCGTCGTGGAGGTCGCCGGCGATCCGCCGTCGCTCGGCGCTCGAGGAGTCCACGGCGTGCTGGAGCAGCGCCTCCCGCTCGGCATTTCCCCGGCGGATTCGCCGCGACATCGATGAGGCCAGGGGTATCTGCGCGAGCTCGAGGACCACCAGTGCCAGGATCAGGGCGGGCGCGAAGGCGAGCCAGAGGTCTCGCCCGCTCGATGCCACCGTCTCGAAGTTCTGATAGGCCTCGAACAGCAGCGGCTGGCCGCTTGGGTCCTTCACCGGCATGTAGACCTCGAGCAGCTTCCCGCGGCCGCGATCGAAGCGGTTCTCGGGCCGAGAGAGGTCGCTGACCTCGGATTCCGCCGTGCCCTCGCGAAACGAGGCGAGGTCGTCTTCGGAGAGCGTGTAGCGCTGGCCGATCAATCGCGGCTCGTCCGAGTACACGATTCGCCCGGACGGCTTCCACAGCTTCACCCGGATGATCGGGTCCCTCAGGACCCGTCGGCGGATCAGCCGGTCGAAGCGGTCGAGGGCCTTCGGGTCCCCCCTCACCACTCCCCGGGTCAGATCGGGCTCGACGATGCCCTTGCCGACCAAAGTGGTCAGGTCGCGGGCGTTGCTGAGGGCCTCGTCTGTCCCCACGTTGCGGAGCACGAGGACGCTCACCAGGCCGACGACCGCGAGCGCCACCACTCCGCCCACCGCGAAGCGGGCGACGGCGCCGGCCCCCGTTGGGTCCGCGAGCCCGCGGCTCGGGCGCAGCCACTCGCGGACCCTGGCGAAGCTCATGGGACCTGCGAAGCGATGCCGGTGAACCGGACCCGCTGCCTCCGATGCGGTTCCACACGATCAGCGTAACCACCACGCACGCCAGGCCCTCGCCGTCGCCGCGCGCTCGCGTGGTCACGGGGGTCCTAAGACCTATGTCCGATTGCGTTTCGGACCCGCCCGGTGTGATCGTGGCTCTCGACACCGCAACCGACCCAGGAAGGTGCACATCATGCGAACCCGGATCACCATCACCATCATCGGCGTCCTGTCGGCACTCGCGCTCTTCGCCGTGGCCGCCACGGCCGCGACCAATGTCCACAGGGCCACCCTGCACGGCTCCCAGGCCTTCCCGGCCGCGAACGGATCGGCGAAGTTCCAGGTGGACGACGGCGTCCGTGAGCTCGAGGCCCAGGTCGAGGACGTGCAACGGCTCCGCGGCACCGTGGTGCGCTTCCGTGTCGACGGCAAGCTCGTCGGCTCCGCCACCGTGAACAACCTCGGCACCGCGAGGATCCGCCGCACCGGCGCGGTCGTGCCCCCCGTCCACACCGGCTCGACGATTGGCGTCCGGCGGGCGAGCAACAACGTTCTCGTCGCCTCCGGGCGGTTCAACTAGCCAGGACCGGTCCAGCTGGCTGGATCGGTCCGGCTAGCCGGGACGATGGTGAGCCCCGGGGCCTCCGCGCGGAGGCCCCGGGGCCTTTCTTCGTTCGGGGCCGAGCGCGGCCGCGGCGGCTCAACGCCCAGCCGACGGCAGCTCGATCCAGACGTCGGCGCCCTCGCCGTCGCGGTTGGCGGCCCTCGCGCCGCCGCCGTGGGCGAGGGCGATCGCCTCCACGATCGCCAGCCCCAACCCCGATCCCCCGGCGGTTCGGGCACTGTCTGCGCGACTGAAGCGCTCGAAGGCTCTGGGGAGGAATTCGGGGGGGAAGCCCGCACCTCCATCGGTGACGTGGAGCTCGACGGCGGCGCGGTCTCGCCGCGCCCACAGCCGGATTGCCCCGTCGCCGTGCCGCAGTGCGTTGTCGATCAGATTGCCGAGCGCCTGCTCGAGCCGCAGGCGGTCGCCCTCCACGGCGATCCCGTCGGCCGGCGCCGCCTCCAGGCCCCGTCCCAGCTCGCCGGCGCGAGCCTTGAAGCGCTCCCGCACCGAGGCGAAGAGCGAGCCGGCGTCCAGCGCCTCCAGCCTGACGGGCAGCTCCCCTTTGTCGGACCGGGCCAGCACCAAGAGGTCCTCGGCGAGTTGTGAGAGCCGGTCGGCCTCCTCGATCGCCGAGGCGATCGCTGCGCGCAGCTCGGTCGGGCTGTTCGCGTAGCGAAGCGCGAGCTCCAGCTCGGCCCGATGCATGGCCAGGGGGGTTCGCAGCTCGTGACTTGCGTCGTCGACGAAGGCGCGCTCGCGCTCCAGCGCCTCCTCCAGCCGGGCGAGCATCCCGTTCAGGGTCTCGCCCAGCCGGTGCAGCTCGTCACGGCTGGCGGGCACCGGGAGCCGCCGCTGGGGATCGGCCGCCGATATCTCCGCGGCCTGGCGCCTGATCGCCTCGACGGGTCGCAGAGCGGCGGCGATCGCCGCATAGCCGACGACGCAGGCCAGCAGAAGGGCCACGGGCCCGCCGATCAGCAGCAGCGTCGCCAGGCTGGACAGCGCATCGTCGCGAGCGTCGAGCGAGGTCGCGACGACGACCACGAACTTCCTTCCGTTGGCCTCGGCTGGGGTGGCGAGCAGGCGGGCCTCCCCGTCGATCCCTGGCACCCCTCCACGCTCGACGAAGATGGAGCCGGAGATGGCGCGCCGCCGGTCGGCGTCGGACAGAACCATCAGGTTGCGCGGGCGCAGGGTGGTGTCGACGACCCGGCCCGACGGACCGAGCACCTGGGCCACGTTCCGCTCCCGGGGAGGCAACGCGTCGCCCTCGGCGTCGGACTCCCTGAGCAGGGTCGTGACGTCGGCGGCTCGGGAGCGGAGGCCGCGGTCGAGGTCCCCGTTCAGCTCGGCCTGGAAGCGCAGATAGATCAGCAGCCCGACGGCGAGCAGGACTGCGGCCATCGCGGCGGCGAAGACGAGCGTGACCCGGGACTTGATCGGAAGGGATCTCAGCGACCGCCGTCCTCCCGGAGCCGGTATCCGGCTCCGCGCACGGTTTCGATCGACTTCATGCCGAACGGCCGATCGATCTTCTGCCGCAGGAAGCGAACGTACGAGTCGACCACGTTGGAGCGGTTCTCGTACGCGTAGTCCCAGGCGTGCTCCAGGAGCTGGAGCCGTGACAGGACCTCGCCCGGATGGCGCATGAAGGTCTCCAGGATCGCGAACTCCTTCGCCGACAGCGAAACCTCGTCGTCGCCACGCCATACGCGTCGGGTGGCCGGGTCCAGCCGCAGACCGCCGACGTTCAACTCCGTCGGGCGCTCGACGGGCCCGCGGCGAACCAGAGCTCGAAGCCGGGCCAGCAGCTCGGCATAGGAGAACGGCTTGGTCAGGTAGTCGTCGGCCCCGCCGTCGAGCCCCGCCACGCGGTCGCGCACCGAGTCGCGTGCCGTCAGCATCAGGATCGGCGCCCAGACCCCGTCGCCCCGAAGGCGCCGGCAGACCTCGAACCCGTCGATTCCGGGCAGCATCACGTCGAGGACGATCGCGTCGTAGTCGGTGGCCTCGGCCATCCACAGGGCGTCCTCGCCACGGCCCGCCACGTCGACGGCGATCCCCTCGTTGCGAAGCCCTCGGCGAATCAGGCTCGCGAGCTTCACGTGGTCCTCGACGATCAGGACTCGCACCGGCGGGCCTCCATGGCGATTGCAGGATCGACGACGAAGATGAAAGAAGTGTGAAGCGGCGCGGCGGTCGCGGGCTGCACTACCCTCGGCCGCCTGAGCGGAGCCCAGCGAACGACGTCGATCGGGCTGGTCATGGCCAGCGCCGTGTCCGTCCAGGTCGGCGCCGCGGTGGCGACGACGCTGTTCGACGAGGTCGGGCCGCAGGGAACGGTGCTGCTCCGGACGGGGTTCGCGGCGCTGCTGCTGCTGGCGATCTGGCGTCCGGCGATCCCGCGGCGCGCCACGGGCCCGCTGCGCGACGCCGCCCTCCTGGGATTGGCCCTGGCGGGGATGAACCTGAGCTTCTACGCCGCGCTCGACCGCATCCCGCTGGGAATCGCGGTCACGTTCGAGTTCGCGGGGCCGTTCGCGATCGCGATCGCGGGCTCGCACCGGCGACGCGACCTGCTGTGGGTGGCGCTGGCCGCGGGCGGCATCGGGCTCCTCTCCCCCGGCGTCCACGGGTCGCTCGACGGGCTCGGGGTGGCGTTCGCGCTGCTGGCGGGCGCGTTCTGGGCCTCCTACATCGTGCTCGCGGCGCGCGTCGGGCGGCGGTTCAGCGGCGGCCGGGGGCTGGCGCTGGCGATGGCGGTCGCCGCCATCGTCCTGGTGCCGGTCGGAGTCGTGGGCGGTGGCGGTGACCTGTGGCGCCCGGAGGTGCTGGGCGTGGGGCTCGCGGTCGCCGTGCTCAGCTCGGCGATTCCGTACTCGCTGGAGCTCGAGGCGCTGCGGCGGCTCCGGCAGGGGACCTTCGGGGTCCTGATGAGCCTCGAGCCGGCGGTGGCCGCCCTCGTCGGCCTGGTGGTGCTCGGGCAGGACCTGAGCGCCACAGAGGTGGCGGCGATCGCCCTGGTGGTCGTTGCCAGCGCCGGAGCGCTCGGCTCGGCGCAGGCGCCGGCCCCGATCGAGGCCTAGGACGGGCGTCTCACGAGCGCCTGGCGTCGCGACGGAGCTCCGGGTCGTACCCCGAGCAGGCGGTGACGGGCAGGCGCGGATATCGCGAGAAGGTGGGATCGGTGCGGGAGCGCTCGCACAGCGAGAAGGTCGATCCACGCGTGTTGTGGACGATTCGCTGGTGGACGCAGGAGGCACAGAGGCCCGCGGGCGGTCGCGTCACGAAACCAGTATCGCCCGCGCTGGCGCTTTCGAGTGCTCCGGCGTCCTCGGCCGCCGGACTCGTGCGCGTCCGCTTTCACTTCACTTTGTATAGTCACGCTTCGTGACCACCTTTTGGCGGCTGCTCGCCTTCCTGCGCCCCTACCGTCGAGCGGTGGCCGGCTCCCTGGTCTTCGCTTGGCTGGCCATGGTGATGACCGTCGCGATCCCGTGGCTCGTTGGGAGCACGGTGAACGCGATCGAGGACCAGCGGCGCTCGGACATCGCGCCCTACGCGGTGGCGATCGTCGGCGCCGGCATTCTGAGGCTGGGGCTCACGGTGGTGCGGCGGCTGATCGCGGGGAAGGTCTCGGTGTCGGTGGAGTTTGACCTGCGAGGCCGCCTCTACCGCCACCTGCAGGAGCTCGAGCTCGGGTTCTTCGACTCGCAGCAGACCGGCCAGCTGATGTCGCGCGCCACAGTGGACCTCCAGTCGATCCGCTTCTTCTTGGGCTACGGGCTGATCTTCTTGACCCAGAACGCGCTGACGCTCGCCCTTGCCAGCGCGGTGATGTTCGCGCTGAAGCCCGACTTGGCGGCGCTGGCGCTGCTGCCGGTGCCGTTCGTCGTCCTATCGGCGATGCGCTACAGCCGCCGCTCGCGGCCGGCCGTCCAGGAGATCCAGCAGCGGTTGGCGGAGCTCACCGGAGAGGTCGAGGAGGGCGTGGCGGGGATCCGGATCGTGAAGGCGTTCGCCCGCGAGGGCTTCATGCTCGAGCGCTTCCGCCGCTCGGTCGGCCGGGTGTTCGACCAGGAGCTCTATTCGACTCGGCTGCAGGCCTTCTACTCGCCGATGCTGGGCTTCCTGCCCAGCCTTGGATTGGCGGTGGTGCTCCTGGTGGGCGGGCGGCAGGTGATCAACGGCAGCCTCTCGCTGGGCGACTTCACCGCCTTCTACACCTACCTGATCATGCTCACCGCGCCCATGCGGATGCTGGGAATGGCGCTGGGGATGGCGCAGCGGGCGGTCGCCTCGGGAAACCGGCTGTTCGAGATCCTGGACCGGGAGCCCCGAATCGAGAGCCGTCCCGGCGCGCCGCCGCTGCCGGAGGGGCCGGGGCGGGTGGAGCTGCGACATGTCTCGCTCGCCTACAACGGTGGGCGGCCTGCCCTGGAGGACGTCGACTTGGCCGTGGAGGCGGGCCGCATCGTGGCGCTCGTGGGCCCGACGGGCTCCGGGAAGACGAGCCTGGTGGGGCTGATGGCGCGCTTGTACGAGCCGAGCCGCGGCACGGTGCTGATCGACGGCGCGGACCTGCGGACTGTGGACGCGCGGTCGCTGCGCTCCCAGGTCGCGTTCGTGGCGGACGACAGCTTCCTCTTCTCGGCCACGGTTGCTGAGAACATCGCGTACGCGCGGCCCGGGGCGCCGCGCGAGGAGGTCGAGTTGGCGGCGCGGCGAGCACAGGCGCACGCGTTCATCCAGGGCCTGCCCGATGGCTACGGGACGCTGATCGGCGAGCGCGGCCTGACCCTCTCGGGAGGCCAGCGTCAAAGGATCGCGATCGCCCGCGCGCTGCTCGCCGACCCGCGGATCCTGATCCTGGACGACGCGACGTCGTCCGTGGACGCGCAGACGGAAGCCGCGATCAAGCGCGGCCTCCGGGAGGCGATGGCCGGGCGAACGACGTTCATCGTCGCGCACCGCATGTCGACGATCTCGCTGGCCGACGAGATCGTGGTGATGGACGGCGGGCGGATCGTGGACCGCGGGGGGCACGACGAGTTGATCGAGCGCTGCCCGCTGTACGCGGAGATCGCCGAGCACGGGCTCGAGGACTCGGTCTTCCTCCAGCGAGACCTGGAGCGGCGCGAGGAGATGGCGAGGCTGTGAGCGAGGGGCGCACGCGAAAGCGCGAGAAGGCAGCCCGCGACGGGAGCCGCGAGGACCCGATCACCCAGCCCGATCCCGAGGCGCAGGGGTCCGAGGTGGCCGAGGCGACGGAGGAGCAGTCGAACCAACCCGGGCGCCTGATGGGAACGATGCTGCTGGCGCGGGAGCTGTGGCGGCTGTTTCGGGGAGAGCGCCAACGAACCAGGAAGGTGCGATGGCTGTTCGGCCTCTTACGCCCCTACCGGGGGCGGGTAGCGCTGACGCTGCTCGCGCTGGTGGCTGCGACCGCGGCGGGGCTCGCTCCGCCGTACCTGGCCGGGCAGGCGATCGACAACGGGATCGCGACCGAAGACGTGAGCGCGCTCGACCTGATCGTGGGGGCGTTCCTGCTCTCGGCGCTCGTCTACTGGCTGGCCACCTACACGCAGACCTACCTGGTGGGGTGGATCGGCCAGCGGGCGCTCCAGGACCTGCGGGAGAGGATCTACACGCACCTGCAGGCGATGTCCATCGGGTTCTTCACACGTAACAAGCCGGGGGTGCTGATCTCGCGGCTCACGAACGACGTCGAGGCGCTGGACACCCTGGTCACCGACGGGGTCGTGACCTTGATCTCGAGCACGCTGACGCTGCTCGGGGTGGTGGTGATCCTGCTCCTGCTCGACCTGAAGCTGGCCTTGGTGACGTTCGTGACTTTCCCGCTGCTGGCCGTGGGGAGCGTGGTGTTCCGGATCGCAGCCGCGGGGGCGTACCGGTTGACGCGGGAGAAGATCGCCAACATCACCGCCTACCTGCAGGAGACGCTGTCGGGGGTGCGGGTGGTGCGGAGCTTCGCCCAGGAGCCGCGGCACATGGAGCGGATGGCGGAGCTGAACGAGGAGAACCGGGTCGCGAACATGCGCACGGTCTACCTGAACGCCGCCTACTTCCCGGCGGTCGAGTTGCTGTCGGCGATCGGCACCATGGTGATCCTGCTGTACGGCGGCTACCAGGCGATCGACGGGAACATTCAGGTGGGCGTCGTGGTCGCCTTCGTGGGCTACTTGAACGCTTTCTTCGACCCCATCCAGCAGATCTCCCAGCTCTACACGACCTACCAGCAGGGGATGGCGGCACTGGACAAGATCTTCGACCTGCTGGAGACGGCCCCGGACATGACGGACCGGCCGGACGCGCTGGACCCGGGGCGGCTGCGCGGGGAGATCGAGCTGGCCGGCGTCTCGTTCTCATACGCCGACGGCGGCGAGTGGGCGCTGCGCGAGGTGGACCTCCACGTCCCCGCGGGACAGACGGTGGCGCTGGTGGGCGAGACGGGGGCGGGGAAATCGACGCTGGCGAAGCTGGTGGCCCGCTTCTACGACCCGCAGGAGGGGCGGGTGCTGGTGGACGGGCACGACTTGCGGCACTTGAGCTCGAAGGCGCTGCGAAGCCAGCTCGGGATCGTGCCGCAGGAGGGGTTCCTGTTCTCGGGGACGGTGAGGGAGAACATCGCCTTCGGGCGCCCCGAGGCGAGCGAGGAGGAGATCCGCGCCGCCGCCGCGGCGGTGGGGGCGGAGCCGTTCGTCGAGCGCCTGCGAGACGGATACGAGACCGAGGTTGGTGAGCGCGGGGCGCATCTTTCGGCTGGGCAGCGGCAGCTAATCGCCTTCGCGCGGGCGCTGCTGGCCGAGCCGCGCATCCTGATCCTCGACGAGGCGACCTCGAACGTGGACGTGCGGACGGAGCGGACGATCGAGCGCGGGCTCGAGCGGCTGTTGATGGGGCGAACGGCGATCGTGATCGCGCACAGGCTGTCGACGATCAGGCGCGCGGGGCGGATCGTGGTCTTGGAGCACGGGCGGATTGCCGAGATGGGCACGCACGAGGAGCTGATCGAGGCCCGCGGCGCGTACGCCCGCCTGTACGGAGCCTGGGCCGAGCAAGCGGCCGCGTAGCGGAGCGTGGCGGCCAGGAGCGGCCGCTTGACCGCCCGGTCGTTTCCGATCGCCGTGATGGCTGGCCGCGGCGCGACGGCCCGGTGGGCCCGGCTAGCCCCCCGGGCCCCCGGCCCCCGGCCCCCGGTGAGCCCGGCTAGCCCCCGGTCCCCCCGGTGCCGCCGCCGGTTCCGCCGGATCCGCCGCCCCCGGTTCCCCCGCCCGTGCCGCCGCCGGTGCCGGTGCCCGTGCCGCCGCCTGCGCCCGTGGACCCGCCGGTGCCGCCGCTCGGCGGGGCGGGAGGCGCTGCGGGGACGGTCGTGGTGGGCGTGGTCGGCGTCGTCGGGGTGCTCGCCGTGGGAACGGTTGGAGTGGTCGTCGTAGTGGTGGTGTCGGTGGCCCCGGCCGGGGCGGCGCTCGCGCAGTCCTTGAACCCGTAGGCCTGGGCGGCGGCCTGAGCCCGGGCGGCGGCGTCGCTCGCCTGGGCCTCCGCGCTGGTGGGGTCCTCGCTCTGGGCGAGGGCGGCCTTCTGGTCGCCGAGCGCGTCGACCTGCTGCTGGAGGGCCGTGAGGAAGCGATCGAGGTCGGAGCGGCCCTTGTCGGGCGGGGTCAGGGATTGGAGCGACTCGAGCTCGCTGCGGGTGATCTGGAGCTCCTGGGTCGCCTGCAGCTCGGGGTCGCCCTTCGCGGTGCCGGCGTCGAGAGCCGAGAGGGCCGCATTGGCCTCGGCGCACACTCCGTCACCCTGGGCGATCAGGGCGGACTTGGTCAGAGGCGAGGGCTCCTGGCTTGCGCTCGTGTCCACGGTCGTGGCGGGCGAGGAGCTGTCGTCACCGCACCCGGCGAGGACCAGCGCGACCGCAGCCAAGGCGCCCGCAAGCGGGAGGTGTCGGGCCCGAGCCCACACGCAGGCGCAAGGTAGCAACTGCCCGTCGGGGCCGGGCTCGGAATCCCGTCCATGCCCAGACACTAGGGGCGAGGGCGCTTCGCTCACAAAGGTCGAGCCCAGCAGGGGTCAAAGCCCGGCCGCTCCGGGCTCGGTGCTCCTGCGCCGGTGCCCGTTACGCCCGCCGTAGTTGGCGGTCTGTGCGTGGCAATTCGGGCACAGGAGCTGCAGGTTCGCGAGGCGGTTATCGGTGCCGTCGCCGTTGACGTGATGCAGCTGCAGGTTCAAGGGACGCCCGCGCCACTCGCTGATTCCGCACAGCTCGCAGCGGTTCTCCTTCAGACCTGCGTCCAGGAGTCGGTTCTTGAGGTTGAAGCGTCCGCGTTTGACGCCTTGGACGAGGAGCTCATCCAAGGGCATCCTGCGTGGACGGGCCACGATGTCTCCGCGCGCAACAGCCTGGCTCCACGATGCCTTGGAGAATCCGTACCTGTGTGCGCACTCGGAGGCGGACAGGCCGCAGTCGTACGCCCGCTGGATCTCCGCCCAGTCGTAACGGCGGGCAAAATCCTCTCGAACCGGAACGCCGAACCTGCGGGCGTGATACGCGACCGTCGCCTTCGACATGCCCAGCTCCGCGGCGATCATGGCCTGCGAATAGCCCTCCTGGAACAGGCGGTCGATGAGATCCCGCTTCTCCGAGGCCAGCAGGGGCCGCTGGGCGGGGGCGGGAAGACGGCCCTCCGCCACAGCGAGCTGCCAGTCTCGAGGCGAAATCCGAAAGCGCTCGCAACACTCCCTCACGGAGTGCCCCTGGTGATAGTAGGCTCGAATCGCCTCCCAATCTCGTTGAAGCCCGCGCCTTGGCACGAACACACGTTCGCATCGGATCAAGCGCATGTGGTGCGCAGAATGCGCCGCTAGAGTGTCAACAGCGCTGCGGAATGGGGTAATGGCAGCCCGCCTCGCTCTGGACGAGGAAGTCTAGGTTCGAGTCCTAGTTCCGCAGTTCGGTTGTCGCCCCCGAGCCGGGTTCAGGCGAGCGTTCCCAGGTCGGCGTCCGGATCGCCCAACGCATCGACCTGCCCCGAAACGTCCGCGCCCGACTCGATCAGCCGGCGCGCATGTCCTAGATCCAACGAGCGGCCGACGCTGAGCGCTGCCACGACCCTGCCGCCCTCCAAATACCAGGCGCTGAACTCGCCGGCGTCCCGGTCGCCTCGCCACACGATCTCGTCCCAGCTCTGCGCCGGGCCCACGTACTCGAGGCTCGTCCAGTCAGCCAGATCACTGAAGAAGTACGGCACCACGCGATAGGGCTCGCCCTCCCCCAGCAGCCCCCTCGCCGCGTGCTGGCCCTGCTGGAGCGCGACGTCCCAATGCTCCACCCGCAGGCGCCGGCCGTGCACGACGCTCTCGTAGGAGCACACGTCGCCCGCCGCGAAGATCCCCTCCGCCGAGGTCTCGAGCTTCGAATCGCAGACGACCCCGTTCGCCACCTCCAGCCCGGCGCGCTCCGCGAGCATCGTGTCCGGGTGGACGCCGGCCCCCACGACCACCACGTCTCCCTCGACCTCACGACCGCTTTTCGTTCGCACCGCCCGCACCCGTTCCTCCCCCACGAACGCCTCCACCGTCTCCCCCGTCAGCAGCTCGACCCCCTTCGAGGCGAGCACCTCGTGGAAGTAGCGCCCAACGTCCTCGCCGAACGCGCGCGAGAGCGCGACGTCCTCGAGCATCACCATCGTGCAGCTCTTCCCCAGCGCCGTCAACGACGCCGCCACCTCGCTCGCGATGTAGCTCCCTCCGATCAGCACCACGTGACCGGCCGCCGCCGCCTCCTCGCGAATCGCATCCGAGTTGCCCAGCACGCGCAGATAGTGGATGCCCTCCAGCCGCGCCCCCTCGAGGTGGTGCAGGATGTTCACCCGCGCCCCCGTGGCGACCAGCGCCCTCGAGAACTCCACCTCCTCCCTCGTCTGCAGCCTGGCTCTGCGCGCACCCACGTCAAGCGACATCACGCTCGTCCCGCCCAGCAGCTCGACGTCGTTCTCCTCGTACCACCGGAGCCCGTTCACGTACGCCGCGTCCCGCGCGCTCTCGCCACGCAGGTAGTCCTTCGACAGCGGCGGGCGCTCGTACGGCGGGTCCGGCTCCCTGCCAACGAGCAGGATCGAGCCCTCCGCACCCCGCTTCCGCAGCTCTGCCGCGCAGTGGGCCGCCGCCATGCCGCCGCCGACCAGCAGGTACTCGACCCTGCGCGCGCTCATCCGGCCGCCGACATCACTCCGCCCCTCCCCCGTCCGGCCCGAAGTACTCCTTCAGATCGTCCTCGAGCCCGGGATCCAGCACCGCCAGCACCTCGTCTCCCGCCTGGAGCACCGTCTCCGGCCCCGGCACGAATCCCGTCCCCTCCCGCAGCACCGAGATCAGCAAACTCCCCTCCGGCAGCTCCAAATCCCCCACGCGCTGCCCCGCGACGGGGGAGCTCTCCCCCAGCAGCAGCTCGATGATCTCCAGCCGCTCCTGCGGCAGGTCCAGCAGGTGAACGAGCCCGATGTTCGGCACCTCGTGCTCGATCAGGCGCAGGATCAAGTCCGTCGCCGAGACCACCGGCCGGATCCCCAACAGCTCGAACCACTGCTTGTTTCGCGGGTTGTTCACCCGGGCGATGATCTGCTCGACCATGTACTTCTCCTTGGCCACCTGGCAGATCAGCACGTTGTCCTCGTCGTCACCCGTCACCGCGATCACCATGTCCGCTCGCGAGATCCCGGCCCGCTCCAGCACCCACAGCTCGCTCGCGTCGCCGTGCTGCACCGAGTGCTCCAGCTCCTGCTCGACGGCCAGGTAGCGATTACGGTCCTTCTCCATCAGGGTCACCTCGTGGCCCTTGTCGAGCAGCTCACGCGCCAGGTTCCACCCGACCTTCCCCGCCCCGACGATGATCACGTACATCGGCTCGCTCCTACGCGCCGCGGATCTTCGCCGCGGCCTCCTTGACCTCGGCCTCCAGCATCTCGATCGCCACCCGCGTCGGGCAGATCGTGTGCATTCCCTGCTGCTCGTACCACTCCGCCCGGTACGGATCGAGGATCCGCGCGATCACCGTGGGAACGTTGAAAGCCCGCTTGGCGATCTGCGCGATCACGATGTTCGTGTTGTCGCCGTCCGTCGCCGCCACGAACGCGTCCGCGTTCTCGATCCCCGCCTCCTGGAGCGCCTCCACCTCGAGCCCGGTGCCCACGGTGAACTGCCCCCCCGTGTCCTCCCAGGAGCCATCCAGCCCGATCTCCAGCCTCGCGTGCGACTCCGGGTCCTCGTCCAGGCACGACACCTGGTTGCCCTCCCGCAGCATCGCCCGGGCCAGCGACGACCCCACGCGGCCGGCTCCAACGATCAAGATGAACATCGCTTGATGCTACCCCGCGGCGGGCAGGGTCTCCGCCCGAGGGGCCTCCGGCGGCGCCGTAAGCAGCACCCGGCAGGGCGCCTTCTTCAGCACGTACTCAGTCACCTCGCCGACCTCGGGCGGCCGTGACCCCCCGATGCCGCCCAGCACCGCCCCGCCTCGAACCCGGGTCGGCGGCTCGCCGCCCATCACGATCAGCTCGACATCACGCTTCCTCGCCTCCTCTACGATCCCCGCCCCCACGCTTCGCGCCGGCACCAGCTCCGTGTGGACCTCCACCGTCGCGTACTCCTCCGCCACCTCTCGGGCGCGCTCAAGGGCGGCGTTCGCCCGCTTCAGCTGCGCGGGCGGCGGGGGCGCATCGAGCGGCACGGTGAGCGGGAGCTCCATGACGTAGATCACCTCCAGCCGGGGCGCCTCCTCGCCCGGCTCGTCGGCCGCGTCCGCGAACCGCCCCGCCGTGCTCACGATGTCGTCGTCGAGCTCCGTGCCGAACACCGGCACCAGGATGTTCCCGTACTCCGCCTCGTGCACCTGCTTCCGCAGCGCCTGCTCCGGCACCGAGACGCGCTTCGTCAACGACGTCCGCTCGACGAACCGCCGGTACACGACGTACGAGACCAGGCCGAACAGCATCCATCCACCCCCCACCCACCGGGCGTTCCCGTGCAGCGTCAACACCGTGAGCCACAGCAGCAGCATCAGCACCGACCCCGCGATCGCCGGCACCGGCAGCGCCCGCCCCCTCACCTCGACCTCGAACGGCACCCGGAACGGGCGCTCGCGATCCGGCTGGCTCCAGCGCAGCTTCACCACCGACATGTGGGCGATCGCGATCGCCAGCGTGGCCCCGAACGCGTAGATGCCCGCCAGCAACCGTACGTCACCCGGGACCGCGATCCCGAACGCGATCACCGCCGCCCCCGTGATCGCCACGTACGGAGTCGAGCGCTGGCCCAGCTTCCCGAGCCAGCTCGGCACCTGCCGGTTGGTCGCCAGCACGTACACGTGGCGCGAGAGCCCCAGCATCGAGGTGCTCGCCGCCCACGTCAGCACGACCGGAGCGATCGCCACCACGGCCACCTGGAAGATCGTCGACAGCCACGCGGGGTCGTAGCTCTCGACCACCCCCAGCACCGGCTCCTCGATGAACCGCTCCCCAAGCGGCGTATGGGCGCCGTTCGGCCCCTCGACCACGGGCAGCGCCGTCAGCGCCACCGCCGCCATCCCTGCATAGACGAGCGGCAACAGCACGGCCGTCGTGCTGACCACCCGCCCCATGTCCCGCGGCTCCCACTCCAGGTCCGGCGCCAGGTCGGACGCCGCCTCGATCCCCGCGAACGCCAGGGTCGCGACCGCGAGCGCCTCGACGATCTGCCGGGCGGTGGGCTGCGTGAACAGGTCGACGTTTCGCGTCAGCAGCTCGGGGTCGAAGACGACGATCGCGCCGACGGCGATGACCGCCACCTGCAGCACGATGTCGGCCAGCGCCAGGGCGATCAGCGGCCGCTGCCGCACGTGCCCGGTGAACCCGGCGATGTTCACCGCCGCCGTGAAGACGATCACCCAGCCAGCGACCGCGATCTCCGCCCACCCGTGCGTGAACCCTCCCCAGATCGGACTCAGGTAGTGCGGCACCGACACGGCCGCCAGGGCGATGACGATGATGTAGTCGATCAGGATCGCCCAGCCCGCGATGAAGCTGATCAGCTCGTTGAAGGCGTGCCTGGCGAGCGTCGAGGATCCCCCCCGCTCGGCGAACATCGCCCCGCCCTCGATGTAGCTGAGCGTCGCGAGCACGAACAGGAGCCCGGCCGCCAGGAAGATCAGCGGCGTCATCCCGAGCCCACGGTCCGCGACCGCTCCGATCGAGAAGTACAGGGAGAAGCCGACCGCCGAGTAGGCGACGGCGAACAGCCAC
Organism: Solirubrobacterales bacterium; assembly: GCA_044871225.1. GTDB lineage: Bacteria > Actinomycetota > Thermoleophilia > Solirubrobacterales > 70-9 > AC-56. The sequence continues at coordinate 39,998 of JBIOZP010000070.1, forward strand.
GGCACCCCGAGCACCCGCTTGGTCAGGGGGCCGGGCCCCATCCTCAAGCGCGGCAGGCGCCGGCGCCCCGTCCCTCCCGAGCCGGAATTCCCTTCGCGCTCGCCCGACTGCGCGGGCTCCTCCCTTGGCTCGCCCTCGCTCAAATCCTCATCGCAGGGCTAGATACAGGCGGGCGGCCCCGAGCGCGGTGAACAGCAGCCCGATCCAAAAGCCCGCCGACAGCGGGCCGCCGCCGTTCGCCAGCGTGACCACCAGGATCGCGGCGCCGAAACCCACGATCACCACCGCGAACACCCGGGTGACCCCGCGATAGAGCTGGTCGGGGGGCGCCATCCGCCTCGATTCTAGGCCGCGCCCTGGCCGCCTCAGCCGGCCGACGCTCCCGGCGGCGCTACGCCGGCACGCTTGGCCGCTCGCCGGGGGTCGCCGCGACGATCACCCGGCAGGGGCGCTCGGCCAGCACGTGCTGCAGCGTCCTTCCGTAAAGGGGCGACCCGTTGCGATAGCGCAGCGGCATTACGATCGCCGCCGCCTTGATCGCCCGCGCCTCCTCCACGATCGCCTGACCTGCCTGACCCGGGCGCATGCGCTGCACGTGTCCCGTCACCCGCAGCCCGCCGATCAGCTTCGCCTGCTCGACCTTGCTCTGGGCATCGGACTCTCGCTCGTCGAGCGGCGCGTCCAGCGGCAGGTGGGTCGGCACGTTGATGATCGAGAGGACGTGGATCCCGCGCCGTCGCCGCGCCGCCAGCCGTACCGCGGTCGCCACCGCCTCCTGGGAGAACGGCTCGTCCTCGAACGCGACCAGCACGCTCTTGTACTCGACCTCCTCGACCCCCAGCGGCTCGGGCGTGACCACCTTCACCGTCTCGGCCAGGGGGAGATCGCACTTGCTCCGGTACAGGTAGTAGACGCCGATGCCGAGCAGCATCCATGCCGCGCCGACGATCATCGTGCGGACGTTCAGCGCCATCACGACGATCCACGCCGAGAACGTCCCCAGGCCGCCCAGGATCGCCGTCACCGGCAGCTCCACCCCCCGGAACCGGACGTTCAGGGGCGGCTTCCACCCCCGCTTCGCGTCGGGGAACCGCTTCCGTAATCGCAGCACCGAGACGTGCGCGACCGTGAATGACAGCATCGCCCCGAACGAGTACATCGTGGCCAGAAAGTCGGTCTGCCCCGGGATCATCGTCAGCGCCGCGACCCCCGAGAACGCGAGGATCGCCACGTAGGGGGTGTCGAAGCGGGGATGCACCTGGCGGAGGCGCTCCGGAAGCTGGCGGTAGTGGCCCATCGAGAACGTCAGCCGCGAGACGCCGATCAGCGCTGCGTTGGTGGCGATCAGCAGGATCACCGCGGCCAGCACGCCGACGTAGATCCGCAGCGCGTCCGTCAGCCCCGCGCCGAGGCCGAGGTTCTCCACGATTCCGAGCACCGGGTCGTCGGCGAACTTCGTGCCCAGCTCGGTTGAGAAGTTCCCCGCCGCGTCCTGCGTCACCGGCATGGCCGACAGCGCGATCAGCGGCAGCATCACGTAGAGGCCGAGCACCGCGAGCACCACCAAGCGCGTGCCCTGCGGCACCGTCCTCGCCGCATCGCGGGTCTCCTCCGCCATGTTCGAGATCGTCTCGATCCCCGTGTAGGCGATCATCCCGACCGCGATGCCCAGGGCGGCGTCGCCCCAGGTCGGCGCCACACCCAGGTGGATGTTGTCGATCAGGGTCGAGGGGCTGAGGACGAGCGCAGTCCCGATCGCCACCAGCAGCACCTGGGTCAGCAGGTCGCCGACGGCGAGCACGAGGTTGAACCGCGACGACTCCTGCGTCCCCTTCACGTTCAGGGCCGCCAGCAGCCCAACGACCGCGATTCCGACGATCACGTCGCCGGGCCCGTGGTGCAGCGCGGGCCAGAACACGGCCAGGTAGTGAGGCACGAAGAAGGCCGAGATCGAGGCGGTGATGATGTAGTTGAGCATCTGCCCCCAGCCGGCCACGAAGCTGACCACCTCGTTGAAGGCGTGGCGGGCGAAGCTCGCCGACCCGCCGGCCTCCGGGTACATCACGGTCGCCTCGATGTAGGTGGCGGCGGTGAACGCGAAGATCACGCCGGCGATCAGGAACGTGACCGGCGTCAGCCCGAGCGCGAAGCTCGCCACCACGCCGAGCGCGTAGTAGATCGACGACCCGACGTTGCCGTAGGCGGCGGAGAACAGCGCTCCGACCCCGTGAACCCGCCGCAGCGACTCTTCCCTCGGAATCCTCTCAGCCATCTGAGCCGACTATAAGCAGGCGCGAAGCGGCCCCCGGGCGCCCGCCGGGCCCACCCTTACGCCCGCCGGACGGTCGCCCGCGAAACCGACTCGGCCGTGCGGCAACCGCACAGCGTGAGGGCCACCTCGAGCTCGTTTCGAAGCAGCTCCAGCACCCGCCTTGCCCCCTCCTCCCCCGCCACGGCGAGGCCCCAGACCGCCGGCCTTCCCACCATCACGGCCCTGGCGCCGAGCGCCAGCGCCGTGAGCACGTCCGTTCCCCGTCTCACCCCGCCGTCCATCAGCACCTCCACGCGGTCCCCCACGGCGTCCGCCACCTCGCCGAGCGCCTCGATCGTCGCCGGGGCCCCGTCGAGCTGGCGCCCGCCGTGGTTGGAGACGATCACGCCCGCCGCCCCGCAATCGGCGGCCAAGGCTGCGTCCTCCGCCGTCATCACCCCCTTCAGGAGGACCGGCAGGGGGCACTCGCCCACCAGCGCCTCGAGGTCGGACCAGCCGAGCGCCGGGTCCACCAGGTTGAGGACGTCGGCGACGCTGATCGGCGCGTCCGCTCCGGCCGTCTCCGCGATGCTCGGAATGGTCAGCTCCGGCGGCACCTGAAAGCCGCTTCGCAGGTCGCGCTCGCGCCGTCCCGGCCGTGGAGCATCCACCGTGAGGGCGACCGCCTCGAACCCCGCCTCCACGGCCTCGTCGACGAGCGCCCTGGTCACCCCCCGGTCGCGAAAGCAGTAGAGCTGGAACCACCGCCGCCCGGGCGGCGCCCCGCCGGCCACCTCGCCGGGGCGCGCCGTAGCCAGCGTGGACAGGCACATCACGGTGCCCACCTCGGCCGCAGCCCGCGCCATCGCCACCTCCCCCTCCGGGTGAGCGAGCTGCTGGAACGCCACGGGGGCGACCAGGATCGGCATCGCGACCGGGCTCCCGAGCAGCGTGGTCTCGGCGCTCACCTCGGTGACGTCCACCAGCACCCTCGGCCGCAACCGCCAGCGCCGGAAGGCCGTTTCGTTCTCGCGCAGCGTCCGCTCGTCGCCCGCCCCGCCGGCGAAGTACCCGTGGGCCCCGGGGTCCAGCGCCCGCTCCGCCAGGCGCGCGTAGTCGGCCACGTTGATCGGATCGGCGGACGGCCCGGGCGCTGCCATGACGCAACCCTATGGCCCGCCAGGCAGGCGCGACCCGTGCCCGAACCGGCAGCCCGCGTGAAGCCCTCGGCGCCCGCTCTTCTCGTCGACTGTGGGATTGACCACCTATATGGGGGTGAATCCCACACTCGACGGCACGGGCACCTCTTGCCCAGCCAACCCGGCCGGGACCCCGAACGGTGGGGGAGCTAGAAGTGAACGATCGGGATGATCAGGATCGCAACGATGTTGGCAACCTTGATCATGGGGTTGATCGCCGGCCCCGCGGTGTCCTTGTAGGGATCGCCGACGGTGTCGCCCGTGACCGCGGCCGCGTGGGCCTCCGACCCCTTGCCGCCATGGGCGCCGTCCTCGATCAGCTTCTTGGCGTTGTCCCAGGCTCCGCCGCCGGCCGTCATCGAGACCGCCGCGAACAGGCCGACCACGATCACCCCGATCAGCAGGCCGCCGAGCGCATCCACGCTGATCAAGCCGACGATCAGCGGCACGACGATCGGGATCAACGACGGGACGATCATCTCGCGCTGCGCCGCCGCGGTCACGATCGCCACGGTGCGCCCGTACTCCGGCTTCTCGGTCCCCTCCATGATCCCGGGGCGCTCGCGGAACTGGCGCCGCACCTCCTCGACCACCTGGCCACCCGCACGGCCCACCGCCTCGATCGCCAGCGAGGTGAACAGGTAGACCATCAGGCCGCCGATCAGCAGGCCGATCAGCACGTCAGGGCTCGACAGGTTGAACAACCCGCCGAGGTCGAAGTTGGCGGGAGCCTCGTCGGCGAGCTCGAGCTTGAAGGCGCTGAACAGGACCAGCGCGGCGAGCGCGGCCGAGCCGATCGCGTACCCCTTGGTCACCGCCTTGGTCGTGTTCCCGACCGCGTCGAGGGGGTCGGTGACGTTGCGGACGTCCTCCGGCAGGTCCGCCATCTCGGCGATGCCTCCCGCGTTGTCGGTGATCGGGCCGAACGCGTCCAGGGCCACGATCAGCCCCGTCAGCGAGAGCTGGGCCATCACCGCGACCCCGATGCCGTAGATGCCGGCGAGCTCGTTGGCGGCCAGGATGGCGAGCGCGATCAGCAGGGCGGGTGCGGCCGTCGACTGAAGCCCCTGCGCAAGGCCCTGGATGATGTTCGTCGCGTGCCCGGTGATGGACGCGCGGCTGATCGTCTTCACGGGCCGGAATCGCGTCGACGTGTAGTAGTCGGTGATCACGAACAGGCCAGCGGTGACCGCAACGCCGATCAGCCCGCACAGCCACAGCTCGCCGACGCTGGGCACGTCGCTGAGGTTCGCCGCCTTGAAGCTGATGTCGTCCATCAGCCACTTGGTCACCGGATAGAAGGCCGCGGCCGACAGCACGGCCGAGACGACCAGGCCCTTGTAAAGGGCCGCCTCCACGTTGCCGGTTCGGGTGCGAACCGCCAGCGCCCCGATGATCGATGCGATGATCGCGACCGCCCCGATCACGAGCGGATAGATCGCGACCTCCCGCGACTCGGAGAAGGTCAGCACGCCGAGCAGCATCACCGCCACGGAGGTGACTGCGTAGGTCTCGAACAGGTCCGCCGCCATCCCGGCGCAGTCCCCCACGTTGTCGCCCACGTTGTCGGCGATCGTCGCGGGGTTTCGGGGGTCGTCCTCCGGGATCCCCGCTTCGACCTTGCCCACCAGGTCGGCTCCGACGTCGGCGGCCTTCGTGAAGATGCCCCCGCCCAGGCGGGCGAAGACCGAGATCAGCGAGCCGCCGAACCCGAGACCCACCAGGGCGTCGACGGCCTCCTTGTCCGTCTGGTCGGCGAGCACCAGGATCCCGAAGTACCCGGCCACGCCCAACAATGCGAGTCCGACGACCAGGAGGCCGGTCACTGAGCCGCCCTTGAACGCGACGTCGAGCGCGCGCGGCACCCCATCGCGTGCCGCCTCGGCGACCCGGGCGTTCGTGCGGACCGAGACGTTCATCCCGATGAACCCGGCTGCCCCCGAGAACGCGCCGCCGATCACGAACCCGATCGCCGTGTCGACGTCCCGAAGGATGGCGATCAGGATCGCCAGGACCACCGCGACCGCGGCGATGATCGTGTACTGGCGCGTCAGGTACGCCTGGGCTCCCTCCTGCACGGCGCCGGAGATCTCCTGCATCCGGTCGTTGCCCGGGGAGCGAGCCAGGAGGCGCTGGGTCACCAAAGCGCCATACACGACGGCGGCGCCGGCGCAGGCGAGCGCGATTACGACGCCGTAGTCGGTCAGGAAGTCGGTCAAGTCTTCGTCCTTCGGATCGTGCTTACTCGGTTCGCAGCCGCCGGCGGCGGGCAGCGGCGGCCGGTTTCGGGACCGTGAAGCGCGGGGAGTCTAGCGAGGTGGGGTGGTTCCGGGCGGCGTCCAGAGCCTCGACGCGGCTCCCTGGGCGCGCTCCTGCGCAGGGGCCTCGGCTCCCGCGGGTGTGCCCTCCGGCCCGCCGCCCTGACCCGAGGGCGCGCCCTCGGCGTGCTGCGCGTACAGCACCTGCACCTGGGACAGCGCATCACGCACCTGCTTGGCGGGCTCCTCGTCGAGCAACCCGACGATGGCGCGCACGGCATCGATCCCGACCTTCGCCTGCTCCAGGTCGCGCTCGTCCTCCTTGGCGATCCGGCGCGCGGACAGGTTGATCACGCTGACGACGCTCTCCAGCAGCAGGTCCTGCACCCGGACCTTGCGGAGCTGCTCGTCGATGCGAGCCCGGATCTCCTCCTCGCTCGGCTGCCCCGCCTGCCCGGCGGAGGCCGATGCCTGCTGGTCGCGATGCTCTTCGTCGTTCACCTGGTCGACACCCTCTCGGAAGCGTACGTGCGCCGCGTCTCGGCTACCGACACACGATAGATCTCCTCGATCGACGCGCCGCCCTCCAGCGCTCGGCGGGCCCGCTGCGCGCCGTTCAGCTCCGGCAGCGCCACGTCCAGGGCCAGGGAATCGCGGGCGGGCGCCGTCCACTCCACCAGGCGCTCCACGGCGGCCCGGGCCGGGATCTCGTGGCCACGATCGAAGTCGATCATCATCCCGTCCATCCCCCAGCGGATCGCTCGCCACAGGTTCTCCTCGATCTCCCGCTGGCGAAGCGGTGCTGGCAGCCGCCCGTCGTCGTAGTCAAGCGCGGCCTGGACGACGCACGCCGCCATCAGGGCACCGAGTCCGAAGGACTCCTCGCCGCGAGACTGCGCGTCGCAGATCCGCACCTCCACCGTCCCAAAGGCGTGATGCGGGCGCACGCTCCACCAAAGCTGCGTGGCCTCGACGATCGAGTTCGTGCGAACCAGCAGCTCGATGAAGTCTCGGTAGGCGTCCCAGGTGCCGAACGGCTCGTGGATCCCGCAGCGCGGGAAGGTGCGGGTGAAGATCTCCGTGCGAACCGACTGAAGCCCGGTGTCGTGGCCGTCAAGGAACGGTGAGTTCGCCGACAGGGCCAGCAACGCCGGCAGCACCCCTCGCAGGTGGTCGCATACCGCGACCGCCCGGTCGGCGCCGCGAACCCCCACGTGGACGTGGAGGCTCCAGGTGTTGTTGCGCTGTGCCACCCAGCGGAGCTCCTCTTGCAGGCGCGCGTAGTGCGGGGTCGCGATGATCCGCTGCTCGAGGTAGCTCGCCCACGGGTGGGTGCCGGTGGCGGCCAGCGCGAGGCCCATGCCCTCGGCCAGCGCGAAGAGCCGCTCGCGCCGCTCGCGCTGCAGCCGCATCGCCTCGCCGAAGCCCTCAGCCCGCCCGGACCTGATCTCGATCTCGGAGGCGATCAGCTCGCCCGCCGCAGACTCGGCCAGCAGCTCGTCCCGCAGGCAGGCCTCGTAGAGGTCCTCGAACCGGTGGCGCAGGTCGAGGGTTTCCGGGTCGACGATCGCGAACTCCTCCTCGAGGCCGACCGTGAAGTCGGCGGAGGCCTCGAACCGGTCCCGTGCCCGCTCGAGGTCGAGGTGTCCGGGGCCCTCGACGTCGTCCGAGCGGCCGCGTTCGATCATCGTGCTCCGCGCCGGCCCGGCGTCAAGTCCCCGTACGATCCGCGCTGGAGGCCACCCGGCTCAGGTCAGGTAGAAGTACAGCGCGTAGAGGAGGTCGACCGCGGGGCTGGAGGTGTGGACGGTCACGTCCGGAGGAACCTGAAGTAGCTGCTCCGAGTAGTTGAAGATGATCTTCACCCCGGCCGCGACCAGGCGATCCGCGACCTCCTGAGCCGCCGACGACGGCACCGCCAGGACGCCGACCACGACGTCCTGCTCCTCGACCACCGCCTCCAACTCGGCGACGTCGCGCACCTTGACCTCGCCGAAGCGCTCGCCGACCAGCTTCGGGTCGACGTCGAAGATCGCCACGATTTGAAAGCCGTGGTCGGCGAAGATGTCGGAGCTGGCGATCGCCTGCCCGAGGTGGCCGGCCCCGAACAGGACGATGTTGTGCTGCCCGGAGCTGCGCAGGATCTTGCGAATCTGCTCGACCAGCGATTCGACCTGGTAGCCGACGCCGCGCTTGCCGAACTTGCCGAAGCCCGACAGGTCGCGGCGGATCTGGGTCGAGTTGATGTGCGTGTACTCGGCGAGCTCCTGCGAGGAGATCGTCTCCTTGCCCATCTTTCGAGCCTGGATCAGCACCTGGAGGTAGCGCGACAGCCGCGCGGCGACGCCCAGGGAGAGGCGGTCGCCGTCCGTGAGGACCAGCTCCCCTGCCATCTCCTCCACCGTGGTCTGGTCCGTCATCGGTGCCCAAATCCCGCTCGGCCGGTCATCGTTGGACAGTATCGAGCCTCGCGCGCAGCACGCGTGGGTCGGCATCCAGCTCCGAGACCACCCGGCCGTCCACGGCCACCACCGGGATGCGCTCCAAGAACCGGGCCAGGAGCGCGTCGTCGCGGTCGATGTCGATCTCGGCCAGCTCGAACGGCGGCAGCTCGTCGCGCAGCCCCTCGATCGCCTCCCGTGCCAGCTCGCACAGGTGACAGCCCGGCCTGGTGTACAGGGTCACCACCAAGGTCACGCGGCGGCATCCCAGCCCAGATAGCCGGGGTACGGCGTGGGCTCCAGGAAGCGAGCTGCTGAGGCGATCATCGCCGCGTTGTCCGTGCAGAGCTCGCCGGGCACCAGCTTCAGGGCCAGGCCGCGCTCCCGACAGAGCTCCGCGACGCGCGAGCGCAGCAGGGAGTTGGCGGCAACGCCTCCTCCGAGCGCGACAGCGGGCCATTCGCCATCGCGCAACGCCCGCTCCAGCTTGGCGACCAACTGCCCCACGACGGCGGCCTGGTAGCTGGCCGCCAGGTCCGCGCGCCGCGCCTCCAGGTCCCCGGGCTCGAGGCCGCGGACCGCATACAGCAGGGCCGTCTTCAGGCCGCTGAAGCTGAAGTCCAGGCCCGGCTCGCGCGCCATCGCCACCGGAAACTCGAACCCCTCGGCGTCGCCGTCGGCCGCCAGGCGCTCGATCGCTGGCCCACCTGGATAGCCGAGCCCCAGCAGGCGGGCTCCCTTGTCGAGCGCCTCCCCGGCCGCGTCGTCGAGCGTCTGGCCCAGGACCTCGAACGCCTCGCGCCGGCGCACCCCGGCGAGGAGCGTATGGCCGCCGCTCGCGATCAGGCACACGAACGGCGGCTGCAGCGGGTCGGGCTCGAGGAAGTTGGCCGCGACGTGCCCATGCAGGTGGTCGACGCCCACCAGCGGCTTGCGGGTGGCGGCCGCCAGCGCCTTCGCGGTGGCGACCCCGACCAGCAACGCGCCGATCAGCCCCGGCCCGCGAGTCACCGCCAGCGCGTCCACTTCCTCGAGCTCCGTGCTCGCCTGCGAAAGCGCCGCCGAGACCACCGGGTTCACCAGCTCCAGGTGATGCCGCGAGGCCACCTCCGGGACCACGCCCCCGTAGCGCGCGTGCGCGGCTGCCTGCGAGGAGATGACGTTCGAGCGAATCCGCGCGCCGTCGGTGACCGCGGCGCAGGTGTCGTCACACGACGTCTCGACGGCGAGGATTCGCAACGCTCAGGCTTCGACCGCCGCCGTCGCCTCCAGCCACATGATCAGGGCGTCTTCCCCGTTGTCGTGGTAGTAGGCACGTCGGTAGCCGGCGGGGCGAAAGCCCAGCCGCTCGTACATCGCGATCGCGCCGTGGTTGGAGGTCCGGACCTCGAGCGTGTACCGGGCTTCCCTGCCGGCCTCGGCGAACAGCCGGTCCATCAGCCTGCTGGCGATCCCCTGGCGGCGGAGCTCTGGCGTGACCGCGACGTTCATGAGGTGCCACACGTCCGCGTAGCGCGAGCAGACGAGGTAGCCCACCAGGTCCTGGCCCCGGGTCGCGGCGAGGCAGATACCGGACGGCTTCGACAGCTCGAGCACGAACATGGCCAGCGACCAAGGCGTCTGGAACGAGCGCCGCTCGATTCCCAGGACACCGGGCAGGTCGCTGTAGGAGAGGCGTCTAATGCCTATCTCGCTCAAGCCATAGCTCCGCGTCTGGTGGTCTCAGATAGATCGGTTGAAGCGACTCGGGCGAGACGGGCCTGTCGGGCTTCGCCAGCAGGCAGACGTGCCGCCCGGAGATCCTGTGCCCGGGATCGGCGTCGGGAAGCACGCGAGCCCCCGCGCCCTCGAGCTGGTGGCGAAATCGTATCGCCCCAGATCCCCCGGCCAGCGGCGGCTCCGGCAGCGCCGCGACGCGGCCGGCGAGCTCGTCGGGCGATGCCACGAACGGCTCCCAGACCGTCGCCCCTCCCATCTCGAAGAGCCCGGCGAAGGCCTGGCCGCGGCGGGCGTCAAGGACCCCGAGCAGCAACCGCCTCCCGCCCTCGCCGCGCTCCTCCAGCCCGCGCGCGAGCGCGGCCAGCGTCCCCACGGGGACCACGGGCTTGCGGAGCGCCTGAGCCAGCCCGCGCGCGGTGGCCAGCCCGATCCGCAGGCCGGTGAACGAGCCCGGCCCCACCCCCACGGCCAACAGGTCGATCCGCGGCCAGCCGATCCGGTCGACGAGCCGTTCGAGCTGGGGCAGCAACTCCGCGGCATGGCGAGGGCGCTCGCCCGCCGCCGCCCGGGCCGAGTGCTCCCCCACGAGCTCGGGCTCGCCGCCGGACGGGGCGAACCGAACCAGCGCCACCGCGACGTCGTCGGTGGCTGTGTCGAATCCGACGACCAGCACTACCGGGCCCGCGAGGCCGGTTCCCCGACCGACACCTCACGGCGATCTCCCCCGGCGTGACGAAGCTCGACATGTCGCGCGACCCGTCGCTCGCCGCCCAGCAGCGGCTCGGCCGCCGCCGGCCACTCGATGAAGGCGATCGCGTCGGGGGCAAGGTAGTCGTCGAGGAGGCCCGGCTCCTCGCCCGCGAGGCTGTCCAGCCGGTGGAGGTCGAGGTGGGAGACCGGCACCCTTCCCCGGTAGCGGCGACCGATGGTGAAGGTCGGCGAGACGACCGGCCCGGCCACACCCAGTGTGCGGCAGGCGCCCCGGATCAGCGTCGTCTTGCCGGAGCCGACCTCCCCGCTGACCAGCACCACGTCGCCCGGCCGCAGTCCCTCGGCCAATCGGGCCCCGATCGCCTCCGTGTCCGCAGGGCTGGAGCTGCGCTGGGTCGTCAAGCCGCGAACAGGTCGAGCTGGTCCGCCCGCGCCTCGGCGAAGGCGGCGGCGGGACTCAGCTCGGCGACGGCGCCCGGCCCGGCCTCCGCTTCGAGGGGCGGCGCCTCGAGCAGGCCCGGCAGCTTGGCGAAGTCCTCCCGGAGGGTGTCCACGAGGGCGGGCGTGCGGAGCGCAGCCGCGGGATGGAACAGGGGCATCAGGAACACGGTCCGGCCCGCGATCACGTGAACCTGGGGCGTCCCGCGCACCCTGGTGATGCCGGCCCGGCTTCCGGTCAGGAGCTTGGTGGCGAAGTTGCCGAGCGTCGCAACCACGCGCGGCTGGATCAACTCGACCTGGCGGTGCGTGTAGGGCTGGCAGGACTCGATCTCCATCGGTTGAGGGTCGCGGTTGCCGGGTGGCCGGCAGCGCAGGACGTTGGTGATCCAGACCTGCTCCCGGGCCAGGCCGATGCCGCCGAGCAGCTCGGTGAGGAGCGCCCCCGCGCGCCCGACGAACGGCAGCCCCTGCCGGTCCTCCTGGGCGCCGGGCGCCTCGCCCACGAACATCAGGTTGGCGTCCGCGTCGCCGCTGCCGAAGACGACGCTGGTCCGCGTCTGCGCCAGCGGGCACTTCGTGCACGTCGAGGCCTCCCGGTACACCTCCACCAGGCGCGCGCGCCGCTGCTCGCGCGCGCCGCTCACTCGCCGGCCTTCTGCCGGCCCGAGCGCCGGGCGGTGGCGAGACGCCGCTTAGCCCGCTGGCGAAGCTGGGCGTTCCTTCGCTCCTGCTTTCGCGCCTCGCCAGGCGTCTTCACCAGGGCGAACGGCCTCCCCGGGGCCGAGTACGCGCGCCGCGTTCGCTCACTGCCGCAGTCCGGGCAACGGGCGCTCTCCGTCCCCGCCCCGACGAGCTCCTCGAACCGCGTTCCGCACGCCTCGCAGTCGAACTCGTAGATGGGCATCGCGCCGATGGTACCCGCGCCATCCGCTGGAGCCGAAACCTATACTTGGCCGTGGCCGCGACCCCCTGGGCGTGGACCCAACGCCTACACGACCCGACCAGAACCGTCTGGTATCTCCGATGCGAGAACTGGAACGAGATCCCACCGCCGCCGCCTCAGGCGGGCTCGGCTGGTCATCACCCTTGGCGTTGATCGGCCCCGGGCGGACGGGGCGCGCAATCGCGGCCGCAGCCGACCTGGCCGGAATCGCGGTCGAGATGACCGGCCGGGACCGGGCGCTGGACGCCTGCCGCGACGCCGAGGTCGCGCTGCTGTGCGTCCCGGACACGGCCATCGGCGACGCGTGTGCCGCGCTTGCCGCGGCCGTTCCACCGCTGCGGTTCGTCGGCCACGTCAGCGGCGCCACCACACTCGAGGCTCTGCGGCCCGCGCGCAATCGAGGCGCCGAGGTGTTCTCCATGCACCCGCTGCAGACCATCCCCGATGCCGGGGCCGAGCTGGCTGGCGCGCCGTGCGCGATCGCGGGCTCGAGCGAGGGAGCCCTTCGGCTGGCGGAGAAGCTGACGGCGCGCCTCGGGATGCGGCCGTTCGAGGTGCCGGAGGAAAGCCGCGCTGCCTACCACGCAGCAGCTGCCATGGCGTCCAACCTGCTGGTCGCGCTCGAGGAGTCCGCGGCCGACCTGTTGGCGCGATTGGGCGTGGAGGAGGCGCGGGAGCTGCTGGCGCCGCTCGTCCTTCGCACTGCCGCCAACTGGGCCGAGCTCGGAGAGGCGGCGCTGACCGGGCCGATCGCCCGCGGTGACGAGGCGACGGTGGACCGCCACCTGGCGGCGCTCCGCGAGAGGGCGCCGGACCTCGTGCCCGTGTACGAGGCGCTTTCCGCGCGCGCCAGGGACGTGGCCCGCCGAGGCGCGGAGGTGGCGGCATGAGGATCGCTCGCACCAAGGCCGAGCTTCAGGTGGCGCTCAGCGAGGCGAGGGCCGGTGGCCGGAGCGTGGGTCTCGTGCCGACGATGGGCTACCTGCACGAGGGCCACCTGTCACTCCTGCGCGCCGCCCGCGAGCGCTGCGACGTGGTGGTCATGAGCCTGTTCGTGAACCCGGCTCAGTTCGCGCCGGGCGAGGACCTCACCACGTACCCGCGCGACGAGGCTCGGGACTCCGAGCTGGCCCGGCAAGCGGGCGTCGACTTGATCTACGCGCCGGCGGTGGACGAGGTGTACCCGCAGGGGTTCGCGACCGCGGTCGAGGTCGGGGGCGGGCTCACCGACGTCCTCTGCGGGGCGCCCGAACGGCGGGGCCCGAGCCACTTCAGGGGCGTCACGACGGTGGTCGCAAAGCTCCTGAACTCGGTGGCGCCCGACGTCGCGTTCTTCGGGCAGAAGGACGCTCAGCAGGCGATCGTGATTAGACGCATGGTCCGCGACCTCGACTATCCGGTGCAGGTCGAGATCGTCCCCACGGTTCGCGACTCCGATGGTCTCGCTCTGAGCTCCCGGAACGCCTATCTGAACCCCGCCGAGCGGTGGCGGGCCGCGGCGCTGATCCGAGCCCTGCGTGCGGCGGAGCAGGTCGCCCGCGCCGGTGAGGCTCGGACCGAGGTCGCGCTCGATGCCGCCCGAGCCGAGCTCCGGCGGGCCGGGGTCGAGCCCGAATATCTCGAGGCCCGCGACGCGGAGGACCTCACCCCGGCCGAGCGCCTGAACGGTCGGCCGGTGCTGGTGGCGGTGGCGGCGCGCGTCGGCGGCGCGCGGTTGATCGACAACGTGACGATCGGAGGAGACAGCGCATGAGCGGGACCGGTGGCGAGCAAGCCCGCGTGACCGTGCCGCGGCTGGCGGAGATGAAGACGAGCGGCCAGCCGATCGTGATGGTTACCGCCTACGACTACCCCTCGGCGAGGGTGGCGGACGAGGCCGGCGTGGACGTGGTGCTGGTCGGCGACACTGCTGCCATGGTCGTGCTGGGCTACGACGCGACCACCCCCGTCGGGATGGACGAGATGGTGACCATGGCCGCGGCCGTCCGGCGCGGGCTCCGGGCTCCGTTGCTGATCGGCGACATGCCGTTCGGCTCCTACGAGCGCTCGGATGGGCACGCCATCGACAACGCCCAGCGGTTCGTGAGGGAGGCGGGATGCGACGCTGTCAAGCTCGAGCGCGGCGGGGCTTCGATCGAGCGGGCGCGGGCGATCGTCCGCGCCGGGATCCCGGTGATGGGCCACGTGGGTCTGACACCGCAGTCCGCGAGCGCCCTTGGCGGCTTCAAGACGCAGGGCCGCACCGCCGAGTCGGCGGCCCAGATCGCCCGCGACGCATTTGCTCTGCAGGCCGCCGGCTGCTTCGCGATCGTCTTCGAAGCCGTCCCAGCGGCGGTCGCCGAGACGCTCACGGCCCGGCTGGACGTGCCGGTGATCGGGATCGGGGCGGGTCTCGCCACGGACGGCCAGGTGCTGGTCTTCCACGACCTGCTCGGCATCACGAAGAGCGACCACAACCCCCGGTTCGTGAAGCGCTACGCGGAGATCCACGACCGGATGGTCGACGGCGTCCGCGCGTACGCGAGCGAGGTGCGGGCGCGCCGCTTTCCCGATGCCGAGCACGTCTACTCCGCGGACCCGGCAGAGGTGGCGGAGTTCCAGCGCTATCTGGACCAGGAGAGCCTCGCGACCGCCCCCTGGGACTGGTAGCGGCCCCCGCGATGCCGCTTCACACCGCCGAGCTCTCGCTCTCGACGAGAGGCGACGCCGACATGGTCGAGATCACGGACCGGGTCCAGGCGGTGGTCGCAGACGCCGACGTCGAGGAGGCGCAGGCGACCGCCTTCGTGCGCGGCTCGACCGCGGCGATCACCACGATGGAGTTCGAGCCCGGCGGGGTACACGACCTCAAGGCGCTGCTCGATCGGCTGATCCCGGCCCGGGGTGACTACGAGCACAACCGCCTCAACCACGACACGAACTCCCACGCGCATCAGCGCGCCTCGATCATCGGGCCTTCGGAGGTGGTCCCCGTCGTCGGAGGCCGCCTGGTGCTCGGCACCTGGCAACAGCTCGTGGTGGTCGACTTCGACGACCGTCCCAGGGAGCGGACGGTCGTCGTCCAAGTCGTGAGCTGAGGGCCGGCCGCGCCAAGCGAGTGGCCGCCCGGAGCTAGCGACCGGGCCCCTTCGCGCCCAGCGCTTCCCGAACGGCCTCGGCCCCGGGCGCGATCTCCGGCCCGAGCCGCGCCAGGAGCTCCTTCCAGCCCGCGTTCGCCTCGATCGCCCTGCTGACCATCCGCGCCCCGAGAGCGACCTCGCCCTGCTGCGCCATTCCCAGGCCGCTCCAGAACTGGAGCTCGGGGTTGTGCGGCGACAGCTCGACGGCTCGCCGGTAGCGCTGCGCCGCCTCCTCGTGGCGACCGGCTCCGGCCAGCTCGTCGGCCTCGCCGGCCACCCGGTAGGCGTCGTGCAGGTCCAAGAGCCGCGCGAGCTCCTCGACCGGCTCCGGGTGGTCCTCGACCCGGAGGTCGACCGATGCGCTCCAGGCCTCGCCGTCCGCGGGAACCACCAGCAGGGCGGCGGATTGGCGTCCGCGGACGTCGCCGCCGGCCTCCTCGCCCGCCCGCAGCGCGGTCAACAGGCGGCGGGCCAGGGAGCCCCCCGCCCCCGCATAGCCCTCGGCCATCGCCGGCCAGACCCCCGTCGAGGACATCATGTTGGCCTGCACGCTGAACCCGTCGCCCTGTGTGTCGCCGGCGTGCGGGATGCAGCCCTCGCCGGTGTGCACGGCCACCGTGCCGCGCGAGTCGACGACGGCCACCTGACGGACGGCGGCCTGGGGGTCGGCGTCCAGCAGGGCCTGGAGCGCGTTCGCCGGCGATTCCCCGCGCTTCAGCCTCTCGAGCAGGCGCGGCCCGTACGCCGGCTCGGCGATCGACTGCGTCGCCACGGCCCCCACGTCCGCCTCCGCCCACGACACCACCGACCCCACCGAGAACCAGTGCGACTGAACGCCGACCCCCAGCTCGCCGGTGCCCGGGTCCCTGGCGACGATGGAGTACGTGCCGTGTCTCACGGCGATGGGCGCTGTCGTGGAGCGGAGCCGTTCAAATCAGGTAGGGGACGCCGACGAGGGCGGGTGGACGGGTTTCTGCCGGTATAC
>JBIOZP010000071.1:0-23035 GCA_044871225.1 Solirubrobacterales bacterium
CGCGACCCAGGTAGACCCCGCTCCAGTCCGATCCGGGAACCTCGGAGGTGTCGAACTCGATCTCCGGGTCCCAGAAGGCGGACATTCTGGTCAGCCACGCCTCCTGGTCCAGCTCACGCGGATTGGCGCGGAGCTCGTCGATCGTCGCTCGCCAGGCCTCGTCCTGCCGTCCCATCGCCCGCCGAGTATCGCGCCTCGCCGCGAGTGGATGCGCAGGTGGAACGCCTGATTGCGGTCGAGCCGTGCGTCAGGATCAGAGAAGCGGGCCGCCTCGCCGCGACCCTCCTCGTTCGGGACCCCCCCGGCCCGGCGATCTGTTCGGGGGCGCCGAGGTGAGCGTCTGCGTCAGTCGACGAACGGCAGGGAGCGGTCAAGCCCGGTGATCGCGAGCACCCGCTTCACGGCGTGCGAGCCGCCCCGCAGGCGGAGGCGGTTTCCGTTGTCTCGCGAGCGCTCCGCTGCAGCGACCAGAAGGCGCAGGCCGCCTGAGTCGATGAAGTCCAACCCGTCCAGGTCGAGGACGACCTCCGACGCATTGCCTTCCATCGCCCTCCGCAGCGCTGCGTCGAGCGTGCGGGTGGTCGAGGGGTCGAGTTCTCCCGAGGCGCGGAGGACGACCGCGTGGCCGTCTCCCTCCACCTGGACGGTCAGGAGGTCGCCGTTCGGTCGGAGGTTGAGGTCAGGCATGCGGCGCGTCTCTTTTCTCATCCCTCTCGAGTGGATGCCGCCTAACTAAAGGAAGAGAGGAATGGAGAGCGCCCCGGCGGCTTCAGCAAGCAGGCTACTCCCTTTCCTCCCACGCTGGCGGGGGATGACTTGCAGGCTCGGGTGACCCCGCCTTGATCTGGCCATCTCAGGGCCGCCGAGGCTCCGCGCGCCGACGTTGGTGCAGGCTCGGAGTAGCGCGAGCCGAGCTGCGGACGCTTTAGCGAGGAGATTCAGGCGTGGGCGACGACCTCGCGCACCTGAATGTCCTGGATCGTGACCGCGTCGGAGACCAGCGAGGGGACCTGCTCGCTCATGGTCTTGGCAGCGTCCTCAGACTCGAAGACGACCATGCTCAGACCCCCGTCTTCCGCGCGTGTCCAGTACCCGGCTACGAATCCTGGCGCCTGCGATACGCGGGGTACGACGTTCTCGCGTAGCTGGCTCGTGGCTGCTTCACGGTCGTTGACCGCGACCTTGACTACAACTGCGTGCACTGCGACCTCCTCAGTTGGCTTGGCGAGGAGGACTCTATCCGCGTCGTGCCGTGCTCGTGGGTAGAACGACGTAAGCGATCTGGCGGATCTGAGACGGTGCGCCGGCGGCTGGGCAGGCGCCGTGCTTCCGGGCTCTACGGCGAGCCAGCGGCCCCGCGATGCCCCTTTACCGCAGGCCGCGCCCTTCGGCGGGGTCGTTCCACGGCAGGATCAGACAGTGGGACTCGCTGAGGTTGCCGCTCGTCACCTGGACCATCGTCTTGGCGTAACAGCTTTGATCATGTTGCTCGGCGGCGCCCCACAGGACGCCGAGGGTCGCCGCGGCCAGCAGCAGCCAGAACCAGACGGGAAATCGAACCGGCGCGACGTCGGCTGCGCTGCGGTTGAGGGGAGCTGATCGAGCGTCACCCACCGGAGCCTGGGTCGGGCGATCCGCCGGGGACTGCTTATCGCGCTCCCGGTACTCGTCCGTCCAGCGCGACCCGTCCCAGTAGCGCAACCGGCTCGGGTCGTCGGGGGCCTCGTACCACCCCTCCGGATGGATCTGGGACCGGTCAGCCACGCTGTCTCCTTCGCTGGCCGCGCGGCGCATCCTTTCCGGTGGCGGACCAATCGGGCGTGGCAAGGGACGGGTTGGGGCGCCCGCGCCGTCCCGCGCAGGCGCCCCCACCCGGTCTAACTCAGTGCCGCGTCCTCGTCTCGCAGCCGATGACCGCGGAGTTCGGATCCATGGGGAGCAGGTCCAGATCCGCCTTGTCGGCGGTCCCGGCCCCACAGTCGATCGTCGTGTCGGAGGTCAGGTCCCGGGCACGAATGTCGTCGTTTCCGCCCATCCCGTTGAACACGTCCGCGCCCGCTGCCCCGTTTAGCGTGTCGGTGGCGGAGCCGCCGGTCAGGACGTCGCTCCCCACTCCTCCGAAGAGCGAGCTCCTGAGCGCGGTCGAGTTCGTGACCTTGTCGGTTTGATCGTTGGCGGTGACCTGGACCAACGTGATCCCGGTGGCCGAGCAGTTGGCCGTGTAGTCGCCGCTGCGCGTGCATCCGGAGCCGGTGTGGATGCCGGAACCGGTGTAGGCGCCGCTTGGGACGTCGGTCACTCGGATGGTGGAAGCCGAGGGCTTCGTGATCACGAGGTTGTCCTTGGCCCCCAGGGCCGCGGTCACGACCAGGGTCGAGCCCGACTTCCTCACCTCAGCGGTCCTGACCGTGAAGCTGCGGGTGGCCGGCGTGGAGTCCACGTTCCCGACCTCGTCCATGGCGCGCACGAAGAAGGTGTGCGAGCCATCGGCGAGCCGCGCCACCGTCTGCGGCGAGCTGCACGACGCATAGGCAGCCGAGTCGACCTTGCACTCGAAGCTGGAGTTCGACTCCGACGAGGAGAACCCGAACGTCGGCGTTGGGTCGTTGGTCGCCGCTGACGGCCCGGACGTGATCGTCGTGTCCGGGGGCGTCGTCTCCAGATGCATCTCGTAGATCAGTCCGTCGTTCTCGTCCGGGTGGTTGCCGTTGTCGAAGTGCCGGTCCGCGATCCAGTAGTTCTGAGCGCTTGGGCTGTCGGACGGGTCGGACGTCGGAGCCATGGTGACGTCGGCAACCACGGCGTGACTGGTCGGGAGCGCCGCCATGCTCAGAACTCGGAGCAGGGCACCGCCCTTCGAGAGCTCGTAGATGTTGTCGGGCGTCGAGGGATCGACACACAGCAGGCTGTCGCGGGCGGGATCGATTCCCAGGCCCTCGCAATCCCCGGCTCCGTATTGCGCGACGTCGAAGTGCGTCACGCTGTCGTTTCCATCGTCGAACACCCCGTTGACGGGGTTGATCCTGTAGATCTCGATCCCGGCCCCGTCGCTTACGAAGAGGTGGCCGGTGGCCGGGTCATAGACGACCCCCTCCGGATCGGTGCTCCCGAGCGGCGCCATGCGGATGTTGCTGACGGTGTCGTCGGCGGTTCCGTGGAAGCCGTCGGGGCCCGGCGCGTCGATGAAGACCCGATCCCGATCGTCATCGGAGATGAACAGCGTCCGATTGGCGGGGTTGATCCCGAGGTCGGAGGGTTCCCTGGAGAAGGCTGTCACGTCCCCGCTCCCTACCCCCGGTCCCAGTCGGGTTCCTGCGAACAGGTTGAAGCCAGCGAACAGCGGCATCTCGTCGACCTCTGAGTCGCTGACCAGGAGCTCGTCCCGCGAAGAGTCGTAGGCGATGCCGGCCGGATCCGGGCTCGAGGGCACGTAAGCGGACGTGTCGATCGTCTGGACGAGGCTCGGCGTCGCCGTCAGCGCCCAAGCCGACGACGCGGAAAGCATCAGCGCCCCGAAAGACGCGAGCACGGCTGCGCAGAGCCGGCTGCGAGTTGACCCCCGCGAAGCGCCGCCCTTGCTGCCCGCGCGATGCCTTCCCCCCATGCCAAACGAGTTGAACATCAGTGGTTCCCTCCCTGTCTTTTGTTCGCGCCCAGGTCCGTGTGATCGGCCCCTGAGCCCCCGAGCCCCCTGCCGGGAGACGCGGGAATATAGACAATCCGCGACGGAAAACAACTAGGCGTCGCGGAAAGGCGCCATCGAAACCAACTAGGTCATCTGGCCAGGTTCTCGTGCCTTCATCGCTGGGTTCCGTCAGCTCGGTGCCGACCGGTCCGACCTACCTGAAGGCCAGTGGTCGGAAAGCTCCTCATGGAAGGGCCTAACCGAAACAGCCAAGGGAAGGAGCAGCGGCTACTCCGACAGGCCGGCGTCCGCGAGAGCTTCGGAGGCATCCGGATAGGCGACCTGCTTGACGACCTTTCCACGGACGACCGTGTAGACGTCGGCGGCGCGCATCTTCACCGCCGCGCCGCTGGCCTTGCCGATTCCACTGATGTCCATGATCGCGATCACCTCATCGCCTGCGTCCAGGAGCTCGACGGGGTCCACCTCGAACTCGTCCCAGGACCCGATCCAGCGGGCATAGAACCTGTTGATCCCCTCCCGCCCGTGGTAGATGCCCCCTCCCGGCATCCGGCTCTGATCGAGTTCAGCCGCCTCGTCGTAGCCGTCGAGCGCGGTGGCCCACTCCTGGCGTTTGAACGCCTGGATGATGCCCCGCACGACGTCCAGGTCCTCGGAGGACATTGCCTGCAGGAGTATCCCGGGTCCTGGCAACCGCAGCCCTCGCTCAGGTGCCTATGATCGCGCCGTGAGCGTGAGCTCCTCGTGAGCACCACCGCCCAGCAGGCCCCTTCCCCTCCCGCGCGCCGGGCGGCGGGCGGGTTCGATTCGCTCGAGGCCGAGACCTCGATCGAGGCGCTGCCGGTCCGTGGCGAGATCCCACCGTGGCTGGCCGGCTCGCTGCTGCGAACGGGGCCGGCGCAATGGGACTACGCTCACCAGCAGGTGCGCCATTGGTTCGATGGCGCCGCGATGCTGCACCGGTTCGGCTTCGATCAGGGCCGCGTCTCCTACGCCAACCGCTTCCTACAGAGCCGCGCCTATCGGGCCGCCAAGGAAACCGGGAAGATCGCCTACGCCGAGTTCGCCACCGATCCGTGCCGGTCGCTCTTCAAGCGCGCGGTGTCCGTGTTCGCGCCCGAGGACGAGCTCGCCGACAACTGCAACGTGAACTTGACCCGGCTCGGCGAGCGCTTCATCTCGATGACAGAGACGCCGATCCCGGTCGAATTCGACCCCGCGACCCTCGCCACCGCCGGCGTCGCCTACCGCCCGCCGGGCACGCTGACGACCGCCCATCCGCACCTCGACCGCTCCACCGGGGGCATGCTCAATTACGCGGCCAAGCTCGGGCCCCGCAACGAGTACCGGTTCTTCCACCTCCCCCCAAGCTCCGCCTCGCCGCGGGTGATCGCGTCGCTGCCGGTCCGCGAGCCCGCCTACATGCACTCCTTCGGACTCACCGAGCGCTGGCTGGTACTGGCCGAGTTCCCGTACGTGGTCAATCCGCTGCGCCTGGCGCTGCGACGGCGCCCATACATCGAGAACTACCGCTGGAAGCCGGAGCGCGGCACCCGGTTCACGCTGGTCGATCGCGTCTCGGGCGAGGCGCTTGGGCCGCTGGTGAGCGAGCCGCGGTTCGGCTTTCACCACGTGAACGCCTACGAGGACGGCGATCGCGTGATTGTCGACATCTGCACCTTCGTCGACTCCCGAATCGTCGAGGACCTCTACATGGATCGCCTTCGCGCGGGGAAGCCCCTGGCGCGTCCCGCCCTGGAGCGGTTCGTGCTCTCCCCCGGCACGCGGTCGGTGGAGATCGAGCGGATCACCGACGCTCCCCTCGACCTCCCCAGGATCAACTACATGCGCTGTAACGAGCGGCCCTACCGATACGTTTGGGGAGTCGGGATCGACGGCGCCGACTGGATCAACCGGATCATCAAGGTGGACGTCGAGGCACGGGCGGCGGCCGAGTGGGCAGAGGACGGTTGCTATCCCGGGGAGCCGGTGTTCGTCGCCACCCCGGAGGCGGACGGCGAGGACGACGGCGTGCTCCTCTCGGTCGTCTTCGACGGGTCGCGTGGCACCTCGTTCATGCTGGTGCTCGACGCCGCCACGCTTGCCGAGCGTGCCCGCGCCGAGGTCCCCCACCACATCCCGTTCGGCTTCCACGGACAGTTCGCCGCTGGACTCTGAGCGGCTCGGGAGTCGGGTCAGGACCTGTTCAGTCCGGCAGCCCGATCCGCCGATCGAACCCGGCCGGGGCATGGATGTTCAGCATGCGCACCGGGCCGTCGCCCTCGTTTCGAAATCCGTGCTCGACTCCCGGGGGCACGAGCACGAACGTACCGGGGGGCGCCGCCACGCTCCGGTCACCGAACACGAAGGTCATCTCGCCCTCGAGGATGTAGAAGGCGTCGTCCTCGTCGTCGTGGACGTGCGCCTCGAGCTCACGCCCGGCCACGATCTCGATCATCGCGAAGGTGAAGCGCGGCGTGTCAGCGGACCGGGCCAGAAACTCGACGTTCCCAATCCGGTGGCCGCGGCCCGGTGGGACGACGATCGGGCGCGCGTCCATTTACCCCTCCCGCGGCGGTCGCGACGCTAGATCTTCAGCAGGACGAGTGTGTTGACCACGAACAGGATCGCGAAGAAGACCGTCCAGCGGTCGAGGTTGCGCTCCACCAGCGACCCACCCCCGAAGGAGCTCCCGGCCTGGCCGATCCCGAAGGCGCCAGAAAGCCCCGCGTCCTTCCCCGAGTGAAGCAGCACGAGGAATATGAGGACCACGGAGATGATCACCTGAACGACGCCGAGCAAGGTCTCCATCGCCGGGGAGTGTAGGGGAGCGCCGGCGGCCGGCGGGCGCCCGGAACCGGGCGGGCAGCCGACCCAAGGGAGTCAGTTCGCGGCCGCCTCAGTGAGTCACGTTCACGAGCTGGAACTCCTCGTGGTGTCCCTTGACGACGCGCTCGGCCGCCTCTCCCAGGCCCGGCACGTAGTACTTCTGCTCCGTCTGAGGCTCCAGCGGACTGAACTCGCTCGTGACCAGGACGTGCCGGTAGCTGCCGTAGGGCACCTTCACGTGCCCATCCGTGGAGAGGACGTGCGCCTCGTCGAGCGCCTCACCGGGCGGGTAGTACTCCTGGCGGTACTGATCGCCCGGTTGCGGGTTGCCGGGCATGATGATCCCGGGCTGACCGCCGTTCACACCGGACAGCCACGAGTCGCTCGCCTTGACCATGCGGCCGTGCTGCTTCTCGAACGAGTCCTCGCCCAGATACCAGACGTTGCCCTGCTTGTCCTGTGCGTAGTAGTCGAGCGTTCGCTCCACGGGGCTTCCGTGCTCGGACACCGTGTCCCGGACGACCGTGGCCGCGATGCCGAGGATCCGCTTGGTCCGGTCCGTGACGATCTCGTCGTCGGTCTGGGGCGTCGTTCCCCGCACCCCCTCGTAGTGATAGCCCGTGCCCGGCTTCAGAGGCCAGTACCGGTTGTCGATCACGGACCCGAAGTTCGCGGGGTCGACGGACGGCGAGTAGTTCGCGTGGGTGGGGGCCAGGGTGGACGCCGACGGCGCCGGGGTGGTGCTGGTCGACGGAGCGCTGGCGCTATTCGACGACCCGCAGCCGGCCGCGAGCGCGGCCAGCAACGAAAGGGAAATCGCGGGCGCCATCCCGCTCGCGGCCTTCCGGAGCGATCCCGTCATCTCTTCCTCCAGGTGTCGAGCCCATGCTTCGTCTCCCGACGTCTCTACAGACGACGGATGAAGGAACGATGAAAGCGCGCGACGAACGAGTGACCGCTAAGTCGGCCGGGACCTGGAGCCCTCGCCCCGAACCTGGTCCAGCTCCTTGAGGATCGCGATCGCGTCGCGGCGAAGCTCGGCGTCCTGGCGGCGCCAGTCATCCGGAGACAGCTTGCCCTGGCGGCGGTCGAGCTCAGCGTCGCGGATCTCGCGGTACTTGGCCTCCTTCCGGGCCTCCAGGTCGGCGATCCGTGGATCTTCCGTGTCGGCGGCGGCGGCGTCCGGCCCCCCGGAGCGTCGCAGCGGCGCGATCAAGAACCAGGCGATCAGCGCGACGATCAGCAGAGCCAACAGCATCTCCACTATGCGCGCCGCAGATCGCGGGCCAGGCGGGCGGCGTAGACGTCGGCGACCCGCCGCCGGCGGGCCTCCGGCGCCGGCCACACCGCGACCAGGCCGCCTACCACCGCGATCGCCCCGCCCACCCAGATCCAGCTGACGAGCGGGTTCACGTTCACCCGGAAGTTGGCCGGCGGGGGGTCCTTGAGATAGCGCTCGCGGATCGAGCGGATCGCGAGCCCCTGGAGAAAGCCGAGCTGCTGCCCCGCCTGCGCATCGTTCGGATCGACGCGGCTGGCGATTCGCTCCAGGCGCCGGTCGGCATCGTCGATCATCGGGTCGAGGGGGCCGAGGTCCGGCTGCATGGCGGTCCAAAGGTCCCCTCCCGCGGTTGTCTTCCGCCCCACCTCGCTGGTGGCTTCACCCTCGAAGAAGCTTCTCACCGGACCGCTGCCCGTTTCGTCTCCCATGCCCGCGTAGTAGTTGCGCGACGGGCGCAAGGTCGTGTATGGCTTTCCGTCCTTGGCCACCGTGAGCACCGACCCGAAGGTGAGGCGCTGCTCGGCGGGCTCGATCACCGCGGTGGGCTTCTCGTAGGTCAGCCGGTAGTCGTCCACGGTCGCCGACTGACCGGGCCGCAGACGGAGGTCCCGGCTGGTCTGGAAGCTGGACGAGGCCGCGATCGCGATCAGCAGGATGGCGAGCCCGGCGTGGACGACGTAGCCGCCGTAGCGCCGGCGGTTGCGCGCGAACAGCGCCATCAGGGCCCGCGGGTAGGAGCCTCCCGTCAGCGACCGTTGGGCCGCTGCCCCGCGCGCGAACTCCTGCGTCAGCGCCGCCAGCGTGAAGGCCGCAAGCGAGAACATGACCAGCGCCAGGGGAGCACCCCGAGCGTCGGTCAGGGCGAACAGCGCCACCGCCGTCGTCAACCCGACCAAGGCGGGGCGGCCGAGCAGTCGTCCCAGCGCCTGGAGGCTCACCCGCCGCCAGGCGAACAGCGGCCCGATCCCCGTGAAGAGCACGAGCAGGATCGCCAGCGGCGTCGTGTAGCGGTTGAACCAGGGAGCGGCGAGCGATGCCTTCTCGCCCGTGAACAGCTCCGAGATCAGTGGGAAGAAGGTGCCCCAGAAGATCACGGCGGCCAGGCCGACCAGCAGGAGGTTGTTGACCAGGAACACGGACTCCCGGGAGGCCAGCGCCTCGATCCGCTTGGGCGCGCGCAGGTCGTCGAGCCTCGAGACGATCAACAGCGCCGAGCCCACGACCACGACCGCGATCAGGGCCAGCAGGGGGCCGCCCACAGTGGATGCCCCGAAGGCGTGGATCGACTCGAGGATGCCGGAGCGAACCAGGAAGGTCCCGAGGAGCGCCAGCGAGAAGGCACCGCAGATCAGGGCGACGTTCCAGACCCTGAGCATGCCCCGGCGCTCCTGCACCATGATCGAGTGCAGGAACGCCGTGCCCACGAGCCAGGGCATGAGCGAGGCGTTCTCCACCGGGTCCCACCCCCAGTAGCCGCCCCACCCGAGCTCCGAGTACGACCACCGCGCGCCGAGCAGGATTCCGATCCCCAGGAACAGCCAGGCGATCAGGGCGAAGCGTCGCGTGGCCCGGATCCAGCTCGCGTCCAGCCGCCGGGTGATGAGCGCGCCGATCGCGAACGCGAACGGGATCGAGAAGAAGACGTAGCCGGAGTAGAGCATCGGGGGGTGGATCGCCATCGCGGGGTGGCGAAGCAGCGGGTTCAGCCCGACCCCCTCGGGAGGGACTGGATCAAGACGGGCGAAGGGGTTCGCATCCGCCAGCATCAGGGCGGTGAAGAACGCGCCCAGCCCCATCAACACGGCCGTCGCCCACGGAGCGATCTCGCGGTGCTTGTGCCGCGTTGCGAACAGCACCGCCGAGGAGGTCAGCGAGAGCGCCCAGGCCCAGAGCAGCAGCGAGCCCTCCTGGCTCGACCACATGGCGGTCAGCTTGTAGAACCCTGGGGTCGTGGTCGAAGAGTGCTCCGCCACCACCTGAAGCGAGAGGTCGGTGCGCGCGAAGGCGGCCTCGACCACCACCACGCAGACGGTGACCAGGGCCGCGAACGCGTATACGGCGCGTCGCGCCGAGTCGGTGAACCTGCGGTCGCCGCGCGTCCCCCACAGCGCCGCCCCCGCCCCGTAGACGGCGACTAGGAGGGCGAGGTAGAGACAGGCCGCCCCGAGCGTGATCACGGCCCGGCCGTCACTTGGTGATGATCACGTGCTCGGGATCCTGCTCGGCCTCGGTCTGGAACTTCGACGGGCACTTGGTGACCAGGCTGTCGCGCTCGGCCAGGAAGGTTCCGTTCTCGACCTTCCCGGTCACGATCACCTCACGGCCCTGCCGGAATGGGTCGGGCACCTCGCCGCTGTAGCGGACAGGGATCGAGGCCTTCGGATCGTCGCGGTCGGCCACCCGAAACTCGAGCTCGGACCCTCGATGGCGAACCGACCCCGGCGCCACCACTCCCGTGAGGTCGTATGACTCGCCCGGGGCGGCGGCCAGGACCTCCGAGGGCTGCTTGGCCTCGGTGGAAGCGCTGAACGACGTGTAGATGAGCCCGACGGCGAGCAGCACCGCGGCGCTCAGGGCGACCACCAGGCGGATCTTGCGTTTGCGAGCCGGATCCAAGGGGAGGGGCCAATTATCGCAACGCGCCCGATCAGCGCACGAGGGCGCCGATCACCTCCTGCCACCAGGCGCGGTCCGTGTCGTCGTTGCTCTGCCCGAGGCACTTGCGCGCCTGCCTTCGGACCTGCCTGGCGCTGCCCAGGATCAGCAGGGGGCCGGTGACCGCGTAGCGGCCGTCCTCCAGGATGACGATCGCGCCGGGCTTGTCATGCCGCGAGCGCAACCGCTCCACCACGGGCCTGCCGGCAAGCGCCTCCGGTTTCGCCGGGTCTCCGTCGGCCGGGTTCCACGGTCGCACGCTGAAGATCGGCGGGCGCCCCGCGAACCCGGTCCGGGCCCGCTCCCGAGGGCCGATCGGTCCGCGCTGCCAGCGCTCGATCAGGCGCGGAAAGTCCCGGGCAACCTCCTGGCGGACCACCACGTGCAGGCGGTCGCCGCCCCGCACGACCGTCGAGCCCCGCGGCAAGATCGCCTCCTCGTCGCGGACGATCAAGCTCAGGAGGGCCTCCCGCGGAA
Source organism: Solirubrobacterales bacterium (assembly GCA_044871225.1). GTDB lineage: Bacteria > Actinomycetota > Thermoleophilia > Solirubrobacterales > 70-9 > AC-56. The sequence goes on from JBIOZP010000071.1 coordinate 10,890, forward strand.
GGTCCAGCTCGCGCACGCGGACTCCGGCGATCGCGTCGGTCTCCCCCACCACGTACTCGACCACCTCCGCCCCGAGCGCCCGGATCGTGCCCGTCTCGGCCAGCGGCCGCGGCAGCGCCGGCCGGGCCGTGGTCGCCCCCAGCGCTCTGGCCAGTGGGTCGATCGTCGCCCCCTGGACCAGGGTCGACAGCACGACCGCGAAGAAGACGATGTTGAAGAACTCCAGGCTGTGGCTGACACCGCTGATCACCGGGAACGTGGCCAAGACGACGGGCACCGCGCCGCGCAACCCCGCCCATCCGAGCACCACGCGCTCGCGCGCGCTGTAGCGCTCGAACGCGGTGGCCAGCAGCGTGGCCAGGGGACGGGCGACGAACATGACCGTCAGCGCGACGAGCGTGCCCTCGACCAGGACGTCCGCGAGCTGGCTCGGGAACACCAGCAGGCCGAGCGCCAGGAACAGCGCGATTTGGGCCACCCAGGCCAGGCCTTCGTGAAAGGCCGTGATCGTGCGCTTGGCGGGGACGTGGGCGCCGCCCAGGGCCAGCCCCGCCAGGTACACGGCCAAGAAGCCCGAGCCGTGGAGGACCGCGGCCCCGCCGTACGCCAGCGCCGCGGCGGCGATCGAGGCCACCGGGTACAGGCCCGTGGTGGCCAGGTTCACCCGCCGAAACGCCCACACAGCCGCCCACCCCACCGCCACACCCACCACGCTGCCGATGCCCAGCTCGCGCACGAAGAGCCAAAGCTCGTCGCCCAGCCCGTATCCGGGCACCTGGATCCAGTCGATGAACCCGAGCACCAGCAGGATCGCCACCGGATCGTTCAGGCCCGACTCGGCCTCGAGCGTGCGCGCGAGCTTTCGCTTCAGGGACGATCCCCGCAGGAGCGCAAAGACCGCGGCTCCATCGGTGGCCGCGAGGATCGAACCGAGCAGCAGGCCCTCGAGGGGCGAGAAGTCGAGCAGCCAGCTCGCGACCAACCCGGTGACCAAGGCCGTCACGATCGTGCCGACGAGCGCCAGCGACAGGGCTGGTCGCAGCACGGGCCGAATCTCGAGATGGCCCGACGCCAACCCGCCCTCGAACAGGATCAGCACCAGAGCGATGACGCCGATCGTTCGCGCCAGCTCGTAGTCGTTGAAGTCGATCCACCCGGTGCCCTCGGTGCCGATCACCATTCCGACGGCCAGGAACAGGATCAACCCGGGAAATCGCAGTTTGTCGGCGAGCAGCGAGGCGCCGATCCCCGCCGCGAGCAGGGTCCCGGCGGCCAGGATCAGCTCCGCGTCGCTCACCGTTACAGCCTTTCATCCGCCCCCTCCTTCACCCACGGCAGTCCGTCCCGACGGCCGCGGGTACAGTCCCGCGCATGGCGGACACAGCAGCCTCCCGCACGGCCGAGGCCGAGCTCGCCTTCGCCGGGCTGGCGCGCCAAGCGGAGGCGGTGCGAAGGGGGGAGGTCTCGCCGCGAGAGCTGGTGGAGCTCTACCTGGAGCGAATCGAGCGCCTCGAGCCTCGCCTGAACGCCTTCCGGGTGGTCCTGGCCGACCGCGCCCTGGCCGAGGCCGCCGACGCCGAGCGGCGTCGCTCGTCCGGGGAGGAGGCGCCGCTGCTCGGAGTCCCGATCGCGCTCAAGGACTCCCAGGACCTGGCCGGCGAGCTGACCACTCACGGAACCGGCTGCGTCGTCGAACCCGCCGCCGCCGACAGCGAGATGGTCAGGCGGTTACGTGCCGCCGGAGCGATCGTGATCGGCAAGACCAATCTGCCCGAGCTCGCGTTCGCGATGTTCACCGAGTCGCCCACCTGGGGGGTGACCCGCAACCCTTGGGACACCGAGCGCACGCCCGGCGGCTCCTCGGGCGGCAGCGGGGCGGCGGTCGCGGCCGGCCTCGCCGCCGCCGCCACTGCGTCCGACGGGGCGGGGTCGATCCGCTACCCGGCCGCGTACTGCGCGTTGTTCGGGTTGAAGCCCCAGCGGGGCCGAGTCCCCGTTGACCCCGACCTCGAGCACTGGCACGGCCTGTCCGTCAACGGCTGCCTGACCCGCACGGTCATGGACACCGCGTTGTTCCTGGACGTGACTGCGGGCGGCGGTAGGGCGCCGGACAAGCCGCCCCCGCCCGAGCGCCCGTTCGCGGAGGCCGTTCAGGCCCCGCCCGGCAAGCTGCGGATTGCGGCCACGGTCAAAGGCACTCGCGCCCTGTACCTGACGCCGCCGGTGCTCGACGACAGGTGCCGGCGCGCCGTGGAGCAGACGGCCGAGCTCTTGGCCTCGCTCGGCCATCAGGTCGCTTGGCGAGACGTCGACTGGGGAACGGTCGGAAATCCCACGGCAACCCTCTACTCCCGCGGCGTCGCAGACGATGCGCGAAACATCCCCCATCCGGAGCGGCTCGGCCGCCAAGTGCGCTCGATCGCGCGCGGCGGAGCGCTGATCCCGGATTGGCTCCTGCGCCGCGCGCGAGCCGCCACCCCCAAGCACGCGCGGAGGCTCAACGGCATCTTCGACGAGCACGACGTCGTGCTGCTGCCGGTGATCGGCGAGCCGGCGGTGCCCGTGGAGAAGTGGAGCGCGCACGGTGGGCAGTGGGCGCTCATGGGGATGACTCGCAGGACGAGCTTTGGGCCGCCGTGGAACTACGTCGGCAATCCTGCGGCGGCCGTGCCGGCCGGGTTCACGGCAGAGGGGCTGCCGTTGTCCGTGCAGCTCGTGGGGCGCCCTAACGACGAGGCCACCCTGCTCGCCCTCGCGGCCCAGCTCGAGGCCGAACGGCCCTGGGCGGACCGGTTACCCCCGATCTGATCAAAATCCGCCACGGCTCCCCCACCGGCGCTCCCGCCGAGCGTCGAGCCCATGGCGCAGCCGACGGCCCTAGCGGCCCGCCAGCCTCGCCGACCCCAGGGCCTCGGCGTCGCGCTCCAGGTACTCGTGGACCTGCTGGATCACGACCGAGCCCTCGCCGACGGCGGAGGCCACTCGCTTCACCGAGCGCTGGCGCGCGTCTCCGGCGGCGAACACGCCGGGGAGGCTCGTCTCGAACATGTGGGGCGGGCGCTCCAGGGGCCAGCGGTCCTTCAGGGCGACGTCTGAGCCGGTCGGCAGATACCCCCACGGGTCGCGCTGGATCTCGTCGGGCAGCCATGCCGTGTGCGGCTGGGCGCCGATCAAGACGAACAGCGCTCCCCCCGCCTCCTTCGACGTTTCGCCCGTGGCGGTGTCGCGGACGGTGATCTCCTCGAGCCGTCCCTCCCCGCCACCGTCGACGACCTCGCACTCGTGACGGACCACGATGTTCTCGGTATCCGCGATCTGCTCGCACAGATACCGGGACATGCTCTCCGCCAGCGAGGGAGCGCGGACGAGGACGGTTACCTGCGACGCGAAGCGGCACAGGTGCACGGCCGCCTGTCCGGCGGAGTTGCCGCCGCCGACCACGTAAACGTGCTCTCCCGCGAGCGCCTGCGCCTCCGAGACCGAGGCGCCGTAGAACACCCCGGCTCCGTTCAACGCCTCGAGCGCGGGGATGCCCAGCCGCCGATAGGTGGCGCCCATCGCGAGCACCACCGCGCGCGCGGTGACCTCGGTTCCCTCCGAGGTCATCAGGACGTGCCGACCGTCCTCGGTCCGCAGGCTGGTGACCTCGTTCATCAGCAGGAACTCCGCGCCGAACACCCAGGCCTGCTGGTAGGCGCGCTGGGCCAGCTCGGCGCCGCTCAGGCCGCGCGAGAACCCCAGGTAGTTGCGGATCAGCGAGCTCGATCCGGCCTGGCCCCCGATCGACTCACGCTCGACGACGAGCGTCGTCAGGCCCTCCGACGACCCATACACGGCCGCGGCGAGGCCGGCGGGCCCGGCGCCCACGACCACGACGTCGAATTCCCGCCGCTCGTGGTCGAGCTGGGTCGTCAGCCCGTAGGCGCACACCAGCTCGGTGTTCGAGGGATCGACGAGGACCCGCCCGTCCATGAGGATCGCCACCGGCGCCTCCGTGCCCTCCTTGCCCACCTCCGCGAGGGCTCGCTGGCCCTCCGGCGAGTCGCTCGGATGGAAGACGTGCGGGGCTCCGCTTCGGGTCAACAGGCTGCGGAGCTCGTGCGAGCGCTGCGACCATCGCGCCCCGACCAGGACCAGCTCCTGGGGGCTCCAGCCGGTGCTTCGAGACCACTCGTGCAGGAACTCGGTCACCGTGCGGTGGAAGAACTCGTCCGGCGAGCGCCACGGCTTGATCACGTAGTAGTCGATGGAGCCGCGGGCCATCGCCCGCAGCATCGCGTCGGCCGTGGGCCGGTCTGCCCAGGCGCCCCATTCGACGAGAAGCGCCCGCTTGGCGTTGGGATGCAGCTCTCGCACCTGCGCGAGCAGCTTCTCCCCCGTGCCGTCCGGCAGCCATTGGTCGACGAGGACCAGCGCCAGCTCGCGGCCTTCCTCCCGGATCGCCTCCAGCTCGACCATGGCGTGGTCGACCGAGCGCTCGCAGATCACGCGGTAGTCGCCGGCGTAGCGCCGCCCGAGCTCCTGCTCCAGGCGGCCCAGCGCCTGCTGGTCGTCGTCCACGGCCAGGATCGCCGCCCGGGCTTCGGGGCCGCCGCGGCGGAGGCCCTGGAAGGCAGTGGTCATGCCCGCATTGTGTTGCATCGGCTCACCACCGGACGTCCGCGATCGGCGATGACCTTCATGATCCCGTCGCCATGAGCACCGGGGCATGGATCGCGATCGGGGCGGTGGCCGGCCTGGCCCTCGGCATCCTGGCCAGCGTGGCTACGGACGTCCCTCTCGCGCCGGAGATCGGCCTGGTCCTCGGAGCCCTGGCGGGCTGGCTGTCGGGCCGCGGCGGCGCGTAGCGCCGCTTACTCCCCTGCCTCTTCCGCTTCGAGCTCCTCGCCACTGGCGGGGGTGAGACCGCGGCGCTGAAGCCACAGCTCGAACATCGGGTCGGTGAGGCGCGGGCGCCCGCCGAGGTCGATCACGTCGGCCTTGTCGTAGAGGCCCTCCAGCGCCTTGCCGATGCTCGAGCGCTTGATTCCGACGGCGGCGGCGGTGTCCTCGCTGTGAAGCGGAGTGCTCAAGACCGCCAGGGCGCGGGCCACGCGGCGCTCGTTCGCCGGCAGGGCCTGCCAGATCGCTCGCATCAGCTTGGCGGTGTCGCGCAGGCCCCGCTCGAGTGCCTTCAGCCAGGCCCCTTCGTCGGCGCTCGCGCCGCGGGGCGTCGCGTCCCACAGGTAGTGGGCGAGCATCATGCTCCGCTGCGGGTGACCCCGGGCGAACTCGGTCATGAAGCCCACACCCGTCCCCGGCTTTCGCCCGCTGCGCTCGAAGCCCGCCTCGACGTAGGAGGCCACCTCGTCCAGCGGCAGCGGGGCAAGCTCCTTGGGCACCGCCTGGTCCAGCAGCGGGCGGGTCGGGTCGGCGAAGAGCTGCTCCATCACGCCGGGAGCGGAGCCGGCGAACGCGTAGGTGGCGGCGTCGGCGTGGTGCTGAATGACGCTTCGAATCTTTCCGTCGGCCCCGGCAACGGCCAGCACGTCCTGGATCTCGTCGAAGACGATCAGGCTGGTGATGCCCTCGCGCTTGAAGAGCTCGGCCGGAAGCTCCAGGAGCCGCAGCAGAACCGACTCGGCGTCGATGTTCGGGTTGCGCTGCAAGGACGCGGTGAATCCCCCGCCCACGAGCGAGATGCCGATGTTCCAGGCCTTGAGCAGGTTGTCCACGTGCTTTCGGATCGGCCCCTTGAGGCGATCCTGGTAGCCGCGCTCGATGCGAACCACGATCTCGGCGACCGAGAGCACGTCCTGCAGGTCCACCAGGACCGTCGCCATGCCCTCTCGCTCCGCCGCCTCCAACACCCTGCGAAGCAGCGTCGTTTTGCCGTAGCGACGGGGCCCGACGAGGCGAAACGAATGGCGGCCGGCCGCCAGGGCCAAGAGCTCGTCGGCCTCCGGGTCGCGATCGATCATCTCCTCCGGCGGAAGCGGTCCGCCGAATCGAAACGGGTTGACCTCGATCCTTCGGGACACGGGAGGATCGTAGCGCGGGTTGAAGAAAAGTAAGCGAGCCCGCAGACCTTTGCTCTGCGAATGAGCCTGCCAGCGATGCAGGCGGACGCGGACAGGGCGGTGGGAGCGGCGGGTGAGAAGCGGACGACGGGACTCGAACCCGCTACCTCGAGCTTGGGAAGCTCGCGCTCTACCAGGTGAGCTACGTCCGCGGACCAGGCCCAATTCTAGGCGGGCTGCCCACGGCGCCCCTCTACCCTTCCCAGACGTGAGCGCTCGCGCCCTCGCGGTCCTCCTCGCGGTCCTGGCGGTGGTCGGGCTGCTCGGCTACGGCCTCCTGAACAAGAGCGCCGCGGCACTCCAGCCCGGAGAGACTGTGCCCACGACGACGCTGCCGAAGCTCGCGGGCGAGGGGACCGGGTCGCTCGCCGACTACCGGGGGCGCTGGGTGCTGCTCAACGTGTGGGCATCGTGGTGCACGCCGTGCCGCGACGAATCGCCAGCCCTGGAGCGCTTCCACCGGTCGCACCGAGAGCAGCGCTTCACCGTCCTCGGCGTCGACTCGAACGACCTCAGTGCGGACGCGCTGGAATTCGTGCGCAGGTACGGGGTGACCTATCCGCAGCTTCACGACGGAAGCGGGGACTTCTCCGAGGACGAGCTCGGGACGACGGGCGTTCCGGAGTCCCTGTTGGTCGCACCGGACGGAAAGCTCGTGCTGCATCGCCGTGGGCCGGTGACGGAGGGGTACCTAAACGCGAACGTGAGCCCGTATTTGACCGGAAAGGCCGCTCAATGAGAACCGGGCTGCGCACGGCGGCGCTGCTGGTCGTGACATCCGTCCTGCTCGCGGCGGCTCCCCCCCAACCCCAGACCAACCTTCCCGACGTCGAGGACGAGGTGATGTGCCCGATCTGCGGCACCGCTCTCAACCTCTCAGGCGCCCCGCAGGCTGACCGCGAGCGCGCCTTCATCCGCCGCCAGATCGCCGCCGGAAGGACCAAGGACGAGATCAAGGACGCGCTGGTCGCCGAATATGGCGAGCGGGTGCTCGCCGAGCCGCCGAAGTCGGGCTTCGACCTCACCGCGTGGCTGGTCCCGGGCGGAGCGATCGTGGTCGCCGCTGTTGCGCTCGGGCTGGGGGTGTGGCGCTGGCGACGTGCCGCTCGCCCAAACGGGCCTTCCCCCGGCGATGGCCAACCCCTGGACCCCCGGGACGCCGAGCGCCTCGAGGCGGATTTGGCGCGATACGAGCTGTAGGCGCTCGGTTAGCGCCTGTGCCCGGTGGGGTGGGCTCGAGTGGGACGGCGTTTTTGGGCGCCCCGGTCCCGTGCGGGCCTTGGATGCTCGTCGATGCGACGCAGGTCGGTCACGGACGGTCCATCGCGTTCGGGGATTTCGTACGGCTCGCGGAGCTTGCTCACGGTGAGCCGCCCACCGACGTGCCGGCGGTAGATCAGGGTCCGGACGCCCGCGGCGAGCATGATCACGGCCGTCGAGATCCCGGCTCCCTCCAGGGCCAGCAGAACCACCGGGTCGGGAACCCCGCCGCCGGTGAACCGGTTGGCGTCTCCGAACACGAGCGCCACTGGTACGAGCATCCACGCGAGCACCGCCCCCCAGGCGCTGCGGGTCCCCCAGCCCAAAAGGCCCGACGCGGCCCCGACCAGGCCGAGGGCTGCCGGGGCATTGCTCTGGTCGGCGTTCACAGCCACGACGGCCGCGACCGTCACCGCGACGTAGAGGCCGACGAGAACGCGCCAGCGGATCGCCTCCCGCCAATGGAGCAGATCCCAGCCACGACGCACGCCCAGCCACCGAGCCACTACAAAGTCCAACACGGCCCCTGGCCCGTTGTTGCGGCTCAGCCCAAGGCAATCACCGCGGACGAGTCCACCGGGGCCATCGCGTTAGGATGTCCCCTGGACCAAGGAAGGCCGAGGAGAGGGTGGTGAGTTGAAGCGTTTCCTGTCAGCGCTGGTCGTGGTCGGGGCGTTCCTGTACGCGTCGGTGGCTCTGGGCGCCCCCAGGGAGATCACCGTCAACGACAACTTCTTCGCGCCCGAGGCACCCCCGGTGCGAAACCTCGTCACGGGCCCGAGCTTCCACTGGACGCGCGCGCCCGGCTCCTTTCGCCGGCACGACATCCAGCAGGACACGGGGCTCTTCTCCTCGGGCGAGCCAACCGCGGGGGCGATCAACTTCTCGATCAGCGCCTCGGCAGGCAGCTACCACTACTACTGCACCCTTCACGGCACCGCCAGCGGCGTCGGCATGGATGGGATCGTCAAGGTCAGACCGATCGCCAACGCGAATCCCGCCGGAGCCCCGTTCACGGTCACCTGGGCCCTGCCGGGCACGAACACCGGGACCCGCTTCGACGTCCGCTTCCGCAGGGGCACGACCGGGACCTTCAGGGCCTGGCGGACCGACACGACCGCGCGTTCCGGAGTCTTTGGCGCGAGCGGGACCCCCGTGCCGGTAGCGCCGGGGCAGACCTACCAGTTCCAGGCCCGCTCCCAGAAGGCGGCATCGCAGCAGAGCGGCTGGTCGCCGGTCCTCACCTTCCGCACCTGAGCCGAGTCCCATCCGCAAGGTCGGCCCGGGGCCCCACTCCCCTACTTCGACACCTCTCCAGTTGTACCGACAAATGTCATGACAACTGGAGGGCTCTTCGAGGCGCGCACCGCTCGGTGCTCCCCAACGCCCCGATGGACGGCTTCTGTCGCACCCCGACAGGAACCCGTCCGCTCGGCCCGGGTGATGCGTTCCGGCATCGACCAGCGGCCGCGGCACCGATCACCGCGCCTTGACCACCAGCCGTTTGGGACGCGAGGTCACGGGTGCCTCGTATGGCCAGCCCGCCTCGCGCAGGACCTTGACCCGGAACCGGTACGACACGTTGGAGGTGTAGAAGCGCGCGAACCGGTAGCGCATCCGGTATCGGCCGTTGGGGCGGGTGCTGAACGCGTGCCGGACGCTGCGCCAATGGGAGCCGTCCTTGACCTGAAGCTCGATCAGCTTGCCCCCGGGCGGGATCCGTGCCGCGAGATGAGCCACCCGACCGCGGAACATCACCCGCCGGCCTTCCGGAACTCGTCGGCGAGACAGGTGGAAGCTTGCTTTGCTCTTCACGCGTAGGCGACCGGCCGCCGCCCGATCCGCCAGGTACCGGCGGGTCCCGCCATAGGCTGCCGTAACGATGCGGCTCGGCCCGGGGGGAAGCCGTGCCTCCCACAGACCGTCGCGATCGGTTCGCACCGTACGGACGCGCCTGTCGATCAGTGCTCCCGCGCCGAAGTGCTCGGTGAGGATCACCTCCTGGTTCGTGAGAGGCCGTCCGGAAGCGTCGCGGAGCAGTCCCGCCACCCTCGCGCCCTGGCCGTATCTGACCGTGAGGCCTCGGCCACCGCCCGGAAGCAGGTGAGCGGTGAGCTTGGCCTGCGACTTCAGCGGAAAGGTCAGGATCATCGGCTCGCCATTTGCCCGCCTCGTCGTCTGCGCCGTGTTGCCGGCCACGTCTTGGACCCGCGCCATGAACTCGTAGTCGCCGGGCGGGTCGAGTGTTGAGTTGATCCGGGCTCGAAGCTCGCCTGAGACGACCCTCGTCTGAATTGGCCGCCATCCCGCGCTCCCTTCGGCGCGATAGCGGATCTGCCCCGACCGGACTCCCGACGCGGGATCACCGACGACAGCCCTGATGAGCTCCGGGTCCTGCGGATTCCGCGTCGAGGCGAAGGCGATCTCCGGTGGCGAGTTGTCGACCCTGAGAACGCGTCGCTCGCAGGTTCGGTTGCCGGCGAAGTCGAGCGCACATACCGAGAGGCTGTTTCGTCCGTCGCGGAATGGCGAAGCAGCGGTGTTCGTCCGCATGTCGAGTGTCAGCTGGTTGCCACATGCGCGAAACCTCGTCGCGTATCCAGTTCCCGGGATCCCGTGACAGATCCCTCGCCGAAGTGCGAGTCGATCGCCGTTGAGGCTCACGATCGTTTCGGCGAGCCCGCTTCCCAGATCCTCGGCGAGGAGATGCAAGCCGCGCTCGCCCCGAAGCCATCCTCGGTCCAAGACAGTGCCGGAAAGGGTGGTCAGGCTCGGATTCGAGTAATCCGACAACTCCATGCGGACGTCTCGCACCCAGGCCTTGGCCGCGGTGGACTGGCGGCAGCCCGCGGCACGCTGGCATGAGAGGCTGGCGACGAGCTGGCGCAGGCCGTGACCGCCCGCGTGCCAGCGGTAGTGCCGGTAGCCGGTAGGGCCGGCGTCTCCGGTGGCGATTCGCGCGACCTCGTTGAGTTGGGTATCGGCCATCCACAGGCGCGGAGCGTGGCTGTTGTCGCGCCGCAGCTTGGCTCTTACGTCGACGGCGACGATGCCCAATGCAGGCGATGTGACCGGCCAGCGGACCCGGCCAAAGCTGCCGTGTCGCGCGCCTCGAACGCTGCTCACCTTGACCGCGTAGTCATTGCGGGGGTCGCCGCAGAACGCACGGGCCGCGTAGGGTGAGGCGTCCTCGAGCACCGCGTTGGCGTGGGCGCGGTTGAGCGGGTGGCACTGGACCACCGTGTAGGTCTGGCCCGCGGCCATCGCGGTCGACTGGGTGAGCGCAAGGAGGGCCAGCCCCGCCGCGGTGAGGAGTCGCGACCTGGTCACGGACCGAACTCCCGCTGGACGGCCGAGCCGCCTCCCCCGCTGGACGACGGCGCGGAAGCGGAACTCGGGCTCGCTGCGACCTGCGGGGAGGCTACCCCGAACTCCTGCTGGGCAGGGGGTGCCGAAGGCTCGATGGGCGGCGGCGGGGGCTCCGGCGCGGGCTCGGGCAACGGCGGCTCGGCAGCACCGCCGGCGCCATCCGGAGCCGGAGGGGGAGCCGGCTCGTTCTCGGCTGGCGTCGGCGAGCCCTGGACGGGCTCGCTTGGTCCCGGCGGAGCCGGACGTTCCTGTGCCGGACGGCTTGTCGAAGCCGCTTGGGGACGGTCTCCATCCCCTGGAAAGTGAGCGGGCACGACGCCCGTCACCAAGCAGGCAGTAGCGGCCGCCCCGCTGCCGAGACACACGGCGGCGACCTTGCCGACGGTACCCAAGCCGGCCACCTTCGCCAGGGCGCCCGCGCTCGCCGCGCCGGCGCCGCGCGCGCCGGTCGACAGGGTGGTTGCCTGGCCCCCGACCTCCGCCGCGCCATCCGCGGAGCCACCTCCGAACGGACCGCCAACCGAGTCGCGGGCCCGGTGGATCACCTCGCCGAGGCGATCGGCGATCGAGAGGTGTCCGTCGCCCACCCCGTCCAGAGCAGTCGGGGCAGTGATCGACGCGCCGAGGTCGTCCAGGTGGCCCCGCAGCTGGGCCACGAAGTCGGCACAGCGCCGGCAGTGCGAGAGGTGCTGGCGCGCTTGGCGCACCTGCTCGGGATCGGCGAGATCCGCCGCGTAAGCTTTGAGCACCGGCTCGCGGTCGGCACACCACTCGCCGCTCTCCACCATCCGCAGCTTCGCCGTGAACTCGTCGACCCCACGGGTCACCTCCTTGCGATACGCCCGTGGGGAGAGGCCCTTCACGAGGCCGCAGACCTGCCGCGGCTCGAGTCCCCACCCGTATCGGAGGAGCATCACGGCGCGCCGCCGAGGCGGCAGGCTCGCCAGCAGATCCCGCGTGATCCGGGAGTGCTCCAGCATCGCCGCCCGCTCATCGGGCAGCGGGTGATGATCGGGAACGGTGTGGACAGTCTCCAGGGGGGCGGTGGGGCGGCGACTGCGGCGTCGAAGCTCCTTGCTGGCGTGGTTCGCGACGGCCGTCAGCACGTACCTTCGGACCTCCTCGTCGCTGAGCTCGTCGTGCCGTCGCTCGAGCGCCCGCAGGGTTCCCACCCACGCGTTGGCGTAGATGTCCTCGATCTCGTCGTCGGCGAAGGCGCCGCGAAACGCCCGCCGGATCATGGCCCGGGAGGGGCGGCGAAGCTGCTCGTAGAGCCGCGCCGACCTCTCCCGCCACCGAGAGGACCCCTCCGCGGGAGCCTTGGCACGGCGGAGAGCGGCGACCGTCCTCATCGAACCTCTCGACGGTCACAACCCCACCGGGTCGATCTATGCCCCCTCATTGCTCCCTGCCCCCTGGTGCTACTGAACTGGCCGAAATCGTATGCGTGGACCCTCG